>NZ_JABFMW010000029.1 GCF_013359725.1 Pseudarthrobacter sp. C4D7 | reverse complement strand
GTCCACCACGCGCTTTTCCCACCCCCCCCCCCGAAGGAACCACCATGCCCGCCCAAAGCCCGCCCGGCGCAGCTCCCTCCGTACGGACGGCCTTCGTATCCGGGCCACGTCTGGTGGGATGGGCGGAACGCTTCGGCGCCTCCCACGGCGGCTATGTGCTGCAGGATGGCGATGACGGCCTGCGGCTCGCAGCGGCAGACGGCACTGTGGCGCTCCTGCAGGCGCCATGGCCGGCTGATGGACGTCCGGGCCGCGGCGCAGGACCCCTGGAGCGGCTGGCCGCACTTGCCTCCCAGCCGCGCCGGCTGGGGTTGCTGCTGGTGCGGCGGGGCGGCTACGGGCTGGGAGTGGCAAGTGAAGGAGTGCTCCTGGCGTCCAAGGCAGGCACCCGGTACGTCCAGTCCCGGACTGCTGCCGGCGGCCAGTCCCAGCAGCGTTTCGCCCGCCGCCGGTCCAACCAGGCCGATGCCCTGGTGGCGGCTGTTGCCCAGCAGGCGGCGGACGTGTTCCGCTCAACAGACTTTGAATACCTGGTGCCTGCTGGCGACCGCGCCCTGGCTGACCTGGTCCTCCAGGAACCCGTCCTGCGTGATTACGCGCGCCTGCCTCGCCTGCCCTACCTGGACACGGCCGAGCCCCGGGCCGCCGTGGTGAAGAAAGCCGCCGCAGATGCCTGCTCGGTGCGGATCACGGTGACGGATCCGGCGGCCTAGCCCGCCGTCCTGGATTCTCAGCAGCCGGTGAGGCCCCGCCGCGGGCGTTCCTGCCGGTAAAGGTAGCGGCCGGTTTCGCGGAAGCCGGCCTGGGCGTACAGCTCCTGTGCGCCGTGGTTGGCCGCCGTGACCAGCAGCCAGAAGCCGTCCACTCCCCGCGCGTCGCCGGCCTGAAGCAGGGACTGGAGGATCGCGGAGGCGAAGCCCCGGCGGCGCGCTGCCGGCAGGGTGGCCATGCCGTGCGCGCTGCCTGCGGGAAGGGCAAGGCGCCCGACGGCGGCGGCCCGGCCATCGCCGTCCCGCACCAGGGCGTACAGTGACGGGCAGCCCCGAAGGATCTCGCCGGCGACGGCCAGGGCGTCGTCCCCGCCACGGCCGTCCACCTCCCACCAGACCCGCAGCCATTCCTCCGATGGGTGGGGCAGCACCTCTACCCCCGCCGTCGGAGCGGCCCCCGAACCCCCGTCCGCCGCGCTGCCAGCAAGCACAAGGGACAGGATGAGCGTCTCGGACTGCCGGGTGAAGCCCTCGGCGTCGAGGAAGGCGTTCAGCGGCGCGTAGCCGGCCCCGTCGAATACCTGGAAGATCAGCGGCAGGCGGCGGTCCCGGTACCAGCGCCGGGCCCCGGCCAGGCTCCGGCGCAGCGCCTCCGGGTCCTCCCCCGGTTCCCGGGGCCAGACGGAGTTGGCCCGCTGGGTCACCCCCACGGCCGCCCGAAGTATCCAGTCGCCGGCATCGTGGCGTTCCAGTGCGGGCCAGGCAGCGTCCATCAACGACTCCAGCCGCGGTACAAGCTCCGGCATCCCCGCTCTCCTCCCGGCGGCATCACGGCCACCCCTGACGTCTACTTGCGGAAAAGCAGCAGCGGCTCCCCGGAGACCCGGGAAACCGCTGCTGTTGAGACCCAAAAGCTACTTGGCGCCGTCGTTCTTCGGGGCCTCGGCCTTCTTGGCTTCTGGCTTGAAGTCGACCCCGGCCTCCTTGCGCTGCTGCGGCGTGATGGGCGCCGGCGCGGCGGTCAGCGGGTCATAGCCGTTGCCGGTCTTCGGGAAGGCGATGACGTCGCGGATGGACTCGACACCGGAGAGCAGTGCCACCACGCGGTCCCAGCCGAACGCGATGCCGCCGTGCGGGGGCGCGCCGAACTTGAAGCCCTCGAGCAGGAAGCCGAACTTCTCCTGCGCGTCCTCGTGCGAGAGGCCCATGACCTTGAAGACGCGCTCCTGCACGTCGCCCTGGTGGATACGGATGGAGCCGCCGCCGATTTCGTTGCCGTTGCAGACGATGTCGTAGGCGTAGGCCAGCGCCGTCTCCGGGTCGGTGTCGAACGTGTCCATGAATTCGGGTTTGGGCGAGGTGAACGCGTGGTGCACTGCGGTCCACTGGCCGCCGCCGACGGCGACGTCACCTGAGGCCACGGCGGCCGCGGCGGGCTCGAACATCGGGGCGTCAACCACCCAGCAGAAGGCCCAATCGGCCGGGTTGATCAGGCCGGTGCGGTGGCCGATCTCCACGCGGGCGGCGCCGAGCAGCGCCCGGGACGGGGTCTTCTCGCCGGCGGCGAAGAAGATGCAGTCGCCGGGCTTGGCGCCGACAGCGTCGGCCAAACCGGCCCGTTCGGTCTCGTTGAGGTTCTTGGCCACCGGGCCGGCGAGCTCGCCGTCTTCCTTGAAGAGCACGTAGGCCAGGCCCTTGGCACCGCGCTGCTTGGCCCATTCCTGCCAGCCGTCCAGGGTGCGGCGAGGCTGGGAGGCCCCGCCGGGCATGACGACCGCACCGACGTAAGGGGCCTTGAAGACGCCGAAGCTGGTGTCCTTGAAGAACTCCGTCAGTTCGGTCAGCTCCTGGCCGAAGCGCAGGTCCGGCTTGTCCGAGCCGTAGCGTGCCATCGCGTCGTTGTAGGTGATGCGCTGGATGGGCGTCGGGATCTCGACGTCGATCAGCTTCCAGAGCGCCTTCACGATGCCCTCGCCGAGGCTGATGATGTCTTCCTGCTCGACGAAGCTGGCCTCGATGTCCAGCTGGGTGAACTCCGGCTGGCGGTCCGCGCGGAAGTCCTCGTCACGGTAGCAGCGGGCGATCTGGTAGTACTTCTCGAAGCCGCCGACCTGCAGCAGCTGCTTGAACAGCTGCGGCGACTGCGGCAGCGCGTACCAGGAGCCGGGCGCCAGGCGTGCGGGGACAACGAAGTCGCGGGCGCCTTCCGGCGTGGAACGGGTGAGCGTCGGGGTTTCGATCTCGACGAAGCCTTCACCGTGCAGCAGCTCGCGGGCTACCCGGTTCGCCTCGGAGCGCAGGCGCAGGTTGCGGGCGGGGCCGGGGCGGCGCAGGTCCAGGTAGCGGTGCTTCAGGCGGGCTTCCTCGCCGACCTCGACGTGCTCGTCGATTTGGAACGGCAGGGGGTCGGAGGTGTTCAGGACGGTGACCGTCTCGGCGATGACCTCGATTGCGCCGGTGGCCAGCGCCGGGTTCTCGTTGCCTTCGGGCCGCTTGGACACGGTGCCCGTGACCTGCAGGACGTACTCGTTGCGCAGGCCGTGGAAAACCTCTTCCTCGCGGACGACGACCTGGGCGACGCCGGACGCGTCGCGCAGGTCCACGAATGCGACACCACCGTGGTCACGACGGCGGCCCACCCAGCCGGCCAGGGTTACGGTTTGTCCAATGTGCTCGGAACGAAGTGATCCGAGGTCATGTGTGCGCAGCACAGCACGCCTTTCTGCGGGAAAACAGTGGGAAGTCTAAATATGATCGTTGCGGGAACGATCCCGTCCGAGTTTACCCGTTGGAAAGGTACTGCCACCGCATGAGCGACCCACAGCAGCTGGAGCGCAGGCTGGGAACCTTCGATGCCACCGCGATCGGGCTCGGGTCCATGCTGGGCGCGGGTGTGTTCGTCGTCTTCGCTCCGGCTGCGGCACTGGCGGGGAATCTGCTGGTCCTGTCTGTGCTCATCGCGGGGGTGGTGGCGTACTGCAACGCCGTTGCCTCTGCGGCCCTCGCCGCCACCTACCCCACCAGCGGGGGTACCTACGTGTACGGCCGGAAGCAGCTCGGCGAGTGGCCGGGCTTCCTGGCCGGCTGGGGGTTCGTGACGGGCAAGACGGCGTCCTGCGCGGCCATGGCATTGACGTTCGGCAGCTATGTTGCGAGCGGTTACGCGGTCCCGGTGGCGGTGGCTGCCGTGGTGGCCCTGACCGGCGTCAACCTGCTCGGCATTACCCGCACCGCGCTGCTGACACGGATCCTGCTGTGCATGGTCCTGGCCACGCTGGTGTTCGTTGCCATCGCCGCTGTGCTGGGCCCGCACGCCGGGGCGGCGCAGGCCGGGACGCCGTCGGGCAATCCCGCAGGGGTCCTGCCGGCGGCGGGACTCATGTTCTTCGCCTTTGCCGGCTACGCCCGCATTGCCACGTTGGGCGAAGAGGTCAAGAACCCCACCCAGGCCATTCCCCGGGCCATCCTGGCTGCGCTGGCAGCGGCGTTTGCCATTTACCTGCTGCTGGCCGTGCTCCTGCTGAACCACCTCGGGGAGCGGCTTTCCGCCTCCGGAGCCCCGCTGCTTGACGCAGTGGTGGACTCCCGCCTGGGAGCGGCCGCCCCGCTGGTGCAGGCGGGCGCTGCCGCCGCATGCCTCGGCGCCCTCCTGGCACTGATTACGGGGGTGGGCCGGACCACGCTGGCCATGGCAAGGGAACGCGATCTTCCGGGTCCGTTGGCAAAAGTGGGCGGCGCCCACACGGTTCCTTACGTGGCCGAACTCGCCGTGGCCGGCGTCGTCATCGTGCTCCTGCTGACCACCAACGTGATCACCGTGGTGGGCTTTTCAAGCTTCGGCGTGCTGGTCTACTACGCCGTGGCGAATGCGTCCGCGTTCACCCTGACGGCCCATCCCGGGTACGCCCCCCGCTGGCTGAATGTGGTGGGGTTCCTCGGCTGCGTCTTCCTTGCCTTCACGCTGCCGCCGGCGTCCGTCCTGACCATGGCCGCGGTGCTGGCTGCGGGGATGGCAGGGCGCTGGCTGGTGCTGCGCTTCCGGCGGCACCAGTCCAGGCCCTGACCTCCCGGGGCTTCAGTTCCCGGGCTGGACCGGGGCAGCAGCCGGCGCCGTTGTTTCAACCTGCACCGTGAGGTCCTCGACCGGCGGCATCCAGGTTTCCGGTGCAGCAAGCACCTGCTCACCGGTGCGGATGTCCTTCACCTGGTGCGTGCCGTCGTCGTCGGTGAACCAGACGAACGGGATCCCCCGCCGGTCCGCGAACTTGATCTGCTTGCCGAACTTCTCCGCCTTGGCCGCTACTTCGGTTGGAATTCCGCGGCTGCGCAGCAGGGCGGCAACGTCCTGGGCCGCTCCCCAGCTGTCGTCCTGGTTCAGGGCCACCAGCACCGCGGTGGGAACCGAACGGGAAGCCCTGGCAAGGTCCTGGCTCAGGATGCGGGATACCAGGCGGGTCACGCCGATGGACAGCCCCACGCCGGGGAATTTGCGGTTGCCCTTGGAGGCCAGTGCGTCGTAGCGGCCGCCGGAGCAGATGGACCCAAGCTGTTCGTGGCCCACCAGCACGGTTTCCACCACGGTACCGGTGTAGTAATCCAGGCCGCGGGCAATGCTGAGGTCGGCCAGGACCTTGCCGGGAGCGCGCTGTACGGCGGCATCGATGACCTGCTCCAGCTCGTACAGGCCTTCGTCCAGGAGCTCGTTGCTGACGCCCAGCGCCCGGACCTGCCCCACGAAGGACGTGTCATCGGTGCGGATGGCCGCAAGCTGCAGGGCTTTGGCAGCCTGGTCGTCGGACGCGCCCAGCTCTGACTTCAGCAGCTCGGCCACCTTGGCGGGACCGATCTTCTCGAGTTTATCGATGCTGCGCAGCACCCCGGCGGTGTCATCGAGCCCAATGCCGCGGTAGAAGCCCTCGGCGAGTTTCCGGTTGTTGATCCGGAGGCGGAAATCCGGAATGGGCAGGGCGCTGAGGGCCTCGGCGATGACCAACGCAATCTCCACGTCGTACCGGAACGGCAGATCGCCGTCGCCCACCACATCGATGTCCGCCTGCGTGAACTCGCGGGCACGCCCCTCCTGCGGCCGCTCGCCGCGCCACACTTTCTGGATCTGGTAGCGGCGGAACGGGAAGGCAAGGTAACCGGCGTTTTCAACCACGTAGCGGGCAAACGGCACCGTCAGGTCAAAATGCAGGGCCAGTGCGTTGGGATCGGCCTTGCCGCCCTTGACCGGGTTCTCGCCCTCATCGTCCTGGAGCCGGCTGAGTCCATACACTTCCTTGTCGATCTCCCCCTTGCGGAGCAGCTGTCCCACGGTCTCCACCGCACGGGTTTCGATGGACGCAAATCCATGCAGTTCAAAGACCCTGCGCAGGGTATCGAGCACATGCAGCTCCACCAGCCGCTCCTCGGGAAGCCACTCGGGGAATCCGGACAGGGAGGCGTTGCGTGCCATGGGAAAGGTTCTCCTTAGGGATGGAAGGCGCGGCGCAGTGGCAGCCACACCGTTTAAAGACGGCGTAAGGCAGCAGCACAGCCGGCCATGCATAAACTATGTGCGGCAGCCAGTTTATGCGTCATCCGTGTGCATCTCGAATGCGTCGGACCACTACAGCATGGCCGCCAACTCATGTGCCCGGCGGCCAACCGCGGGGCGCCAGCAGCCCGACGATGAGGAGGACCCTTGCCGGCCAGTCCACGCAGTGCCCGCGAAACGAAACGGCGCATCCAGCAGATGGAAGCCAAGCGTGACCTCCGGCGGGACCAGGAGAAGCGGCGGAAACGCGACAACCTCGTCGCCGCCGGCGCCGGAACTGCCGCCGTGGTGCTCGCCGTCGTCCTCCAGCTCACCGCGTTTGCCGGCAACCCCACCGAGGACGAGTACGCCACCGCGCAGGCAGGACTGACAGAGCCCTCAGCCTCCGCAACGCCCTCCGCCGCCGCAACCAACGGCCCGAACATTCCCGCAGCGGACACCGCCGCGGGCAAGACGTTCACGGGTCAACTGCTCCTGAACGGCAGCCCCCTCGGGGTGGAAGTGGACGGGACGAAAGCCCCGCAGGCCGCCGCCGTCTTCAAGTCCCTGAGCGACGAAGGCTACTTCAACGGGAAGACGTGCCACCGGCTCACCACCGCCGACCAGTTCGGCGTACTGCAGTGCGGCTCACCCAACGGCGACGGCCAGGGCGACCCCAACTACACCTGGGGCCCGCTGGAGAACACCCCCGCGGACAACATGTACCCGGCCGGCACCATCGCCGTGGCCCGAACCGGCAACAACGCCTATGGCAACGGGACACAGTTCTTCATTGTCTACAAGGACACTGCCATCCCGGCGGACTCCGCGGGCGGCTACACGGTGGTGGGCAAGGTGACCTCAGGCCTTGATGTGGTGGCCAACATCGCTGCCGCCGGCATCACCCCAGGCGCCAGCGACACGGACGGCGCACCAAAACAACCAGTCACGATAGACTCGTTTTCTCTGAAGTAGGAGCCGGGCCCGCAAGGCAACGGTGCAGTACGTGAGTATTTCCCTCCAAGCGAAAGACTTTTAGCGGTGACAGACAGTCAGAAATCCGACGAAACAGCAACAGGCGTAACCGAAGAGACGGCTCAGGCCGAGGAGGCGGCCACAACTGCTGACCAGTCCGGGCAGGCACCGGAGAACGCAGAGGCAGTCGCTGCCGAAGAACCGGCCGCAGACCAGGGCACGGCTGAAACGGGCACTGCGGAGGAGCACCCGGCGCAGGACGCAGAAGACCAGGCCGGGACCCCTGCCGCTCCCGCGCCCCGGCCGTCCGCGCCGTCGCCGGCTGCTTTCGCATCCCGTCCCAAGCCTGCTGCCGCTGCCCCCGCCGTGTCGCCGGTTCCCGCCGCGCCCAGCACCTCGGTTGCCGAGGCCTCCAAGTGGGGCCGGGTGGAAGGAGACGGTCACGTCTACCTGACCATCGACGGCGGCGAGCACCCCGTGGGACAGTACCCCGGAGTGAGCGGCGATGAAGCGCTGATCTACTTTGCGCGGAAGTACGACGACGTCGTGGCGCAGGTTGTCCTCCTCGAACAGCGCGTCAGCTCCAAAGCTCCCAGCACCGACATGCAGAAGACGGTCACACACCTGCGTGAACAGCTCGCCGAACGGAACATGGTAGGCGATCTCCGGGCAGCTGAGGCACGGCTGGACACGCTCGCAGGCCAGATCACCGAGCTGGAGAAGGCCGAAAAGGCCGAGCACGACGCCGTCCGCGCCGCCGAGCTTGCAGCGCGCGAGGCCATTGTTGCGGAGGCAGAGCAGATTTCCGGGCAGGACCCCGCCCAGACGCAGTGGAAAACCTCCAGCGCCCGCATGAACGAGCTGTTCGAGAACTGGAAAGCGGCGCAGAAGAGCGGCGTACGCCTTGGCCGCAGTAATGAGGACGCCCTCTGGAAGCGCTTCCGGGCAGCCCGGACGGTCTTCGACCGCCACCGCCGGGCCTACTTCTCCCAGCTCGACAGCAACAACTCTGCTGCCAAGGCGGCCAAGGAAAAGCTGATTGCGGAGGCTGAGGCGCTCTCCACCTCTACGGACTGGGGATACGCCGCCGGAGAGTACCGCCGCCTGATGGACCAGTGGAAAGCGTCCCCACGCGCCAGCCGCAAGGATGATGACGCACTGTGGGCCCGGTTCCGTGCCGCGCAGGATGTCTTCTTTACATCGCGCCAGGCTGCCAACGACGAGATCGACCAAGAATACTCCGCTAACCTCACGGTGAAGGAAGCGCTGCTGGCCGAAGCCAACGGCATCCTGCCGATCAAGGACCTGTCTGCCGCCAAGAAGGCGCTGCAGTCTGTCCGCGACCGCTGGGAAGAGGCCGGCAAGGTACCCCGTGCCGACATGGGCCGGATTGAAGCCGGCCTCCGGAAGGTGGAGGACGCTGTCCGCCACGCCGAGGAAGAGCAGTGGCAGCGCTCCAACCCGGAGCGGAAGGCACGCACCAACAGCGCGTTGTCGCAGCTCGAGTCCGCTATTGCCGGGCTCCAGGAAGACCTTGCCAAGGCTGAGCAGACCGGTGATCAGCGCAAGATCAAGGCCGCCCAGGAGGCTCTTGAGGCCCGCCAGGCCTGGCTTGACCAGATCCAGCGTTCGGCCAGCGAGCTGTCCTGAGTTTCCTGCACTGAGCTTGCTGCCCTGAGGCAGGCAAACAGGCCCGGCCCCGGTTATCCACATAACCAGGGCCGGGCCTGTGCCAGTTAACGGCGGCCCGGGCAGGATGGAGGCATGGCCTCACCATCAACTTCCTCCGCGGCCCGGCCGGGCAGGGACTCCTCCGCCCCGGTACCACGGCAGGGCTGCCCGGTTGCCGGCGCAGAAACGTCCGGCCCACCACGGTTTCCCGAGCTGTACGCGCCGGATAAACCCTTCGCTTGGCCGGAACTCCAATCACTGGCATCCGACGGGGTCCTGGCCCGCCTCCACCACCACGGCTACACCCTTCCCGGATCCCCCGCATCGCCGCAGCTGCGGGCACGGGCAGCTGCCGGTGCTGTGCCGGCAGCCATCAGGCAACGCGTCGTGGCCGGGCGGATGACGGCAGCCTGGATCTACGGCTGCGCCGCGGAACCGGACAGGATGGCGCTCCTGGTGGACGCAAAGCGGCGGGTGTCCGGCCTGCGGAATACGCGTGGCTGCACGCTCCACGAGGTGAAGCTGGGGCCCTTCGACGTCGTCAGTCTGGGCGGGCTGATGGTCTCCAGCCCATTACGGACGGCGCTGGACATCGCCCTGCACGTGGACACCGAGCGAGCCGTGCCGGCCATCGCCGGCCTGCTGGGCCGCCCGCAGCAGGACGTGCAGCTCCGGCTGCTGGTGCGGGCCATTGAAGCAACACCCAGGGTGCCCCACAAAAGGGCCGCCCTGGAGAAGCTGGCCCTGCTAGCTCCGGCGCTTGTTGCCGGTGGTCCGGTAGACGTCGAAGACCCCGTCGATCCGGCGGACGGCACTGAGGACGTGGCTGAGGTACTTGGGGTCGCCCATCTCAAACGCGAACTTTGAGATGGCTACCCGGTCCGTTGAGGTGTGAACGCTGGCTGCAAGGATATTGACGTGGTTGTCGGAGAGGACCCGCGTCACGTCAGAGAGCAATGACTTGCGGTCCAGGGCCTCCACCTGGATTTCCACCAGGAAGACGCTGGACTGGGTGGGCGCCCAGTCGACGTCCACGATCCGGTCCGGCTGGTCCTTCAGGTCCGAGATGTTGGTGCAGTCGGTGCGGTGCACGGAAACGCCGGATCCCCTGGTCACAAAACCCAGGATGGGGTCCGGTGGCACGGGCGTGCAGCAGCGGGCAAGCTTCACCCAAACGTCGCCCACGCCGCGGACCACGACGCCGGAGTCGGAGAATCGGGCCTTGCTGACCTGGCTGGGGATGCTGACCTCTTCGACGTCATCATCGGCGCCTTCGTTGCCGCCCAGGCTTTCGATCAGCTTCTCCATGACCGACTGTGCGGACGTGTGACCGTCTCCCACGCCGGCATAGAGGCCGGAGATATCGGTGTACTTGAATTCCTCCGCCACGGCGGCCAGGGCGTCGTGCGTCATGAGCCGCTGCAGCGGCAGGTTCTGCTTCCGCATGGCGCGGGTCAGGAGTTCCTTGCCGCGGTCGATCGCCTCTTCGCGGCGTTCCTTGCTGAACCACTGGCGGATCTTGTTCCGCGCCCTGGCGCTCTTGACGAAGTGCTGCCAGTCCTGGCTGGGTCCGGCGCCTTCTGCCTTGGAGGTGAAGATTTCCACCCAGTCGCCGTGGTTCAACTCGCTGTTGAGCGGGACCAGTTTGCCGTTGACCCTGGCGCCGATGGTGCGGTGGCCCACTTCAGTGTGGACGGCGTACGCAAAGTCCACGGGGGTGGAGCCGGCGGGCAGCGCCATGACCTCGCCCTTGGGCGTGAACACGAAGACCTCGCGGGCGTTGATCTCAAAACGCAGCGAATCAAGGAACTCCCCGGGATCGGAGGTTTCCTGCTGCCAGTCCACCAGGGAGCGCAGCCAGCCCATGTCGCCGTCGCGGGGGCTTCCGGGGCCCACCGCGGTGCGGTTGGGCTGGTCCTTGTACTTCCAGTGCGCCGCCACGCCGTATTCGGCCCGGCGGTGCATCTCGTGCGTACGGATCTGGATCTCCACCGGTTTGCCGCCCGGACCGATCACGGTGGTGTGCAGTGACTGGTACATGTTGAACTTGGGCATTGCGATGTAGTCCTTGAACCTGCCGGGCAGCGGGTTCCAGCGCGAATGCATGGTGCCCAGGGCGGCGTAGCAGTCCCGGACGGAGTCCACCAGGACACGGACACCCATGAGGTCATTGATGTCGTCGAAATCCTTGTCGCGGACAATCATCTTTTGGTAAATGGAGTAATAGTGCTTGGGCCGGCCGGTGATGGTGGCCTTGATCTTGGCGGCGCGCAGGTCTTCGGTGATCTGGTCGCGGATAACGCCCAGGCTCTTTTCCCGCTCGGGGGTCCGGTCCCCCACCATCCTGACAATCTCTTCGTACACCTTGGGATAGAGGGCGGCGAAGGACAGGTCCTCGAGTTCCCACTTGATGGTGTTCATGCCCAGGCGGTGCGCCAGTGGAGCGAAGATTTCCAGGGTTTCGCGTGCCTTGCGGGCTGAGGACTCGGCCGAGACAAAGCGCCACGTGCGGGCGTTGTGCAGACGGTCGGCGAGCTTGATCATGAGGACCCGGATGTCCTTGGCCATGGCCACGACCATCTTGCGGACGGTTTCGGACTGGGCGGCTTCGCCGAAACTGACCTTGTCCAGTTTGGTCACGCCGTCCACCAGCATGGCCACTTCCGGGCCGAAATCGCGCTTGAGGTCCGCGAGGGTGTAGGGGGTGTCCTCCACGGTGTCGTGGAGCAGGGCCGCCGCGAGGGTGGTGCCGCTGAGGCCCAGCTCCGCGAGGATGGTGGCCACCGCCACCGGATGGGTGATGTAGGGATCACCGCTCTTGCGTTTCTGCCCGCGATGGCTCCGCTCCGCGACGTCGAAGGCGCGCTGGATGAGGTCGAAATCCTCTTTGGGGTTATTGGCCCGGACGGTGCGCAGCAGCGGCTCGAGGATGGGCGAATACGTGGCGCCCCCGCGGCCGGTCAGGCGCGCAAGCCGGGACCGGGTACGTTCCCGCCGGCCGGGAAAGGTTGGCCGCGAACCCGAATTATCAACAGGGACCAGGGAGCCGGGGCGCGCTGGAGATCCCGCACCGGCCTGTACACCGGCAGGACTGATTTCTTCCTGTGCCGTTGGCGCCGACGCCGACCGTTCTTCCAATGAAGCACCCCTCACCACCGTTTAATTACTCCAGTCTATTCCCCCGGGGCGCCAGTTCCGTAACCGGAGCCGGACAGCCAAAAGCCGGGCAACGCAGAGGGTGCGTTGCCCGGCTTTTGAGGGAAATTCGGCTGCCTGTGACCGGCCGGTCAGGCGTTGGCTGGTGATGCCGGGGCCGACCGGTCCGCCGACCCTGCACGGCGCTGCTCCACCCGGCGTGCCTGCTTGACCAGGTCCGGTTCGCCCTGCCGGAGCCACGCGTACATCGGAGCTGCCACGAAGATGGTTGCGGCAGTGCCGATGAGGATCCCGACAAACAACGCCAGGGAAAGGTCGCGCAGGGTGCCGGCGCCCAGGAGACCGGCACCGATGAACAGGATGGCCCCCACGGGAAGGATTGCCACCATCATGGTGTTGATGGAGCGCACCAGGGTCTGGTTGACGGCAAGGTTGACTTCCTCGCCGAACGTCCGGCGCGTGGACGAGTCGATCCCGGTGGTGTTCTCACGGATTTTGTCGAAGACCACCACGGTGTCGTACAGCGAGTAGCTGAGGACGGTCAGGAATCCGATGATGGCCGACGGCGTGACCTCGAAATCACTCAGGGCATACACCCCTGCCGTGATGAACATGGTGACGGCCATGCCGGCCAGTGCCGAAAGGGACATCTTCCAGGTCCGGAAATAGAGGGCCATGAGTACCGCCGCGAGCAGCACGAAGACCACCAGGCCAATCAGCGCCTGCTTGGTTACGTCAGCACCCCACGTGGGGCCCACGAACGTGGAGGTCACCTCATTGTCGGTGACCCCGTAGGCGCCGGTGAGGCCCTGCTTGATGCGGAGGGTCTCGTCGTCGGTGAGCTTGTCCGTCTGTATGCGCATGGTGTTACCGGCCACGTTGGCAACGCGCGGGACGCTGCCGGCCACCACATCCGTCACGGCTTTCTCGCCGATGGAAGCATCCGTGGTCTTGACGTTCGAGACAGTGAACTCGGAGCCGCCGCGGAACTCGATACCGAGGTTGAAGCCGCCCTTGGCCACCGGAATGATGATGGACAGCGCCACCCCCACCGCAGCGATGATGAACCACAGTTTCTTGGCGCCAACGAAGTCGTAGGAGCGCTTGCCGGTGTAGAGCTCGTTGCCGAAAGTAGCGAAGCCTGACATTACTTGTTCTCCTTCGCGGAGGTCTTGGACGAGCCTGCCAGCTGTTCCTGCTTTTCTGCCAGGCGCCGTTCGGCGATGGTCATGCGGCGCTCTGCCTCGGCTGCTGCCCCGGCGTTCTTGCTGCGGACCACCACGGGCTTGTCCTCGGGAGTGCGGACACGGCCGGCCCCGCGGTACAGGGGTACGGCGCCCAGCCGTTCGGGATCCAGGCCGGAGAACTTGTGGCCTTCACCGAAGAAGCGGGTGCGCGCCAGCAGCTGCAGCGTGGGGTGGGTGAACATGAACACGACGATGAGGTCCGCGATGGCAGTCAGGCCCAACGTGAACGCAAAGCCACGGACGTTGCCAACTGCCACGAAGTACAGGACCAATGCGGCCAGGAGGTTGACGGCCTTGGAGGCCAGGACGGTGCGCTTGGCACGCTTCCAGCCGTTTTCGACGGCGGACACCAGGCCGCGCCCTTCACGCAGTTCGTCGCGGATGCGTTCGAAGTACACGATGAAGGAGTCGGCGGTCTGGCCGATGGCCACGATGATGCCTGCAACGCCTGCCAGGGACAGTCGGTAGTTCTCCGTCCAGCCCAGGATGGCGATGGCGAGGTATGTCAGGGCGCCGGCCACCACCAGCGAGGCAATGGTGACGAAGCCCAGGGCGCGGTACTGGAACAGCGAATAGACAACCACAAGGAGAAGCCCGATCAGGCCCGCCAGCAGCCCCATGCGCAGCTGTTCGCCACCGAGCGTGGCGGAAATCTGCTGTTCGCTCTGGATGTCAAAGCTGATGGGAAGGGCACCAAACTTCAACTGGTCTGACAGCGCCTTGGCTGTCTGCTCCGTGAAGCCGCCGGTGATCTGCGGACGCCCATCGGTGATCACAGCCAGTGACCGTGGAGCGGAGATGACCTGGTCGTCCAGCACAATGGCGAACTGGGACTTGGGGTCGGTGCCTGACTCGCCGCCGGCGGCCACGTAGAACTGGTTCAAGCGCTGGGTAACGTCCTTGAACTTGGCCGTGCCCTCGGCGTCGAACTGGATGTTGACCGCCCAGTCATTGGTCACGGCACCCTGGGCGCCCTGCTGCAGCTGGAAGGACGAGGTGACGATGTTGCTGCCCTTCACCTCCACAGGCCCCAGGATGTACTTGATGGCCGGGGACTTGTCGGTGGCAGGCTCGCAGGTGACCAGGGGCTTGGTGGGATCCGACCGCTGGGATTTCTCGGCCGCCGGGCTGTTGCAGTCCAGCGCTTCGAACTGCTTGTAGATCTCCGGGGTGATCCAGTTGGTGTCGCTGCTGTTGGCCGGCTCAGCCGTAGGTTTGGGCAGCTGGTCCTCAGGGGTCTGCGATTCCGGCGGCACTGCGGCGCCGTCGCCGTTGAGGAGGACGGGGCGGAAGTTCATGTCCGCGGATGCCTGGATGAGGTTCCGGGTTTCGGCGGACGGCGTGCCGGGAAGGCTGACCACCACGTTGCGCCCGGACTGGGTGCTGATTTCCGCTTCGGAGACGCCGGAGCCGTCAACGCGCTGGCGGATGATTGCCACGGCCTGGTTGAGCTGCTGTTCGTTAATGTCCGAACCGCCCTCCACCTTCGGCGCCAGGATCATCTGGGTGCCACCCTCAAGGTCCAGGGCAAGTTTCGGAGCCCAGCTGGCCTGCCCGGCGACGGTGCCGCCGGCCAGGACGGCCGTGAGCGCTGCCAGGAGTACGCCAAGCCAGACCAGGACGCGGAGTCCCGGTTTCTTGCGGCCAGTTCGTGCCATTGTCGATCTTTCTCTTATTCGCGGAAGAACCGCCGGCACGGGCTGTGGCCTGCGCCGGCGGTTGTCCGCAGCGGTAGAGGGAGGAAAGCGGCCGCGGGCCTAGCTGTCCTTCTTGCCCTCGTCGTTGAGGCGCTTCAGGGTTTCTTCCGGAGTCTCGGTGCCCATGGCGGTGCTGCCGGCTTCGGTGGCGGTCAGCGAGGATGCGTCATCCGGCACTACCGGCGAAGCGTCGGCGGGCTCGGCAGCGGGTTCCAGGGCAGGCTCTACAACCTTGGTGACCGCCTGGCGGTGAACAGTGGCCAGGTTGCCGGGGGAAAGTTCAAGGGTGACCTTGTTGTCGGCGTCGTCGATGTCCACGATCCGGCCGAAAAGGCCAAAGCTGGTCATGACCTCCACGCCCGGGGCAAACTTCGACTGGAGCTCTGCCTGCTGCTGCTGCGTCTTCTTGTTGCGGCGGAACATCATGAAGATGAAGACGCCGAGCATGACGAACAGGAGAATTGACATTGGATCCAAGGGGGAATTCCGTTCTTTTGCGTGGTGCTGCTGGTTTTCCAGCGACGTCGGCTTCGCTTCAGCCGGGGTGGTGGCGGCGCAGGCAGGAAGCCTGACGTTCCTTCCCCAAGCGGCGGGGGCGTCGGGGCCGCCCGCGAAACAAAGACCCGAACGTGCCGGGCGTCAGACCAGTCTAAAGGGAAAAGCTGGGCGGAGCCTGCTATTGGCTCTCCGGGGCCCAGTCCCCCGCCACTGGGGCGTCCCCGCCGGGCTCAAAAAGGTCCAGTTGCTCCTGGGCAAAAACGCCGGACGGAATGGCGTACCCCAGATGCGTCCAGGCCGGCGCCATGGCAATCCTGCCGCGCGGTGTCCGGCCGAGGAGGCCCTCGCGGACCAGGAAGGGTTCGGCTACGGTTTCGACGGTTTCCGTTTCCTCGCCCACGGCAATGGCCAGGGTGGAAAGGCCTACCGGTCCGCCGCCGAACTTGGTGATAAGGGCATCAAGGACGGCGCGGTCCAGCCGGTCCAGCCCCTTCTTGTCCACCTCATACATATCAAGGGCCGCGGAGGCGGTCCTGGCGTCAATTTGTTCCACGCCGTGCACCAGCGCCCAGTCGCGGACCCTGCGCAGCAGCCGGTTGGCGATACGGGGCGTGCCGCGCGAACGGCCGGCGATCTCGGCGAATCCGGCGGAGTTGACCTTCAGGTCCAGCAGGCCTGCGGAACGCCGCAGGACCAGTTCCAGTTCCGCGACGGAGTAGAACTCGAGATGCCCGGTAAAGCCGAAGCGGTCACGCAGGGGTCCGGGGAGGAGCCCGGCGCGGGTGGTGGCGCCCACCAGTGTGAACGGGGGCAGTTCCAGCGGAATGGCAGTGGCGCCGGCACCCTTGCCCACCACGATGTCAACGCGGAAATCCTCCATGGCCATGTACAGCATTTCCTCGGCCGGGCGGGACATGCGGTGGATCTCGTCGAGGAACAGGACCTCGCCTTCGGACAGCGATGACAGGATGGCGGCAAGGTCGCCGGCGTGCTGGATGGCGGGCCCGCTGCTGAGGCGCAGCGGCGCGTTCATCTCCGCTGCCACGATCATGGCAAGTGTCGTCTTACCCAGGCCCGGCGGCCCGGAGAACAGCACGTGGTCCGCCGTGCGCCCCCGCATCCGGGAGGCCTGCAGCACCAGCGACAGCTGCTTGCGCACCCGGTGCTGGCCAACAAAGTCATCCAGGTTCTTGGGCCGCAGCGCCGCTTCAATAGCGCGTTCCTCCGGCTCCTCCCCTGCTGCGACCAGCGAAGGTTCAGCCACGGGTGCCTACGCGGTTGCCGGCCCGTGCGCCGTCCTGGCCAAGCCACCGCAGCGTGGTCCGCAGGATTTCCGGCACGTTGCCCCGGAAGGAAACTTCCGGATCATCGGCGAGGGCTTTCTCGATGCTGGCGGAGGCATCCTTCTCGGACCAGCCCAGGCTGGTCATCGCCGCCACCACCTGGGGCTTCCAGGCGGCCTCGGCGGGCGTTGCGGCACCTGCGGCCGCCGGGGTGCCGTGCGGGACGAGCTTTCCGGCCAGCTCCAGCACGATCCTTCCGGCCACCTTGGGCCCGATGCCGGGAACCTTGGTGAAGGTCTTGCTGTCCCCGGTATGCGCCGCCACCCTGATGGCCTCGGGGTCGTGGACTGCCAGGACGGCGAGGGCAAGCCGAGGACCGACGCCGCTGACGCTCAGGAGGATGTCGAACACTTCCCGCTCATCGTCGGAAGCGAAACCGAAAAGGGTCAGCGAATCCTCGCGGACAATCAGTGACGTGAACAGCTGGCCCTGTTCACCCACGTGCAGCCGGCTGAGCGTCTGCGGTGTGGCGTTGACACTCATCCCCGCACCGTTGAGGTCAATCACGGCCGTGGACAGGCCTACGTGCGCTACGGTTCCGCGGAGGAAACTGATCAAGGCCGGGCTCCCGTTGTACCGCCGGCCTCATGGATGAGGGCCCGGCTATCCGAACATATCTACGAATACCCTAGCAAGCAGCAGGGACAATCAGCGTGCACGGCGCGCTTTTGCCTCTGCTTCCGCCCACGCCCGCTGGGCCGGCGTGAGGGATGAACTGCCGGGACCGGTGGTGGCAACGGCCGCACCGCTTCCGGCCCGCCATGCATGGGTAATGGCCAGCGCCAGCGCATCGGCCGCGTCGGCCGGGCGGGGCGGGGCGTCAAGGCGGAGAATTTTGGTGACCAGTTTGGTGACGGCATCCTTGTTGGAGGTTCCGCTTCCGGTCACCGCCGCTTTGACTTCCGACGGCGTGTGCAGCGCCACCGGGATTCCCCGGCGTGCCGCCGCAGCGATCACCACGCCGGACGCCTGGGCGACGCCCATCACTGTGCTGACGTTGAGCTGGGAGAAGACGCGTTCGACGGCGAGGACGTGCGGTTCGTAACGGTCCAGCCACTCATCGATGGCTGTGGCGATCACCAGCAGTCGGCGGTCAAGGCTCTCATCCGGGGACGTGCCCACGACCCCCACCGCCACCATGCTGGCCCGGCGGTTGCGTTCAACATCCACCACGCCGATGCCGCAGCGGGTGAGGCCGGGATCAACGCCCAGGACGCGGAGCGTCACGCGTGCGTCCCCGGAGCGGGCAGGCCCGGCCTCACGTCCCGCGGCGGTCTAGTTGGCAAAGCCGGACGTCACTCGGATTCCAGGGCGGCCTGGACGTCGTCGCTGAGGTCGGCGTTGCTGTAGACGTTCTGGACGTCGTCGAGCTCTTCCAGCGCGTCGGCAAGCTTCAGGAACTTGCGGGCGCCGTCGACGTCGAGTTCCACCTGCATGGAGGGGACGAACTCGACTTCATCCGTGTCGTATTCAATGCCGGCTTCCGCCAGCGCTTCACGGATGGCCTGCAGGTCCCCGGGTTCCGAGTGGATCTCGAAGGTCTCGCCGTTGTCCTTGACTTCTTCCGCACCTGCATCCAGGACGGCCATCAGGACGTCGTCCTCGCTCAGGCCGTTCTTGGGCAGGTTCACCACGCCCTTGCGGGTGAAGAGGTAGCTCACGGAGCCGGGGTCGGCAATGGTGCCGCCGTTGCGGGAGATGGCCAGGCGGACCTCGGAGGCCGCGCGGTTCTTGTTGTCCGTAAGGCACTCGATCAGCAGGGCCGAGCCCTGGGGACCGCGGGCCTCGTACATAATCTCGGTGTAGTCCACTACCTCGCCGGTGAGCCCGGCGCCGCGCTTAATGGCGCGATCGATGTTGTCGTTGGGGACCGAGGTCTTCTTGGCCTTGGTGACGGCCAGTTCAAGGCCGGGGTTGCCGGCGAGGTCCGGTCCGCCCATCCGGGCGGCAACTTCGATGTTCTTGATCAGCTTGGCAAACGACTTTGCGCGGCGGCTGTCAATGATCGCCTTTTTGTGCTTGGTCGTTGCCCATTTGGAGTGGCCTGACATGCTTTACGCTTCTCCTCTGATCATGCGGATAAAAAGTTCATGTACGCGTTTTTCGCCAGTCACTTCCGGATGGAAGGAGGTGGCCAGCAGCTGGCCGGAACGCACTGCCACAATTCTAGCCGTCCCGGGAAGCGATGCGGCGTGCGACGCCTGGCCGGGTTCCGCCGGCTCCACCTGGGCCAGGACTTCCACGCCCGGGCCCACCCGCTCCACCCAGGGTCCGCGGATAAAGACGGCGTGCACGGGTTCCACGCCGGACGCGGTGGCGCTGAACTCCAGTCCCTTGAAGTCAAGATCGGTTTCAAAGGACTCCCGTTGCCGGCCAAAAGCGTTGCGGCGGACGGTGATGTCCAGACCGCCGAAGGTCTGCTGCGGTGCCCCGGACAAGTCAGTGGCAGGATCCGCGATGTCTGCGGCCAGCAGGATCATTCCCGCGCAGGAGCCATAGACGGGCAGGCCATCGGCAATGTATTTGCGCAGGGGCCCGGCAAGTTCGAAGGCACGCGCCAGTTTATCGATGGTGGTGGATTCTCCGCCGGGAATGATGAGGCCGTCCAGGCCATCCAGCTCAGCCGGCCGGCGGACGGCGATACCCTGTGCGCCGGTGGCTTCCGCGGCGCGCAGGTGCTCGCGGAAGTCGCCCTGGAGGGCCAGGACACCAATCCGCAGGCCCGAGCCCACGCGCGCAGGATCAGCAGAAGGGGGGTTTGTCATCCTTCCAGCATACGGTCCCGGCCCTCCGGCTGTTGCCGAAGGGCTGCCGCCGGCAAAGGTTGCATGCCGCTGCTGGGATATATTCGAAACATGGTCTTCTTCAGTGTTCCGCTCGGCAAGCTGGTCCGCAGGGTCTCCCGGCTGCGCGGCGGCGGCTCCGCACTTCCAGGCCTGGTGGTGGAAAAAATCGACCCCGGTTTTATGCGGCGGACCCTCACCACCCTGCCCCACGGCGTGGCTGTGGTCAGCGGTACCAACGGCAAGACCACCACCACCAAGATGGTGGTTGAACTGCTGGAAAGCCAGGGCCTGAAGGTGTTCACCAACCGGACGGGCAGCAACTTCACCCGGGGCGTGGCAGCGGCCC
Organism: Pseudarthrobacter sp. C4D7; assembly: GCF_013359725.1. Classification (GTDB taxonomy): domain Bacteria; phylum Actinomycetota; class Actinomycetes; order Actinomycetales; family Micrococcaceae; genus Arthrobacter. Next base: position 25,486 of record NZ_JABFMW010000029.1, on the reverse strand, counting down.
TCCTGGGCGAAGTGGACTGGCGCGGCAGGCTGGACGCGGACATTGCGGTCCTGGAACTTGACGAGGCCCACGCCGTCCATTTCGTCAACAGCGTGCCGCCGCGCTACTGCCTGCTCCTCAATGTGCTTCGCGACCAGCTGGACCGCTTTGGCGAGATCGACAAGACCGCGCAACTCCTTCAGCACATCGCCGCCAAAACCACGGGAACGGTGGTCCTGAACCGCGAAGACCCGCGGGTTGCCAGGATCGCTGACACGCTGACCGGACAGGACGTCAAGTACTTCGGCCTCGACGATTCCCTGCTGGGCACCTTCCCCAATGACGATGACATGCGCGCCACTCCCGGCAGCCCCGCCCCGGCGGGCCTGCCCGCCAAGCCGCAGGCCGACGTCGTCCTCCGCACCGTGGGCGCGGACAGCGCCGGGTTTGAGTACGACGGCGGTACGGTCACCACGGCGATGAAGCTGCGCGGCGTGTACAACATCTTCAACGCAGCCGCCGCCCTCACACTCGCCCGCAGCATTTGCGGCGGCGGTGCTGCCACCGCAAACCACGAGACCCTCCTGCAGTCGCTGTCCCAGGTGGCTCCTGCTTTTGGCCGCGGCGAGAGCCTGACCGTGGACGGCCAGCCCCTGGACCTGGTGCTGGTCAAGAATCCCAGCGGCTTCCGGCTGGGGTTGAAGTCCTTTCCCGCAAGCGGCTACGCCACCATGATCGCGATTAACGACAACTACGCGGACGGCCGGGACATGTCGTGGCTCTGGGATGTGGAATTCGATTCACTCCGCGACGGCGGAGTGGAGCTGCTGACCGGTTCGCGGGCCTACGATATGGCCCTGCGGCTGCAATACGACGAAGTGCCCGTCGGCGCCGTGGACACCGATATCACGGCCGCCCTCGCCGCCTTCATCCGGGAAGGGCAGGGCAAACCCAAGCGGATCTTCTGTACCTACACCGCCATGCTTGCCATCCGCCGCGAGCTGTCCAAAATCACCACCGTGGAGGTCGTCTCGTGAGTCCGGCAGAAGCAACGGAAGCCCCCACCCCGTCCAAGGGCACCCTCCGCGTGGTCCAGCTGTACCCACGGGATATGAACATCTACGGCGACTGGGGCAATGCGCTGGTCCTGCAGCGCCGCATCCAGTGGCACGGCTACACCCCGGAGCTGCTCGAATACAACGTGGGCGATCCTTTCCCCGAGGATGTGGACATCATTGTTGGCGGCGGCGGGCAGGACAGTGGCCAACTGGTCATCCAGGACGACCTGCAGGCCCGGGCCGGACACTTGAAGGAGTTGGCCGAGGACGGTACGCCCATGCTGGTCATCTGCGGCCTGTACCAACTTTTTGGCCGGTTCTTCAAAACACGGACCGGCACCGTCATCCCCGGCATCGGCGTCCTGGACGTTGAGACCCAGGGCACCGATGAACGCCTGATCGGCAACGTCAAAGTCTCGACCACCGAGTTCGGCGAAGTCCTGGGCTACGAAAACCACAGCGGCCAAACCACGCTGGGCAGCGGTGTGCGGCCGCTTGGCACCGTGGCCAAGGGCACCGGGAACAACAGCAGCGACGGCCATGAGGGCGCACGCTACCGGAACATCGTTGCCAGCTACCTGCACGGTTCGCTCCTTCCCAAAAACCCTGCCATCGCCGACTTCCTGATCCGCACGGCCGCCGAGCGCAAGTTCGGCAGCTTCTCCCCCGGCACTCCCGACGACGCGTACGCTGTCCTGGCACGGGAAAACGCCGCCCGCCGGCCCCGCTAAGCCAAAGCAGTCCGCATTACCGCCACTGGAAATACTCCCGGTGGATGTTGAGACGGCGGACACCGGCTGCCCGGAACGCTTGACGGAACTGGCGCAGCATGGCGTCGGGTCCGCCCATGAAGACCGACAGCTTGCGTGGGTCTGTGGCCACCGCCGCGATGACCGCGTCCACGGTAAGCCGCCCGTCCCTTTCAGTATCGACAAGGTGGACCCTTAGCCGGGGATGCCTCCCGGCGATGGCGGTAATTTCTTCGGCGAAAGGCGACGGACCCGCAGAGGTCACAAATAGGTGGACGTCCTCTTCCAGTCCCCCCGGCTCTGAGTCCAGGGAACGGAGCCAGCTGAGGAACGGAGTGATCCCCACCCCGCCGGCGACCCAGACCTGGTGCCCGGTACCCCTGTGCCGGTCGAAGCGGCCATAGGGGCCGCCCACCACGGCAGGCATGCCCGGCTGCACCACGTCGGGCAGCCGTGTGGTGTGGTCACCCAGCGCTTTGACGGTGATGCTGATCCCGCCTTCCCGCGCAGGCCCGGAAATGGAGAAGGGGTGACGCTGCCAGCCGTCCGCAGTTTCCAGGTAGATCATGGCGAACTGGCCAGGCTTGAAGGCCAGGGGGCGGCCCAGGGGGCGAAGCGCCACCTCCACCAGGTCCGGCGCAACCGGGCGGACCCCCGATACCTGGTAATCGTGATGCGGCAGGAATCGGCGTGAGAGCAGCTCCCGGTAGGCGTAGAAAGCCAGCCCAGTTCCGCCGATGGCCACGTAGCTCCACCTAAGGGCGGGCGCTGCCTCAAACGCACTGGCGTCCAACAGTCCGTGGAGGAAGCCACACGCCACGAACAGCCCCGTAAGGCGGTGGAACCCGCGCCACCGCTCATAGCCACCCAGCAGCCGCACCACCAGGCCGGCCATCTTTGTCTGCAGCGCGGCGAGCACCACGCGGCGGACCGGCGCCGGCAACATGGTCCGCCACCGCGGCAGCACCGCCCACACCACCAGCGCGGCAAGGCCGGAAATGGCCACCACTGCCAGGGTCTTTCCCACGCTGGTTGCCTCCGGATTGGACGCAAGTTCTATGTGCGGCAACAACAGGACGGTGGCCGCGACAGCAGCCCTGCGGTGCCAGATGGCAGCATGGTCTATGCCCCCGAACACCGGTTCAACGTGCGGGAGGGTGCTGACCAGGACCAGGGCGATGGAGTACAGCAACACGGATTCGCCGCCGAACAGCTGGCCCACATGGCGGAGGACGGGTTCACCGTCCGGACGCGCGAAGTACCAGAAGATGCCGTAGGCCAGGGCCAGCACCGTGACGGCGCCCGGGCCCACCCACCGTAAGGGCACGCCCAGGGATGCTGCCGCCTGTGTCGTGGCACTTTTGCTCATGGACCGGTGGCCCCTTCGTCCTAGCCGAACCCGTGCACGCCTTCCAGCACGTGCGGAATGGGGCCCGGAGCGGACCCCATAGCGGCAATTCTAGGGATCTGACCTGGGAGGCAGCACCATTTCCATTAATTGAGAACCGCGCCCCGCTGTGAAAGGTTTAGCCCATGACCAACCCCCTCCTCACCACCAGTCCCCTGCCGTACGGGCTTCCGCCTTTCGAAGCCCTTGCGGCGGTTGAGTACGGCGAAGCGATCGAAGCAGGACTGGCCGCGCACCTGGCCGAGATCAAGGCCATCACCAGCAACACTATGCCGGCCACGTTCGACAACACGGCACTCGCCATGGAACGCTCCGGGCAGCTCCTCAGCCGGGCCGCCGCAGCATTTTTTACCCTGGTGTCCGCGGATGCATCCGCCGAAATCCGGGAACTTGAGACCAGGCTTTCGCCGCGCTTTTCAGCCCACCAGGACGAGGTGTATCTGGACAAGGCTTTGTACTGGCGCTTTGCCGCCATTGATACGGGCAGCCTGAACGCTGAGCAGGCCCGGCTGGTGGAGGAGTACCTCAAGGAGTTCCGCCAGTCCGGCATCCAGCTCGATGCAGAAGGGCAAGAGCGGTTGCGTGGCATCAACGCGGAATTGGCCCGGCTGGGTACGGATTTCGGCCAGCGGGTGAAGGAAGGGATGAAGGCAGCGGCACTGCTGTTGGAGGACGCCGATGAACTCGCGGGCCTGCCGGCGGACGATGTCGCCAGCGCCGCTGAGGCAGCCCGCGCTGCGGGGCACGGGGGCAAGTACCTGCTCACCCTGATCCAGCCCGGCAACCAGCCGGCCCTGGCCGCGCTCGAAAACCGGGACGTCCGCCGTCGCCTGTTCGAGGCATCCGTGGCAAGGGGCAGTGGCGGCGGAACCCTCGATGTCCTGGACCTTGCCAGGGAAACGGCGGAGCTCCGGGCGGAGAAGGCAGCACTGCTGGGCTTTGCAAACTACGCGGAACTTGTGGCTGACCGGCAGACGGCGCCTGACTTCGAGGCCGTCCGGACCATGCTGGCCCGGATGTCCCCGGCAGCCGTCCGCAACGCCGGCGCCGAGGCCGCAGCCCTGGCGGAGGCAGCCGGGCATCCGCTGGAAGCATGGGACTGGGCCTATTACTCGGCAAAGGTACGGCGGGAGAAGTACGACGTCGACGAACAGGCCCTGCGTCCCTACTTCGAACTCGACCGGGTGATCACGGATGGGGTGTTTTTCGCCGCCACGTCGCTGTACGGGGTCACTTTCCACGAGCGGCCCGATCTGAAGGCGTATCACCCGGACGTCCGCATTTGGGAGGTCAGGAACGCGGACGGAACCGGATTGGGGCTGTTCCTGGGCGACTACTACGCGCGGGAATCCAAGCGCGGCGGAGCATGGATGAACTCGCTTGTGGACCAGTCGGAGCTTCTGGGCACCCGCCCGGTGGTGATCAACACGCTCAATATTTCCAAGCCGCCAGCGGGTGGGCCGACGCTCCTGACCCTCGACGAGCTGCGCACACTTTTCCATGAGTTCGGCCACGCCCTGCATGGCCTGTTTTCCGATGTCACGTACCCCCGGTTTTCCGGTACTTCCGTGCCGCGTGACTTTGTGGAGTATCCGTCGCAGGTGAACGAGATGTGGATCCTGTGGCCGGAGGTCCTTTCCAACTATGCGCGTCACCACGTCACCGGAGAACCGCTTCCACGGGACGTCGTGGACAGGCTGGAGGAGTCCCGGCTCTGGGGTGAAGGCTTTGCCACCACCGAGTACCTCGGGGCAGCCCTCCTGGACCTGGCGTGGCACACGCTGGAGCCGGGCGACGTTCCGGATGATGCCTTGGAGTTCGAGGCAAAGGCCCTGGCTGCTGCAGGAATTGCGCACCCCTTGATCCCGCCCCGCTACCGCACGGGCTACTTCCAGCACATCTTCGCAGGTGCCGGCTACGCGGCAGGCTATTACTCCTACATCTGGAGCGAGGTCCTGGACGCCGAAACGGTCGACTGGTTCACGGAGAACGGCGGCCTGTCCCGCGCCAACGGTGACCGATTCCGGCAGGAGCTCCTCAGCCGGGGCAACAGCCGGGATCCGCTGGAGTCTTTCCGGATCCTGAGAGGCCGCGACGCCGGACTGGAGCCGCTGCTCAAGCGCCGAGGCCTGGAGTAACCCCATCGATTGCTGAGCACTTGTCGTTCTGAGCCCCGAAAACGACAAGTACGGAGCAATCGATTTAAAAAGGAACGACGCCGGTTCCCCCACCACGAAAGGTGAGGGAACCGGCGTCGTGGTTAGGTCAGTAAGCCCAACCCGAAGCGCCGGACGGTGCGGTCCGGCAGCGTGCGTAAAAGGGGCCCCGCCCCCCAACCACCTCCGGTATGGCGGCAGCGCGAGGCGGGGAATAGCACGCAGAGGATCGCGCCGTTCGGCGCGATCCTCTAATTGACGACTACCAGCCGCGCTCGGCCAGGCGGTGCGGCTGGGGGATCTCGTCGACGTTGATGCCCACCATGGCTTCGCCGAGCCCGCGGGAGGCCTTGGCGATGACGTCGGGGTCGTCGAAGAAGGTGGTGGCCTTGACGACGGCGGCGGCGCGCTGGGCGGGGTTGCCGGACTTGAAGATGCCGGAGCCGACGAACACGCCGTCGGCGCCGAGCTGCATCATCATGGCTGCGTCAGCGGGGGTGGCGATGCCGCCTGCGGTGAACAGGACAACGGGGAGCTTACCGGCAGCGGCGACTTCCTTGACCAGTTCGTACGGGGCCTGGAGTTCCTTGGCGGCGACGTACAGTTCGTCCTCGGGCAGGGCGGCGAGCTTGGCGATCTCCGAGCGGATCTTGCGCATGTGGCCGGTGGCGTTGGAGACGTCGCCGGTGCCGGCCTCGCCCTTGGAGCGGATCATGGCCGCGCCTTCGTTGATGCGGCGCAGGGCCTCACCGAGGTTGGTGGCGCCACAGACGAAGGGAACCTTGAAGTTCCACTTGTCGATGTGGTTGACGTAGTCGGCCGGGGTGAGGACCTCGGACTCGTCGATGTAGTCGACACCGAGGGACTGCAGGACCTGGGCTTCGACGAAGTGGCCGATGCGGGCCTTGGCCATGACCGGGATGGACACGGCGTCAATGATCTGGTCGATCATGTCCGGATCGGACATGCGGGACACGCCGCCCTGGGCGCGGATATCGGCCGGGACACGCTCCAGCGCCATGACTGCCACGGCACCGGCGTCTTCGGCGATGCGGGCCTGCTCGACGTTGACGACGTCCATGATGACGCCGCCCTTGAGCATCTCGGCCATGCCACGCTTCACGCGGCTGCTGCCCGTGACGCTGTTCGCGGAGGAACCGGCCTCGTTGCTTACATCAGGTGTAGACACAAAAACCCCTATGGGTAGACAGATGATCTTCGCCGGGCATGCGGCGGCAGCTGCCGGAGGTGCACGCACGGATTGCCGGGTCGCTTGACCGGGCACTTATATACTAGTCCCCCGCCGCGCGGCGGGCTTAATCATGCTTAATCAGCAGGTGTGGTTTCCGCCAAGGCCTGCCGCCGAACGGACACCACGCGCTGGGCTACGGTGATCAGGCTCGCGGCCGCCAGCAGGACCAGAGTCACCAGCAGCACCACAGCGGGCAGGCCAACGCCGGTCAGGCCGGTGACCACCAGGACGGAAACCAGCCGCTCTGCCCGTTCTGCGATCCCCACGTTGGCGGTGAAGCCCAGGGATTCGGCTTTGGCCCGGGCGTAGGAGACAACCATGCCCAGGACCAAACACAGCAGGGCGCAGACGGCGATGGCGGTGTTGTTTCCACCGGTAAAGAACCACACGGACACACCAGCGAAGAGCGCTCCGTCGGCGACGCGGTCCAGGGTGGAATCGAGGAAGTTCCCCCAGCGGCTCTTTACACCCTGCATCCGGGCCATGATGCCGTCCAGGACATCGGAAAAGATGAAGGCGGTGATGAAGAGCGTCCCCCAGAAAAGCTGGCCCAGGGGGTAGAACACCAGGGCTCCCGCAGCGACCCCGGCGGTTCCCAGAATGGTCACGGCATCCGGTGAGACGCCGATTTTCAGGAGCCAGCGGGCCAGCGGCGTAAACAGCGCGGTAAAGAATCCGCGGGCATGCTTATTCAGCATCCGTCTCCCCGGGCCAGGCGTCAGCCACCTGTTGCCGGACCTCGTCAAGGGTCTGGGTGATGGCTTTGGTCTGGGCAATGATGGGGAAGAAATTGCCGTCCCCGCCCCAGCGGGGAACGATGTGCTGGTGCAGGTGGGCGGAAATTCCTGCCCCACCCACAACACCCTGGTTCATGCCGAGGTTGAAGCCGGCCGCATTGGACACCTTCCGCAGAACCCGCATGCCAGTCTGCGTGAGATCCGCGAACTCTGCTGTTTCCTCAAGCGTGAGGTCTGTGTAGTCCGGAATGTGCCGGTAGGGGCAGACCAGCAGGTGGCCCGGATTGTAAGGAAACAGGTTCAGCACCACGTAGCACGTCCGCCCCCGGTAGACGATGAGCGCCTCTTCGTCCGTGCGGCCGGGGCCCACACAAAACGGGCAGTCGTTCTCGTTCTTGAACTGGTGCTGGCCCCCTTTGATGTAGGCCATGCGGTGCGGAGTCCACAGGCGCTGGAAGGCGTCCGGGACACCGGCGAGGGCAAAGTCGTCGGTAACGCCGGCATCGCCCGGATATCCTGCGCCTGTGTTCTCCTGCACTGTGCTGCTTCCGTTCGGCTAGCTGGTCCGGTTGCGGACGGCTTCGGTGATCCGCTTCACTGCTTCCGCCACGGGCACGCCGTTGTCCTGGCTTCCGTCCCGGAAGCGGAACGAGACTGCGCCCGCTTCTGCGTCGTCCCCGCCGGCGATCAGTACGAACGGGATCTTGTCCTTACTGGCGGTGCGGATCTTCTTGGGGAAGCGGTCCGAGGAAGTATCCACCTCAGCGCGGATACCCGCCGCCTTAAGCTGGCCGACGACGTCGAACATGTAATCGTTGAACGCCTCCGCCACGGGGATGCCCACCACCTGGACCGGAGCCAGCCATGCGGGGAACGCCCCGGCGTAGTGCTCGGTGAGGACGCCCATGAAGCGCTCCACCGATCCGAAAAGGGCGCGGTGGATCATGACGGGCCGCTGGCGGCTGCCGTCGGCGGCCTGGAATTCCAGTTCGAAGCGTTCAGGCAGGTTGAAGTCCAGCTGGATGGTGGACATCTGCCAGGTGCGGCCCAGGGCATCCTTGGCCTGCACGGAAATCTTGGGACCGTAGAACGCTGCTCCACCTGGATCGGGCACCAGCTCCAGGCCGGATTCCTGCGCCACTTCGGCGAGGGTCCTGGTGGCTTCCTCCCAGGTGGCGTCGTCCCCGACGTACTTCTCGGGGTCCTTGGTGGACAGCTCCAGATAGAAGTCGTTAAGCCCGTAGTCCTTGAGCAGGTCCAGGACGAAGGTGAGGGTCTTGGTGAGTTCGTCCTTCATCTGCTCACGGGTGCAGTAGATGTGGGCGTCGTCCTGTGTCATGCCCCGTACCCGGGTGAGGCCGTGCACCACGCCGGACTTTTCGTAACGGTAGACGGAGCCGAATTCGAACAGCCGCAGGGGCAGTTCGCGGTATGACCGGCCCCGGGACCGGAAGATGAGGTTGTGCATGGGGCAGTTCATCGGCTTCAGGTAGTAGTCCTGGCCGGGCTTGCGCACGGTGCCGTCCTCGTTGAGTTCAGCGTCCACGTGCATAGCGGGGAACATGCCGTCCTTGTACCAGTCCAGGTGACCGGAGACTTCGTACAGGTGGCCCTTGGTGATGTGGGGGGTGTAGACGAACTCGTACCCGGCCTCGACGTGCCGCTGGCGGGAGTAGTCCTCCATCTCCTTGCGGATGATGCCGCCCTTGGGATGGAAGACGGGCAGGCCGGAACCCAGTTCGTCCGGGAAGGAGAAAAGGTCCAGTTCAGAGCCGAGCTTGCGGTGGTCGCGGCGTTCGGCCTCGGCAAGGCGTTCCTGGTAAGCCTTCAAGGCGTCCTTGGTGGGCCAGGCGGTGCCGTAAATGCGCTGCAGTTGCTGGTTCTTCTGGTTGCCCAGCCAGTAAGCCGACGAGGAACGGGTCAGGGCGAAGGCGTTGGAGATGAGCTTGGTGTTGGGAAGGTGCGGACCGCGGCAAAGATCACACCAGACGGTGGTGCCTTCCTTGCGTTCCACGTTGTCGTAGATGGTGATATCCCCGGCACCAACCTCGACGTTGACGCCTTCGCCGGCCTCGGCGGCCTCGTTCTTCTTGCCCAGCAGTTCGAGCTTGTAGGGCTCGTTCTTCATGGCTTCGCGGGCCTCGTCCTCGCTGACCACGCGGCGGACGAACTTCTGGTTCTGGTTGATGATTTTCTGCATCATCTTTTCGAGGGTCTTGAGGTCCTCGGGGGTGAACGGCTCTGCGACGTCAAAATCGAAGTAGAAGCCGTCGGTGATGTACGGGCCAATGCCGAGCTTGGCATCGGGGCGCAACTGCTGCACGGCCTGGGCCATGACGTGGGCGGTGGAGTGACGGAGGACATTTAGGCCGTCGGCCGAATCAATGGTGACGCCTTCCACCTCTGCGCCTTCGGGAAGCTCCTGGTCCAGGTCCTTCAGTTCGCCATTGACGCGGGCAACAACAACATCACGGCGCTCAAAGAAGAGTTCCGCACCGGTTGTCCCGGTAGTCACCTTGGTCTCTTCGCCATCGACGAGAAGGGTGATCTGCTGGGCATCTGACACGGGTGTCTCCTATTCAAAGTTGAGGCTTCATAGCTTGTGGCATACGGGGACCACAGCCAGCCATCGTCAATGCTATCGGTTCCGGCAGGGGCCGACCAACGCGGCACACGGTGGCAGGGGGACTGCGGTCACCCGTTGAAACCGGTGATGGCGAGCGTCCTGCTGATGCCGTCCAGGGGATGCTGTCCATCCCGGAAGTCCTCCGGGATGGACGCCGGAGCGGAATCCTGCCCGGCTCCAGGAAAGGGCAGGCTCTCCGTCCGGGCCAGGTCCCATGCCATGTCCGCACTGATACTGATGCCCCGCGGCCCGGTCCTTCGGGTGGTCCCGCGGATCAGCAGCAGGCGGGTGCCAAACAACAGCGGCCCGGCGTTTTCCTGCGCCTCGTGGAAGAACACTGAATCCACGCAGCCAGTGCCGTCGTCGATGCTGATGAACACCACCCGCCTTCCGCCCCTCATGGGAGGAGTCTGGGTGGCTACCCGCACCCCTGCCACCAGGACCTCAGTACCGTTGCGGAGGCCGAGGAGTTTGTCGGCAGTGGTGACGCCCAGCTTTTCCAGCAGTGGCCTGTGGCTTTCCATCAGGTGGGAACTGACATCGACGGCCATGAGGTCCAGTTCCGCCCTGACGTTTTCCACCAAGGTGGGGGCAGGAAGTCCAGGTTTGATGTTGCGCAGTTCCACGTCCCCCAGCGGAAGGGACAGCTGCCCCTCCAGAACCTCCACGCCCTTCCGTGCGCCACTGCCTGACTGAAGCTGCTGCAAATGATGCACCAGGTCCGCCCGGTTGGCAGGGCCTCCGGATTCGCGGTGCAGGGAATCAAAGGCGCCAAGCTGCGCCAGGCGCCTGATGCTTGGCTTGCTGAGCCGCGAGCGCGCCCGGAGATCTGCCAGTGAATCATAGGGCTGTCCGGCGACGATCCGCTTCAGTTCAGCAGCAGACAGGCCGTAGATTCCGTTCAGGCTGAGCCTGATTCCCAACTTACCCTGGTCCTTCCCGGCTTCCACTCGTTCCACCCGGTACTCCCCCTGGCTGCGGTTGATGTCCAGCGGAAGGATGGGAATCCCGAGCCGCCGGGCTTCGGCAACCAGCAGCCTCTTGGGATACATTCCCGGGTCGTGCTCCCACAGGCCGGCCAGGAACGCTTCGGGATGATGGGTCTTGAGCCAGGCGGACTGGTAGGTGGGCACGGCAAAGGCTGCTCCGTGGGCTTTGCAGAACCCGAAGCTGCCGAAGGCTTTCAGCGTGCCCCAGACCTTGTCCACCACCTCGGGGCTGTAGTTCCGGGTCCGGGCCTCCTTCCGGAAGAACTCCTCCACCTTCCCTTCAAGCACCTCGTTGCCAAGGGCGCGCCTGAATTCGTCCGCCCGGGCCAGCCCGCACCCGGTCATGACGTTGAAGGTCTTGAGGATTTGTTCATGGAAGACCGTCACGCCATGGGTTTCCTGGAGCACGGGCTTGAGGTCGGGATGCGGGTACACCTCCGGGGCGAAACCGTGCCGGTGTTCCAGGAAGGGGCGCACCATGTCCGATTTCATGGGGCCTGGGCGGAACAGCGAGATGTCAATGATGAGATCGTTGAACTCCCGTGGCGCCAGTTTTCCGATCAATTCCCGCTGGCCCGGGGATTCGATCTGGAAACACCCCAGGGTGTGCGTGCTGCGGATCAGTTCATAGGTGGGTTCGTCATCGAGCGGGACGGCGTTGAGGTCGATCCGGCCGTCAGCGGCGATGTAATCCGGCCCGTTCCCGTCAGCACCTTGCGGGTGGCGGCCTGCTGCCACTACCTCTGCCTTGGAGGGATGGAGGCGGATCACCTCCCGTACTGCGAAGGCCATGGCACTCTGCATCCGGACGCCCAGAACATCGAGCTTGAGCATGCCCATGGGGTCCATATCGTGTTTATCGAACTGGCTCATGGGCAGGCCCAGGCCGCTGGGCTGGACCGGGGTGCGGTCAAGGAGAGTGGCATCGCCCAGGATGACGCCGCAGGGATGCATCGAAATATGCCGCGGCAGCCGGTCAAGCCGCTCGGTCAGGTCCACCAGCAGGTCCAGCTGCTGGTTTCCGTCGCCGTCCCGGTGCTCCACCCGGCCGGCGAATTCCCGGAGTTCGGGTTTTTCCACCAGCGCTTCGCGGAACTTCCGGGCTGAAAACCTCCACAGTTGCTTGGCGATCTCCCCCACTTCGTCGTCGTCCATGCCCAACGCCAGCCCGGCGTCCCGCACTGCACCGCGGGCACGGTACCCGTTCTGCATGCTCATCAGGGTGACCCGTTCAGAGCCGAAGCGTTCGAAGATCCGGTGGTAGACGTTGTGGCGTTCAGCGCTTTCGACGTCAATGTCGATGTCCGGAAGGGTGGCGCGGTCGTTGGAAAGGAACCTTTCAAAGATCAGGTCATGCTGGAGGGGGTTCACCTGGCTGACGTCGATCAGGTAGTTGACCAGGCTGGACGCTCCCGAGCCGCGTGCCGCTGCCCTGACCCCCATGTCCTGGATCATCCGCGATACCTCGGCCACCGTCAGGAAGTAGGAGGAGAATCCCAGGTTGCTGATGATCCCAAGCTCGTGGTCCAGCCGGGCCAGCATGTCCTGCTCAGCCCTGCCGCCAACTCCCGGAAAACGTCTGCCGATTCCAGCGTGGCAGCGCTGGATGAGTTCAGCGTGCGGATCCTGGCTGATGCCAATCACTGACGCTTCGGGCACGACCGGCCGCTTCCACCCCATGTCGGAGGTGGGGTCCATCCGGCAGAGGTCGGCGAGCGCCTCCGTCTGCGTCATCAGCTGTTTGAGGTCTGCGGCACCATAGCCGGCGGCAGAAATGATTTCCCTGCCAAGCCCCAGCATCTGTTCCGGTGTTTTCAGCCACCCCTGGCCGGTTGGCTGCAGGAGTGGTTCCCCTGCCAGTTCAGGGAGGGACTTCAGGGTCCGTGCAGAGTCCAGGACATCGGCTGTTGGCGCCCCATCCGCCGCGCAGTACCTGACGGCGTTGGTGAGGACTGCCGGCACGTGGTGTTCCTCGGCAAGCCTGAGCATGCGCACGGCATGGGCCGTGCTCAACGGCGTCCCGGGTGCGCTGAGCTGGGAGACGATCTCCGCCACCACCGTGCCTGCAGGCATTGCGTCAAGCCATTGCTTGAAAAGGGTCCGTGGCCGCAGGTAGCGGCGCCCGCCCATGGCGCGTCCTACGTCTGAGTCAGGGCCCAGCAGCACCGTCAACACCGGCTTGAGGGTTTGGGGGTCAAGGGTCCTTGAGGCGAGTTCGGCACGGGTGACAGCAACAGGGACCACTCCCCCGGCTTTTCCCGAGGTCCGTGCGTGGGCGTCCGAAACCAGCCTGCACAGGGCCCGGTATCCGGCGCCATTGTTGTGTCCGCGGGCCAGCACCACCACTCTTCCGGCTACCTGGGTGCGGTGGTCGCAGTCGTCGTCAAATACTGCAAGGTCCACCCCCACGATGGGGTCAATGTCCGCAGCCATGCAGGCTTTGAGGTGCTTGATGGTGCCGTACAAACCGTCCCGGTCGGTACAGGCAAGGGCCGTGGCGCCGTCGGCGGCAGCCGCCGAGGCGAGTTCTTCCGGCCATGAGACGCCGTAATGGGCGCTGAACGCCGTAGATACGTGAAGGTGGGTGAAGCTCATGCCGGTCTGGTCAGGCAGTTCTGTGGCGAAGGGCGTCATGGATCCGCATCAGCCGCCAGCGGTTGCTGCGGAGGTGGCGGGCCAGGTCAAGGGTGAGGGGTTCTGGGCTTTCCGCTTCAAGGTGCTGTGCGGAACGGGAGGGCATGCGCGCGGGAAGCACCTGGACGCGCCAAATTTCGTGGTCAACCACCCCGGGTCCGCTTCCCAGCGGAGCCCTGCTGTCCTCCGCCCACCATTGGCGGCGCTCATACCACCGGACCGGTTCGGCGCAGACGGTGTAGGACTCCCCTGCCCATGTCACTGATTCCGGCTGCCCCTCCGCGGTGCACACCACGTCAACGGACTCGCTGAACATGCCCACGTGCACCTCCCGGATGGAAACCAACATCGTTATTCGAATATGTATTCGAATAACTACAGTCTACGTCCCGCTGGAACCAAAACATAGGCGGGGGTGGACGGGGAGTTCGGCAGGGAGCAGGATGTTGGCATGAGTACCGATGACGCACTCCTGAAGCAGGCAAGCATCAAGACCCAGGACTCCACCCTGGTCGCAAGGTTCGATATCGACGGCACCATTCCGGGATCCGGTGCCTACGTGGTGGGGCTGATGGGAGCCTCGCCGGATTATTCAGCCCAGCGCCGGCTGTGCATCGAGTTCATGAACGGGGAGGCGATCGCCTGCTACGCGTTCAACCGGGACCAGGGAATCGAGGAGGATTACGACCTGTCCGGCATCTCACACTCAGAGAACAGCATCACCGGCAGTTTTCCCCTGACGGCTTTGAATGGGCTCGGGAAAGAGCACGTCCTGTCAGCCTTCAGCGAGGCGGACGGACGGGAGTTCCAGCATGGGGTGCCGGTGGAGGAAGCCCTTTAGGATTCCCTAGCTGTTTTCTTTATGGATCCGCAGTTCAAGTTCAATGAACGCGGAGATCATTGCCCGGTAGGTTGACTCGACGATGTCCGGGTCGATGTCCTTCTTCTCCGCAGCGGAGCGGACATGCTCGATGATCCGTTCCACCCGTCCGGGGGCACGCACTTCAGCGTCATCACCCTTCAGCGTGCCGGCGATCCTGATCAGCCGTTCACGGCGGGCGATGAGGGTGACAATCTGCTCGTCCACCTCGTCAACAGCAATCCGGACGGCAGCGAGCTGTTCCTTGTCGGCCCGGGCATCCCTATCGTTTCCTTGAATTGTCGCCATCATCTGACAGTATCGAAGCATGGAGCCCAGAGTCGACTTTATCTCCCTCGGTGTCCGCAGTGTGGCGGCCTCGCGCGCCTTCTACGTTGATGGCCTGGGCTGGCCCGTCCACAGCGAGGTTCCCGGAGAAGTTCTGTTTATCCAGGTAAACCACGGATTGGTGCTCTCCCTCTGGGACAGCCACCAGATGCAGGCTGAAGCAGGGACCAATGCCCCTGCCGGCGTTCCCTGCATCACGCTCAGCCACAATCTGGGAAGCCCGCACGAAGTGGACAGCGTCATGGAACAGGCCGCGGCGGCGGGGGCAGCCATCGTTGCCGAGCCCGTCACCAAGGCGTGGGGCGGCTACACCGGCTATTTTGCCGACCCCGACGGGTTTCGCTGGGAAGTGGCCTACAACCCCACGTGGTCAGTGGACGACGCCGGTTCGGTCACCGTGTGACGGGCAACAACCGTAGCAGCGGCTGCTAGAACAGGGCTTCCACCGGGCGGATCAGTTCCGGGCCGTTGTTCCGGACATTGCCCACTTCCCTGCCCACGGCTTCCACTTGCCAGTCAGCGGCCGCGTCCTTGACGCCTGCGCGGACCAGGTCGACGAGCGAGGCGGCATCATCGGCCTGCGGGTCCAGCCAGGCCTCCATCGTGGCCTTGTCCATGGGCAGCGGCACCCTGTCATGAAGCTCGGTCAGTTTCCCGAAAATGGTGGCTTCGGTCCCTGGCGGCGGGGTGTCGGCCGTGAGGATCGACGTCGACAGCAGCCACCGGCCCGGCTCCCCCTCCGGCACGGACGGGTCCTTCCACCACTCGTAGAGGCCGGCAAACACCAGCCCATGGCCTTCGCCGGGATGCACGTAGTAGGGCTGCTTGGATTTCCCCGTCCCCTGCTTCCATTCGTAGTACCCGTCAGCGGGCACGGCGCAGCGGCGGGACTGCACAGCCTTCCGGAAAGCCGGCTTCTCCAGCACCGATTCGCTCCGTGCGTTGATCATGCGTGAGCCAATCCCCGGGTCCTTGGCCCAGGAGGGAACCAGGCCCCAGCGGGCAACATGCAGCTGGCGCACCTGGCGGGGCGCCGCATCGTCCTGGACCAGCCGCTCCAGGACGATCGGGACGGCGTCGGTGGGTGCCACGTTCCACGACGGCGGGATGCTCACCTCATCGTCCAGCTCTGCGTCAAAGTCAGCCAGGAGATCCCCCACGGCCCGTGCCATCACGTAGCGTCCACACATGGCACCAGCTTTCCACGACCCGCCACAAACTGTCATCCAGGCCTGCCTGCAGCCATCCGGGACCGGGGAATACCGGCAGCCACGCTACGGTTGACGCTAAGGAAACCTTTCCAAGCGATGTATAGGAGATCCCTGTGGACTTCACTCCCGAATCCGGCACCATCACCATGTTTTCCACCACCTGGTGCGGCTACTGCAACCGGCTGAAGAAGCAGCTGGACGCACAGGGCATCGGTTACACGGAAGTCAACATCGAAGAGGTGGACGGCACCGCCGAACTCGTGGAGCAGCTCAACGGCGGCAACCGCACCGTCCCCACGGTCCTGTTCCCCGACGGAACCGCCGCCACCAACCCCTCCGCCGCCGAGGTCAAGAGCCGCCTGGCTGCCTGACCGTCCGCGACTGTACTGATGCGGGTCATGCCCCCAGGCTGCTGAAGGTAGCAGTTTCCAGGGTGGCATGGCCCGCATACGTTTCCAGGAGGGCCTGCTCGACGGCGGCCACATCCAGTCCGGGCACCAGGTCGTTGGCCGCCCCGGCGGTGGCAGGATCCCAGTCCAGGCCCAGCGCGGCGTAGCTGTCCGTCAGGACTTTGCGGATCGGGGCCGAGTCCTCCACCACGATCACCGAGCTGAAAAGCCAGCCGCCGGAGACTACCCGCTGGGCTGTACCAACCAGCTTGACCTTCCTGGAGCTATCGGCCGGATCAGTCCCGTGGACACTGAACTCGCCGGGACAGTACTCCCCGGGGATTTCACCCACGGCGGCGTGCACGCCAACACGGCGCAGCGTTTGGGCGAACAGGTCCCCGAAGTATCCGAACCGGGCCTTGGACCCGGCGACGGCGTCCGTGTCCGGTTCGATATGGTCCACTACCAACGTGCCCCGGTGGTAGGCGGCGGCGCGTCCACCGGCCCTGCGGACCAGCGGTTCGAAGCCGTTGTCCCGGCAGGCCTGGGCGGCGGCGTCGAATCCCGGCAGCCGGGTGTCCCGCTGCCCGAACGCCACGGTGGGCGCGGGCCGGTACAGCCGCAAGGTGGGGCCCAGAGCGCCGTTCCGTGCCCTTGCCAGCAGCTCCAGCCCAAATTCAAGGTCCCGGCCCGCGCCGAGCGAAACGTCCTGCCGCACCACGGTCAACGTGCTGGATCCAGTACCGGTGTGCTGCATTGGTGCGAAGCTCCCATGTCTTTCAGTGGCGACGGCTCTCAGCGTCTGCCGGGCTTAGGTGGCGTGGTGTGCAGTCCGCGGAGGGGCGGGCCATCCCTAGGGTACGCCCGACGGCGGCAACCGCCTTAACGCCCCCGGCGCCCCACCCACAGGGCATGCAGCAGCGGAACGGCCGATGCCGTCATGAGCACATTGCCCAGCGGCGGGTCATCGGGCCGGACAATGGCCCCTGCGAGCAGCAGTGCCCCGAAAACCACGGTGGAGGCTGACCGGCGCACGGCGCGGTCCAGCCGTGCGGCCTGGCGCTCCAGGCCGGGATCGGACACCTGCAGCGATCCCTCCTCCAGCCGGGCGGCAAGGGCGTCCAGCCGGCCCGGGAGGCGCAAGGCGACACCGGCGGCGTCGATGGCCTGCCGGGCCACGTCCTGCACCACGTTGCCCCGCTCGTTGCGCAGCAGCTGTGCTGCATAGGGTTCCACTGAATCCCAGAGATTAAACCGCTCGTCCAGGGCACTGCACACCCCGGAGGTCAGGGACATGGCCCGGATGATCAGGAGGAAGTTTTCCGGCAGCTGGAACGGCAAGGAGCGCACCACGTCACCGAACTCCACCGCAAAGTCGCGGAACTCCCGGGGGTCCACCTCCCGCAGTTCAGCAAATCCCATGCCGCCAAAGCGGGCAAAGAGCTGCGTCATGGCACGCTCCAGGGCCATGCTGTCAGCCGAAGGCATCAGGACGCCCACATCATCGATGGCCGCCACCAAACCCTTGCCGTCCCGCGCGGCGGCGGCGATCAGCAGCCTGCGAAGCCCGCTGCGCGTGGAAGCCGTCACTTCGCCCATCATGCCGAAGTCGATGAACGTCAGCTTCCAGGGAAGTCCCCCCGCACCGGGCGGGAGTGGGGTGACAAAGATGTTCCCCGGATGCGGATCGGCGTGGAAGAAGCCAGTGGTGAACAGCTGGTCGAACATGATGGACGCGAAGACCGGCGCCACGTCAGCGGGATCAATGCCGGCGGCACGGAGCGCCTGGACATCAGTGATCTTAATGGCGGTGACGTCCTCCAGGGTGAGGACCCGCCGCGTTGTCCGCTCCCACACCACCCCAGGGACTTCCACGCGCGCGTCCCCGGCGAAGTCGGCGGCAAACCGCTCGGCGTTGACGGCCTCGTTCAGGTAGTCGATTTCCAGCAGGCTGGTCTGGGCAAACTCCTCCACCAGCGCGGGCATATCGGCCCGGCGGGAAACCAGCCGGATGTGGCTGAGCCAGCCCGCCACCTTGCGGAGGGCGGCAAGGTCGACGTCAACGATGGCGCCGATCCCCGGCCGCTGAACCTTCAGGACTACGGCATCCAGGCCGGTATCCTCCGCATCACGGGAATCCAGCCGGGCCCGGTGCGCCTGGCCCAGTGAGGCGGCGGCTATAGGTGCGGGATCCACGGACGCGAAGACGCGGTCCAACGGAGCCCCCAGTTCCTGCGCTGCCAAGGCGGAGATAGCCGGAAAACCCACGGGCGGCACCTCGTCCTGCAGCCCCTCCAGCTCCTTCGTGATTTCCGGCGGCAGGACATCAAGCCGGGAGGACAGGAACTGGCCCACCTTGATCATGAGGCCGCCGAGCTCCACCGCGAGGTCATGGAAACGCCGGGCAAAGCGCCGCATCCGGCGTGACCGCGTCCGGGCGGACAGGCCGCCAAGTCCAATCCGCGGCAGGAACAGTTCATACCACCACGTAGTGGCCAAATTCCACGCAGCAAAGCGCAGGATCCGCCGGTAGCGGCCCCGGTGCTCCCGCAGGGGTGGAGGTTTTGCCCCGGACTGGACAGTGGACGCCACCCGGTCAGTCCTGGGCGAGGATGGCGTACAGGCGGCGGCGGGCCTCGTCCAGAACCGCCACCGCCTGGTTGACCTGCTCCTGGGTCCCCGTCCGCCCTACCTGGGCTGCGGCCTGGGCAAGTTCAATGCCGGCTTTGGGGAGCGAAACTGGGCCGCCGGCCATGGATCCGGCCGGATCCCAGGGGGCAGCCCCCTGGTGCGCGGACACTTCCGCCCGGCCGGCTTCGGTCAACGAGTAGATCTTGCGGCCGTTCGATTCCTCGGCCGTGATGGATCCTTCGTCCGCCAGGAGCTGCAGCGTGGGGTAAACCGAGCCTGCGCTGGGCTTCCAGCTGCCACCGCTGCGTTCCTCGATCTCCCGGATGATCTGGTAACCGTGCATGGGCTGTTCGGCCAGCAGTGCCAGAACTGCCGTCCGCACCTCGCCTTTACCGGCACGGGTTCCAGCCCGCTTCTCAAACCTGGACCGCAGTTCCTCGACGGCCTGCCACATACCGTCCATGTTGTTGGCGCCGAATCCGCCCGCAGGGTGTGAAGCACGCATCGTGAACTCCTTATGTCAGCTGTGAACGATACTCAACGATACTCAACGATACTCAGCGATACATGCCCGCACCAGAGCCGGAAGAGTCAGGACCTGCGAAGCGTCAGGATCTGTTCCGCCCGGCCAAACGGCCCCTGCAGGTCGTGCAGCACCGTGGATGTGAGTCCGATCCCGTCGCTGCCGAACGAAACAGCGTTATCCAGGCCCAGCCATTCACCCCGGGGCCTGCGGTACATGTGGATCTGCAGGTCCAGGTTGGGAAAGGCGAAGCTGCCTTTTCCGGGTGGAACCCTGGCCGCAATGCCGTTGGCGGTGTCCACCATGCCCATGAGGCGGGCCAGGTCACCACTGTCGGCACGATCGGTCAGGGGGTGGCCGGTACGGAGCCACACCTTGCCGGAGCCGGGCCGGTGTCCCTCGGCAACCCTCATTTCGAGGGACCGGATGTAGCCGCCGGGCCAGATGGCGGCGCCATCGTAGGGCTTGCAGTCGTCCGGACCGGGAATGGCGGGATCCTCAACGGCGGCGACCTCTGCGGTGTCACTGGTCAGCATGCGCCATCCCGCCGCCCGGATGGCAGTGCGGCCGCCGGCCACCAGTTCCGCCTGCACCAGTTCGATCGTCCGGCCGGGCCGCAGCGTGGTGGCCTCAATCCGGAACTCCCCGCCCGGGATCAGGCCAAGGATCTCGTAGCTGATGCGGGCCATCCGCATATCCCCGCGGGGTTCATGGCGTTCAAGGACATCTGCCATGAGGCCGGATGCCGGGGCCATGTGCTGCTCGTGGACGTTCCAGGCGCCCTGGGCGTGGATGGTGGAGCGGAACTGCCCGCCCCCCAGGTCCTGGTAATAGAAGTTGCCGTCGGCGAGTTCAGGCAGGTCTGCTGTCAAGGCTGGCCCCTTACGGAAGTTCAGTGAATTGCCACTAACTCTAGCTGCCGGACGGTGGCACAGCGCGGCACGGCGGCACCGCCACCGAAATGTTGGAGGGCGCGGGCGGCAATCGGACTAGAGTAGGGAACTGGTCCTGTCGGCAACCCTCAAAAGAGGTGTCTCATGCGCGTCATCAGCTACAACCTCCGCAAGCACAGCGCCAGCGGTGAGCTTCTCGCCCTGGCCCGGAACCATGACATCGATGCGCTGTGCCTCCAGGAAGTGGATGCCAGCGACCTCCCGGAAACCCTGGGCCCCCTGCGCCTCGCGGACGCCACCAAGGGCAACCGCCTGGGACTGGCCATCTACTACCGCAGCAGCCGGTTCACGGCGCTGGACACCCAGTCCTTCGCCCTGAAGAAGTCGATGCATGACAGGGTGCTGGCCCCGGCGCACGAACGGCTGATCGGAACCAGGGTCATGGACAACGAAACACAGCACGAGCTGGTGATTGGTTCGTTCCATGCAGCCCCCCTGACGGCATCGAACTCGCTGCGGCGCAAGCAGATCCACGCAGCCCATGCGGAGCTGCTCAGCATGGGACAGGGGCTGATGACCCTGATGGTGGGCGACTTCAACTACCCGTTCTTCACGAAGAACCTCGACATGCACATGAAGAACTCGGGCTACGCCCTCACCTTGAGCAACCGGCGCACCTACACGCGGTACAAGGTTTTCAAGGGACACTTCGACTTCGCCACATCGCTGGGGCTGGACATCGCCGGCGTGGAAACGCTGCCGCGCGGAAATTCGGACCACCTGCCCATCCTGGTGACCGCCGAATACGGCGAAGGCTACTGACGGCAGGCTGGCAGACCAGGAGGCCGTCTTACCAGGGCCCGCCCGGGTCCAGCTGAGCCAGCAGGTCCGGCCAGGACGCCGCGAAACCGGGATGCAGGTCCAGTTCCTGCACCTCCGGCACCGGGATCCACAGGAGGGCAATGCTCTCGGGGTCGCTGATCACCGGCTCAAAGGATTCACGGACCCGCACCACCACCGTGGTGTAGGACCAGTACCCGTGGTCCAGCACGGACGTGAACAGCACCTCGACACTCTCCGGCGGTACGGCAGCCTCCTCATAGGCTTCGCGGAGCGCGCCGTCCACCGGCGCTTCACCCTGGTGCAGGGCTCCGCCGGGCAGGCCCCACGTTCCACCGTTGTGGCTCCAGACCGCCCGGTGCTGCAGGAGCACACCCTTGGCGGGGTCCCAGGCAAGGACGCCGGCGGCGCCGAACCGGCCCCAGTACCGGCCGCGGTCCCCCTCCACCCAAGCGTCGCCCGGGTCCCGGGGACCGGTGCGCGGTGGCGGAGTGGAGGACATGCCGGCGGACGGAAAGTGATCCATGGCTCCAGTCTGACAGGTGAAGCGGCCGGACGCTGCCCGGCAGGACCGTCAGGTGCTGTGTCCGTGCTCGACGGCGAAATCGCCGCCGGGATACATGACCGTTTCATGCCCGTCGTCAAAGCGAACAACGTACGGCGGTTTTCCACCCTCGCCGCGGACCTCCAAAATCACGCCGTGCCGGTCCGATGACCCTACCGTCCTCCCGTGCACCACGATGCGGTCACCTTGGGCTGCCTCCATGGCAATCACCTCCCAGCCCTCAGGGTACGACTCCGTCACGCACGGAAACAGGGCATCATGGCATGATTCGGGCATGCCAATGAATCTGCTCCTGGTCGCCGATACCCACGTGCCAAAGCGGGCAAGGAGCCTGCCAAGGCAGGTGTGGGACGCCGTGGACCGCGCCGACGTGGTGTTCCATGCCGGCGACTGGGTGGAGGCGGAGCTGCTGGACGAATTCGAACGCAGGAGCCGGCGCCTTGTGGGCGTTTTCGGCAACAATGACGGCGCTGACCTGCGGAAGCGGCTGCCCGGGACTGCCACCGTGGTCCTGGACGGTATCCGCTTTGCCGTGGTCCACGAAACCGGCCAGGCAAAGGGCCGGGAGCTGAGGTGCCAGGCCCTGTACCCGGACGCCGATGTCCTGGTGTTCGGGCACAGCCACATCCCCTGGGATACGGTGACGCCGAACGGCCTGCGGCTCTTGAATCCGGGGTCGCCAACCGACCGCCGCCGCCAGCCGGCGTGCACTTTCATGGAGGCCGTGGTGGCCGACGGGCAGCTGGCGGAGGTCAGGCTGGTGGAAATTCGCCGCAGCTGAGTGCAGGGGCCGCTTGGCAGTGTGGGGAATTTCTGCCTAGGGTAGGAACCATAAGCATGCTTAGTTTCTGACGGGTCCCCGGGTCCCGCCGCCGGCTGCTTGAGAAACCCGGGCTGTCGACCAGCCCGTGTCCCGCACGAACAGGAGTACCACCATGACTGACCAGTACACCTTCCGTAATCCCGTCACTGCCTACGAAAAGATTTCCCCGCCCAAACAGCACCAGCCGGAGCCCGGGTTGGACGCGGAGCTGGCACCCAAGGCAGACCTTGGAGAAGAGACCTACCGCGGGACCGGACGGCTGGAAGGCCGCCGGGCAATCGTGACCGGCGCGGACTCCGGCATCGGGGCAGCAACGGCGATCGCCTTTGCCAGGGAGGGCGCCGACGTCGTGCTTTCCTATCTGCCGCAGGAGGAAGAGGATGCCTCGCGAATTGCCGGCCTCATAGAGGCGGCGGGCCGCAAGGCCGTCAAGGTCCCCGGCGACCTCAAGGACGCCGCTGTGTGCCGCGAACTGGTGGACACGGCAGTGACCGTCCTGGGCGGGGTGGACATCCTGGTCAACAACGCCGGAAAGCAGGTTGCGCAGGAGGACCTGCAGGACATCACGGACGAGCAGTTCGACCACACAGTGAAGACCAATGTGTACGCCATGTTCTGGGTGACCAAGGCCGCGGTCCCGCACATGCCGGCGGGCTCGACCATCATCAACACCACGTCCATCCAGGCCTACAACCCGTCCCCCACCCTGGTGGACTACGCCACCACCAAAGCCAGCATCAACAACTTCACCAAGGGCCTGGCCCAGCAGTTGGCCCCCAAGGGTATCCGCGTGAACGCGGTGGCCCCGGGCCCAATCTGGACGCCCCTGCAGGTCAGCAGCGGCCAGCCCAAGGAGGAACTGCCGGAGTTCGGCCAGTCCACTCCCCTGGGCCGCGCGGGACAGCCGGCCGAGCTTGCCCCGGCCTACGTTTTCCTGGCCTCGCCTGAATCCAGCTACGTGGTGGGCGAGACGCTCAACGTCAACGGCGGCAGCCCCACGCCGTAGCCCGCCCCGGCCTGCCAGGACGGGGCCGGAGGTCAGCCTTCCGCGTCCTGGCCGGCCAGAAGCGCGTCCGTGGCCGGGTCCGGTTCTCCGTTGAAGAACTGGGCCAGGACGGACTTGAACACTGTTTCTCCGGGCGCTGCCCGGAGAAACAGTGTCATCGAGGAACGGAGCTTCGTGGCGTCGATACCGCCGAAGATGTCCTCGGCGGACTGGTCCGCGTGGTTGGCCAGGGTCAGCGAGCACTCCAGGAGCCGTGGGCCCAACAGCTCGTGATCCAGGTAGGCACGGGCCTCCGCCAACGAGGACAGGGCGTACCTGCGGGACGTCTCACTTTGTCCCAGCCCGGCGATCTGCGGGAAGACGAACCACATCCAGTGGCCCGATTTCCTGCCGACCTGCAACTCGCCGAGCGCCCGCTCGTAGGTTCCGCCGCCGTTTTGGGCGGCCACAAAACGCTCAAGGTCAAACTGTTCATTCATGGGGATCTCCTTGGTGCGTTTTCACTTTGATAAGTCTTTTTCCAGGGCGTCTGCCGCCGCCCTGAGCTGGGGGTCGGGGTCTTCCCGCCACCGCGCCAGGACTACCCCTGCCCGCTGCCGTTCGCGTTCTCCCAGCCCGGCCAGCATCGGGACCAGCACGTCCGCAAGGAGGGGTGCGGTCAGGTCCGCCGCCTGGGCAGAGCGAAGGAAGCCTTCCAGGCGGGTCAGGTCCGAATGCCGGAGCAGGTGCACCCGTGACTGCAGCAGTACCACTGCGGCCAGGCGGCGCTCAAATACCGGGCGGGTTCCGGGCCGCGGCTGGCCCCAGAGTGCGGAGGCCAGCATGACGGTGCCATCGTGGTCAAGGTCTTTGAATTTGCGCAGCGCGTCCCTTACGGTCCCGCGGACAGCACCCACGGACGAACCATAGGAGGCCAGCAGGCCGCCAAACCGGTTTGCGACGTCGTCCGCCCGATACCAGGCGCCCTCGTTCTGCAGGGTCCGGTCCACGAATTCCGCCGCCGCGGACACAACATCCGCCGTACCGGTCACCGGCCGCGCCCGGAAGCCGCATGCCGGATGCAGTAAGGGGTCCACGGGCGGGCTTCCAACCTGCCCTCAGCGATGGGCTCCCCGCATACGGCACAGGTTCCATAGGTCCCCGCCGCCAGCCGGGCCAGGGCGGATTCAATCTGGTCCAGGCCTGCCGAACTTTGCTTCAGGAGTGCGGAGGCCTGTGAGAGTTCGAAGGCGATGGTGGCACCCTCGGGGTCGTGTTCATCGTCGACGTTGGAGCCCTGGCGCGCCGAGTTCGCTGCCTCGATGTCCGCCCGCAGGGCCGGCAGCAGGTCCAGGCGCCGCGCCCGCTCGTCTTCGAGCAGCACGCGGAACCGTTCGAAATCTGGCATGGGGACAGCCTAGCGGCTGTCAGTACCAGTTCCGCCCTACGGAGTGGTCCCATGCCGCACACGGCGAACCGTAGCGGTCACGGATGTAGCCGAGGCCCCAGTCGACCTGGGTGCGGTAGCTGGTGAGCCAGTCACTGCCGGCGCTGGCGTACTTTCCCGGCGGCAGTGCCTGGGCAATTCCGTAGGCGCCGGAATAGGTGTTGGTGGCGGTGGTCAGCCAGTTGGACTCCTTGGTCCACAGCCGGACCAGGCACGGGAACTGGTCCTGGCCCCAACCGTAAGCGGGCAGCCGGCCCGAGGCGTAGCTTTTTGCCCCGGCAGGATCGTTGACCGCACCGCCGGGAAGGGAAGGCACGACGACGACGGGCGGGGTTGGCTGGGGTGACTCCGGGGCGGCCGGGCCGGGGTCCGCGGGAGCGGGGC
>NZ_JABFMW010000028.1 GCF_013359725.1 Pseudarthrobacter sp. C4D7 | reverse complement strand
GACACCCATCAAGCATCCCGCCTAAACCAACCCAGGTTTAGGAGACACGCCCTAGGCCGCTCTATCGGAGGTAGCCATGACCCCAGCTGCAGAACAGGCGACCGGACGTCCGGACACGCGCATTCCATATGCTGACCAAAGAAGAGAATTCATCCTCGCTACTCTCCGGTCAAATGGTCGTGCTGATGCCGCGGCCATCGCTCTGGAACTTGGGGTAACGAACGAGACAGTCCGCAAAGACTTGGTCGCCCTGGAGCAACTCGGGTTGCTTCGCCGCGTGCACGGCGGAGCGATCCCCGTCGGACGCCTCACGTATGAACCTCCTCTGGCCGCGAGAACCGCCCTTTCCGAGGAGAAGGCCCGCATCGCTCGGGCCGCCCTCCAGCACCTGCCCGGCAACGGCTCCGTCCTCATCGACGGTGGATCCACGACAGCAAAGCTGGCCGAAATCCTGCCGCGGGACCGTACCCTGAGGATCTACACCAACACGCTCTCTATAGCTATCGCTCTCATGGACGCCCCCTTGCTGACCGTATACACCCTTGGCGGCCGCATCCGGCCGGTCACCTATGCTGAGGTAGATGACTGGGCAGCCCGGGCACTAGCAGACATCAACGTCGACATAGCTTTCCTCGGCACAACAGCCGTCTCCCTCGATCGGGGCCTCACTACCCAGGACGCAGCTGAAGCCGCCGTGAAACGGCTCATGCACGCCAGCGCCCGGCGCCGCATACTACTGGCCGACCACAGTAAGTTCGGGAAGGTCAGCAACTGCAAACATGCGGATCTCGCCGATGTCGACCTCCTTATCACTGACAGTGGCATCGACCCTCAGATGCTTGCGTCGTTGCGATCAGCAGGCCTCCAAGTGGAAACCGCGTGATCCTTTACCAGTCGGTGGCATGCCTTCGGACACGAATACGCCGCAGTCTGTCGTCGCCCCGTTGTGGATAACGAACGCAGAGAGAGGCACATCGGGCGTCCGACCCCGAAAAGACCAAGACGGAAAACGCCCCCGCACAGTGTTGGCCCTCGTTGCTGATACTGCTACGCCATGGTTAACCTGCCAATGCCCACGAAAATCGTATGTCAGTGTCCCTGCCGACGCGCCGTCCATGAACTCGACGCAGCAGTGCCTGACGTTCCCGCGGTGTCCAATGGCCATTTCTACCCCCATGATGACGGTGCCCTTGCAGGGAAGTTCCCCGCAGTACTCAAATTCAAGGAAGCAATCCTGCTCGGACAGCGAGAGATCTGCTCTAACTAGGTGGGGTGGTTGAACACTAACCTGTCCATGGCTGTGAAGACACATACTGGCTCCTGATAAGCGGATCGGCCGCTGCTACGGTCTGGGGGGCGAACCACTGGGTTGATTCCTACGGTCGGGTTTTCGATCCAACGAGTCGCCTGATAGGCGATTGCATGGCCGCAACGACTATGCCTGCCGCGCAGGCGGTCCGCAGGCCGGTTCTCAGAGGAACTTGCCTTTACCTTGGTCTACGAGGCCTCCAATGACTTCGGTGCCTTCAATGTCAAAGCCGATAAGCGGGGTGTTCGCGTTGTCCTGTCCCCACGGGATGGTCGGTTCGGGCGCACCGCCTATAAGCGTCTAAAGGCCACCGCGCCCTCAGTCCTTGCTGTTGAAGGCGGCGTCGAAGCTGGTTTGGGAGGCGGGGAAGTCGTATTTCTTGAGGGCGGCGAGGGCTTCGGGGGCGCCGTGGAGGCGGTCCATGCCGGCGTCTTCCCATTCCACGGAGATGGGGCCGTCGTAGCCGATGGCGGTCAGGGCCCGGAAGGAGGCTTCCCAGGGGACGTCGCCGCGGCCGGCGGAGACGAAGTCCCAGCCGCGGCGGGGGTCGCCCCAGGGCAGGTGGGAGCCCATGACGGTGTTGCGTCCGGTTTGGCGGATCTTGGTGTCCTTGCAGTCCACGTGGTAGATCCGGTCCTTGAAGTCCCAGATGAAGGAGACGGGGTCGATGCCTTGCCACATCATGTGCGAGGGGTCCCAGTTCAGGCCGAATGCTTCGCGGTGGCCGATCGCTTCGAGGGTGCGGACGGTGGTCCAGTAGTCGTAGGCGATCTCGGAGGGGTGGACTTCGTGGGCGAACCGGACGCCTTGTTCGTCGAAGACGTCCAGGATGGGGTTCCAGCGGTCGGCGAAGTCCTGGTAGCCGGCGTCGATGACTTTTTCCGGGACGGGCGGGAACATGGCCACGTACTGCCAGATGGCGGAGCCGGTGAACCCGACCACGGTGTCCACGCCCAGTGCTTTGGCGAGCCGGGCGGTGTGTTTCATTTCCTCGGCGGCGCGGGTGCGGACTCCTTCGGGGTCGCCGTCGCCCCAGACTTTGGAGCCGACGATGGCCTGGTGCCGGAAGTCGATGGGGTCATCGCAGACTGCCTGGCCCTTGAGGTGGTTGGAGATGGCCCAGACTTTGAGGTTGTACTTGTCCAGGATCTCGAGTTTGGACTCGACGTAGCCGGGTTCGTCCCAGCGCCAGGCGTCCAGGTGGTCGCCGGAGACGGCGATTTCCAGTCCGTCGTAGCCCCAGCCGGAGGCCAGGCGCGCGACTTCTTCGAAGGGCAGGTCGGCCCACTGGCCGGTGAACAGGGTGAAGGGGCGGGGCATGGGGGCTCCTTGGTGGTGGGGCGCTAGTGGCGCACGACGGTGAGGGTGCTCTTATTGGCTGCGGATTCCTCCACGGCACTGAGGATGTGCTGGACGTTCAGTCCTTCTTCGAACGACGGCGACGGCTGCGTTCCGTCCATGATGGCGGTGAGGAAGTCGCGGACCTGGTGCGTGAAGGTGTGTTCCCAGCCGATGATATGCCCCTGCGGCCACCACGCGCCGAGATACGGGTGCTCCGGCTCGTTGACCAGGATCCGGCGGAAGCCCTGTTCCCGGACGGGCAGCGTGGCGTCAAGGAAGCCGAGCTCGTTGAGGTTTTCCAGGTCGAACAGGAGGCTGCCCTTCTCGCCGTACACCTCGATCTGCAGCGAGTTCTTCCTGCCGGTGGCCACCCGGGACACCTCCACTGAGGCGATGGCCCCGGAGGTGAGGGACAGCGTGGCCCAGGCGGCGTCGTCGACCGTTACCTGCTCGGTGCCCGCAGCGCCGGGGCGGCGGCCCACGAAGGTGTTCAGCCGGCCGCTGACCTCGGTGACCTGGTCGCCCAGGAGGAAGAGGACCTGGTCGATGGCGTGGCTGGCGATGTCCCCGAGCGCGCCGGACCCGGCGGTTTCCTTCTGGAGCCGCCACGTCATGGGCGCCTGGGCGTCGGCGAGCCAGTCCTGCAAATAGGCCGCGCGGACGTGCCGGACCGTGCCCAGCCGGCCTTCCGCGATCAGCTCCCTGGCCAAGGCCAGGGCCGGGACGCGGCGGTAGTTAAAGCCGATCATCGACTGCACGCCCCTGGCCCGGGCCTTAGCGGCCGCGGCGGTCATGAGTTCGGCCTCGGCCAGGGTGTTCGCCAGCGGTTTTTCCACCAGCACGTGCTTGCCTGCCTCCAGTGCGGCGACAGCGATCTCGGCGTGCATCCAGCCAGGGGCGCAAATATCCACAATGTCGATGTCGTCCCGGGTGATCACGGTCCGCCAGTCCGTGGCCGATTCGGCCCAGCCATACTTCGCGGCTGCCTCCGCCACGGCGTCGGCGTCCCGGCCTACCAGGACCTTCTGCTCGAAGGCCGGGACGTCGAAGAAGCTGGCCACATTCCGCCACGCGTTGGAATGGGCCTTGCCCATGAAGGCATAACCAATCGCGGCCACCCCAAGGGGTTTGGGAGGGTTGCTTGGGTGGGACATCGTGCTGTCCTTTCTCATGGGTTCGTGAGGCGGTGGGTGCAGCGCTGACAGGATCCGGGTGAGGCTATCGACCGATCACTGGAGGGCGCGCGCTAGCCCCGCAGGTGATCCGGGGCATTGCTGTTATAGCTGAGATCTTTCGCTCAGCATGGTTTTGATAAAAGCCAAACCGTCTTCCGAGAGGCTTTCCATTGATGGCGCCACAGGACGCCACAGCGAGACGGCTCGGGCGATTTCCTTCACGGTGGGCAGGAATGACTCGACCACGATCTGACCTGAGTACTTGATGTCCTGCAGCGACTGGAAAAAGGTGTCCCAAGGGACGTGGCCCGATCCGGGGGTACCCCTGTCATTTTCTGAGACCTGAACGTGGAAGATCCGCGATCCGGCCTTACGGACCGCATCGGCAATGTCTTTTTCTTCGATGTTCATGTGGAACGTGTCGACAAGAAGTCCCACGTTTTCCCTGCCAATGTCATCGCACAGGTTCAGCCCTTGTTCGACGGTGTTGACCATGTCCGTTTCAAAGCGGTTGAGCGGCTCGATGGCGAGTCTTACTCCGCGATCGGCGGCGTAGTCGGCTACGGCGCGCAGGCTTTCCACGCTGTTTTGCCACCGGGCCTGGCGCTCAGCGGCTTCCAAGAGTTCTGCCCTGCCCGTCGCAGAGAACATGGGCCCGGCAACATGAGGTGAACCGACTGCCGCTGCTACGTCAATGCAGCCGCGAAGGTAGGCGATGCCGTTCTCACGCCGGTGGGAATCGGGATCTGACACGTCCCGGTCAGGACCAAACGCGCCGCAAATTCCGACGTCGATCCCTGTCCTCTGGGATTCCTGGACGAGCCATTCTGGCGTGATCCTTTGCGGGTCCTCGATACACACTTCGATGACGTCGTAGCCGAGCTCCGCTACACGGTCGAAGGCCCACGCCTCCTCGACGGAGAAGGGTGAGGCGAGGATGAAGGTGCTGAGCCCGATGGGATTGGCCGGCATTACAGGCCTCCCAGACGGCGTTCGATCGCACGCGTGTGCTGAATTGCCGCCCCGGTGTATTCGTCTTTGAACTCGGGTGCTCCGGCACCGCTCAGCACGCCCCAAACGTCTCCGGCTGCGGGCAGCAGCTCGTAGGAGATCCAGCCTTTGTATTCGGCGTCGAGGATTGCCTGGATGATGGGTTCGAAGTCCAAGTGCCCGTATCCGGGGGCAGCCCGGTTGCTGTCGGCGAGATGGACATGTGCCAAGCGGTTTCCTGCTTTGCGGATGGACTCTGCGATGTCGCGTTCTTCGATGGACATGTGGAAGGTGTCGACCATATAACCGATGTGCGGGCTGTCGACTTCGTCCAGGAACTGCAGTGCCTGTTCGGTTCTGTTGATGAGGTACGTCTCGTAGCGGTTCCACGGTTCCAGGGCCAGGCGCACGCCGTTGTCCCCTGCGTATGCCGCGAGCTCGGTTGCGGCTTCAACGGCCCATGCCCATTCTTGTTTGATGTCTGCTTCGGGCACGATCTTCATGCATGCCGTGGGAGTGAACGTTACGACTTCAGCACTCAGCCTTGCTGCGTAATCGATGTTTCCCTTGACGTATTTGATGGCGTTCGCGCGGACCTCGGGGGTCGAGCTGACGATGTCGCGTTCCGGCGTGTAGATACTGACGATGGACGAGGCACTTACCTGATGCTGGTTAAGGGCGGAACGGAGAGCGGCTTCGTCCTGTTGTTCTGGTTCCCCGACCAGTTCGACGCCGTTATAGCCGGCTTTGGCGATACGCTCAATGCCGGTTTCGATGGGTTCGCTGCCGTAGACGAGGGTGTTGTAGGTATAACGGAACATGTTTGAACTGCCTTTCAGGCTGTATTTGGAGGGGCGCGTTATTTGACCGCGCCGAGGGAGAGACCGCGGACGAGGTATTTCTGGGCGGCCAGTGCTGCCAGCCATACCGGAACCGCCACTACGGTTCCCGCCGCCATGATCAAGGTCCACTCCGTCCCCACCGGGGTCACATACTGAGTGAGGGCCACTGTGACGGTTTGGCTGCCGGCGTTGGACAGGACGCTCGCAAAGAGAAACTCGTTCCAGGAGAAAACGAAGCACAGGAGTGCAGTTGAGGCGACGCCTGGCATGGCCAGCGGGAGGACCATTCGGAAAAAGATTCCGATGTTGCCCAGGCCGTCGATAGCCCCTGCTTCCTCAATTTCCTTAGGAACGTCTTCGTAGAAGCCGCGCAGCAGCCAGACAGCCAGCGGCAGGTTCATGAAGACGTGAAGAATGATGATGGAGAGCAGCGAACCGTTCAGGCCGATGGTCCGCATGACCAGGAACAGCGGGATGATGGTCACGATCGGAGGCACGATGCGCAGGGACAGGATTGTTCCCGCGATCTGATCCCTGCCCCTGAACTCATGTCGGGCCAAGGGGTAGGCGATGCCGGAGGCGAGCAGAATCGCCACGACGGAGGAAATCACTGATACCTGCAGGCTGTTGATCAGCGCGTAGGTGAGCCTGGTACCGCCGAGAACTTCATTGAAGTTTTCAAGGGTGGGTGTGAAGAACCAGTGGATTTCTCCGGAGAATGCCTGGTTTCCGGTTTTGAAGGCCGTCGTGACCATCCACAGGACGGGGGCGATGAAGAGAAACGTGCAGATGACGGCCACGGCGGCACGCACTCCCACGTTCCAGTTGATGCTGCGGCGATGCGCTACGGACATGACGGGACCCTTCAAGAGCGTGCGACCATTCGCCGCATGAGCGAATTGGCGGCCAGTAGAACGAGCAGGAGCAGCAGCCACGAGAACGCGGCGGCGTACGAGATATTGAAAGCGCGGAACCCCACGTTGTAGATCTGCCAGGACATGGTCGAAGTTGCATCAACCGGTCCGCCACGGGTCGTCATGTAGACGATGTCGTAGACACGGAATGAATCAATGAGCCGCAGGAGCACGCCCACAAGGATCGGGTAGCGCAGCAGCGGAAGAAACTGGTGCCAGATAATGCGGGGCCACGAAGCGCCGTCGATCTTGGATGCCTCGATGACCTCCTCGGGGAGGCCCTGCATGGCGGCGAGCAATATGAGGAACAGGAACGGCGTCCACTGCCAAACGTCGATGGCTATCAGCGTTGGCAGCGCCAGGTCGACATTCCCTAGGAATTCCGTGGTTGGAAGACCAATGCTCCGCATAAGTTGATTGACGATCCCGTACGTGGGTTCAAGGCTGAAGCGGGCCAGCAGGCCCACGACCACCGGCGCGCAGAGCATAGGCATCATGATCAAGGCCCGGAGCAACTTATCCCCCGGAAAGCCGCGGAAGAAGAGAAGAGCCAGCCCAAAGCTAAGAGCAAGCTCTATCAGCACCGAGAAGAACACGAACACCAGGGTTACGCGAACCGAGTTCCAGAACAGCCCGTCGGTCAGCAGACCGACAAAGTTGTCAACGCCGACGAAGCGGGCCGCTTCACCGCTCGACAGGTTCCACCGCGTGAAGGAGACGACGAGTGAGTAGAGCGTGGGGTAAAGGGAGAGCGCGGCCAAAAAGAGCAGGCCGGGAGACATCGCGAAGTAGCGTCCGAGTTTCTTGGGTCGGCGCCCCCCGGGGGCCCCGGAAGGCCGAGCGGCTTTCCGGGACACCCGAGACTCTGTAATTGATGTGGTCATTACTGGGAGAGGTTCTTGTCTATGGCGTCGTTAGCGCGGGACAGACCCTCTTGTACACCGCGCTGGCCCAGCGAAATGGCGCTGAGTTCGGTGCTCAGGGCCGTTTCCCAGCTTTCTTCGCCGGGGAAGAAAGGCCTGGGCTGTGCCGTCTTCATCGCCTCCAGAGTCGTGGGCAGACGCCGGAAGCGGGCAGCTCCGTTGCCCTCGATCTTCTGCTCGGTCAAGGTCGGGTCAGAGTAGCTGGAGGCGCGCACAGGGTCGCCTCCGCCATTGTTTGCCTGCAGAACGTCGTTTTTCTTCGACTCGAGCCAAACAGCGAACTTCGTGGCCTCCTCGGTGTTCTTGGAGTACTTGGATACCGAGATCACCCATTCTGCTAGATGCGCCGAACTGATCCCGGTCGGGCCCGTCGGAATCGTCGTCATCTGCCAGTCCCCTACGGTCTTGGACGCGGACGGGTTGTCGGTGGCGGTCTGGCCCCAGGACCACTGGATGGCTGTAGCGATCGAGCCCTGCTGCGCCGCGGTAGTAACACTGTCGTACGTGAAGTCGTTGGCTCCCGCGGGCATGTACTTCATCATCTCGGACCAACGCTCGGTGGCCCCGATGCACTCAGGCGTCGTCAGAGTCGATTTCGTGAAGTCGGCGTTGAACGGATTGCAGCCGAAGGAATAGGCGAAGCTCAGCCACGTATGCACGTTGCCAAAGCCCTTGGCGGCCTGCGCGGCCCAGCCTGAAAGCTTCTGGCCCTTGAATGTCTTGCCGTTGAAGAACTTAACCTGGGTTAGCCACTCGTCCATGGTCTTCGGTACAGCAAGCGCACGCCCGGTTTCGGCCTGGTACTGGTCCTTCATCGACTGATCGCCATAAAGTGCGCTGTTATACCAGAGCGTCGCCGGGTGGACCGTCTGCGGAATTCCCAGGAGTTTGTTATCCCAAGTGGCGACCTTGAGGCTCAGCGGTAGAAAGTCCTCTTTGTCCTGGATCGCGTTGTCCAGGGGAACCAAGTGGCCGCCCTTACCGAATTCCGGAATCCAGTTGTAGTCAACGTTGAAGATGTCGTAACTGGAGTCCTGCCCGGCGAACAGAGTGGCCATCTTTTCGTGGATCGCATCCCGACCCACAAGTTCGACATTCACCTTCACCCCGGTTTCCTTCTCATACTCGGGAGCGAGTTTCTCCTGCACGACCTTGCCCCAGTCGGCAGGAAGGAAAATCGCATTCAGCGTCTTCTTGCCTGACTCGTTCTGAGGTGCGCCGGCAGCGCAGCCGCTCAACGCTACCGCCGCAGCGGTAATCACGCCGAGAGCCCCGATCCGCAGCTTCGCGGTCCGTTTCTGGCTAACTTTCATGTTGGTCTCTTTCTTCATCGAAATAGGACGGTTGGTAGAGCGTTAGGAGGTGGAAGGGGTCATCTGGATGTGGACCTTAACAATGGATTTGTCCGTCTCCAGGCCGCGGATGGCTTCGATCGCTTCGCTAAGCGGCCGGACGGAGTCAACAATCAGGTCCGGGTCGAACCGTCCTGACGCGAGCAGCTCGATGGCACGGGGCCAGGTGTCGTAGGTGCCGGCGTAGGAGCCGACAATGGTGAGCTCTTTGGAATAGATATCA
This sequence comes from Pseudarthrobacter sp. C4D7, assembly GCF_013359725.1. Classification (GTDB taxonomy): domain Bacteria; phylum Actinomycetota; class Actinomycetes; order Actinomycetales; family Micrococcaceae; genus Arthrobacter. The sequence goes on along the minus strand of NZ_JABFMW010000028.1, from coordinate 41,849 downwards.
AAAGGCCGCAAAGACATGGAGGCCGTCTGAGGCGCCGCCCCGTAGGCAAGCACCCGCCCACCCCGGCGTACGAGAGAAATCGCTGCTTCGTAGGTGGGGATGGAGCCGACGGCTTCGATGACCACGTCGGGCCCCACACCGTCGGTCATGTCGGCGATTTCCTCGGCGAAGCCGCTGGCAAAAGGGCTGAGAACGTTGTCGGCACCGAGTCGTTTGGCAACCGCCCGACGGTCCGGATCCGGTTCTGAGACGATCACGTTGCTCGCACCGCCGAGTTTGGACAAGGCAATGTGAGCCAGCCCCATCGGGCCACCCCCGATGATAAGGACGCGCTCCCCCGACTTAATCCCGATCCGGTCCTGGCCATGAATCGCGCAGGCAAGCGGTTCAACATACGCAGCTGCGTCCAGGCTCAGCGTTGACGGCAGGACGTACACGTTTGATACGGGCACGACGACGTACTCGGCGAGACCGCCAGGGGAATGGACACCGAGTTGCGAGACTGCCGGGCAGAAGAGCTTTTGGCCCCGCCGACAGAAAAAACAATGGCCACAGGCGATGTTGATATCGACGACGACGTTGTCATTCAAAGCCAGAGCACCGGTGTTTGAACCGAGGCCGACAATGGTCCCAGAGAATTCATGCCCCAGGGTCAGCGGCAGGTTAGGCGCCGGGAACGTGCCTTTGGCGATGTGCAAGTCGGTACCGCAGATTCCGCTTCGCCAGACTTTGACCAAAACTTCGCCCGAGCGAGGCTCGGGTACAGGGACTTCATCAAGTCGAAGGTCTCCCGGCGCGTGAAGTCGCACCGCTGTCATTGTGTCTCTCATAGGAATTGCTTTCTCGTTTCACCGTGCTGCTTGCCAATGGGATGGGTAACTGCGTTGGCCAAAGGTTCGTCTACGAAAAGCCGCCACTAACAGCGGTCTTGTCGTGCCCAACGCCTCTGGATACTCGGGCCGGTGCCGCCCGAACGGTTGCCCGCGGCCCCGGTGTGTTGCTGACTGCCACGCCCGTGTTCCCGTTGTGGCTGTTCAGTGCCCTGCTGTAAATCTCAACCTGAACTCGACATGACGACCGTCGCCCTTCGTAGCTGAAGGGGCTAGTGGCTCCGTCGACTTGCATGACGAAAGAGTGACACGGAGCACGTCGCTTTTGTCAGACTCAAAGCAAAAGTCTGCACCTTTTGATGTTTAAGCCGAGGAAATTCATGCTGAAGCTGCACTTTTTGACGGTAAGAACATCGACGACTGGACGGCATCAATCGCGGACTTGACACTAAGTGGACAAGAGGGCCCTTTGGCCTGTGAGTTGGACGTCTCAGAGCTGAAGCTCACCAGGCAGATGTTTTGACATTCCCGAATGGAGATATATGGGTAACGACGGACCGGGCGAACTGTTGCGTATTCTGCGGGACGGGCACCCGCGAACAAGGGCCGACATGGCTGCGATAACGGGCTTGGGTCGAGGGGCCATTAGTTCTCGCCTCGAACCACTCCTGGAGCTCGGCCTAGTCGTGCCCGTCTCGGATGCGGCGTCCACCGGGGGCCGGCCCTCTGCACGGTTAGCCTTCAACCCTGGTGCGAGGGTGGCCGCTGCCGCTGACGTCGGCGCCACTCACGTGACAGTAGCTCTCACCGACTTGTCGGGAGGGATTTTGATTGAAACAACTGAACCACTTGAGATTTCGCGGGGACCGGAAATTGTTCTTGATTGCGTAGCGATGACGCTGAGCAGTCACCTAAAAGCGATGAACCGGCCAGCGTCGGACATCGTCGCTGTCGGCATCGGGCTTCCCGGTCCGGTTGAACACTCCACCGGAAAGCCGACCAGCCCCCCGATCATGCCTGGATGGGACGGATTCGACGTCCCGACTTACCTCCAGCGGACCTTTGAGGTTCCCATACTCGTCGACAACGATGTCAACATCATGGCTATCGGGGAGCGGGCTACGTGCTGGCCCAGCGAGGACAACATGATCTTCCTCAAAGTCGCCACTGGTATCGGCTCCGGGGTTATCAGTGGAGGGACGTTGCAGCGGGGGGCGGCAGGAGTCGCTGGCGACGTTGGCCATATAGCCGTCTCCAATGCGGCAGGAATTCAGTGCCGTTGCGGCAAGACTGCCTGCTTGGAAGCGATTGCCGGCGCGCCTGCCATCGCCGCCCATCTCCGTGACAACGGTCTCGAGGCATTTACCGCGGACGATGTTGTCTCGTTCGTGCGTTCTGGCGACTTGGCTGCTATCCAAGCAGTCCGACAAGCAGGCCGGGACATCGGGGAAATGTTGAATATGTGTGTGAGTTTCATTAACCCCTCCCTGATCGTCGTCGGCGGATCGCTTGCGCGATCCGGAGAACATCTCATCGCCGGTATCCGTGAAACGATCTATGCACGTTCGACACCGTTGGCAACCCAACACCTCACCATTATCCAGTCCGAAACAGGCCCCGAAGCTGGAGTCGTTGGGGCGAGCATTCTTGCTGTCGAACATGCCCTTGCCCCGCACCGAGTCAATGATCTCGCAACTACACCTCACCTCGGCGGACAGCAAAGGCGTGCTGGATAAAATTGTGTTCCTAGTAGAAGTTCTCCGACCAGTCTGATGAACCCAAGCAACCTTCCCCGAGACACGGTCGCCACCCCCTCCTTTACCACCTGGTTCAGATGGTAAGGGAGGACGACGCGCCCCCATCTGCTAACGGCAACAGCGGCCGTTTGCAGCGGTATGTTGTGCCCGAAGGGCTCAGCCCCGAACAAAGGTTTGAACATTGGCGAGCTTGGTACGGCAGTGCCGTCGAAACCCCGATGCGTTTGGAAAAATCAGCACGGCAGACCCCTGTTTCCTTCAATCCTTCAGCCATCAATCTCGCCGGCCCAGGATTCAGCCTCATAGAAATGTTGAATGGCCCCGCATTGGGTTCATGGGCACCAAATCCCGACAGCAACGATCTGCGCCTGGTCTATTTTCGGGAAGCTCGCGGTTTAACCCTCGCTCTCGACGGCGCACATGAGCCAGTATCACCGGGCTCCGTCAGGTTCGTCGATGCCTCGGCGGCCGGTGGCTTTGATGCTCCCGAAGGCTTTCACGCATTGCAACTCAACATCGACCGTAGCAGCTTGGAGATCAACGAAGCTGCGACGGGATCCCTGCTTCGCTTGCCTGACCTCTCAAAGCATCCAATTGTGGGCACTTTCGTGATTCCTGCGCTCATGAGCTGGAAGCGGCCAGGCATTCAAGAAGAAGTCTCAGGTACCGCCGACATCCTCCGATCGGTGATGGCAACCCTCGTGGGTTCCCTGCTAGGAGCGCCCACCGACGAAGAAGCGCAGAAACCAGCGCTGGGGAAGGCCGTAAAGAAGTACATCGATGACAGTTACGACACCCCGAATCTGAATGCGGCAACGATCGCCGAAAGATTCAACCTGTCCCGTCGCTCTCTGTTCTACTTCTTCGAAGATGAAAAACTCCATTTAGGAGAGAGGATACGCGCCCTGAGAACACGCAAAGCTCTCCAGCTCCTCCTCACATCCGACCCCACCCAAAGAGTCACCTATGAAGAAATAGCCACATCCTGCGGATTCACCAACGTGCAAAGCATGCGCCGCGCAGTGAAAGAGTTCACTGGGATGAATGTGAGGGAGATAAACCGTTCGGAGCTCCTTATTCGTTACGCACTCCAGCAACTGCAGGAGTCACTAAAGCCCTAACGGGTCACTGTGCTGGGATCTTAGGTTCGATGGCAGCGAATTTCAGACACGCAGGATCATCTCGTAGAAGTACACCCTTACCTGACGTCAGGTAACACGGCCAAAGACTGTCAGATAAGGGTCCTCAAAGCCTTTTGTGCACGTTACAGTGCTATCCCCTAGACCCTAACTTGGCGAAGTATACCCAGGGCCCTAAAGCGGCTCTTCGCGGTTAGTGGGGAAAGGGATCCCTGGAATGAGCGTCATGCCGCCGTCCGGGTGGCACTTCTCAATAGAATAACCGATTTGTAGTTGGCTGCGTTTCGGTAGCCGCGGGCGGTTCGCTTGATGTTTTTGATCGCGGTGTTGTTGGCCTCGACCTTTCCTGTCGTGGCGCCGGTAATGATCAGCACCTCGATCTCTTTCCACCACCGGCATACGGTGCGGTAGAGCCTGTTCGTCTCCTGCCGTGCGGCTGCGATGACCAGTTCCTCAAGTACCTTCTTGGCCGTCGCCGCGTCTTCGAGGGAGCCGGTTCGGAGTAGTGCCCGGAGTTGTTCTTTGACCTGCCAGACCGCCCGGAGGGTTCCGGTCGGATCGTCGACGGCGAAGACTTCCTCGAGCCGGTGGGCGGCGCGGCTGCTGAGGGTGTCGCCGCCTCGCAGCAGAAGCATGCGGTGGGCCCAGGCCTTATCGATCGCCCGTCCGCGGCGGCCCTTGACCTGTTGGGAGAGGTTCTGCCGGGTCTCGGTCATGGCCTGGTTGGCCAGCGAGATCAAGTGGAAATGATCAACCGCGACAGCGGTCCGCGGAAGCCACATCCGCAACGCCTTGCGGAACGCCGCCGACGGATCGATGGCGACGACCTGCACCGCCAGGCGCCATTCCAGAGGCCGGGCGAACAGCCAGTCCCCGACGCCCTTGTGGTCCCGCCCGTCAACAACGCCAAGGACCTGGCCGGTGTCCAGATCGACGATGGTCGTCATCCACGGCTCGAACCGGGTCCATGCCTTCGTTCCCGGGTCCTGGAAATAGCGCACCGACCGGAACCTGTGCTCATCGATGCCCAGCATTCGAGGGCTGAGCTTGTCCACGTCCGGCAACTGCAGCAGGCACGCCTCTGTCACCGCGGCCCGGACCATCCACCAGGACACGGCGAAGCCGGCCGCTGTTTCCGACACCGCCCGTCCGGAGCGGATGACCGCGTCCACGAGCTGGTCCCGAAGCCGGGTCGTCGAGCGGGCGCGGTGCGGGACTTGGGGCGTGGATTCAAAGAATGAGAGCCGGTCGCACGCTGGCTCTTCGCAGTACCATCGGTACTTGGACCAGAGCACTTCCACCGGCCCGGCGACTGGGACATCGCGGAGCCGCTGCACGCGGCGTTCCTTCCGCCGGGAGGCGATGACACCGCAGCTGGGGCAGCCCGGCGGCTGATCCGTTTCGATGATGACCTGCCGGCGGCCGGCGACAATAGTGGTGGAAATGACGCGGTAGTCGGGCAGGTTGAAAAGAATGGTGGCAGCGTCGGCTGCGACCCCGGTAGGCTCGATCACGGCTCGTGGTCCTGTTCCAGGTTGAATGCTTAGACACACTCATCCCAGCAGGGCCACGGGCCCCTTTGTCTTCAACGACACGAACTCAATTCCCCACTAACCGCGAAGAGCCCCTAAAGCTTGATAGTCCTGAAATTGCAGTAGTCTTTCGCCCTCAACCGAGCTTTGCTAAGTGGATGCCTTGGAGGCGCCAGCAGCAGACGCCTCCAATCATGTCGTCGCCAGGCAGATGGCTACCATGCCCACCTCAGCTGCATTTGCCGGATAACCGGTATTCAGGGTTGGGTCGTTATTGGCAGGGCCTGGTTAAGCCGAGGAGCTATCTAATGCCTGAGAATATCCTCCATCAAGTCCAAATCGGATTCGAAGAGACGGAACCCCAAGTTGTCGGCGACTAGTCTTAGTGCGTCTGCGCGCCCCGGCTGTGACCTTTGTGACCACTCCGGCTTGCTCGGAAGCCAATTAACCGTGGCTTTGGAGACCATAACGCTTCCATGAACGGCTTGCGCCTGACGCACCCGCTCTCCCCGATCGAGCCACTCATCTCCAATGAGGACTCGGTCGGTTAGCTCACTGCAGTCCTCGAGGATTTCTGCGTACTCGTCAGTAGAGACGTCGGACAGGAGTGGGCGCAGGGCAAGTGCCGAGGGTATCCCTTCTTGTTGCAGCCTAGACAATGAGCGTAGACGGGACTTGTAGCTGGGAGTACGCGGCTCAATTGAAGGGACCGCATATTTGGTGGATACGGAAATTCCTACTTTGACTACCGCAGAGACTGCCTCTAGTTCACGCTGCAATGCTTTTAAGGACGCGACAGCACGATCTCCGATCGAAGCTTTCGTTGAGATACTCACAGACTTTCCGAAGCGGCTGACGCGCCGCAAAATAGAATCAAAGTCCTGCCGTGCGAAGAGATCCGAATCGCAGGCCGGATACAGAATATCGACCTCGGCGCCTAGTTCTGGGCTAGCTTCTAGTTCCGCTAATCCTGTTGGGGGTAGGTAATCACCAAATTTTGCAAAGCAGTATGTGCATCCGAAAGGACACGTTTCCGCGTCAATATTCAAAAGCATGCGGGTAAGTGGACGTGGAGGGACGGTCTCGTTAGAGTGTGACCCCTTCACTCTTTCCGCCGATCTACTCGATGAAGCCCGTCCTGCGCAGCTTTGACTCCCGCGAATAGATCATCCACGTGTACGGAATGCAATCCGGGGTTCTTTTCGTCGGGATCCACAAGATGCACCGTGTCGCCGATTAGTTTGAAAATGAGGGCGTAGCGGATCGGAGACTTTTGTGACCTGTAAACCTCCCCCGGCTGAAAGGCAGCAAATGTACTTGGGAACTCCGCTAAGCTTTCCGCGATAGCATCGGCGAAGGTTGCCTCACTCATTTGTTCAATTGGAATGAACTCCTCTCGTAGAGGTGCATTAGCAGCCAGCAAGAAGGGTTCTACGGTATCGAGTGGAATACCTAGGGATTCTTTCGGATTAATCAGAGGCGGAAGTGCTTGATGGTACCTCCCCTTGGTCCAGTCAGCGGCGCCCAACGAACGGCTCACCATTTCAAGGACCGCCGCGCACGATTCTGATTCTTCTGCGCGGACCAGCACAAAAGGCGAGTACGACGAAACTATAGAACTTGCTATCTCATATTCAGGAGTTACCCAGCCCGCAGGTTTCTGGATCTTCCCATCATGTTCACGGCTCGTGATGCCAGAACTCGTCACCTTTCGCAAATTGGCCTGATGAACAATTTGAAACGGACCTTCCCCATCGATGCCCATCTCAACGAGTGTTCCGAGCGCAAAGTACATGAGGTCAATGACGGCGTCGGTCTGGTCCACAAGAGTGGCGGCTGCGGCAAGTTCTTCGAGTTCCTCCTGCATCCAGGCGACTCGATGCTTCAGCCGGTCTGGTCCTAGAGGCCTCGGATGCGCGGCCACGGGATGCCCAGCGGCTTCGTGAAAAGCCTGCACCCTGCGCTGCGCCCATGACAGCCCGAATTCATTCATTTGGTCGTTGTCCATCAGGTCCTCCTGTCCAGATCGTATCCCGACCGACATCTTCGTAGAATCGGACGACGTTGCCACCTTACGGTTTCCCGCTGTGACGTTGGTTTTATTGGACGAATCCGAGTCCTTTCCTGGCGTGACCTAAGTCTTCTTGATGTCAGCTCCCGTTACTGACTGCCACCGTTCAACAACTACAAGCTCCCTGACTGGGCCAGCAGGTGCTGCCTACGCGTCCAATGACACCAACCACCGGCTGTACCATCTGAGCGCCTTCAGCAACGTTCAAGGCCAAAGCCGGTCACCGGTGATGTGGTGTGATTGAATGAGGGCCACTGGCTATCATTCAACGAGGGACTAAGCGTGAATAAGCAGAGCCGCTACGGGCGTATACTACTTTTCCTTCTCCGAAATTGGAATGCCCTTGTTGCCGGCATTTCGCTCGCTTGCGTCGTTGTCTTCGGCCTGATCCCGCCCCTGCAGCAATACCTACCGGTGTTCTACTTTGCAGCCGCGAACGCCATCGTGTGGACCCTTATCGAACTCAAGACGCTAATCCGATCTCAGGAAGAATCGATTAAGACATACGACAATATGCGTCAGGCGCGTTCGGACATTATTTCTGATATACAACATGCCGTTCGACGATCCCGGGCTGAGGAGCCGGCTAAGATCCGATTCATCGGTGGTCGCATTCGGTCGATGTCTGATCTCATTCGAGAAGTAGCTGATGATCTTTCAAGTGGCCGCGTCTCCGGGCACGCAAATATCGTGCTGTCCAGCATTGATCCAAATTTCATAGCCGAACGTCTTTTGCCTGGAGAGACGGACCCCTCTGACCAGGCTCAGCGAAATCGGCGTTACTCTCAGAGCATCAGTTCAATTGTGACCGAGCTTCTGGAGCGGGGAGACTTCAGTCTAGGGCGGTCGAGCTGTTCCATTGAAATCGTCCATTATCGGTCTGATCCCTCAATCTATGCAATAGCAGTTGAAGGCGTAGCCGTGTATTGGGGCCCGTACACCTGGGCGGCCGCGAACTCAGATTGGGTCGGTCCGGAGAATGGATGCATGCGTCTTGCTACGAGTGCTGCGGGCTACGAACTGATTAGGGACTGGATCGCGAACCGCAGCTCACTGAATGCAGCCGATACGCAGCTGATGCAAGAGCGTGTAGGCGAGAACGAGTGACAGCGGGAAACTTCCTCTCCGGGTCTTTTGCCTCTGATAGGGATTCCGCCGCACGGCCCCTCCTGCGCCGACTGCTGGTTGAATTAACGCGTCCCACATTGTTGCTCAAGGATGAAGCCCTTTGCCTCGATGTCTCAAAAGACGGCCAGGGTAAGGTCGCTTATGTACTTGCGCACTCTCGCTTGACCTGGATGATCTCCGATACGGAAAACATCAAGAAATTGCCGAAGTCTGCCGACTACGCAGTGATTTACGGCATCTCAACACCCAGTATGTTACGGTCACTCTTGGTAAGTCTCTTGCCACATCTAGCTTCTGATGCAGTCATATCTTTAGTTATCGATGCCGATTCTTTAGCGGTTTTCTCTCCCCAGAAAACGCCAAAGGAAACAACCGCTGAAGATCTGCGTCAAGAAGCCTCATTGCCTGCACTCTCGGAACCATGGATATCGGTCGCTCAAGCTGCTGGCTACGATATCGATCATACAATTGAATATCCATGTTTAGACCTCGCCAGTCAGGAAATTAGTTCTTCAGAACATTCGACTGCGCACCGCTACGACGCTTTGCTTTACTTGCGGCTGACCGTTTCACGCACCAAGAATAGGATTCCGACGGTAGCAACCATAGTCCCAGTATCTAGATCAGGCACAGGTTTCAAGGTCTATCTGCAACATAGAATTACGGCAAGCCAGAAAGACTCGGAGTATGAGGGAATGCTTGAGTTTCCCCAAGGCCACCTGGAAGATGGGGAGTCATTTCTCGAAGCTGCCAACCGTGAGCTTCTAGAAGAAAGCGGTCTGATTATAAACCGTCTCTATTCATTTTCGACGGGTGGGGTTCCGGATCTGGGCCAGTCCTTCGAAGCGGAAATTTCTAGACCGCTGGCGGCGGTAGCATTGCGTGGTAGGCTAAATTATTTATCGGTCGTATTCCTAGCCGAGACGGTGCGTCGTGATAGCCCGACTGGTGCGCTAAAAAATAGGGGTATTTGGATCACGCCTTCTGAGTTGCAGGAATTGGCCGACTCCGGAAGGGTCTTTCCCCTAAATCTGCCCTTGGCCGCGGCTATTACACAGATTAGTGAAGACATCAAGTATTGGCTGTTTAATCAGTAAGGGGAGGACCTTCTACACCAGCACCTGTTTGATTGACAACGATCAAATGTCTTGGGCGACGAATAGAAATGGTCTATTGCGCAGCACCCGATTATCCTTCAGATATTACCAAGCGCTTACGATAACATGCTGCCATGTTTTTTCCCGGAGTGGTTCATCATTGATCCATTCCCCGCGGATAACCAACCCCTGTTCTAGGAGAAATTGCTTCAATTCTCCCTGCGTCCAATTACGGCGAAATCGTGAGAGGTTCCCTCTGTAGTCGTGCTTGACGATGTACCCCTCGTCGCTTGTGGCTGCCAGTGTCGTCGCTAAATAAATAAGTCCGTCGTCTCGCACTATCGACTTCATTGACTGGATGATTTTGGGGCAGTCGTGAAATGGGAACAAATGTAGAAATGCTTTTGCGAAAACCAAGTCATACTTGGCATCCCAATCATGTGCCATGAAGTCGCCTTGAACTAGTAGGCTGCTCGGCGAAATAGTATGCGCGACCGATAACATTGCCGGGGAAAAATCAAAACCTGTAGTAATGGCTCCCAAGTCACTGAACATTTTCAGGTTCACGCCATGACCGCATCCCACATCGAGGATTTCAAGCGGCCGTCGTTCGACGACCGTTTCTAGTAGAGACCAGATACGGTCGACGATCGGGATGTCGTTATGAAAGTCTTGGCTGCTACGTTCGTAGTATTGGTCCGCCAGTGCTTCGTAGGTCCGTTGATTGATCGACAAGTAGTCGTCCGTGGATAGGCTTGGTGCAGCCAACTCTTCTCCCATGGGCCCCTCTTTGTCATACGCGAATCAGCACGTTCAGTGTGGACGACATTCATCATCCTATCCTCGACAAATGCTCGGTGAGCTCTGGAGGATTGCTTTTACGGGGCGACGGAGGGTTTGCGAGTTTGGTAATCCTTGGGCCCCTACGGTCGGCAGGACTCTTGCCCACCCAGGCAGGATGCTGGCCCCCTGCACGATTGCCCTGTGACACTCCGAACAATTGTTCCGCACCAACCGGGAGAACGGTTGAAACAGGGAGCCATCGGGAAAGCACCTTCAGCAGCAGTAGTTGCGGTTGACAACCAACTCATGGATGGATTGACGGATAACTCGGATTGACCCTAACTGTCGACCGGCTCGCATAGCGGCTGTTGTCTCGACCGAGCATCCTTCCCGACGGCTCAGGCAAATCGAGAGTTGGACGCGGTCCGTGATCAGTCCCATTGGCCGCGCTAAAAATTGCGCATCGAAGGGGCTCATGTGTTCGTTCAGCAGGCTGTTAACCTTGTTTTATGGCAAAAAAGACAGTCGTGGTTCTGGAAGATGATATTGATGGCTCTGAAGCTAGCGAAACGGTATCTTTCGCCCTCGACGGCAGTGAATACGTGATTGATCTGAATGAGGGGCACGCGAACGAACTTCGCGGAGTCTTGGCCCGCTTCACGGATGCTGGACGCAAGGTATCTGGTGGACGCGGTCGTCCGGCGGCCCGGACGAAGTCCTCGCAAGGTGGTCCGGACGCTAAAGCGGTACGGATGTGGGCGGTTGAGAATGGTATCCAGGTAAATACACGTGGTCGTATCCAAGCGGAAGTCATAGAGAAGTACGAAGCCGCTCATTAGAAACAGAAAAGCGAAATCAGGACGGAATCCAGATAGGTTCACGTCCTGCTCGGACGTAGGGGAATCAGCTGGCGTGCGCTTCTTTCCTTCGAGGTGAGTCTGTTATCCAATTGTCCAAAGCCCGTTGGACAATTGGATTGCTGCCCACAGCCGGGGACAAACCTGATGGGTTGTCCACCCCTACTGCTGCTGAGGGAGCTTTCCCGATGGCTCCCGATGCGCAGCCGTGGATAACCCGGATTGACCCCAACTATGGACAGCCCGCGTGGTCACCTTGAGCGTTGGCTAACATGTCCCCTTTAGAACAGCCCTGGGGGTGGTTCTTCACAGGGTAGAGGGGCGAGTTTGGAGCGGTGGCCGTCGTCCGGGGTGCAGCCTTTGAACGGGCCGTCTGTTGAGAGCAGGACCGACATGTGGTGGTCTGCGTGGTCGCGCCACCACACACTCATCCCTGTGGTGCCGTCCAGGCGCAGGAATTCCCAGGCCCGCCAGAGCGCTTCGAGGCGGCTGATCGCTTCGGCGTGCTTCCACCATTGCGGGCACCATGTCACACCGCCCTGGACGTTGAGCTGCCGGCGGTAGCTGGTGGCCAGCTTGCCGCTGACGAATTCGGCGACGTTCGGGTAGAACAGCTCAGGGGCGTCCGAGTCCTCCTCGGCCGGTTCCATGAGGGCGGCGGTTGTGGCGTCCTCGAGATCGTCGTCCCACTCCCCCAGGCCTTCAGTCATTGGAGGCGCCAGCGGCGATCCATCGGTTCCCGGCCGCGGCCGCCGGCCTGTTCGCAGGGTCATGTGCGGCGATGGAGGCACGCACCGCCTCAGCCTGCGGACCGCTCATCCAAGGCACCGTCTCCAGCAATGCCGCGGGGGCGCCGGAGGCGAACATGATGGCGCGGCCACGGGGAAACGCGGCGAGGTCTGACACGTCCAGGGTGCGTTCTTTGCGGTCGTCGTCGTGGCTGTAGGACGTGCCTTGTTTGGAGCGGCTTCTGGTCATGTTGGAGTACCGGTATTCCCCCACGAGCTGCGCGAGCTCGTTCAGGAACTCAGCTTCGGCGACACCGCCGCCGTAGACCTTGATGTTGGACGCGCTCCAGAGCTTGCGCATCCCGTCGCGGCCCCACACCTCCACGCCTTGGGACCAGGACTGGAGGATGGTCATCAGGACGATGCCCCGGGAACCGTAGTGGCTGTAGAGGTTCGGCAGCTCGCGCCAGCGGCAGACGTTGGCTGCTTCGTCCAGGACACCGACCATGGGTGTGGCCAGACGGCCGCCGGGAGAGTGGACGGCGAGTTCTTCGGCGGCCTCGACTGTGGCTACGGTCAGTGCGGTCACCAGCGGGCCGGCTGTGCCCTTGCCTTCCTTGGACAGGCTGTACAGGGTGCCCTTGGAGCGGACGAATGCTGCCGGGTCGAACTGGGGCCGGGTGTCGTTGTCGTCCTGCGGGGTGACCCAGCGGGCGACTTGCCGGTTGGTGAGGCAGGAGGCCATCTGCAGTGCCGTGCCGTACACGCCGCCGCGTTGCTTCTCGGGTGCGTTGATGACGCCGCCGACCGCGTTGGAGGTCTGGGTGAAGCCGTGGGCTTTGAGGATGTCCACTGCTTCGTCGTCAGTGGGCCGGGTCAACCAGGTGTGCACCTGCGTGATCGGGCGGTCGTCGAGGGCGGCGGCGAGCAGGAGCCCGGCAAGGAGATCCTGGCCAGCCGGGTCGAAGTAGGCGTCCGTCTTGGCGTCCGGGCCGCGCGAGCCGGCCGCGAAGTGGTCAGCCAGGCGTGCAGCTTTCACTTCATCCGTGACATAGGACAGGGGGTTCCACCACCAAGAGGGTTCCTCGAGTGTGACCGACTGCGGGTCGAAGACCCACACGGGGCCCTCGGCTGCGCGGACGTCGCGGGTTCCGTCAACGATGTCCCGCTTGTTCGAGGTCACCAACGCCGATCCCGGGGCAGCGAGGATCGCCGGGATGGCCCGGGAGGTCGTCTTGCCCGTCCGGGGCCCCCAAATGTCGATGTGCATGTCTTCCCAGGAGCCGTAGACCATCTGCCCGCCCAGGACGGTCTTACCGACCGGGACTCCGGGCGAGCCCTTTACCCCGAGACGTTCGGCGGTGGCTGTTGCTCCGCGCAGGCTCAGGGCGCGCAGGTCCCGGCCTTTGGCCATGTGCTGGGCTGCGGCGTCCACCCGTGAGCGCTTGGACCGTCGGTGCAGCACCGCACGGACCACAAGGACGGTCACCAGGATGATGAGGACGCCGAAGCCGATCAGTACCCAGGTGGCGGCCGCGGGCCACGTGACCTTGTGCGAGAACAGGCTGAAGACCAGTTCAAACGGGTTCGCCGGCAAGGTCTGGCCGTCATTGGACAGGATCGAGCCCAGGTGCACGGCAGCGGCCACCGAGCCGACACCGAGCACCACGGCGGTGATGAAGACCCAAAGGAGGATGGTTTCGGTATCCATCCGGGTACGCTTGCCGCTGCTTGGTGCACCCATCAGTTGTCCCCTTCGCCGTTCCGGCTAATCGTCCAGCGCTTGTTTGTATCGTGCAGTTTCTCCTCAACGCTGGTCAGTTTGAGCGCGACGGGGATCCCGGGGCGGCCGCCGACTTTGAAGAGGAACTTGCCCAGGCCCGGGCGTACGCGTTTGCGGGATCCTCCGACGTCGGTCCATGACCCGGGGTCTGCCCATGAGATGAGGCGGGCTTGCTCGGCCCGGGAGAGGGTGACGGCTTTGTTGAGTTTTTCCATTTCGGCTCCGGGGAGCGCGCCGCAGACAACCATGCCGGAGCGTTCGACGAATCCGCGCGCTTTCATCCTCTCGGATTCGGTGGGCAGGGCTTCGAGGTCGCTCATGGTGTGCGTGATCATGGCCTGCCCGACTCCCTCGGTCCGGTTCAGCCGGGTGAGCGAGTCAACCCGGTCGACCATGCCTTCACCGGAGCGCAGTGCCCGCCACAGTTCGTCCATGACGACGAAGTAGTTCCGGCGCGGTTCCAGGCCGGCGTCGGCCAGGGTGTGGGCCACCTGGACGGTGGCGAACCCGGTTGACCAGCAGGCCAGCAGGCAGGCCGCTTGGATGTCCCGCTGCGTGTCGGAGATCCCTGACAGGTCGAAGACCACGGGTTTGGTCAGGTCCATCGGCTGATCGGTGGGCTGGGAGAACATGTCTGAGAACCGGCCCGAGCCGTCGAGGGAGTACAGCGACTGGCGCAGCTGGTCGGTCGCGTCGAGGTAGCGGCTCATATCGCCACGGTCCAGAGCTATCGCCCGCAGCTCGTCGGGGGCGTCTTTGATGACCTCGATCAGATCCCCGATCAGGGGAACGCGGTCCAGTCGCTCGTCCAGGATGTGCAGGGCCCGGTCAATCAGGGATTCCTCGTGGGCGCTGGGCTTTGCGTTCCGCACGATGGTGATCAGCGCCGTGATCATGTTCAGGCGCCGGTTGTGCGAGTCGGCCATCAGCTGTTCTGCCAGCTTCTCTGCCTTCACGGCTGCCGCGAGCAGCTGCGCGGCCGCGGCCTGGTCGCCATCTGGATCGTTCAGGGTCCGGTTCGCCTTGGCCCGGTGTTCCTCGGCCGAAGCGAGCAGTCTGACGGATGCGCCGGTAGCCTCGCCGGGATCCAGGACGTTCAAATGACCACGGCCAGGACCCAGACTGATGACCTGCCCGCCGAGGGCTTCGATCAGGTCAACATAGTCCGGCTTCAGGTCACCGAGGATCAACGGGTTGATGCTCCGGCCTGCCAGGCCCAGGACGATGTGCCGAACCAGGGTGGACTTGCCGTAGTGCGGCAGGCCGAGGACGAACATGGAGGGGTTGTTGATCATGCCGTGCATGAACCAGCTGATCGGATCTGCCCCGAAGGGCGCTCCGGTGTCGGTGTGAACCCCGATCGGCACTCCCAGAATCGGGGTGCCGGACCCGCCCACGAACGGCCAGAGACCGCAGACTTGGACCGATGTTCCGCGCCATTCGTCGGCTGCCGTGACGTAGACGGCTTCGCCCTGTCCGCGGCCGCGCCAGCCCCGCAGGCCCGGGCGGCGGGCGACCGCGGCCGCGAGCTTCGTGGCAGGGGCCGGTGTGCGCTGGTGCTTGGTCTTGCTGCCGAACATCACATGGCCTCGCGGATCTCTTCGGGAACCTTCAGGTGCTTGGGCAGGACCAGTCCCAGTGGCAGGGACGCGGCGAAGGCAGAATCCTGTGAACCGTAGGCGCGCCGCAACAGCAGGCGCGCCGACGGGCCGAGGTTGCCTTCCACGACGGCCACGGCGTCCTCAAGGTCACGGGGGGACAGCACCGTGGCCGTGACCACCATGCCGAAGTTGACCAGCCCGGCTCCCTTGGCTTCCTCCGCCGCGGTTGCCTGCGCCGCGCGCGCATCGACCAGGGCGCGGGCTGTGGGCCGGTTGGTCGAGGAGGCCCGGGTCAGGGCGCTGGTCTGGTCCGACTCCACGATGGCGGCCGCACGGCCGGCTTCGATCGGCCGGTACAGCAAGGTGACGCGCTTGCGGGCAATTTCCCCGTGCGGTGCCACCAGGCGGGCCAGCGCTGATGCCAGGATGTGTCCGCGCGGGGCGCCCGTCATTGACCAGGACACAGAGTGGCCGGAATCGTGGCGGTAGCCGTCCCAGTCGGCCTGGTGGGCTGAGGGTCCGACGTCGCCCCAGTCCAGGTCGACAGGTGTGCCCTGGTAGTGGGCTTCGTCGATGAGCCGGGCCGCTGCCGGGTCGTACGCGACCCGAACGACCTCACACAGTTCCTGGGCGTTCAACGGCGCGCATGCCCCGGCACCGGTGGATTCCAGACGCTCGGTCAGGCTGGGAAGCCGTGACGCGAGATCCCTTGCGATCTCTTCTGCGGTGCGCCGCTTGCCGCCGGCCCGGGCAGCGGCGCTGAACGTCAAAGCGACCCACGCCCGGATCGTGGCCGATCCCTGCGGATAGGTTTCCAACGCCTCCCGGAGCATGGCCTTGGCAATGTCAGGGGCGTCGTCATGAATGTTCGACTCAACTTCCCGGCGCAGCCGCGCCCCGGAATCGGGGGCAGTTTCGACCGTGACGGATGCAGCCACGACGGCAGGTTCATTCGACAACGAGGCCAGCCAGCCGCCCCAGTTAGCCACCCAGGCATCAATCTGCTCGGGATCGACCAGCGACGCCCCGTCAGGCTGCGTGCCGAAAACAACGGTGTAGTGCGCGGTGGAGGGAAGGTGGATCAACGCGAACGGGCGCCCATAGGAGTCCGTGAACTCGTACAGCTTGGAACCGGCAGAGATCCCCGGCAGCTGGAACTCGCCCCAAGGCGTCAGCCCCAACGGACCGGAGCGGTAGATGTTGGCGCGTCTGCGCCGTGCGGAGCGGAACGCCAGCCGGGCGAAGACCCGCTCCCCTACGGACTTGTTGTGCTTGTCGGTCACCGAGACGACGGCCAACGCCACCCCAAGAATGAACAGAGCAACGAGCCCGGCGAACCAGCCGCCGACAAAGAGACAGATCACCGTGATGATGAGGCCAACAAACAAACCGGCTGTTGCCAGCCCGCCAAGGGTGCCGATGCCGGCCTTACGCGGACGCCGCCAGTTGCCGTAGGTCGGTTCCCTATATGTGTTCTCGATCGCTGCCATCTCAGGCACCCCCCGTAGATTCTTCGCTCATGTCTTTGATCGCCCCGGAAGCGGCCTGGCCTGCTTCAACGCCTTTCTGTGCGGCCAGTACGGCGACACCGCCTGCACCCGCTGCCGCAGCTGCCGCCCCGCTGCCTGCAGCAGGACTGCCGGCGCCGGTGGATGCTGCCGGGCCAGTTCCGGAGTGCGCACCTGTTGCTCCCGAACCCGTGGCTCCTGATTCCCGGGTGCCGGTCTTTCCTGCCGTGCCAGCGGTTCCGGCTGTTCCCTGGCTGCCGGTCCCTGAAGGACCCTGCGATCCAGGGTTCTGGCTCGATGCGCTGTGGGTCGTCGTCGAGCTGGTGGATGGGCCGCCGCCTCGGCCGGCGCTGCCCATGCTGACAGCACCGGAAGCCATGGCACCGACCGTTCCCGCAGCCACAGCTCCACGGCCGCCAGCAACGGCACCCACCATCGGGGTGACGAAGCGCATGAGGGCTGGCATGGCGAACAAAGCGATGATCATCAGGGCCAGGCCTGTGACCGTGCTCAGGAGCGCGGAGCCAAAGTCCTTGCCGTCACCAACGTTCCCGAAGATCTTGCTGCCGCTAAGTTGGAAGGCCGTGGCGTAGACGATGGCGGCCGCGGGCTTGTAGAGAATGAACGCAATCAACCAGGCCGTGCACTTCTGGAACCAGCCCTTGCCGGCCTCGGTGTTGGTAAAAGCTGCAGCCGTAGGGAAGATCCCCGTCAGGATGACGAGCAGGCCGCCGCGGACGATCATGAGCACGATCTGCATCACCGAGGCCAGAATCGCGATCAGCCCCAGGAGGATGATCATGATCGACCCGATCGGGCTGGTAGCCGAAAGCGCCAAAAGGGACGTGATGTTCTCGTTGAACGACGTTCCATCGGTGGAGTTGTTGATGATCCAGGCAGAGAATTGATCGGCCGCGACCGTCAGGAGGCCTACTGCCGCTACACCCGCGCCAGACACGACGATCAGGGTCGCGAGCGAACGCACCAGATCACGCAGGGGCGCACCCCTTCGTTCAATCACCATCTTGGCCGCACCCACGAGGACAGACAGCACCGCCAGGGACGCCGTCCAAAAATAAAGACTGTTCTGCAGGAACAACACCGGATCACTCCCGGTAGAGCCTCCCGGCGCTGCTGTTAGAGCGGGAGTCCCCACATGCACCCAAAACGTGCCAAGCGTTTTGATGACGTTTCCCACGGCATCGGCAATAGCTTGAGCCATATCCTTGGTTGCGTCGTTCGCCCGGTCACTTATGAAGTCACCGGCCTGGCACCCGAAGTTCCACCAGTCACAAGGCTTTCCGTTCTGGTCCATCGGCCGCAAGCTAGACGCCCTCCCAGGGAATGAACCCGCTCAGGTCGGCCAACTGCTTTCCTTCAGGCTGACCGGAAGCAGGAGGAACAGCTTTCCAGTCGCCGCCGGACCATTGCAGCACTACGGGCAGTGAGCCGAAGGTTCCGTTAGACACCTTGAATCCGTACTCAATCACGGCGCGATCCCCGGTGTAGTCCGTGAGCTTGAAGCCAGCCAGCTGGAATGAAGGCCCTCCAGAACTACCTGACGGCGAAGAAGATCCGAGCATTTTGTCGCGCTCTGGGCTGTCAACGGTCAGGTACCGAAGAACCAGGTCGTTGTGGCCCGAGCTGGCGAGGATCACGATATTCGCTCCGGCATATAACGCCCCGGTGGGTGAGTGTGCGAAGCAGGAGCGGAGGCCGTTGGCTTCGGTCTTGCCGGGGCCGAATTGCGTTGGTGATGTTGGCGCGGCAATTTTTCCGACCAGCTCCCACTTGGTGTCGGTGGGTGTGGTGGCTGGTTTGGCCTGGTCGCCGGAGGGCAGGCCGCAGACGCTTGCGGCCGCCGCCGCGCTGGGCTGCGTACTGGCGCTGGTAGATCCGGAGTTGCTTGGCTCGGTTGCCGGGTTTCCTCCTCCTTTGGGGAGCAGGGCCAGGATGATTCCGAGCGCGACTATGATCGCCACGACAACGGCCGAGATGATGAACTTGGGTTTGGTCAGCGGATTCTGGTCTTCGTTCACTGTCGGTTCAGTCATGGCTGGGCTCCTTAGACCAGGGCGCCTACGACACCGCCTGCAGAGGCTGCCAGGATGCAGCCACCGAGGACCCATGCCAGACGGCCGGCGTGCTCGCCGCCTTCGCCGCGTCGGTTGTTGATCATCATCGTCCCGGCGGTGATCAGGATGCCGGCCACGGCCAAGCCGAAGACGATCCAGGCGACCCATTTGAGGATCGTGAGCAAACCTTCGGAGCCGGGAGGTGCTTCACCGGTGCCCGGGTTCGGTATCTCGGTGATGGCAATGCTGGACCATTCCATGGCCTTGGAGAACAACATAGGGTTTCTTCTTTCTACTTGGCCGTGAGTGCGGCGGTGGCGGTTACTGCGAGGTGTATCTGCTCAAGGATGGTGCGGGCTTCTTTGGGCAGTTCTTCGGGGGCGACGTCGTGGCCGTAGCGCCATCCGTCCACCCAGGGAAAGTGCCACAGGTGGGGTACTCCCCCGCCGACGACGCGGGAGAAGTCGCGGATTTCTTTGGGGAGCCGTCCGGGGGCGTCGGCCATGACCACCAGGCCAGCGATCTGGATCCCGGGAAGTGACCTTGAAGCCCATTCAGTTGCCGCCAACCGGGCCGCGCGCAGGCCGGGGATATTGGAACGGGCAACGAGGACGACGACGGACCCGGCTGCCGTCAAAGGCCAGTGATGATCGGCTGCCCTGCTGTTCTTGTCCAGGCGTGCAAGTGAGGTTTCGCCCGCGCCGCCGTGCACGCCAAGCCACCAAAAGGCTGGTTGGCTTCCCGTAACATTCCTGCGCGGAAGGCGGTCCGCTTGGTCCGGCTGCGGAACACTTAGCTGCGGCTTCGTCGCCCCGGTAGGGATGAAAGGCGGCTCTTCCGGGATGGCTGGAACGGGTTCGTCGATAGTGTCTGCGCCGAGGTTCACCCAGCGATTCTTTGAGACCGGCATTTCACATCCCCTAGTAATGTCCGCAAAGATCGTATCGGTACCATCCGACACGAAAGGCCATAAGTGACCTCCAGCAACAGCTTTCGTACCTTTCAATCACGTCTAGTACATCACAGTACACATTTGTGGTCTATGCTGGCTCTATGCGGTGGGACGGACTGAGCGTGGACCCCAAGTACCTGGAAGCACTCTTCGCCAAGTACCCGGAGCGTCTTACGCCTCAGGACCTCGAAGAGATCTTCGGGTTGTCCCGAAACACCGTCTACCGCTGGCTCCAAACCGGAGTGATTCCTGCTTACCAAGTCGAGAAGACATGGTTGATCGCCAGAGATCAAGTCAAGGACTGGGTCTGGGAGAACCGGAACACACTCAGGAAGGGCCAGACACCGGAAGTGAACACCGCAGACGAGACAAACCAGGACCAGCCCTAGGGCGAAGCAACCGAACAGACGTAAAGCAACGGGCAGATGTGAGGGGGACACATGCAGTCACCAGGGAGCGGGGCCGTGCTGGTGGCCGGTGCCGTCCTTGCGCCTGTTGGCCTGGTGCTGTCCATCATCCTGTTCGGCGGGGGCTCTCAGGCCGCGGCCGACGTCTGCTCACCGACCGGTTCCAGCGTCAGCGTCGACGCAAACCAGCTGCCCAAGGTCGCTGTCGCCGGCTATCAGGGCGAGCAGCTGAAAAACGCCGGCCTGGTCATCAACGCAGGCAAAGCCCTTGGCCTGTCTGCCCGGGGCCAGACGATCGGTGTCATGACGGCCATGGGTGAGTCCGGGCTGCGTGTCCTGGACCACGGCGACGGCCCGGGACCTGACTCCCGGGGACTGTTCCAGCAGCGCGGCAACGGCGCCTGGGGCACCTATCAGGACCGGATGAACCCCACGACCTCCGCCAGCAACTTCTTCAAGGCCCTCCAGAAGATCAACGGCTGGGAACAGCTCGAACCCACCACCGCCGCACACAGGGTCCAGCGCAACGCTGACCCGTTCCACTACCGGGCCTACTGGCCGGCAGCCGTCGAGGTCGTCGCCGCCCTGGGCGACGCGAAGATCACCGACGCCGGGGGCACAAGCTCCTGTGGCATCCCGGGCCGATCCGGCACAGGCGATGACCTGCCGTGGAGCACGGCCAAGATCTACGAGCCCTCCCCGCTGGGCATGTTCAACCGCGAATGCGTCGACTTCGCCCTCTGGCGCATCAACCAGCAGCTCGGCAGCACCACCGCCCCCTACAAGGTCCTGAACGGCACCTTCCGGCCCGACGGTGCCCTCCTCGGCTCTGCCCTGACCTGGAAGGACGGCTGGGACGCCAAAGGCTGGCCGACCGGCACAACGCCACGGGTAGGAGCGGTCGTCTGGTACTCCCCCGGCACCGGAGGCGCAGACGGCACCTACGGCCACGTCGCCATCGTCAAAGCCGTCAACGGTGACGGCACCTTCTTCGAAGAGGGCTACAACGGCAACCCCGCCCCCAACGACCACACCTACTACACCCGCACAGTACAGAACGGCACTCCCAGCGCCTTTCTCTACCTGCCCGGCAGCGACTCACCGGAGGAACCATGAAACGCACCCTGACAGCCCTCGCGGCCCTGCTCATGTGTACCGCCTGCGCGTCAGTATCTAGTACAACGCCCGCGGAACCGTCACCCAGCACTTCCACCACCGTGCCGGCCACCCTCAGCGCAGGCGGCAAGCCCCAAGCCCCCGGCGGCACAGCGCCCGCCACTTTGGGCATTGCCTGGGACGAGGCAAGCAAAACAGCCGCGCGGGAAACCGCCACCAAGGCCATGACGCTCTTCGCCCGCCCCACGGTCACGGACAAAGTTTGGATCCAGGAGCTCGGGCAGCTCCTGACCGCCCAAGCCACCGCCGATTACCAATATGTTGACCCTGCCAACATCCCGGTCACCAAGGTCACCGGAACAGGCCGGCTCAAGATCGATGAGAACAACGGTTTCGGCTGCCATGTCGTGTTTCCCACCGATGCCGGCGACTACGACGTGCAGCTGCTCCGCAGCGCAGCGGACAAGCCTTGGCAGGTCAACCGTTTCACACCCCCGAACGGCGCAAAGTAAGGACAGATGATGGAAACCCAAGCACTCGACTTCCCCAAGATCAACGCCGTTCTCCGCACCAACGGAACCGGCGAAGTCACCATCAACGGGACCTCCCATGCGATCGAGGCCGCCGACGAAGCCGCCGTCCTTGCTGACGCGATACGCCTCATCACCGAAACCGCTGTTCAGCTCGGTCGACCCGTCCGGGTCAGCACCACTGATCCGGACGGGCAGGGCCTCATCATCGTCTCCCCCGAGGGTGTCGTCAGCGAGGCCACTCCAATCAAGCCCGCCTCCCGACGGGAGGACATTTTGCCCGTTAAGGCCGCCCCTTCACCCGAACCGGCCAAGGTCACGACCACGCCCGTTCCCGCTCCGCCTCGGGAAGCCCCACAGCCCGAAGAAACGCCCGAGGATCCAACCGGGGCAGCGCCAGTGACTTTCGGTGCAGCTGTCACTGACGCGGCCGCCCAGGAACCCGCACCGGCCGCCACACCAGCCGCTGAAGAACCAGCCGGCCGGCGCAGCCTCAAAGACACCTCGTTCCTCATCAGCACGCCCGTGCTCCAGCCCGCCACGCGCGGCTGGCGCGGCGCACTCAGCCGCCTCGGCTTCCGCATGGACCCATCCGCCGAAGAGCTGGCCGAACGCGAAGACATCCGCACCGTCAGCCAACACTGGCCCGGCCCCCGCACAGTCGCCGTCGTCAACCGCAAGGGCGGAGCGAACAAGACACCCACCGTCGTGATGCTCAGTGCAATCCTGGCCCGCTACAGCGGCGCAGCGACCGTCGCCTGGGACAACAACGAATCACAGGGCACGCTCGGCTGGCGCACCGAACAAGGCGGCCACAACAACAGCGTCCTGGATCTCATCGACTCATCAAAGGCGCTGCTCTCCCCCAGCGCCCAAGCAGCCGAGATCGCCCAGTTCGTCCACCACCAGACCTCAGACAAGTTCGACGTCCTGCGCTCGGACGAGAACGACGAAGGCGACCACGAAGTGACCGCTGAGGAGGTGGACATCGCCCACCAGGTGCTCACCCGCTACTACCGGCTCATCGTCATGGACTCAGGCAACACCGCCCGCGCGGCCAACTGGCGCCGCATGATCCACCACACCAACCAGCTCGTCGTCCCAGTGACAGCCATCGAAGACCGCGCCGAGGCCGCGCGCCTGACCCTCCAAACGCTCGAATCCCGCGGCGGCCACGATGCCGAACTGGCCCGCAACGCCGTCGTCATCGTCTCCGAATCCACCGACGCCAAGCGCAGCATGAGCGGCGACGCACTCAAGCGGGCCAAAGATGAGGCCCGGCGTATCGCTGACGGCTTCGCCCCCCATGTACGAGCCGTGGTCCGCATCCCCTACGACCCCGCCCTGGTCAACGGCCCCATCCGCTACGACGCCCTCCAACCAGCTACCCAGCGCGCGTGGCTCGCCGCGGCTGCCGCGGTGGCCAAAGGCTTCTGACCTCGTCTAATGGAAACGACACGCCGAACGGGCCGCGCAGTTAACGGTACCGGTACCTATAGGCTCGGGCTTATGAGTACAGCCATCCACAGACGCGTACGGGGTACAGGGGCCGGCAACGTCGTCCTCAAAGTTGACGTTGCTGCCGATGCTAAAGCTCTAGTGGAACGTCTTGCCACCCACATGGGGCTCTCCAAAGGACAGGCAGCCGAACGCCTCCTGATGAGCATCCGGCTGGATGCTCGCGGGTTGCCTATTTGGCCTGACATAGACGACTACCAGGAACAAGGAGCCCTGCCTATCGATAAGGCTTCCTAACGGAAGAAGGCCCCTCCTAAAAGGAGGGACCTTCCTAATCCTTCGCTCAGATCCCTCATCCGCCAAGATCCGGATCCGAGCTGCTACAACACCCACGCTGTGGGTGCCATTTGTGTTACCTCGAAAGGAACTACTGTCCTTATGGTACCGGAACCGGTATTGACGTCAACGCATGCCCTTGTGAGTGTCGCTCCACGTCCCAAGCCGGAAGATGCATGGGGTCT
The DNA here is from genome assembly GCF_013359725.1 of Pseudarthrobacter sp. C4D7. Taxonomy (GTDB): domain Bacteria; phylum Actinomycetota; class Actinomycetes; order Actinomycetales; family Micrococcaceae; genus Arthrobacter. Next base: position 17,976 of record NZ_JABFMW010000028.1, on the reverse strand, counting down.
TGCTCCGCTGATTGCTGGCGCGCCTTCGTACCGGTTGGGGCGGTGGATTGGGCAGAGGTTTCAATATCCTCGGCCGAAAAATGCGCCGAAGATCACTCCGTCTTTGCCGGGACATCCTGCTGCTGTAATGGTGCACGGCACGGATGGCCGAGTCTCCACGCTGTGCTTGGACTTTGATACCTCGAAGGCGCTGAAGGGCGTGGTGGACTCGGACGCGGTCCGGGTGGGCCAATTGTTGTCGGCGTGCGGCATGAGGTTCGTGGAGGATTTCTCTCCCAGCGGTGGACGACACCTGTACGTGCCGCTGCACGACCGGATGGACGCAGCCGAGGCCCGGGAGCTGGTCGAAGCGCTAGCCCTTATGGCCACCAGTCTCGACCCAAGCCCCCACCAGAACATCACAGACGGTTGCATCCGTGTCCCAGGAACGATCCACAAGTCCGGTGGCCACCAAACCCTCATCACTCCCCTGTCCCAGGCCTACGACATCCTGCGCCGCCGCAACCCAGCACGGGGCTTAGTGCAGCTGCGTACGGCGTTGGCGCCGGAACTGGCCCGCAAACGCGCACTCAAGGCCCGAGAAGCGAAGACCGTAGCCGCTCAACGAACCGGCGGGCTGCCGGCGCTCTCACTGAGATCCAGTAGTGAGACCCCGCTGCGACGAGTCGCACGAACCGGTCTGTACGACACGGCTAAGTACAAGGGCCCGTCCGAGGCCCGAATGGCCGTGCTGAACCACTTCAGTGCCTGTGGCTGGTCCCTGCAGCACGTAGAAAACGAACTCGTCGGCCAGTTCCCGGGCCTAGCTGCCCTATACGGATCTGCAGAACGCCAGGCAAGGCTCCTTCCTTACGAGTGGGCCAAAGCCCAGGCCTTCACCGGTGCAGCTTCGAGCGCCCGAAAACCGCTCCCCCGTAATCGTGGGGAAAGGAGTGCACCTATTAACAACACAAGCGCCACTTTAACCACCGGGGGGGCAAGCAAATCTAGTAGTGCTGCTGTACACCAACTCGTGAACGACTTGGAAAATGTCCTGTACGCAGTCCTTGACCACAGACTCCAAAAACGCGGTCGAGAAGGCCTCAGCCTCCGCCTCCTGATCCGCGGACTGTTGGGATACATGCGGGCTAAAGAAACAGACATCCTGGATGTCGGCTGCCGGACTCTTGCTGTCGCGATGGGCAAACACCACGTCACCATCGCGAGGCTGCTGCCCGTCTTGGTTCAAGCGTCTGATGGGATCCTCACGAAGATCGCCGACGCACGTCAGAAGGTGGCCGATGTTTACCTCATTCAACTCCCTGAGCACTACCAACAACTTGCACGGGAACTGACGTGGCGGAAAGGAAAAATTCACGCCATCCGCCCCGTGTTTCGGGCCCTGGGAGACGTGGCTGCCCTTGCCTATGAGGCAATTGAACGTGGGCGCCACTCCCCCACCACCGCGGAAGTGGCCCGCAACAGTGGTGTCAGCCGCAACGCCTGCTCGGCCGCATTGGCTGAGATGGAGACACTCGGCATGATCCGGCGCCACGGTAGAACGTGGAAAACCACTTCAGTGAACCTCCGCATGCTCGCCGCCAGGCTCGGAGTGCTCGACGACTACCTTGACCACATCCGCCGGAATCGTCACGAACGCGCGATCTGGCATGCCTACCTCGATAGGTTCAAGACACTGCAGCTTGCCATCGATGAGGTCGATTTGTTTGATTCTGAAAGGGATGAGTATTGGCTACCCCCGGATGACGCGGCAGTGTGGCGAATAGGTCAGCCCGCATAGGTCTCTGGTGCAGATGATTTCGTTGCCAGCTACCAAAATGCTAGTGAATCGGTAGTGCCTTAGTAGCGTTTCGCTAGCACAGCGTTTCGAGTTGGTCCGACATCCCTGCTGAGCGTGGGTGGCGATTGCGTGGAGCTTATGCCCGCGTCGAGCAGTTTGAGGTTGATCCTCAGCCGCGGTTGTGTAGTAGTTCGATAGCACTTTGAAACTGCTCCGATGACTTGGGCTGTGCATTGGTCCGCCGACCACGTACTGATACTACTTTCATAGTGCTATCGAATAAGTAGTGTTTCGCTAGCAACCGCGCGCTGTTGGCAGTCATCAGCTGTCCCTGAGTTTCATAATCACTATCAAATTGATAGTGATTCAATAGCGATTTAGTAGCGAGCGGTATTCCATATGACGCATGATCTCTAGACAGGAGGTGAGTAGTGGCTGAGCGCGAGCTTGAGCTTGCTGACGGCCTGGTCCCTCGGCGCTCATAGCTATCGATCTAATAGTGATCTGATAGCAGTTTGAAACTGCTATCACATTATCCGAGTATCTCCTCTCGATCCGGCCCACTTGCTACTGCTTTCATAGTGCTATCAAACAGGTAGCGTGTCGCTAGCCTTTTGCTATCAACCTCGGCATTAGGTTGGAGGCATGATCATTGTTGTGGGTAGCGAAAAGGGCGGCGTCGGCAAGTCCACGGTTGTAACCAACCTTGCTGTCGAGCTGGCGAAGCGGGGGATGCGCATAGCGGTCGTGGACGGTGACCGGCAGCGGTCCACTGCTCGTTGGGCCGTAGACCGCGAAGAGGCCGGGCATGAACCTCGCATCTTTGTAGTGGAGAAACTTGGGAGCCTGCACGAGACGCTGCGTGAACTGGATACGAGCTATGACGTTGTCCTTGTCGATGTGGCAGGGAAGGACAGCAAGGAGATGCGCACAGCCATGACTGCGGCCCATCAGTTGTTGATCCTGACGCAATCGAGTCAATTTGATCTCGATACACTCGCGACCGTCGATAGGTTGATCGAAACTGCCCGTGACTTCAATCCCTCCCTTCGAGTCAGGGGGGCTCTTACACGGGTATCAACCAACGCGTTCGAATCTGAAAGTGGCGACGCCAGAGATTACCTTTCCGACTATCCGAGTATCGAACCACTGCGAACCGTTCTGTACGAGCGCAAGGCTTATCGAGATGTGGTGGGGGAGGGGCTCGGAGTTGTTGAGTGGAAGAACCCTAAGGCGGCGAGGGAAATCCGTGGGCTGGTAGAGGAGTTGATGGGGTAGTGGCAATCAAGAAGCGGTCCGCGTCCGAGAAAGCAAGGGACGAGGCTATCGAGGCGTTTGGCAATGCCGCTGAACCACTACTGACCTCGCCGGCTGTCAGCGCTGAGCGCGGAATTCCAGCCAGGCCCAGTGTCACGCCCACACTTAGTGATTCGAGGGACAAGGGGACTGCCAGAACGATGTTGCTTCGTTTTGACGAGGACCGTGAACTCATGGACTTACTTGCGGACGTGGCGAAGCTCGAAGGCCGAAAGAAGCATCCGATGGCATTGCGCGCTCTTAGGATCGGTCTCGAGCAGGTCCGCGACAGTTACGAGTAAGTAAGCCCCTGGCTGCTATGAAGTTGCTATCAAGTTGATAGCAACTTCATAGCAGCCACAAGAAAGTTGGCCTGCGATATCAAGCGCGTATTGGAGTGCATCCAAAAGGCCAGTCAAAAACGACCGTTTCTGATCGGCGTCCGGCAAGCCTCCAAAAAATGTGTGACTTTCATCGATATATGGCGGCTTTTTCGCAGCGCTATTTGGCGCACAGTGCGGCCCGCAAGGGAATCCTTGACGGCGCACCAAGAATCAACGCATGGGGTCCAAGGGAAGTGCATGGCTCATTTCGAAGGGCCGAGCCTTAGCATTGGGCGGATGAAGGTTGCTAAGGTCCATGGACGCTCAGAGCGGAAACTGCAATGACCGGTGACCGGGACCGGGATGCTTTAAGGCGCCCGCGGCAGGCCCGGCCACGTGACGCTCTTGGACGGCCCCTGCCGTACGGAAGCGCCGGTGTGGAGCCGGTCTCCGAGGAGCCGCTGCCGCCGGCGGAGACGTTGGTCTCGGCCCGGAACCTGCTGGAAGCGGGCCGGCCCTTCGCCGCGCATGAGGTACTGGAGGCCCGCTGGAAAGCCGGGCCGGCCCAAGAACGTGACCTTTGGCAAGGTCTCGCCCAGGTCTGCGTCGGGCTCACCCACGCTGCCCGGGGGAACAGCGTTGGCGCGCTCCGGCTCTTCGATCGCGGCGCGGCCCGACTCGAGGAGTACGGTTCCGGTGAAGGGCCAACCTACGGGCTCGATTTGTCCGCCGTGGTGAGTTGCGCGCGTGATCGGATGGGCACCGGCGGCTGAGCTGGCACCAGCATCCTCGCGGCAGGCGGAGGTACTATCTCCGGAAGACTGCTAAGAGTTTGCTTGACCCTTAACTTGTCCCATAAGGGGAACGGCGGCAGGCACTCAGCATCAGGCAGGGGGCTCGCGACGCGACGTCTTCGTACTGATGGATCTCGCGGCCGACCTTCGTCAAAGCGGTGCGGTGCGGCGGTGAATGGGAGTGGCCATGGCTCATGGCATGATTTGACCACGGTTCCCAAAGTAGGGGACACATATTCGGTCGGGGGGAGACGAATGCGGGCTTTTCTGGGGTTTCTGCAAATTGCTTGCGGCATCGGCGGGGTAATCGCACTTTTCAATGGGCAATGGCTGGCGATGGTCGGTGCATTGACGACGGCATTCGTTATCGGGCTGGTTGGCGTCCGCGCTACAAAGGCAGTGAACGGGATTAGCGACCTGGGCTTCGAGGCAATCGGCTCCGTGTCCCAGGCGGTCGACCTGATTCGCCGCGGCGCCTACACCCAGGCCGAAGGAGTGTCGCTCGGTGCCGTGAACTCCCTCCGATTCGGAGGAGATCGACACTTCCTGCCGATCGCGCTCACCGTGCGGGCCGTAGCCCTTTGCGCGAACGGAAAGTTCGATGCTGCACGGATGGCCGCCGACGAAGCGGAGGCGCTGTCACGGAATCCCCCCGCACGGAGCCCCGGTGGATACGACGAGATCCGTCCGATGATTCTCGCAGTTCAGCGAGAACTCCGAAGCTCGACTCCGAGTTCTGGACGTGTGGTTTTAGAGTTCCTCGCCGCGGAGGAAGCTGTGTGACGGATGCGTCATGCATTTCGCGCCGCCGTGACACTGATCGTTGCAGGAATGGCGACCGCCATCGCGGCGTGCTCGGGGGTGTCAAGTTTTCGGCTCTGTCGCACTTTCGGAGGTGGGCGGGGCGCTGCTCAGCCGATGAGGATGCGGTGGAGCAGGAAAATTCAACCGACGTCTACTCTCCAGGCGGGATGGCTGATTCCCGTATGACCCGCCCGAGAAATTGCCCGGTGAAGGTGCCTTAAACGGACGCCGACGCCGCCCTTCGTCAGGCTCCCACCCACCGTCTTGAAAAACAACAGTTTTTCAAGACACTCTCGCCGACCTCGGGTGGGACCAGCGACGGCCGCGCGAGCGGGCGGAATGGCCGGGTGTTCGTGTCTCGTAAATGCCTCTCACAGTAAATCGTCTCGCCGCGGGTGCATCGGGGGCTTTTCGAGCCAGAATTGCCTTGTGAGGGTACTGGGTTACACCCGCGTGAGTACTTCCAGCCAAGACGCCCAGCTGCAGCTGGATGCACTGATGGAGGCTGGCGTGCAGAAACGCGATGTCTTCACCGATGTCACTTCCGGTAGCAAGACGGCAGTCGAGCGGCCGGGAATGAAAAGGCTCCTCGAGTACGCCGAGGAGGGGGACACCGTTGTTGTGTGGCGGGTCGACCGGCTGGGACGGTCACTGATGGACGTGCTGAACACGGTGGCCCTGCTTCGCGGCCGCGGTGTCCAGGTCCGGTCCATCTCCGATGGCATCGACCCTGCAACCTCGACTGGCCGGCTGATGTTGAACATGCTTGCAACCCTTGCCGAGTATGAGCGCGAGCTCATCCTCCAACGGACACTCTTGCGGGCGCAAGGGCTCGGACACGGCGCCCCAGCGTTAGGAGCAAAGACAGGCGAGGCTAGGGCAGCCGGTCCAGCCTTAGGAGTGCCTGCGGGGTGTGCCAGAGGACATTTTTCATCCATTGGCTTCCGAGTCCCCAGCCTTCGAGTACCTGAATCTGGTGGCTGTAGGAGTAGGGAATCGAAGGAAAATCCGTGCCGAAGACGACTTTGTGTGACAGTCCGGCAAGGGTGTCCTGGTATCCGGACGGGATCGGGGCGACCTGTTCCATGTAGGAGGTGCCGACCATGGTGGTGTCGAGGTAGACGTGAGGATTGTTTGCGGCAAGGTCGGCGTACTCCTGGTACTCCGGCAGGCCTGCGTGCGCGATGATGAGCACCAACGAGGGGTACCTTCTGATGAGTTCGCGTATGGGTTCAGGTCCGGTGTATTCCCCGGGGTGCGGACCGTTGCCGCAGTGGATGACGACCGGTGTAGCGGAGTCCTCGATAAGCTCCCAGGCGGGTGCAAGCTGAGGATCCAAGGGTGAGAATCCTCCCACCTGGATGTGTACCTTGAAAATTCGAGCGCCTTGTTTCAAGCTGTGCGCGACGACGGTTTCCACGCCTGGCTCTGGGTAGAAAGTGGCAGAGTGGATGGCGTCAGCATGGGTCGAGGCGAATGCTGTCGAGTAGTCGTTGAGCCACTGCGCCATGCCGGGGCGGTGCGCATAGTTCAGCGTCGTGAATGCCTTCACTCCCATGTCTCGCAGCGTTCGCACCCGTTCCTCTTCGGAGTCCCGGTAGGTGATGGGCCAGGGGGGAGCCCCGCTGTCCGCAACACGGTCAAAGAACACCCACACCTTCTCCAGCACCTTGAAAGGCATGAAATGCACATGCAGATCAATAATCCCCGGCAAGCCCAGCGAGTCGAGATACGGGCGGACATCCGCGTCTGAACGCGGTACAGGTGCTATAGCCAAGACAAACCTCCTGCGCAGGCGTGACAGAGCCATTGCCCTGCTAAGTATATGTAGAGAGCCACTGCTATCGCTCGGCGCCATCCTCTGCCGTCTCCTTAGCCGGTCCCTCACCGGTCGCACGCACCGCTGAACTGCATCATTGCGAGCCAGGTTCCAACGGCGTCCCGTAAGACTCATCCGGTGAAGCGACCGGTAGGGGAGTGGTCTATGACACACTGCGGCCGCGGGAGGCCCGGCACGAAGGTGACGCGGGGCTTCGCTTCCCGCCCTGCACGTCAGCGCCTCAGGTTAAGTGCTCGGACCTCGCTGCGCTCGGGCTGTAGAAGCGTTCTTTCTGTTTTTTGCTGCTGTCCTTATGTTGTTGTCGGGTGGTTCCGCGGCCGTTGTAGGGTCGTTGCTACCCAGGGGAGGCGGGTATGGCTTTGTTGCTGTGGCTGGACGATTCACGTCGTGACGGCTCCGTAGGATTGGCCGCCCGCCGCCCCGCGATGACCCGACCGCTGATTGAGAGACGCGACATGATCGCCGGATAAGGACACGACGGCGCGGTTATCTGCTGGGCTTCAACCATCGACAGACTGGAGGCTGCTGTGGCGAAAGTGTGGGCCGGTATCGACGCCGGCAAAGCCCATCATCACTGCGTCGTGATCGGCGCCGACGGAAACCGGCTGCTGTCGCAAAAAATCCCCAACGACGAACCGGCACTGATCGAGCTCATGTCCAACGTCCTCAAACTCGCGGACGGGGACGAGGTCATTTGGGCAACGGACCTGAACCACGGCGGACCTGCGCTGCTGATCGCCATCCTCGTGGCCCACGGCCAGAACATCCTCTACATCCCCGGTCGGGTCGTCCACCACGCCTCCAAGCTCTACCGCGGTGAGGGCAAAACGGACGCGAAAGACGCCGCGGTGATCGCGGACCAGGCCAGGGTGCGCCGTGACCTGCAACCCTTGCGTGCCGGGGATGAGATCAGCACCGGCCTGCGGCTCCTGACCGCCCGCCGGGCCGACAAATCCGCTGACCGGGTCCGGGCGATCAACCGGCTGCAGGCCCAACTGCTCGAATACTTCCCCGCGCTGGAGCGGGCCTTTGATTACAGCCGCTCCAAAGGAGCGCTGCTGCTGTTGACCAAACACCGGACCCCGGACGGGATCCGCCGCACGGGTCAGGCCAGGCTAGGACATGCACGAAGCCAAGCTCCTGGCGGAAGGCGGATTCGCCGGCTCCCAGTGGTCCTCGATGGAACAGCGGTACGAACGCGCCGAGAAGGAACTCTTTTCCCGCATGGAAGGCGTAGGTCGTGAGATCGAGAACCGTGTTACCGGCAACGACAGCGGCCGACTCAAAGACCAAGGCCTGAAAACTGAAAGCACGTCGGCGGCAGGCTATGGCTCAGCTATCCACCACGAGAAGTTCGCAGAGTCACTGGAGAACAGCGGGGCGAACGAAACCCAGGTCCGCGGCCGCATCGCCGCGGCACGCAGCGAGGGCACACACCCCAGTGCGGCCGTCATGAGGGGCAATGGTGCGGCAAAGGTGAGGAAAACGAAGACAGGGCCGGCGGTGGGCGCTTCGCGGGCTAAGAACGGTCTAAGCCGCTGACGGCAGCATCTGCAAGGACGGGCCCGCCGGCACAGCCAACTCCGTGGAACTGGACCCTGGCAAGGTGAGGATCACATGACCCAAGAGCCCGACAACACTGATCGCCCACGGATTCACGGGAACGACCGGGAGATCATTGAAGACGCCCTGAGATTACTGGCCGATCTGGACGACACCCCTCAGGACCAGATGACTCCCCTGTACTACCAGCACGCGTTCGAGGAGTTACGGATGGTGGTCGACGATCTGCTCCGGATCCTCGGACAAAACCCCAGCGAGTGAGCAAGTGCCGCCCGGGCGCCGACCAACACGCCGCGGAGTAATCCGGCGAAAGGCAGCCGACGCGGACCCGGGACCGGCCCGGAACAGGGGCGCCGCGGACCAGCCCCCGGGATCCCGGGCGGTCTGCGGAGAGTGGGTTTCCTTGCAGATGCTGGCCCAGGAAATAGTCCAGAGCACTTTGGACTATTTCCTCTGGGGACGCGCAGGACAGCGGTGTTCCAAACGGTTGATCTCAGTCGGCAGCCATGTTCCGCAGGTGCTGACGGAGTCCAGGTATCGCGAAGTCGATCTTGCCATGCCCGGCGGGTTCGACCAGGCCGGCGGCCAGTAAGCGTGAGCGGTAGTTGGCAACGAGGTTGGTCTTGGCCTTTAACCGTTCTCCAATGTTTCCGGCGGTAGAAGGGCCGTCATCCTGGGCCATGGCGTGAAGGAACTCGAGGTCCTTTGGTGAAGCGGTTGAGAGGGCAGCCTCGATAACTGTGCGCGCGTTGCGTCTGTGCGCGGCTTCCAATGCCCGTTCTGACTCTGTGGCTGTCACCGTGCCGTTGTTGTTCTCGGCTTCGCGCCAGAGAAAGTAACCCACGAGCTGGATCAGGAAGGGATAGCCGCCGGTGGATTCCGCTGCCTTTTGGATGAGCTGCGGGGCTATATGGAAGCCGGCAGCGGCAAATATGGAGGTGAAAGAACTTTCAACGTCCCGGATGCGTGCGGCGTGGAGGTCTATTTTGTCGGCTCGGCGGAGGAACGTCGCGACGCCTTCATTGAGCAGGTCTGAGACGGCTGCCGGCAACCCGGCGAAGACCAGACCGATGGGCAGGCGGTCCTGAATGAAGTGCTGAACACTGGCCGCCAATTGAGCAAGTTCATTCCTATCGGCGGCGTGGATTTCGTCCACAGTAATGACCAGACCGGTGCCCTTTTCATCAAGGAGCTGCAGAAGCTCCTCTCCCAGCGTGCGCCATGCCACCTGACGTTCAGGGGCCAGCTGAGTGGTGATGCTGAACCCCGCCGCCGCGATGGCGGTAATTCGCCGGTTCTGCGGACCGTTGCCAAGTTCCTCTGCCAGACTGCGCATGGCCTCGCCAATCCGGCCCATAAAGCCCTCTGTTGCAGTCTCTGCGATAACTGCCCATCCCTCTTGGCGCGCCGCGTCGTGGGTTGCCCCTAGCATTACGGTCTTGCCGATACCTCGGGCTCCGGTAAAGATGGTGAGGAGGCCGGGCGCGCCCGAGCCAAGCCGGAGCCCGTATTCGAACTCGTCAAGCAAGCCTGTCCGGCCGATGATTTCCGGCGGGGTGGCTCCTGCCGATGGCCTAAAGGGATTCTCTATCATCAGTCCATTCTATGAGTACCTGTGAGTTTTGTGAGTTTAGTGTGCCCTGTGAATCTTGTGAGCTAGGGGAGTAGGTCGCCCCGCTTCCTCCGTATCCCGTTACCTTCCGATGAGGGAGCTATCGGCCGGCGGGCGGAGGGCCTGCGGGTCCGCATCGATGCTGTAGATGGTTTCGAAGCGGTCCGTCAGCCTGGTGATGTCTTCAAGGGTGATGTTGATGAACGATGACCGTTTCTTCAGGTGCAGGAAGAGTTCAGTCTGCGGCCACAACAGCTGGTCAACGTACGTGTTGAACGACCGTCCGCTGGCTCGGGTGTAGTCCGCCAGGGCCTTCTGGTCTGTCATCCTCCGACCGTAGGTGAGCTCGATATCGACGTCCCCTAAGGGGTCAATCTCCGGGCTGAGATAGCTCCCGAAGACCCTGAGCGTATTGATAAACATCGGATTTCCCGGTCCGGCGTTGTAGTCCCGCGCACGCTCCAGCACCCCGGCAACGAGCCGGTCTGCGGTCTTTCTGCTGATCGGCTTTCCGAAACTTGCCATCGCCAGGGCATTGCCCTGGATGGTCGTGTCCCACCAGACGTCCCCGTCGTTATCGACCCGTACCTTCTCCAGATATCCGGCAGTTTCCAGCCCTGCAAAGACTGCCCCGAGCTCGAATTCCGTGCCGTTGAGCAGGTCGACGGCGACTTCGGCGACCCCTTCCCGGCCCCTGAACTTGCGGGCAATGGCCCGGGCCAAATCGGCCGGCAGCCCGGCGATGGAATCCGTTTTTGAAACCCTCATGACCACAGCTTAGGCATTTCCTTAGGCATTTCCTTAGGCATTTCCCGTGCCGTCCCGGTCCCGGCGTCCGACAGCCCGTTGACGTGGGAACAACGGTGCATTGGTGTACGTTTCAGTCTCGTCAGAAAGAACTGCCCAGAAAATGTCAGAAATGAGAATCACCTAAAGTGGCAACTGATTACGACGAAGTCCGTTCCGATGTTAAGGAATCCCAGGACCGCTCCCTGGAAGCCCTGCAGTCTGCGAATGCTCCCGATGCCCGCAGCGTCGTCACCGAACTCGACGAAGCGGATGCCCTCGATGAGGGCTTGACTCCCGGGGGAGAGATCGTCGCTGAGGAGCTCATCGTTCAGGTTATTCCTCAGGCTGCGGACGAGTTCACCTGCTACTCCTGTTTCCTCGTCCGGCATCGGTCTCAACTCGCACGGGAAGCCAACGGCCACTCATACTGCACCGAGTGCGAAGGGTAAAGGCCTCTACTGAGCCCTGATTGTTCAGGCAGGTGGACAATTGGGTACATCGGTGTCGGCGCCCACCCAAAGGTGCAGCGGGAGTTGTGAGCCAGGTGAGGCCGAACGCGCAGCCTTGGCACAGCAACCCCTCTGATTTGGTGAGTTCACAAGATTCACAGGATTCACCGATATTCACATGAGATCTCATGGAAAACCCGCTCCGCCCGACAACGGTGGCGACTCCGCCCGATCTGGTCGGGCTCGGGGGAGTACTGGTCGGAAATGGGCCGCTGGTTCGGTTACAGGCCCGGCTACCGGGACCTCGTGCGGCTATACATCGCGCGCAATGTTCCAGCTTCGGCGAGGAACCCCAAGCCGTATGACCTTTATGAGGCTTTTGAGTCGATGATCGGTGACGAGGAAGAGTTCAGAGATCAGCTCGCGCAGTTTGCTGAGCTGGATGAAAACGGACAGCCACAGGTACGCCCCATCGATATTCCTCCGCTCGTTTCCCAAAGCTTGCCTTGGCTCAGGCCGACCGCACGCAGCCGCATGTATAACGCTCAGATCGTCCAGTACGCCAAAGGCGACCGCTTCAAGGACTTCTTCTATCTGCCGCCCCGGGACCCGAAGCAAAACAAGAACCGCGAAAACCTGTTGGCAATGGTGCCCCTACTCAACTGTCTTACGGAAACGGAATCCTTCGAATACACCACGGCAACCCAGCGGATCTCCTCCTACAAAGCCAAAACAGGCCTCGTGCCTGCGCAGCTCATAATCGAGGCCCTATCTTCGTTTGAGTGGAGCAAGCCAGGCCTTGCTGACCCGGATATTCAGTTCGTAAAAGAGGCAGCCAGCAAAGGAAGTATTACCCACTTCAAGGTCGTCATGCCCATTCCTACTAATGATCCAGTCATGCGAATGATTGACCTCGAAGAGACGGGAACTACCAAGTTCCCCATCATCGAACGAAACAGACGCGCACGCGGAGACTTTTCTGGATCGTCTAGATGGACACGACAGCCCCTTGAAGACCAGTTCACCAAGGAGAAGGAGCCGAACGACCCTGCTTCTCGTACAACAGGGGCCATCATACTTACCCTCGCCGCTGATCAGTGGAAGAACCAAACTGCCGTCTCGGAACCTAGCGCTCTGACCGGGAGCATAGTCGATCCAGCAGATATCGCCACACTCTTCTCGTGGGCCCTGCCCCACGCCGCGGCACCGAAGGGAAAGGCCGGCTTCAGTGTACGAGCACCGGACCGCCGATCGTCACCAACAATTGAGGCCTCTAACATCAGCGCTTGAAGGGAGGAGTTACGAGGTTGTCGGCCCCCAGCCTTCAGCCGGATTGAATGACAGGAGAACCGGTTGACCGGGCGGGTGTCTGCGGAAGCGGAGTCTAGCGGAGGCATCAAGCTTATGAAGAGCCGACTTTAGCTGTCTTTGAGCTCTCCAGCAGATTGCCCGGAGAGTGGCTCACGGCGCCGCTCACGCTACGGTTCCGGCGCCCAGGTGACCTTCGAGTTGTCCATAGCTGGGGTCAATTCGGGTTATCCACGGCTGAGAATTGGGAGCCGTTGGGTAGCTCCCTTAGCAGCCGTAGCGGTGGATAACCCATAAGGAATTGTCCCTGGCTGTGGGCAACGGCACGGCAGTCCGTTCGATGCCCCGCCGCTAGGCCGCGACCGCCCCGGCGTCCGTGATAGCCGCGAGCAGCCACTGGTCCGACAACGGGTCGCGGCGCAGTTCGAACGTGCGCAGCGCCGAGGTCGAGGTCAAACGCACTTGAATCCTCCAGTTCTCGATGTCTACCAGGTTCCCGATGCCGACCGGCGCCCGCTTGGCGGTGTTCCACCAGTCCGAGCGAGTAAACCAGTGCACTGGCTCGGCGGCCACGGCCCAGATCCGGCCGTCGTACCTAACGGCCAGGGGAGTGCCGGCCGTGGTGAACCGGACCTGCACCGGTACGTTGGGGGTTTTGTCAGTTGCTGTTCTTGCCACGGGTCCGCTCTCCCAAATTTCTGTTCATCATTTCTTCCCGGCGAGTGACCGCCGAGCTCCATACCCAGGTCCGGTAGGTCACCGGACCGTCCTTCCATGTCACTTCGGCCGCTTTCGCTGTCCAGGCGAACACTTCCCCGTCCACCAGTTCGGCGCAGTTCGGGAACCGGATCCATGCCTTGACCGGGATCCCGGGATACCCGTTCTTGACCGGGAAATGCTCGAAGTCGAGCTCCTCCACGGTCAGCCCGATAGGGCCGGCCCGCCGCGCATACTGCGCCTGCAGGGCTGCAGCTTGCTCGGGTCCCATACCACAACCTTAGAACATATATTCGAATCGACACGCCAAATGATGGCGGCCAAGGTTTGCCCGCCGCTTCTGATGATGGGGGAGGGGTATGACAAAGGACCCTCGCCGAAGACCGATCGACTTCCGCGGTCGTCACTAATGCCACCGTCCAGTTCACCAAGGGCTTTATGCTGTTCAGCGATATTGCTCGGGAAGGAACCGCTCGTTACTCGCACTAGGCTGAGTGACCATGGAGACGAACCAAAAATTGCTGGTGTTGGCTAACGGCTTTCTCGCGGCTCTTGCGGCACGCGGTGTCACTCACATTGCCACGGACAACATTGCTTTCGAGGGTCCCTTTCTGTCCGCCTGGCGTAAATGGCAGCCCACTGTGCAGTCACCTGAGGTACTCCCCAAAATCGAATTCGGCGCCGTGAACCAGCCCCGGAACATCATCTTTCGGGTGGACAGGTCGACGTCCCCGTTTAAGAACTTCCGGTCGGAAGGCATCAACCGGACCCCGCATAATTCCACGCCCGAGGAGTTCCTTGAGGACTGGTGCTCTGAGCTGCCGATCAGTGACTGGCTAAGCCTGGCCGACCTTTTTCTACTGGAAGTGGAAGCTAGGAACACGCGGCCAGCTGATCGAAGTTAGCCGCAGGCGTCATGCGGCAGTGTCTTGGGAAGCGGCTCATCGCAATCCGCGGTGCAGGCAGCGACTGCGACCACGGAACTGCCAACAAACGCGGCTACACTTCGGCTATGAGGACGGTCATCGCATGAACCACGATGAAGAGTTGCGCTGGGTCCGACGCCGCGAGGGGACGCGCCGCTCCGGCTCCAGAGAGACCTCCGGCTATGACCGAGACCTCCTCCGCGAAAACGACACAGGAAAACTCCTAGGACCGTCCGAATCACGTCCAGCAAATATCGACGACATTATCCGATCGCACACCCCGGCCATGCCGCCCGACCCGACAGTAGCCCAGCAGATCGCTGGCCAGGTCGCCAGCGATCTCCTGGACGCGCTCAGGCCTTACATCATGCACGGTGTCGACGCTGCGGTCGACGCCAAGCTCGGCATTCCCAAACTGGTGAAATGGGCTAAGAGTAAGTCGACGCAACGAAGGGGCGAATTCCGCAATCAGAGCCCACATGCCACTGCCCGACTAGAGGCGGTGCCCGCAGAAGTAGCTTCCGATATCGATGATGAAGCCGGCACTCTCGGGGTACAAAAGCCCAGTGTGACCGCCGAACAATACCAAGCAGCCCTCCGCTCGGTCCATGAGGCTGAGAAGTACGCGGCCCAAGGGAGGCAGTGGCTCGCCGACGTATCAGTTCGTGATGGCGCGGAGAGCGCGCCACAGGCAGCCCTGGAGGACCCCGCTTCCTCAATCGACGAAGCGACACAGAGGCCTGCAGTGGAGCGATTGGACAGAAGCCGCTCCCTCCATGGCGAGTTCATGGTTATCAGGAACCAGGACGCTGACACGCCGCCACAGACGGTCGACGGGCAGCTGTCCTAGCCCCAACTGGGAGCTCCACCAGTCACTGCGCCCAGTCACTGCGCCGACCTCGACTACACCCCTGGAAGGCAAAGACCAGTTACAGGCCCACGCATACAGAGAGGAATTGTCGCGGTCGGCCTTTATGGTTAGGCCATGCAGCAGCTCTTTGATTTCGCCTTCGCGCGGCTGAACCACGCCGCATCGAAGCGACGGGAATTTGGTGAATCCTGGAAGCAGTACATCTCCAATCATCCCTGGGACATCGATGTCCGAAACCTTACTCCGACTACGTTTGAAATCCTGGCCGTCACCCGTGAGCAAGCACCTGTGCAGCTATCGCTGGCATTCAGTGATTGGCTGGCGACAGTTCGAGCTGCCTTGGATAACGGTCTCTACGCGTGGGTTGCCTCAGCCACTGGACAAAATCCGCCTCCGCTGGCTGAACGAATTCAATACCCAATCTGCTCAACCGTGAAGGAGTACACCAGCCAACGCAAGCGGTTGTCCGGCGTTCCGGGAGACATTTTGGACAAGATTGAGGCAGCACAGCCTTATCAGTCTCCCTACGGACCGGAAAGCAACCTCTTTTATTGGGTCCACGAGCTTGCCCGCACGGATCGACACCGAAGCCTGCACGTGGGGATGGGAAGGGTCGGTGCGCATCGAATCCGTCTGCGCCTGCCGGACGGTGTGGTGGCCAATTTTGACGAGTCAGTGCAGCCCTACCACCACATCGTCGGCGAGCTTGTAGTCGGACGCTTCACCACGAGCAAAGCAATACCGCGCTTCGCCATCGAAGCGGACCTCACTGGAGTAGGGATTGACCCCGAAATCGAAGCTTGGGCTGGATTCACTATGGCGGGGCAGCGGCCATCCCTAGAGAAGAGGATGACCTACACAGAGCTTTTCACGCGCAACAACCTGGAGAACATGGCCTTGTTCAGCGGCATCGAACCACCCGGCGGATTCACGACCTTGGATCCAGCCGACGCTACGTGAGCCAGCCACGAACCCGCTCACCCCTTAAAGGTGGTTAGTTCATAGTCAGAGGTTCATCGGCATCTTTCAGTGGCGGACCGGGACGGGTTATGCCCAGTGTGTCTACCGTGGATATAAATCCGCTGCAGCGCCGTCGTTAGCGGTGCCTGTTGTCCAGTTCCGGAGGAAGCCTGACTTCGGAAGGATCCAGCTCCGGCCTGACGCGCCTATAGGTGACGGGGTGACGGAAGGACGTGCCGGACCAGGCGACGTCGGCCGAGACCTCGACCACGACTGGTTCGACCAGTGTCAGCCGCACGGGGCCTTTGTCCTTGCTGAATCTGTTCAGGGAGGACTCGCTGATCTCTTCGGGCCAGGGGTGCCCGGGCCCGGCCCAGTTCACGCCCGGCCTTTGTAGTCAGGACGGTCGAACGGCCGACGATCTTCAGTTCGCCGCCGATGGGCAGGCCGGCGATGATGGCCTGTGGTTGGGCCACGGGCTGGCCCGATCACGGCCGCGCACACCATGTCCCAAACATCCTTGTGCTTGAGCTTCAACCAGATCCTGGCGACCTCGTAGGGCTGGGAGCCTTTGAACACGAGACCTTCGATTCCTGTCGCGGGAAGATCCCGCAACCAGGTCTTCGCCAGGTCCATGTCCCTGGTGATGGGGGAGAGGTGCAATGGTGCGGCCCAGTCCCGGGCGAGCTCCTCGAGCAGCTCCCGGCGCCCGGTGAACGGCACACCGCGGGTGTCCTGCCCTGCGACGGCCAGCACATCGAAGGCGACGAACGAAGCGGGCAGCTCGTTGGCCAGGGCCGGAAGCGCGGCCCTGGAGGTGACCATGCGCTGCAGCAGCGCGTCGAAGTCCAGCCGGTCCCGGTTCCAAATGACGGTTTCACCATCCAGGACTACACCGGGAGGCAATTGCTCTGCGAGGGCGGCAGCTGCGTCCGGCAGGATTCGGGTAAGTTCCTTGCCCTGTCTGGACCACAGCGTCACCGTGCCGCCGTCATTAAAGGCGGTAGTGCGGAAACCGTCGAATTTGGGTTCGGCGTTCAGGCCGCCGGGCAGTGCGTTGGGGCCGGGGAAGGTCTTGACGAGTTTCGCCAGGGCAACCGCGACCGGTGGGTGTAGTGCCGGCGGAAGGGACTCGGCCATGGGCCCAGCCTAAAGGAGAAACCAGCACGAACGTCCGTGCTGGCTTCTACTTGGCCGTAGGACCTTCCGTAGCAGCGTCCTCCGCGTCGACGCGGCGCAGTAATGCCGCCACGCTCCGCACAGCTGCCGGATCTTCCTGCCACGCCTTCGCGCCCCGTGAGCAGGCATGAAAACCGGTGGCAGTTGACTCTTTCGCCGCCTCGGCGAGTTCGGCCCACGCCGCTTTCAGATCTGCCACCTGTTCAGGAGTCAACGGCTCCTGTTCCTTCGGCTCAATGGCCGCTGCGAAGGCGGGGCGACCAGCAGCCGTTGCCGCCGTGCGCCGACGGACAAACCAGCTCCACAGACCCATCGGCTTTCCCTTCGTATCAACGCTCCAATGACTTCCCAGGGCAAAGCAGAGGGCCGCAACCGGTGGGAATGGGCCCTCTGCCCTGGGGTGTAAACATCCTGCTGCTTACGCCTTCGAGCATGCCACACCGGTAGTGATGGTGCATGCTCGCAGGGCTCGCACCCGTTTGGGCGTCCGCTGGCGCGGCCGGCTGTTGGGTCCAGTGCCGGCTCCGCAGAGCTCCGTCGTCTCTGGCCCTGTTCTGTCTACGACGCTTTGGCTGCTGTCCTGACGGATTGTACGTGTCCGCTCCGGCCCGTCTAGCCCCTCCTTCGTCGGGGCCCGCGGTGCGGGAAATGTCCCTGCGGCGCTCCTTCGTCGCTGATTTCCTCCGGGAATTTCCCGCCCCTTGCCCTGCCGGGTAGACAGGCCTCCGTCGGCCACAGCTCCGCAAGCTTCGCCAGCAGCCAAAA
>NZ_JABFMW010000027.1 GCF_013359725.1 Pseudarthrobacter sp. C4D7 | reverse complement strand
AGCGGTTCTCCGGGCAATCAGCATCTGGCTAACAGCTTTAGGAGACACGCCCTAGTCCCGGCACAGCGCAACCCCCTGACGCCCTAGCTGGGCCAGTCGAAGAAGCCCTTCCCGGTTTTCCGCCCCAGTTCCCCGCGGGCCACTTTGTCCTTGAGGATCTGCGGGGGCGCGAACCGTTCGCCAAGGGTGGAGTGCAAGTACTCGGCGATGCCCAGGCGGACGTCCAGTCCCACGATGTCCGTGGTCTTGAGCGGCCCGGTGGGGTGCTTGTACCCAAGGACCATGGCATTATCGATGTCCTCTGCCGAGGCCACCCCCTCCTCCACCATCCGCATGGCTTCCAGCGCGATGGCCACGCCCAGGCGTGAGGACGCGAACCCCGGAGCATCGTTGACGACGACGGCGGTCTTACCGAGTGCCTCCACCCAGGTTTTGGCCGCGTCGGCCAGGTGCGGAGACGTCCGTTCACCCAGCACCACCTCGATGAGGGTGGAGGCGGGCACGGGGTTGAAGAAGTGCAGGCCCAGGAAGTTCTCCGGCCGCTTCAGTTCACGGGCCAGGCCGTTGACGGACAGCGAGGACGTGTTGGACGCAATGAAGGCGTCCTCCGCGAGCCGGTCCTCGATTCCCCTCAGTGCCGTGACTTTGAGGTCCCAGTCCTCGGGGACCGCTTCCACCACCAGCTGGCGGTCCTTGAAATCGTTGTAATCGGTGCTGACGGTCAGGCGCGTCACCAGTTCCTCGAAGTTGGCATCCACTGCCCCGCGTTCGATGCTCTTCAGCGCCGCGGATTCGACACGTTCCTGCGCGGCCTCGGCGGAGACGTCGTCCCGCTCCACCACCAGCACGTGGGCGCCCTTGATCAGGAACGCGTGGGCAATCCCGGCGCCCATGCGGCCGCCACCCAGGACGCCGACGTAAGTGGGAAGGCCCGGGGCTGTTGATGAAGTACTCATGGTCTACTTTCCGTCGGCGGTGGGTGCGGGGGCGGCGGCCTTCTTCGCTGCATTCCGGTCCAGGAACGCCTGCATGCGGTCGAATTTGGCCTGCGATTCGAAGAGGATGCCCTGGGCAAGCTGGTCGATCAGGGGATGGGCTTCCGCGGGGGCGTGGAACACCGACTTGGTAATGCGGACGGCCAGCGGGTCCTGGCGTCCGATCCTGTTGGCCAGGCTGTGGGCGGCGTCCAGGAGCTCAGCGGGGTCGTGGATTTCGGTGATCAGGTTGGCCGCTTTGGCTTCGTCGGCTCCGAGGACCAGGCCGGCCAGCAGGATCTGTTTGGCCAGCGGTTCGCCCACGAGTTCCTTGAGCCGCCAACTGGCACCGGCTGCAGCCAGGATTCCCAGTCCAGTTTCCGGGTTGCCGATCCGCACGTTGGGGGTGCCGATGCGGAAGTCCGCGGCGTAGGCGAGTTCCGCGCCACCGCCCAGGCAGTAGCCATCCAATGCTGCGATGACCGGCATGGGCAGCTTGGCGATCCGCACGAAGATGGTGGAGTTGATGCCCTGGAGGGCATCGTCCCGCCGGCGTTCGCGCAGCTGGGCAATATCGGCGCCGGAGGCGAAGACCCCGTCCACCCCGGCAATGATCAGTACTTTGGGGTTCTGTTCCAGGGCTGCGCAGACGGTGTGGAGTTCGTCCACCATGACCTGGTCGATCGCGTTCTTCACCTGGGGCCGGTTGAGCAGCACCACCACCCGGTCGTCCCGCTCCTCCACCAGGAGCGCGGAGAAGCTTTCCTTGGCTAGGTCCACTGCGGCGGCCATCAGATCTTCTCCAGGAGCAGCGCCGTGCCCTGGCCGACGCCCACGCACATGGTGGCCAGGCCGATCTTTGCGTCCTCGCGCTCCATCCGTCCCAGCAGGGTGATGGCAATTCGCGACCCGCTGGAACCGAGCGGGTGCCCCAGGGCGATGGCGCCGCCGTCGCGGTTCACAATCTCCGGCTCGAGTCCCAGGCGGCGGATGGAGGCCAGGGACTGCGTGGCAAAGGCTTCATTGAGCTCGACGGCGGACAGGTCACCGACGCTCAGTCCGCTCCGCTTAAGCACCTTCTGCGTTGCCGGGACGGGGCCGATGCCCATGATTTCCGGCTCGCAGCCGGCGGAGGCGCCGTCGATGATGCGGGCGCGGGGCGTCAGTCCCAGCCGCTCGATGGCTGCTTCGGAGGCGATGATGATGGCGGACGCGCCGTCATTCAGGGACGAGGAGTTTCCGGCCGTGACGACCGAACCGCCGTGTGCCACCGGCTTCAGGCGGGCGAGCACGTCCATGCTGGTCCCGGCGCGCGGCCCCTCGTCCGTGTCCACCACGGTCTCCGACTTGCGGGTTTTGACGGTGACGGGAACGATTTCGTCCTTGAACCGGCCGGCCGCGATGGCATCCAGTGCCAGCTGGTGCGAACGGACGGCGAATGCGTCAGCCTCCTCCCGGGAGATGCCGTCCACCCGGGCCACCTCTTCGGCTGTCTCCGGCATGGAGTATGTCATCTTGCCGTCCCGGGAGAGCCCGCCATGCTGGAACCGGGGATTGGTGAAACGCCAGCCAATGGAAGTGTCAAAGATCTGGCCCGGCTTGGCGAACGCAGCGGTGGGCTTTTCCTGCACCCAGGGGGCGCGGCTCATGGACTCCACACCGCCCGCGATGACGATGTCCGCGGCCCCGGCTTTGATCATGTGGCTGGCCTGGATGATGGCACTGAGGCCTGATGCGCACAGCCGGTTAACCGTGATTCCGGGGATGTGCAGCGGCAGTCCGGCCAGGAGGGTGGCCATCCGGGCCACGTTCCGGTTTTCCTCACCCGCGCCGTTGGCGTTGCCCAGGATGACTTCGTCGATGCTCTCGGGGTCCAGGCCTGCACGTTCCACGGCTTCGCGGACCACCAAGGCCGCAAGATCATCGGGCCGGACAGAGGACAACGCGCCCCCATACCTGCCTACGGGCGTTCGGACCCCACCAACAAGGAAAGCCTGCGGACCTGCGGTTGCAGCCATGGAAACACCCTTCACGCGATAAACAGCACTGTCATCGGCGGCCGGCGCAAGGGAATTATCCACTTACCGACCGTTCGTTCTGTAAATGGTACACGGCAGGTCCTTGCCGCGCACCCGGTTACAGCACCCGCACGCCCAAGTGCGCGGCAATCAGCGGCGCCAGGAGGCCCAATTGGTACTCATCGACAACGAGTCCACTCATGCTGCCCAGGCCGCTGATGCTGCGGAATTCCGTACCCCTGATGTCTACGTCCTTCAACCTGGCTCCCGCCAGGTCCAGCGACCCGATGGTGCAGTCCTCCAGCTTTACCCGTGTTGCGGTGGCTGCCCCCAGGTCGAGTTCGTTGATGATGCAGCCGCTGATCAGCACGTCGGCGAGTTTCGCCCCGCGCAGGTTGAGGAAGTCCAGCTTTCCGCCGTCGATGCGGACCGATTGCCAGCCGCTTTCATACAATTCGGCGGAGCCCAGGCGCGGGTTGGAGAACTCGACGTCGCGCCAGGTACTGCGGGCCCCCTGGAAGACCGGCGCGTACGCTTCGGCCAGGATGCAGTCGCGGAACGAGGCTCCGCGGAGTTGCGCCTCATTGAAGGACGGGGCATCGAACCGGCACTCGGCAAACACCGCCTCCCCCAGATCGAGGCCATCGAGGGCGGCACGGTTGAACCGGAGGTTGTCGTACCGCTCTCCACGGCGGAACGCGTGGTCCTGCCGGTCGTCGAACTCCTGGAGGTTTACGGCGGAAAGCCGCGGCGCGACCACCCTGGACGCCGCCGTGCCACGTGATTTTTCCATAAGCCCGAGCCTAATGCCGGGAGCCGGCAAAGGGCGTTGAGCCGGAGACTTGAAATGGTAAGCATGCTTTGTTTATGGTGAAAGGGCACGGTTGATCAACGACGCGAAAGGAGGCCGGAATCATGGGCCTCGGAGACAAGATCAGTAACGCGGCAGAGGACCTTGGCGGCAAGGCCAAGGAAGCTGCAGGCAACGCGACCGACAACGACCGCCTGAAGGCGGAAGGCCAGGCCGACCAGGTTAAGGCTGATGCCAAGAAGATGGGCGAAAGCGTGAAGGACGAGTTCAAGCGCAACTAGTCCTTGCTGGGGCAGCCGCAGCGAACGGCGTGCTGCCACAGCCCAAAACGGCGGCGGATCCACTGGATCTGCCGCCGTTTCGCTGTCCACTGGGGTTACCAGCCGCTGCGGGTGGGCGTATGCCCCTTCCGGGAGTCTTCGGGCATGGTCATTTCGGCGCGCACCCCGAGCAGCCTGACGGCGTTCCCGGCTTCCATCCTGGACGCGAG
The DNA here is from genome assembly GCF_013359725.1 of Pseudarthrobacter sp. C4D7. Lineage (GTDB taxonomy): Bacteria > Actinomycetota > Actinomycetes > Actinomycetales > Micrococcaceae > Arthrobacter. The sequence continues at coordinate 46,991 of NZ_JABFMW010000027.1, read as the reverse complement.
GCCAAGCAGCCCGGCCAGCACAGCTGCAGGATCAGAGGTCTCGGGAATCTTCCGCGCATAGGTCTTTGTGGTGAACGGGGCGTAGCGGACTTTCAGCGTCAGTCCCACCACCGGCCTGCCCTCGGCAGCCACATCCTCCATCACCTGGGCGGCCAGCCCGCGGACGGCGTCGTCAATCTGCCGCGGCTCCGTCAGGTCCTGCTGGAAGGTGGTCTCGCGGCTGTGGCCCCGCGCCACCCATGGCGTGTCATCGACGATCCGGGAGCCGTCACCGCGCCCCAGCTGCGCGTACCAGGGCCCCATTTTGGGACCGAATTCGGGGACCAGGTCCCCAGGGTTGGCCGCGGCGAGTTCGGCTACGGTGGTGATGCCAAGGGCTGTAAGGCGGCGGGACACCGCCTTTCCCACACCCCAAAGGTCCATGGTGGGCCGATCCCCCATGACCTCAAGCCAATTGGCCTGCGTGAGCCGGAAGACGCCTGCGGGCTTGCCGAACGTCGTCGCCACCTTGGCGCGGACCAGGGTGTCCCCGATGCCGACGCTGCAGTGCAGGCGGGTTTCCGCCAGGACGGCCTCCTGCAACCGCCGGGCAAAAGCCTCCGGGTCTGCCGAATTAATGCCCACGAATGCTTCGTCCCAGCCGAGGACCTGCACCGTGGCTCCGGGCTGCGAGCGCAGGACAGCCATCACGTGGTCGGATGCTTCGAGGTACGCCTCGTGATCCACGGGAAGGATGACGGCATCAGGCACTTTCCGCGCGGCGATCCGCAGCGGCATGCCGGAGCCCACACCAAAGGCCCGTGCCTCGTAGGACGCCGTTGACACCACGGCCCGTTCCGTCGGGTCGCCCCGGCCGCCCACGATCACGGGCTTCCCGGCCAGCTCCGGCCGGCGCAGCACCTCGACGGCCGCGATGAACTGGTCCAGGTCCACATGCAGCACCCACGGTTCTCCCACAAGCCCCAGTCTGCCCCGGCCGCGGCGCACGCACCACCCCGCCGCCCGCCGTCGGAAATCCAAACGGTGCCACATCCCGTGGCGGGCCGGTTAGCCTTGGCCCATGACGAACGTAGATCTGAGCGCCGCAAGCACCGCTGCCGGCGGTTCCCCTTCCCTGCATGGCTACCTTGCCGTGCCCGAAGGCCGGGGGCCGTTCCCTGGCGTGGTGATGATCCATGAAGCGTTCGGCCTCGATGACCAGACCCGGCGGCACGCGGACAGGCTGGCCAGGGCCGGCTACCTCACACTGGCGGTGGACCTGTACAGCGAAGGCGGCGCGCGGCGTTGCCTGGTGGCGACAATGCGTGCCATGGCGGCCCGCACGGGGCGGCCCTTCACGGACATCGCCACGGCCCGCCGCTGGCTGGCGGAGTCGGAAATGGGCAACGGCAGGACCGGGGTGATTGGCTTCTGCATGGGCGGGGGCTTTGCGCTCCTGGTGGCGCGGGACGGGTTCGACGCCGCCGCCGTCAACTACGGCCGGCTCCCGGGCAAGGAGCAGCAGGACCTGGACGATGCCCTGCGCGGCGCCTGCCCCATCGTGGCCAACTACGGCGGTGCGGACAAGTCCCTGAAGGGAGCCGCGGCCCGGCTTGAAACAACCCTGGACAAGCTGGGCATTGAGCACACCGTGAAGGAGTTTCCCGGCGCGGGCCACTCCTTCCTCAATGATGAGGAACAGGGGCCTGTTCTCCTCAGGCCGCTGATGCGGGTCATGGGCGTGGGACCGCACCCGGAGTCCGCCCCGGAGGCCTGGCAGCGCATCGAGGACCATTTCGCCAGGTACCTGAAGGACTGACCGGTTCCCGGTGCTTGCCGGGAAATGCCGACGGCGGGCCGCCCCTCCAAGGGGACGGCCCGCCGTCGTATGTTGTCCAGTCAGCCCTAGCTGAAGAGCTCACTCTTGGGCTGGTTGTTCTTGACCTTCTGCCAGCCCAGCCAGAGGACCACGGCAAAGAACGGAATGGTGGCCAGCGTCCACAGGCCCAGGTAGAACACTTCCCCGTCTTTGCTGGTCATGGTGTCGAAGCCGATGAGCACGGTGATGACGAGCAGGGCGATGAGGCCGGCCCAGCTGGTCCACGGCGAGCCCGGCATGGGCAGGCTGGAGACGGTGCCCTTCTTCTTCCGCAGCGCGATCTGGCTGGCGAAGATGGAGCCCCACGTGAAGATCACGCCAATGGAGGCGGTGTTCAGCGCCAGGTCGAAGGCGTGCGAGCCGCCCAGCCAGATGTTCAGGAGGATGCCCACCAGGTACACGGCGCCGATGGCCAGGATGGCCGCGTACGGCACACGGCGGGTGGACATGCGGGTCAGCCACTGCGGGGCGTGGCCGTTGTTGGCCATGGTGCGGAAGATCCGGCCGATCGAGTAGAGGCCCGAATTGCAGGAGGACAGGGCTGCGGTGATGACGATCATGTTCATGACATCGCCCATCCAGCCCAGGCCCATCTGGCCGAAGACAGTGACGAACGGGGAGGTGCCGGCCTTGTACTGGTCCGAGGGCAGCAGCATGGCGAGCAGGGTCACGGAACCGACGTAGAACACCACGATGCGGACCACGACGGCGCGGATCGCCTTGGGCACTTCGCGTTCCGGATTCTGCATCTCGCCGGCGGTGATGCCGACCAGTTCGATGGCGTTGTAGGCAAAGATCACGGCGTTCAGGACCAGGATCATGACCAGGGCGCCCTTGGGGAACATGCCGCCGTCGGCCGCGAAGAGGTTGTTGACGGATGCGTGGCCGTCACCCACCTTGGCGTTGGTGACCACCATGAAGGTGCCCACGGCCAGGAAGATCAGGATTGCGGCGACCTTCAGGCAGGAAGCCCAGAATTCGAATTCACCGAACGCCTTGACGCTGAACAGGTTCACGGCAACCAGCAGCACCAGCGCTGCGATGGCGGACAGTTCCACGGGAACGTTGGGGAAGAAGAACTGGAAGTAGAGGCCGATCGCGATGAGTTCGGCGATGCCGGTCATGGCCCAGTTGATGAAGTACATCCAGCCGGAGAGGAACGCACCCTTCTTGCCGAACATCTCACCGGCGTAGCTGACGAAGGAGCCGGACGTCTGGCGGTACATGATGAGTTCGCCCAGGGCCCGCATGAGCAGGTAGGCGATGACGCCGGCAATGGCGTAGGAGAGGATCAGGGCGGGACCGGTGGAGGCGAGGCGGCCGCCGGCGCCCATGAAGAGGCCGACGCCGATGGCGCCGCCCATGGCGATCATGGTGACGTGGCGTCGGCCCAGGGTCTTGCTGTAGCCCTCGTCGCTGAGGGATGAATCGACGGCGGAGGTTGCCGCCGTGCTGTTCTTGAGGTCTGTGGGGGTACTTTGAGGCACAACTGTTCCTTGTGGGTTGGGGGTTGGCCGCATCCGGTCTTCGTATGATCAAGCTCACAAAATTCGGGCTTTAGGCCAAAGACCAGCCGTTGTGAGGGTGAATCAGCCGAACTGCCGAAGCTTCACGCGACCTGACCATCTTACAAGACCGCCCGGAGTGGTACGTGACGCGCACTACACCGCACCGCCCGGCGATAGGCTGGGGCCATGGCAACAGCCCACCGCTTACCGCCCGCCCACCAGCCCCAGCTGTACCGCTTCTCCCGCCTGGACCTGGCCGCACTGTGCCTCTATGTCGCCATCGCCGGGTTCTTCGCGGTGGCCGGCGACGTGCTGGCCCCGTTGCTGCGGCAGGTGGCCCCGTCCCCGGCTGCCGCCTCCTACGCCGTGAACCTGCTGTTCTATGCCTCGGTGGGGATACTCGCCTTCCTGGCAGCCCGCAAAGTGGTGGTCCGGGACCTCAAAGTGCTCGCGACCCGGCCCTGGTTCACCCTGCTGATGGTGCCGGCAGCCGTGATCGCGATGATGATCCTGACCGCGGTCGTGGTCGCGGCGAACGGGCAGGTTGAAACGTCCGTGAACCAGGCGGGCCTGCAGGCGCTCATGCAGCAGGTCCCGGCCTGGCTCATGGTGCCCTTGCTGGTGGTGGTGGGCCCGTTTGTGGAGGAGTACATCTTCCGGCACCTGCTCATCGGCAAGTTGTCCAGGCGCGTGAACGTGTGGATCTGCTGCGCCCTGTCCGTGGCGCTGTTCGCTGCCCTGCACATCGTGGGCCAGGAAGCGCTCACCCTCACGGCACTGCTGCCCTACCTGGCCATGGGCGCCACCCTGGTGTTCGTCTACATGTGGACCGGGAAGAACGTGATGTTCTCCTACTTCGTGCACGCGGCCAAGAACCTCCTGGCAGTGATCCTGGTCTACGCCATCCCGCCGGAGCTCTTCGACCAGATGCAGAATGTCCAGGCGTAGCGCTCACTCCGGCCGCGTGTAACCCCGGAACGTGAACTGCTGGCTGCCTTCGGTCCAGCCGGCGATGTAGACCTTGAGGCCCGCTGAAGCGTTGGTGCCTGCCAGGTACCGGTAGCTTTCGCCGGGGTTGTAGGCGGCCGGCGCGTCGGCGTCGGCCGCCAGCCCGGGCCCGAATTCAATGACGTCCCCGTCCACGCTGTAGGTGCCGGTTCCGGACACCAGCTGGAAGGTTCCCGGCACGGCGCCCGGCTGCACGCCGCCCAGTTCTCCGCCCGGGGCAAACGTCAGTTCCAGGGCAAAGGCGGTCCTGGTGCCCTGGAATCCGATGTCCAGCCCGATCTCACCTTCCCCGGCCTCCACCGTCATCTGCGTGGCCAGCCGGTGGACGTCCTTCGGCCGGGCGCTGAACTCCATCCCGGCGCTGAACCTGCCTTCATGCTCCAGCGGGTATATGCCGTCGGCACGCAGCTTTCCGGCCGGCAGCGGCTGGTAAAAGTTCGCCGTCAGCTCCTCCGAAAGGACCACCGAGGAACCGTGGCGGACAGTGTGCTGGCTGCGGAAGGGGCCAAGGTCGAAGAAGCTCCGGGACAGGCGCACATGGGAGAGTTCTGCCGAACCGTGGCGGAACCGCAGGAAGGTGGGGTTGGTGGCCAGGCCGGATCCTACGCCAGGTTCCAGCGGGTCGCAGCCGCCGAACACGGTGGCAACCGCGCCGCCACGGCGGAAACGGTAGGCCCCGCAGCTTTCCAGGGCCGCGTCAGCCGGGACGAGGGGCAAGGGCAGGGACGCTGCCCCGTCCGGCGGCGGCACGGCGGGAAGTGCCATGCCAAGCCAAGGGTCCAGCCTGGTGAGCGCCAGCAGCTTCGCCGGTTCATGCAGCGGAAGCGTGCCCAGCCACGTGGCCGCGGCAGCGAAGTCCCCGCGCCCGTCCTGGACCGCCAGGCGGCGGTAGCCGTGGAGGAACGGGGCTGCCCCGAAGCTCATCCATTGGTCCTGCCGCCGGGAAAACACGGATTCCACGGTGCCGTCCGCGTTGAACCAGGGCAGGAACGCCGTGAGGTTGCGCCGGACATGGTCCAAGAGCTCATGCCGGCCTGCGGCGTCCGCGATGGTCAGCAGGGAGGGATTGGTGACCGCCGTGGCATACAGCGGGCTCCGCTCCGAGTACATGCCGTCCGCCAGCTGGTCAATGCCTTCGGCCAGCCACTGCTCCATGCGGTCCAGGATGTCCTGCCGCGGCTGCAGCATGTTCATCTGGGCCAAGGCGGCACAAAGCTCCCAGCGGTGGTTGGGGGTATGCACTCCCCCGGCCACCATGGCATCAGCGGACCGGTCCACGATGGCTGCCAGCCGGCGGTCCACCGGGTCCAGGACGGGGTCCGGTGCCGCCAGGCCACGGATGAGCCGCAGCGCCAGGCAGACGTCGTTCAGGGTGAAGGCCGAGTCCGGCGGCGAGCACAGATTCGTGCCGTCGAAGAGGCCGGTGGGCCCCTGCAGTGCCTCCAGCCGGTCCAGGCAGCGGTCCATCGCCCCGCGCAGGTGTTCCTGCCGGTGGAATCCGGAGCCCGGCGCCGTGTAGACCGTCACCAGATCCAGCAGCATTGCCATGGCGGGCCGGTGCGCAAGGGCCGGGACGTCGTCGTCGCGCGTGGCCAGGAACTCCGCCACGTGCCGGTCAGCCGCCCCCGCCACCTGTTCGATGAAGACTGTATCCACTGTTGCTGTCTGCAATGTTGCTGCCTTTCCTGGGTTCTGCCGGGGCGGAACCGTCCTAGTCCTTCAGGCCCGCGCTGACGTCCGCGTTGAGTACGTACTTCTGGAACACCAGGAACACCAGGACCAGGGGCAGGAGGGAAATGACGGACGCGCCCAAAAGGACTGGCCAGTCAATGTTTTCCGCACCCACGATGCTGCGCAGTGCCACCTGCAGGGTGTACCACTTGGGATCGTTCAGCACGATCAAGGGCCAGATGTAGTCGTTCCAGCGCCATTGGAATGAAAAGATCGCCAGCGTGAACAGGATGGGCCTGGACAGCGGCAGCATGATCCGGAAGAAGATGGCCAGTTCGCCCGCGCCGTCGATCCTGGCGGAGTGCAGCAGGTCGTCCGGGACCGTGAGGAAGAACTGGCGGAACATGAACACGCCGGTGGCCGTCAGGACGGACGGCACAATGATGCCGGCCAGCGAGTTGTACAGCCCCAGGTCACGGATCACCGAGAACGTCGGGTTCAGGATCACTTCGGTGGGAAGCATGGTGGTGGCCAGGATGCAGATGAAGAACAGCCTGGTTCCCTTGTTATTGTACTTGGCCAGCGCGTAGCCGGTGCAGGCACTGAAGAACACCGTCAGCGCGGTGGTCACGATGGACACAGTGGCCGTGTTCAGGAAGTACTGGGCGAAGTCCACCCGTTCCCAGGCATCCACGAAGCCCTGGAAAGTCCACTCCCGCGGAATCATGGACAACGGGTAACTGAACAGTTCACTGCCCGGCTTGAAGGAGCTGAGCAGGAACCAGAGCAGGGGCACGGCATAGATGGCCGCAATGAGCCAGGTCAGGGCGGTCAGCGGAACGGAGGCCTTGGCGCGGGCCTCGCGGTTGCCGCGCTGGTTCTTCGCGCCCCGCTTCCGCTGCGGTGCACCGGCACGTTCGGTTCCCAGGGCGGCTTCCTCCGCCACCGCGGGAGGCATGTTGGCAGCTGTTGCCATGGGTCAGCCCTTCTTCCGGTTGAACCGCAGCTGGATGAGGGCGATGGCCAGCAGGACCACCATCAGCACCATGGACGCCGCACTCGCGTAGCCCACCTTCGACTGTTCGAACCCGGTCTTGTAGATGTACTGCACGATCAGGGTGTTCTGGGTTCCAGGGCCGCCTCCGGTGAGTGCCTGTATCATGGCGAATTCCTTCATGGCGTGGATGGTGGACAGCAGGATGACCATGAACGACGTCGGCGCGATCCCCGGGAGGGTGACGTGCCGGAAGCGCTGCCAGGCGTTGGCGCCATCCAGTTCCGCCGCCTCCAGCAGGGACTCCGGAATGTTCTTCAGCGCGGCGATGAACAGCAGCATATTGAAGGCCGTACCGCCCCATGCCGAGGCGAAGATGACCACCGCCAGAGCAAGGTTTCCATCGCTGGACCACGGCAGGGGGTGCCCGCCGAGGGTGGAGATGACAAAGTTGACGAACCCGAAGTCCTGGCCGAACAGCCACTTCCAAATGACGCCGACAACGATCGGGGAGATCAGCCACGGCAGGAAGATCACCATCTTGGCCGCCGTACGGCCGCGGACCGCCTTGCTGACCAGCAGCGCGGCGACTCCCAGGGAGCAGACGTACACCAGCGGCACCGACAGGACGGTGTAGGTGAAGGTCCGGCCCAATGCGGCGTAGAAGCCTGCATCGGCAAAGAGCTTCTGGAAGTTGGCGAATCCGATGAAATGCAGCTTGCCGATTCCGCGGTAGTCCGTGAAGGAATACAACAGGCCCAGCGCGCCGGGCCAGACGAAGAAGACCAGGAAGAGGACCACGTTGACGCCGATCAGGACCAGCGGCGCGATGACGTAGCGGTTCCGGCGTTTCAGCGCGGCCTTGCCGGCGGCGGGCCGCGGCGCCGGGGATTCCGGCGGCGCGACCGTGCTGATGGTTGGCTGTGCCACGGGATCAGGCTCCGTTGTAGAGCTTCACGATGTTGTCCACCGTGGTCTTGGCGTCCTGGCTGCCTGAGAGCATCTTGACGGTCTCCTCGCGGAGCGGGTCGCCGGAGAACGGGGTCTCGGCGTAGGCCTCGGCCACCACCCGCTTGATGGCGTTGTCTCCCTTGGCGTCGTTTTCGGCGATCTGCTTCTGGTACAGCTCAAAGGAGGGCTGCTGGAACTGGTAGTCGACCTTGAGGTCCTTGGCCGGAAGGTAGCCGCCCAGCTGCGCGAACTCGATGTAGTTGGCGTCCTCGTAGAACCAGTCGATGAACTTCTTGGCTTCCTCGTCCGCGCCCGTGTCCTTGAAGGCCACCATGAAGCCGCCGCCGAGGTTGGTGGCATTGACTTCCTTCTTCGGCAGCGGCACGGACAGCCACTCGAAGTCCTTGATGTTCTTGTTGAAGTCCGCCACCTGCCAGCTGCCGGAGTAGTACGCGGCAACCTGGCCGCTCTTGAACATGGCGTTGCCGTCCTCGCCGCTGAGCCAGACGGACTTGGGCATGGTCTGGTCGTCGTTGATCTTCTTGAAGTACTCCAGCGTTTCGACGGCCTTGCTGTCCCCGGCGTACTTGCCGTTCTCCTTGGCAAAGGCGGTGCTGCCGAATTCGTACATCATGGCGCGGAGCCGGTGGCCGGAGCGGTCCATGACGACGCCGTACTTTGCCCCTGCCTTCTCGCGCACCTGGGTGACGACTGCGACGAATTCGTCCCAGGTCCAGGTGTTTTCCACGGCGGTGGGATACTTCACGCCCGCCTTGTCGAAGAGGCTCTTGTTCACGAAGAGGCCCACCGCCGTCAGGTCCGACGGGATGGCGGGGATGATGCCGTCCGGGGACTCCTGGAGGTACTTCCCATCGATGCCGTGGTTCTTGGCGATGTCCGAAAGGTCTTGGAGCTGGTTCACCCAGAGCGGGTCAAGGCCGGTGACCCGGGCCAAGGCGGGAAGGTCGTTCGCCGTGGCTGCGTTCTTCAGCTTGGTGGTGATGTCAGCGGTGGGAACGTCCACCACTTCGATGGTGACGCCGGTTGCTTCCTTGTACTTCTTGGCTGCGGCGGCGAAGGCGCCGCCCTGGTTGGTGTCGCCGGACAGGATAAGCTGCAGGGTCTTGGCGTCGCCGCCGGACGAGCTCCCTCCTCCCCCGCCGCAGGCGGTGAGGCCGGCCGCCAGGGCTGACAGGCCGAAGGCCGTGAGCCCGAACTGGCGACGGGTGATGCTGGAGATTCTTGTCTTCTCTGACAATGGTCTGTCCTGTCTCTCGCTGAACGGAGGGAAAACCCTTTCCGGAGAAAACTGTGACCTATGTCATGACATATTGTCAAGAATACTTTTGGCAGCGCCGGCATCCACGCGGGCCCTTCCGCAACGCTCCGGCCGGCTTTACCGTGGATGGATGGGACTGAATATCCAGATCGTGGTTGACTCCGCCAGCCCCCATGAGCTTGCCGATTGGTGGGCCGAAACGCTGCAATGGGCGGTGGAACCGCAGGACGCAGGCTTCATCCGGTCCATGATCGACCAGGGCTTCGCCACCGAAGACCAAACCACCAACCACCGCGGCAGCCTGGTGTGGAAGGACGGTGCCGCCATCCGGCCGCCGGAGGAAATCGACGCCAGGGCCCCGCAGCGGCGCATCCTGTTCCAGACCGCACCCGAGGGTAAAACGGTGAAGAACCGGGTGCACTGGGATGTCAGGCTGGACGGCCGGGACAAGGACGAGGTGCGGCGCGAACTCGAGGCCCGCGGCGCCACCTTCCTCTGGTCTGCGCGCCAGGGCCCGCATTCCTGGCACACCATGGCGGACCCCGAAGGCAACGAGTTCTGCATCAGCTGAAGCCGATTACTAGACTTGGACGGTGAGCAACCAGATCCCCGCCCCGGTGTCCGATGTCTTCGATCCCACTCGCTGGCGGGTGGTCTCCGGCTTCGAGGACTTCCAGGACATGACCTACCACCGCCAGGTGGAGCGTGATTCCGCGGGTGATTGGGTGCGTGACCTGCCTACGGTGCGCATCGCCTTCAACCGTCCCGAGGTGCGCAACGCGTTCCGCCCCGGCACCGTGGACGAGCTCTACCGCGCCATGGACCACGCCCGGATGACACCGGACGTCGCCACGGTCCTGCTGACCGGCAACGGCCCCTCCCCCAAGGACGGCGGCCACTCCTTCTGCTCCGGCGGCGACCAGCGAATCCGGGGGCGGGACGGCTACCGGTACGCCGACGGCGAGACCCAGGAAACCATCGACCCCGCCCGCGCCGGCCGGCTGCACATCCTGGAAGTCCAGCGGCTCATGCGCACCATGCCCAAGGTGGTCATCGCCGTCGTCAACGGCTGGGCAGCCGGCGGCGGACATTCGCTGCACGTGGTTGCCGACCTCACCATCGCGTCCCGGCAGCACGGCAGATTCAAGCAGACGGACGCCACGGTGGGGAGCTTCGACGCCGGCTACGGTTCGGCGCTCCTGGCCCGGCAGGTGGGCCAAAAGACCGCCCGCGAAATCTTCTTCCTGGCCCGCGAATATTCCGCAGAAGACATGGTTCGCATGGGTGCGGTCAACGAGGCCGTGGACCACGAACGGCTGGAGGAGGTGGCACTGGAGTACGCCGCGGATATCGCCCGGCAGTCCCCGCAGGCCATCCGCATGCTGAAGTTTGCGTTCAACCTGGCCGACGACGGCCTGGCCGGCCAGCAGGTGTTCGCCGGCGAAGCCACGCGGCTGGCGTACATGACGGACGAAGCCGTGGAGGGCAAGGAAGCCTTCCTGCAAAAACGCGACCCCGACTGGTCACGCTTCCCGCACTACTTCTAAGGCAGGACGGCAATGAACAGCGAATCCTCACCCAACGCCGCCCATGGCGGCCCGCTCAACATCGAACCGGCCCTGAAGGCCCTCGCGGCCGCCCTCCATGGCGAGGGCCCCGCCGTCGAACTGTCCGTTGGACCGGACGGCGGACTGGTGGTGGGCCACGTGGAGACCCCCGGCTGCGACGACGCCGTGGCCGTGGTCCGCACCTCCGGCTCCACCGGCACCCCCAAGGCCACCCTGCTGACCGTGGAGTGCCTGGCGGCGTCCTCGATGGCCACGGCACTGCGGCTCAAGGGCGAGGGCCAGTGGCTTCTGGCCCTGCCCGTCCAGTTCGTTGCCGGCATCCAGGTGCTGGTGCGGTCCCTCTTCGCCGGCACCCGGCCCTGGGTCATGGACATGTCCGGCGGCTTCACCCCGGAGGCCTTCACCGCGGCCGCGCTGGAACTGACCGACAAGATCCGTTTCACATCCCTGGTCCCCACCCAGCTCCAGCGGCTCCTGGACGATCCTTCGCCGGAGACGCTCGCTGTGCTCCGCCGCTTCAACGCGGTCCTGCTGGGCGGCGCCCCTGCGTCCCCGGCCCTGCTGGACGCTGCCCGCGACGCCGGGGTCCGGGTGGTCACCACCTTTGGCTCCGCGGAAACATCAGGCGGGTGCGTGTACGACGGGTACCCCTTGGAAGGCGTCTCCATGCGGGTGGCTGAAGACGGCCGCATCCTGCTGGGCGGCGATACCGTCGCCGCCGGATACATCGAAGCACCGGATGAAGAGACCGGGACGTTCTTCGAGGAGGACGGCGTGCGCTGGTACCGCACCAGCGACCTCGGCTCGATTGACGACGACGGCCGGCTCACCGTGCTGGGCCGGGCGGACGACGTCATCATCACCGGCGGCGTCAAAGTCTCGGCAGGCCATGTGCAGGAGCAGTTGGAGAAGTCCGACGCCGTTGCGGCAGCATTCGTGGCCGGCGTCCCTTCCGCCGAATGGGGCCAGGCCGTGGCCGCCTACGTGGCGCTGGCACCCGAAGGCACCACCCCCGCAGCTACGCCCGCCGACGGCGTCCCGGGGCAGGAAGCCGGGGACCCCGCCGTCGTCCTCCAACGGCACTGGCAGGGGCAACTGGGGGCGCTGGCCCCCAAGACCGTCCTCACCGCAGCCTCCCTGCGGATGCTGCCCAACGGAAAACCGGACCGGCTCGCCATGACCGCCGAACTCAGTACCCGCCACGGGGGAAAGTAGAGTGGACCTGCACCACCGCGGCGGGTGCGTCCGTTCCGTCCAGCCGTCTGACCGAAACAACACGAGGTACTAACCGTGGCAACAGCCGCCCAATGGATCCAAGGCGCCCGACTCCGGACGCTGCCGGCAGCGATCGCGCCGGTGCTGATCGGCACTGCAGCCGCCTACGAAATGGACTCGTTCCTCCTGCCCAACGCCATCCTGGCGGCGTTGGTGGCGCTCCTGCTCCAGGTGGGCGTGAACTTTGCCAACGACTACTCGGACGGCATCCGCGGGACGGACGACGACCGGGTGGGACCGCTGCGGCTGGTGGGCTCCGGCGCCGCAAAGCCTGAGCACGTCAAGTGGGCGGCGTTCGGCGCCTTCGCACTGGCCATGGTCTTCGGCCTGGTCCTGGTGGTCCTCACCCAGGCCTGGTGGCTGATCCTGGTGGGCCTGGGTTGCGTCATGGCAGCCTGGGGCTACACGGGCGGCAAGAACCCCTATGGCTATATGGGCCTGGGCGACCTCTTCGTGTTCGTTTTCTTCGGCCTGGTGGCCACCCTGGGCACCACCTTCACCCAGGCAGGTCACATCAGCCTGTCCGCGGTGATCGGCGCCATCGGCACCGGGTTGATCGCCACCGCGCTGCTCATGGCAAACAACGTTCGGGACATTCCCACGGACATGCAGGCCGGCAAGAAGACCCTGGCCGTGCGGCTTGGCGACAAGCACGCCCGCGAAAGCTACGTCCTCATGCTCGCCGTGGCCATCCTGCTGGTGGTGATCCTGGCGCCGGGCCGGCCCTGGATCCTGATCGTGCTGCTGCTCATTCCGGCCTGCCTGATGCCGGCCTGGCTGATGATCAACGGCCGCAAGCGTAAGAGCCTGATCCCGGTGCTGAAGCAGACTGGCCTGATCAACCTGGGCTACAGCCTGCTGTTCTCACTGGGGCTGATCCTCAGCCACGGGTTCTAGCCCTCATTGCCGCTGCCCTTGACGTTGTTGATGGTGATGTCCGGGTTGGCATCCAGCAACGCGTCTTCGGCGTTGGCGTCCTGGACCTCACCGGCGGAGCGCATCGGCTTGGCCTTCCCGGAAAAGCGGTGCTGAAGGGCTGCTGCCGCGGCGTCGCGCTGCTTCTGGAAAAACAGGTAGCTGACGGCAAAAGCAATGAGCGCGGCGCAGATGACGGCCATGAACGCCCCCACCTGCAGGAGCATAAACACGACAAACAGGGGAACGAAGATTGCCAGGCGGATCAGGGAATATTTCAAAAAGGCCACTATTCAAGTTTAGCCGTCCCGGCCGGCGGTCCCCGCGCGTCCTGACAGTAGACTTAAGGGCATGCTCTTCCGTGTGGCTTTGGCCGTCGCAGTCCTCGTCATCTTTGTGTATGGCCTGGTGGACGTGATCCGCACTGAAGGCCGCCTCACCCGGGGTATTTCAAAACCTGCCTGGATCATTGTGCAGATTGTCCTCCCCGTCCTCGGTGCCGTCCTGTGGCTGCTGATCGGGCGGCCGCGGGGCACTGCGAAGCCGCGGCCCAGCTACCCGCACCCCACTGCTCCGGACGACGACCCCGATTTCCTCCGCAATCTGGAGGCGCGCCGCCGCAACCAGGCCGAGGCCGAGCGGCTCCGTAAGCTCCGTGAGGAGCTGGAGTCCAAGGCGGGAGAAGACGGCGGCAAACCACAGCGCGGCACCGACGAACACGATGCCGACGGGCTGAAGTAGGCCTATGGCGTCCCCACCCGGCGGAGAAGAACGGCGGCTGTCCGCTCCCCCACCGAGGCCGGGCCTGTCCTACTCCGCGCAGCCTCCCATCCCTGTCATTCCCCCGGTACCCCGGACCGTCCGCATCGCCCGCTCGCTGTGGTTCTGCAGCTTTGCCGCCGGGCTGGCCGTCCTGCTGGGGTCCTTCCTCGCCCGTGATTCCAACCTGGAGCGGCTTCGCAGTGTGGTGGCGGGCATGGCCACGGGCAACGACGCCGCGTCAGTGGGAACCGCGGCGGACATCGTCTTTTGGGGCAGCATCGGTGCCCTGCTGCTGGTAACCGTGCTTGAAGCCGCCGCCCTGGCCGCCGTGATGGGTCGCCGGGCATGGGCACGCTGGACCCTGCTGCTGGTGCTGGCTGCGCACCTGCCGGTCATGGTCCTGGCCTCCGCCTTCCTGGTCCCCGGTGGGGCCGCGGGCAGCTATGTGGTGATGCTGTGGGGCGCCGGAATCCTGCTGGCCTTCGGCGGGCTGGTGCTCCTGTTCCTGCCCTCTGCGGGGGCCTGGCTGAAGCGCGTGCGCCCCCGGGGCTGAGCCTGCCCGTACTACGCCGTTTGCGGCTGCCGGGCCGTGCCGGACGCCGTGCCGGTGCAGTCGGCCAGCATGCCCTCACAGCTGCGGATCACCACCCGGCAGGCTTCAGCGGCAGGGCGTGCCGTCAGCGGGCTCTCGGCAATAACGCGCCACCGCCCCAGCACCTGGCGGGCCTGGGCCGCCAGCACCTCGGGCCCGGACCCGGGGGCCACACCCAGCCGCTGGGATGCCGCGGCGCCCTGGCCGCCGATCAGCCGTTCAGCTTCCGCCGCCAGCTCCGGGGCCAGGTCCACTCCCGTTGTCCGCAGCGCCGCCAGCAGCCGCAGCTCACGGAATTCGTGGGCGCCGGCCTGCAACCGCTCCAGGGAAGCCGCCACCTGTTCCGTCCCCGGCCGCGGCCGGTTGGCCAGGAGGTCCTCCACCGCTGCCAGCGCGGTCCTCGCCTTCAGCGCCCCCGCCCTGGCCTGGAACTGGCGGTCCAGCAGCTCCAACAGTGGATCAAGTCCGCTGCGCCTGGCGAGTTCGTGGGAGAGCGGCGTGGGCTCCCCGTACCCGTTGCGGACCAGGACCATGGCCAGCCGGACGCCGAAAAGCCCGTAACGCTCCAGCAGGGATGCCCGCGCGTCTTCCGTCAGCCCTTCCGGTACAACGGCGCGGCGGAACCGGTCGGCCGACAGCAGCATGCGTTCGCGCGCGGTGCGGTCCAGTGTGGCCAGCATCCGGAGGGCCTCAAAGTCCGTTTGGCGCAGGGTGCGGGCGCTTTCGGCCAGGAGTCCGGCCACCGGAACAACGGCCAGTGCCAGTTTCCGGAGGTTGGGGTCACGGCTGTACCGTTCCGCGATGGTTCCTGCGGACAGCAGGGAGTCGATCCGGCCGGCTCCCACTTCGTCGGCCCGGGAGAGCACCGCGATGGCGTTAACGGTGCCCGAGCGTCCCGCCCCGGTGTCGCGGAAGGACTCCAGGAACCGGACATCCGATTCGTGCAGGTGCCGCATCAGGTAGACCACGGCATCAGCCTCCGACGGCGCGTCCTCCGGAGTCAGAAACCGCAGGGAGCGTGCGGACACATCCTGGGAGAGGGAAGCGATGCCGGGGGTATCGATGAGTGTCATGGCCTCCAGGGCCGGGGACGGCCATTCGACCTCGAGCCGGTCCACTTCTTCCGCCCGCACACCGTCCAGGACGAAGACGAGGCGCCCGTCCACGCGTTTCAGGGGCAGGTTCCGGGGGGCGCCGTCCGTGGGGTGCAGGGTGATCCGGGGCGTGCGCCCATGCCGGTACCACGTGACGATGCGGGTGCATTCGCCGGTGTCCGTGGGGGCTATCTCCTCACCGATAATGGCGTTCAGGAGCGTGGACTTCCCGGCCTTCACCATGCCGGCGACGGCGATCCTCAGGGGTTCTGCCAGGCGCTGCGCGTAGCCCTGCAGCACCTGGACTGCCTGCGGGTCATCCGCGTAGGCGTCCAGCGCTTCGCGGATCAGCGCGGCGGCCCCGGCGGTGGTGGACGGTGTCATCCCACCCCAGCCGCAGTGCGGGGACCGGCCGCGGCAACCTCGGCGGCCACTGCCTCGGCGGCACGGTGCAGCGCGTCCACCTTCTTGAGTTCAGCCCTGATGTCCCGCATGCGCCCATCCTTTTCCTGCGCATACGTGTTGGCAGCTTTCTGGGCCGCTGCCACCGAATCCGACAGCGACCGGTGGTATTCGTCGGCGATTTCGGTGAAGTGGTCCCGGATGGTCCGCTGGACCAGGCGCAACCTGTCCTTCAGCTGCTTTCCCACCTGGAAGGTGACGTCATCCAGCTGGCGCCTGACCAGCGTCTTCGCCTCGCCCTGGCGCCGCTTCAGCCGCGTCTCCTTGTCTTCCCGGTAGGCCTTCCGGCCCAGCAGCAGGCCGGCACCTACGGACAGGGGATTAATCAGGGCCATCCCGAAAATGCCTGTCAGGAGGCCGAACATCAGCACGCCGCCGTAGGATCCACGCATCCCGATCAGGACTTTCTGGATGGGGTTGATTCGGCCCCGGTCCAGCTCCGGCATTTGGTCCACCGGGTCCAGGGCGTCACCTGAGTCCGAGACGTGCAGGACGGGCAGCGACACCTCATCCTCCGCAAAGTGCTCGGCCACCTGTGCTGCCAGCCATTGCGACCGCTCGCTGGTCCAGACGAAAGTGTCCGAAACTGCCGCGGCAACGCATTCTTCCAGCCAGGTGGAAAATTGCGTCCACACCGGCCCGGGATCGCCCTGGTCGATGGCGTTCTCGGCTTCCCGCTGGATCCGGCGCAGGCGGTCGCGGAGGTCATATTCCATGTCCGCGATGAGATCGTTGATGCCGTCGCTGAGCGTCAGTTGCCAGCGGGCGGACCGCTTCCGCAGCTCGTCCGCCTCCGCCTTGGCCTGTTCCAGCGCGGCGAGCATCTGCGGGGTGCCGTCCGGGTTCTCCAGCGCGCCCAGCTCGGACTGGAGGGACAGGCGCAGGTTCTCGGTGACGGACAGCAGGTCCTGGCTGACGGAACGCCGCTGGATGCGCTGCGCCTTGCCCACGATGTTGGTGCGGAGGTGCGCCACCAGGGCAGGAAAACCCGATTCTTCGTTGAGCTCCGCGTCCTGGAGCCGTGATGCCTCAAGGCGGAGGTCCGCGGACAGCGGGTAGAGCGGGATGTCCGGGGCCACCTGGTCCAGGTGGCCCCGGTCCAGCTCTTCAACCCGCCGCCAGTCAGGATAGAGGTCCGTTTTGGAGAGGACGGCGGCAACGCTGGGGGTGATCCGCATGGCCTGGCGCAGGAACCGAAGTTCCGGTTCCGTGTATTCCTGCGAGGCATCGGAGACCAGCAGCATGGCGTCCGCGGTGGGAAGGGCGGTGAGGGTGGTCAGGGTGTGGGCGGAGCCCATGCCGCCCACCCCCGGTGAATCGATAATGGTGAGCCCGCCCGTGAGGACGCGCCGGGGCAGGCATACCTCGGCGGCCGCCAGCTTCCGGCTGTTACCCGGGTTTCCCTGCTCGGAAACCATCGCCGGAAGGTCGGAGAGTTCGATGGGCCGGCGCTCGATGCCGGCGTCCGCGCCGTCGCCACCGGCCGCTGGGTTGTCGGCCCTGGGAACCAGGACGCTGGCCGAGGCCGGTTCGCCGTAGCGCACGATCGTGGGCAGCGAAGTGGCGATATCGTCATCCACCGGGCATACCGGGGCGTTCACCAGGGCATTGATCAGCTTGCTCTTTCCCTGCTTGAACTCCCCCACCACAATGACCCTGATGCTGGGGTCCTGGAGCCGGCCGAAGGCATGGTCCAGCCTCCTGCGCAGGTCAGCCCGGTCCCCGTCGCCCACCAGCTGCAAACCCTGCTCCACGAGCTTCACCAGCTGCCCGGACGTCACGGGCCCCGCCGGCCTTGCCGGTCCTGCGTCCACCACAGCGTGCCCCCTGCTCAGTGCCTCATTGGTTCTGTTCCCGTACCGGAAGAGCCCGGCAGGAGGTGGATGCCTCCTGCCGGGCGGTTCGTCTCCCGGGAATAGCGTGTTACAGCACGGTGGAGTCGTCAACCACCGAATCGTCGATGGTGGTGTGGTTCTCGAGGTCCACGTCGGTGTGTGTGGAGTTGTCCTCCATGAAGTCAAGCTGGTTGTCCGCCACCACCAGGTTGTCCTCGACGATGCTCGTGGCCGAGTTGTCCTGGAAGGAGTCCTCGACGTGAACGTCCACGTCGGTGGTGCTGAAGTTGTCCTGGTTGAAGGAATCCTCCACCACGCTGGAGTTGTCCTGGTTGAAGGAATCCTCCACGGCCACGGAGTTGTGGGTGGAGTCGTCCGAGTTGTCGTTGAACGAATCCCGGACATCGAGGTCCACATCGGTGCTGGTGGAGTGGTCCGAGTAGTCCTGGTAGCTGGAATTGTCGGAGTTGTCGTTGAACGAATCGTCCACGTCCAGGCTGAGGTCGGTATTGAAGGAGTCGGAGATGTCCGTCTCCTCGTTGCCGATACCGACGTCGCCGCCGGCATGGATGGAGTTGTCCGTGGAGTTATCCGCCGAGTGGTCCGCGTTGTAGGAGTCCGTGATGTTGTTGGAGTCCCGCACCGTGGCGTCATCGCCGGCAGCTACGGCCCTGTCGCCGGAGGCCACCACGGCATGGTTGTCGAACCACTGCTCCACGTCCCCGTGCGCCCAGATGTTCTGGTTGACGGACTGGTCCGTAATGGTGTCCCGGTCATCCAGAACGGTGGTGTTGGTGGTGTAGGAGAAGTGGTTCACCACGTGGTGGAGTTGTTGCACCGCGTGGGCGTGGTCATCCTGGTCGTAGTTTGTGCCCCCCTGCCCCGCAGCCGCGCCGCCTGCAGGGATGCCTCCGCCGTGGCCGCCCAACGCGCCCGTTTGCCCGGCCCAGACGCTGTTGCCGCCGGTGGCATGTTCCCGGGCGAAAGACGTGGCATTCACGGTGATGGGAGCGTAATCGAGGACAACCGGCATGGCAGCGTCAACGTCGGCCGCGCACACGTTGGCCAGGCCGTGTTCCTGCAACACCCTTTCCGGGTCCGCCAGGAACTCCTGGACGGCCTCCCGGTTCCCGAATAGTTGCATGAGGAACTGAACAAGGTCGTTTGCGAGTGTTGGCATATGCGTGGTCCTCACATCTTCTTTGAGTGGTGGATCATCCGGTGTACGTTTCCCGGTTGCTTCAAACCTAAATACGCTGCCGGGGACAGGGCATCGGGCGCATTCCCCCTACCCACGACGGCCGCTCCGGGGCACCCACACCCCTGTGCCTAGGGGGATTAGGGGTTATTCCTGCTGCGGGTTCAACTGTTGGGAATGTTCCACGCCGAGGGCCAGTCGCAAACGGGCCAGCAGGTCGGACCGGTTTTCCGCTCCCAGCCGCCGCCGGATCCTGGCAATGTGGTGCTCAGCGGTCCTGGGTGAGATGTAGATGGCCTCGCCGATCTCCCGGTAGGTCTTTCCCTCCAGCACCAGCCTGGCGACTTCCTTTTCGCGCTCACTCAGCCCCGAAGCGTCCGGCTGGCCGCCCTTGCCGGCATCGGCGCTCCCGCCTGCCTGTACCTCCGCTGCTCCGGCGCCGGGACTGCCTTGCGGATGGAGGTCCCGCGCACAGGAGAGCAGCCGCATCATGTCCCGGCGCTCATCGGCGCGCGCGGCAGCATGCCCGGCCAGGCGTGCACCTTCCCAGGGCATGCCCACCGCTCCCAGGAGCCGGGCGGCGGCTTCCACGTCGCCGGTCCGGAACCGGCCGGCCAGCACCGAGACCCAGGCTTTCCCCGCTGTGGCAAGCACGGCGGCCAGCTGGCTGTGGGCAGAAGCCCGCGCCAGTGCCGTTGCGTGCGGAGCAAGATCCGTGGGGCTTTCGTTTAACAGCGCAGCCTGCACGGCGGACCAGTGCAGGGGAACAGCCCACAGGGCCGGGCCGCCCAGGCGCCCCAGCAGCTTCCAGGCGTCCTCGAGGTACTGCGCAACACGGCGGGTTTCCCGGAGCCTGGCGGCGGCGATCAGCAGTTCACCCCAGGGCAGCAGGTTGTAAAGGTCCACCGAGGTATGGAGCATTGCCTCGCGCGCCCGTTCCCATGCCCTGAGCAGCTCCGGCACGTCGCCGTTCCGGCGGGCAAGGCCAACCTCAAGGGCCGCGCACATGAATTCGTCACGCGGGACCAGGGGCCAGTGGTTGGCTTTGGCCGCCTCCGTCGCTGCCATGCGCGCGTCCTCGAGCTTGTCCTGCATCATGGCAGACCAGGCCTGGAGCAGGAGGAGCCGCGGCTGGGCTGCATTGCCACCCTGTCCTGCTGCAACTGCGGCCATGCACACCGTTTCCGCCAGGTGCGGCTCACCGCTGTGCAGGGCAAGGAGGGCTGCCAGGGCAGCCGGGGTTTCCGGCAGAGGGAGCGCCGTGCCCGCGGAGTTCAGCATGTCCGAGGCATGGATCAGGATGGAGAGGCCCTGCTGCGGCTTGTCCCCGAGGGAGGCCAGGATGCCTTGGCCCGTCTGCACCATGGCCGCAGCAAGCAGCGTAGGCGAGGCGGCCGGGGCATCGTGCTGGAAGAAGGCCTCCGCTGCCGCCCGGTCACCGGCACCGATCATGGCCACCGCAGCAAGCGGCGCTGAGGGGCCGACCCGGCCCGGGCCAAGCCAGCTGTAGACGTGGGCTCCCCGGGCGAGCATTCCCCGCTGCGCCCAGACGGACGCGGCCACATCAGCTCCGCGGCGCACATCCGGCGGATCCGGGCTGACCAGGAGCGCATCGATGATGCGGGCCGCGGCATCAAGTTCGCCGTCACCGGCAGCGGCCTGGGCGCGCCTGGCTGCCGTGGCCAGCGGATCCGCGCCGGCCAGGAGGGCTTCCTCGTAGAGTTGGGACGCCAACCGGGGGTCATTTTCCAGCGCGGTATCCGCTGCCTGTTCCAGCTCAGCGGCCACCCGCGGATCGGCGAGCCCGCCCCTGGCCAGTTCGCGGGCGAGGTTCCCCAGCGGCTGCCCTGCGGACGTGAAGACGGTGACAAGCTCACGCTGGAGCGCATGCACCTTGGCTGTGGGGGTAGCCGTGAGGAGCGCGTGTTGGGCCGTTCCCACCACCGTGCCGTCCGGCCTCAGCAGCCCGGCGGCCTCCGCCCGGTCCACTAGGGAATCAAGGTCCTCCACCGTCCCACTCATGAACTTGTTCTGGAAATCGGCGGGAAGTGGTCCGGGCAGGGCGAAACCCACCGAAAGCGCCAGCAGCAGCTCCCGGACCGCAGCGTTTGCACCCTTCAACTGCTTGGCCATCAGCTCCGCGCCGTGTGGCGGATGCCCCTGGTGGTCGGGTGCGGTATGCAAGGGGACAGGCCGTTCCGCCCGCTGAAGATGTGCGTCCATGTCAGGCCCCCGGGGAGGTGGTCGAGGCCGTTGCATCGGCGGTTCCCGGCGAAGTTGCGGTTGACTCCTCCAGGGTGGGTAGCGGTGCAACGGCCGGGGTGGGCGTTAAGTCAGCCGTGGGGGTCACGGAAGGATCCCCCGAGGTGGCAGGAGCCATCAGGGTCGTGGGCGCTGCGGTGGGGGTCGCAGTCTCTGTGGTGGGGGAAGACGTCGTCGGGTCGGTCGGGGGCACGGTGCCGGAACCAAGAGTGGGCTGGTCCGTTGTCCCGGGCGAAGAGGTGCCGGGCGCCGTCGTCGTTGGCGGGGCAGTCTTCACCGGCGCGGTGGTGCCCGGGGAATCAGTGACCGTGGGTGCAGGGTCCGTGGCGAGGGGGTCCGCCGGGACCGGTTGCGCGGTACTGGGCGGCGCAGCGGGGCCAACGGTGGTTGAATCCGGAATGACCCCGGTCCCCACCGTGCCCCCGCCGGTTCCTGGCGGCGTGCTGGCCGCCGGTGCTCCGCCGGCTGCCGCAGGTCCGCCGGTTGTGTCCTCACTGCTTCCCGTGGGTGAGGCGGATGCCTCGATGCCGGCCTCCTGGGTTATCGGCTTCCTGGCGCTGGCCTCGACGCCTGCGAGCGGCTGCGGACCGCCGGTTGCTGCCGCTCCCCCGGCCCCGGGCGCTGTGGTGGCGCCGGCGCCGGCGGAACCGCCCTCGGTGCTTGCTCCGGCCTGCGGAACGAACATCGCCGTCAGGCTCCCGAATCCGTCGGGACTTTGCGCGGCCGTAGCGGTCAGGACCGTCAGCAGCACTGCGGCTGCGGCCACGGCCGTAACGCGGACCGTGGGTTTCGGAGCGTGGGCGCCCCCTGCCCCGCGCCGTGCACCGCGGATGGCATCCTGTCCGGTTCCGTCTCCGGCCGGCGTCGCGTATTTCCGGGACCAGCTGGGCAGGGCTGGCCCAGTGGGGGCGGGAGGGACCGCAGCGGGCACGACGACGGGAGCCGCCTCCGCGGCGGCCGTTTCAGGTTCCGACTCCGTCTGTTCCCCCTCCGCCAGGGCAGCAGCGCGCGCCAGGAGCGCAGCCACGGCCGCACCCAGGCAGATGGAGGACTTGGGGTCCGCGTCCACGGCAAGGGGGCGGTCCAGCTCCTCGGAGACCACCTGGGCCACCAGGGGGATCCGGGAGGAGCCGCCGATCAACAGGACCGCGGAAAGGTCTGCCGGCTGCAGGTGGAGCTGGGCCAGGGAGCGCTCCAGCGCCTCGACGGTTTCCCGCACGGGCTCTTCAATAAGTGCCTCGAACTCGGAACGGACCAGTCGGACCTGCTGCTGGACGCCCGGAAGGAGCACCGGGATGCTTGCCTCGCTGTCCGCGGACAGCGCTTCCTTGGCCTCAATGCATTCGCGCCGGAGGCGGGCTAGGGCGCCGAGGGCGGCAGGATCTGCGGGGTCAAGGTCCGCCAGGGCGTTGCCGGCGTGCGCGGCAACATGGTTGAACACCGCGGCGTCGAAGTCGGCTCCGCCCAGGTCCTCGATGCCTTCCGGGCGGCCCAGCAGATCGAAGCGGTTGCTGCCGGTTTTCCGCAGGACGGCGGTGTCGAAGGTGCCGCCCCCAAGGTCGTAAACGGCGATGGTGCTGCCTTCTTCCACCCGGACCTGCGACGCGTAGTGCAACGCCGCGGCTTCAGGTTCGGGGAGGAGGGTGACGTTCTCCAGTCCATGGGCGGCAAGGGCAGCGCGGATCACGGACAGGCGGTGCGGTCCCCAGGCTGCGGGGTGGGTGAGGAAGACGGCCGACGGCGGGGCCCCCTCCCGTTCGGCAGCCCGGTCAGCCACCCAGCGGGCCATGGTGGCGAAGACATCCTCGGGCTGCAGCGCCAGGGTGCCCAGGACGATGGGAACGTCGTCACCGATGCGGCGCTTGAATTCCCGCACCACGCGTTCGGGCGAGTCCAGGCCGCGGCGTTCGGCAACCTCGCCTACCAGGACGGGACCTTCCTCCGGGAAGTACACCACGGACGGAACCGACGCCCCCCGCGTGCCCAGGGGCAGGCACTCGGGCACAGCGGAAGGACCCTGGTGGAAACGAACAACGGCGGCTGCCGTGAAACTCGTCCCGACGTCTACGGCGAGAGCGTAGCTCATGGTTACCTCGGAAGGCTGGCGGTCCACATGCAAGCTTCATCACAGTGAACGTCACCAACGTAGCATTTCCGAAGGACCCGGGGACACCCCTGTTGCTACATCGAATGGTTATTTAGCGCACGAGTTGCCCCGCACCTGCCTTAGAGGCCGGAGTAGGAGTGGAGTCCGTTGAAGAACTGGTTGACGATGGTGAAGTTGAAGATCACGCAGAGGTAGCCGACGATCGACAGCCATGCGGCGCGGGTGCCGGTCCAGCCACGGGTGGCGCGGGCGTGCAAGTAGCCTGCGTAGACAACCCAGATCACGAACGTCCAGACCTCTTTGGTGTCCCAGCCCCAGAACCGGCCCCAGGCCTTTTCGGCCCAGATTGCGCCGAACATAAGGGTGAAGGTCCAGCCGATGAAGGCGATGGCGTTGATGCGGTAGGAAAGGTTCTCCAGGCTCAGGGCGGAGGGCACCAGGCGCATGAATCCGAGCTTGTCTGCCCCGCCTGCGGCAACGGTCTTCTGCCGGTGCGACTGCACCAGCTGCAGGGCGGACATGGCGAACGTCAGGGTGAACAGGGCGGACGAAAGAACGGCGATGGAAACGTGGATGACCAGCCAGTAGCTCTGCAGGGCCGGGACCAGGTGGCCCACGGGGGTCCAGAAGGCCACAGAGGCAGCCACCAGCATGATGATCACCAGGCCCACCACGAACGTGCCCAGGAAGCGCAGGTCGCGGCGGATCAGCGAGAGCAGGAAGACAGCTGCCACCAGGAATGCGCCGGTGGTGAGGAACTCGTACATGTTGCCCCACGGCACACGGCCGGCGCCCAGGGCCCGGGTGACAACGCCGGCGCCGTGGATGAGGACGGCGAGGGTTGTCAGGGCCACGGCGACCCGCGCGGGAACCCGGCGTTCCGTGGCGTACTTCATGTCGCCGTCGGCCGTTACCACCCCGCCCGCACCTGAGCCGGTGGTCCTGGCAGCGGACGACGACGGGCGCTCGGCACGGTCCGCCGGCCCGTCCAGGCGGGCCCCGGCAGAGCCCGCGCCAACGCCGGCGGCCACGGGAACCTTGGTGGCTGCCCCGGCCTGGGCGGCCTTGAGGTCTACTGCGCGCAGGGCTTTGCTGCTCTTGGCCAGGTCCCAGGCGAAGGCAATGAAGGCAACTGTGTAGGTACCCGCCGCCAGCAGCATGAAGAGTTCGCTGTACTGGCCCATGGTTTCGTTGATTCCAAATGGCATTACTGGTCCTTTTCGGGCCCGGTGGGGCCTGCTGGGGTGGTGATGGAGCCTTCTGCGTTGGCGGCGGGGCCCTCGGCTTTACCGGCGGAGCCTGCGACATTATCGCTCGTCCGCCTGGGAGTTTGCTGGGACGGGGCAGCATTTTCGGAAGTGTCCCCGGGGGCACCTTCCTCGGGCAGCTGCCATTCTGTGGCGAAGAGTTTGCGCAGCGCGGCTGCCTCGCCGGCCAGGCGGTGGTCCTCGCCGCGTGCCAGGAGGCCGTACTCCACCATGGTGCGGCCGTCATCCGCGGTGCCGGTCCGGACCCAGACGCGCCGGCGGTTGACGTAGAGCGAGAGGATCAGCCCCGCCACGGCCAGCAGCGCGAAGACCAGGGCATAGAGCTGTCCGGGGTTGTGGTGGATGTCCACGCCGATGTACCGCTTCACGCCGTCGAAGCTGATGCTGCCCTTGCCGTCAGGCAGTGTGTAGGTGGAGCCGGGCGCAAGCGTGATGCCGCCGGCGGCCAGGTTCCGGGCGTTGAGCGGTGTCAGGTTCTTGACGTCCAGTTCAAAAACGTTCTGGGGGGCACCCTTGTTCAGGCCCAGGTCGCCGTAGTACGAGTTCAGGGTCAGCTGCGGGTTGAAGAGCTCGGGGTCCGCGCTAAAGGAAACGTTCTTGTCCGAGACGAACGCGGTGGGGAGGAAGAAGCCCACGAATCCCAGCTGGTCCGGCTGGGCGTCAGGCACCTTGATCACCACGGAGGAGTAGTAATTGTCGCCCTGCAGCTTTGCCACCACCGGGCCCTGCATGGCCACGTTGCCTGCCCCGTCCCGGATGGTCACCACCGGCGCGTAGCCGTTGCCGGTGAGGTAGATGCTGGTGCCGCCCAGGGTGACGGGGTCGTTGACCTTGAGGATCTCCTGCTTGGGCGGAGCGTCCGGGTTTTCCTTGGTGGTCACGGTGGCCGCGAAATCGATGGGCTGGCCGAACTTGCCCCTGGATTCGCGGTCGAACGTGATGTTGAACTTGTCCAGCTGGAGCGAGTACGGCTGGAGCTGGCTGGACTGGAAATTGGTGCCCGGGTTGAACTGGTCGTAGCCCACCAAGGTGTTGACGAACGTGTCGCCTTCAACCAGGATGCGCTGGCCGCTGTACCCGAAGAGGCCGCCGGCGGCCACGGACACCAGCACCCCGATAAGCGAGGTGTGGAAGACCAGGTTGCCAACTTCCTTCATGAAGCCGCGTTCGGCACCCAGGGACGGGAGGGCGCCGTCGGCATCCCTGACCTCCACCCGGTAGCCGCGCTTCCGCAGCACGCGGGCCGCACCGCTGACAGCCTCCGACGCCGGGACGGCGGCATCGGCGGGAATCACCAGGGTGCCGTATTCCGGCAGCCGGGACAGCCGCTGCGGCGTGCGCGGCGGCTGGGAGCGCATGGCTTTGTAGTGGGCGATGGCGCGCGGGACCACGCAGCCGATCAGGGAGATGAAGAGCAGGAGGTAGATCGCGGAGAACCATGCGGAGGAGTAGACATCGTAGAGCTGCAGGGAATCGAGCAGCTTGCCGTAATCCGGGTGGTCCTTGATGTACTGGGTCACCACGGCCGGGTTGGCGGGCCGCTGCGGGAACAGCGATCCGGGGACGGCGGCGACGGCGAGGAGCAGCAGCAGGAACAGCGCGGTACGCATGCTGGTCAGCTGCGTCCAGGCCCACCGCAGCATGCCCTTGGGTCCCAGGGCCGGAAGGGCAGCCTGGGCCTTCGCCTCTTTGACAGGGGCGGATTGCTTCTTCTTTACGTTCACACGCTCGCTCATCAGATCGGCAACTTCACGTCGGTTTGGAACCAGTACTGCAGCCCGGTAACCCAGGCGCCCCACACGCCCGTAGCCATCAGGATCCCGAGGACCACCAGGATCCCGCCGCCGGTGCGCTGGATGGCCACGCGGTGTTTGCGGAAGAAGGCCATGACGCCCATCCCCCGGCGCAGGGCCAGCGCGATCAGCAGGAACGGGATGCCCAGGCCCAGGCTGTACACGAAAGCAAGGAAGGCGCCCTTGGCGGCGGAAGATCCGCCGGAAAGGCTCAGCAGCTGCACGGCCGAGTAGGTGGGACCGATGCACGGGGCCCAGCCCAGGCCAAACGTCAGCCCCAGCAGGGGCGCTCCCCACAGCCCGGCCGGGGGCTTGGCGTGGATCTTCGCGTCGCGCTGGAGCCAGCTGAAGCCGCCCATGAAGACGATGCCCATGACGATGACCAGGATTCCCAGGAGCTGGGTGATCCAGGCATTCTGGCTGCCCGTAATCAGGCTGCCCAGCTGCCCGAATGCGCCGCCCAGCAGGACGAAGATCACGGAGAAACCCAGGACGAACAGTCCGATGCCGGCAAGCATCCGGCCGCGCTTCTGCTTTTGCAGGTCCACGCCGCTCAGGCCGGTCACGTAGCCCAGGTACCCGGGGACCAGGGGAAGGACGCAGGGCGACAGGAAGGACACCAGTCCTGCCAGCAGGGCAACCGGAATGGCCAGCAGGAGTGAGCCGCTGAGGATGGCTTCGGCGAAGGGGCTGTTCACGGTCCCGGCCCGTCCCTATTCCGCCACGGCGGCGGTGATGAGGGCTTTCAGGGTGCCCTTCTCGATTTCGCCGAGGACGCGGGACGCCACGCGGCCCTGCTTGTCCAGTACCAGCGTGGTGGGCACGGCGCCGGGCGGGACAAGGCCGGAGACGGAGAGCAGCACGCCGCCGTCCTTGTCGTCGAAGCTGGGGTAGGTCAGGTTGAAGGTCTTCTCGAACGCCTCGGCCGTAGGCTTCTCGTCACGGAGGTTGACGCCGAAGAACTGGACGCCCTGGTCCTTGAATTCCTGGTGCAGTTCCTCAAGGAGCGGCGCTTCCACCCGGCACGGTGCGCAGGCGGCAAACCAGAAGTTCAACACGCTGACCTTGCCCTGGAAATCGGACGGTGTCACCCCGGTGCCGTTGAAGAGCGCACCCTGGATCTGCACGGCTTCCTTGCGGTCCGCGGCGGCGAACTCGGTCACGGAGCCGTCACCGGCAACGTAGTTCTTGTTGTCGCCCGCCTTGGCCTGCTTGGCCAGCGCGTCCTCCTGGGCGCAGCCGGAGAGTCCAAGGGTCAGCGCAGTCAGGGCCATGCCTCCTGCGGCAAGCATGCTGCGGCGCGAGGGAAAGGTGTTGTTGCTCACGGCTAGGCTCCAGGGGTGCTGGCGGCACCGGGAAGAAGGGATGCCGCAGGTTCGTTGTACTCGACCCGCAGCAGCGAGCCGTCGTCGTTGAACACCAGGGATGTAACGGATGTCAGGGTGCACTCGCGCTTGCGCGGGTCGTGCCATAGGGGGCGGCCCTCCGCGCTCAGGCGCGTTGCCCAGATGGGCAGCTGGTGGCTGACCAAGATGGCCTCCGGACCCTCGGCGCCGAAGTCGCCGGCAGCCAGCTCGATGGCCTGCAGCCGCGCGTCCTGCACAGCGGCCGCCACCCGCGCGGCCTGCTGCTTGTACGGTTCGCCCCATGAGGGGCGCAGCGGGTTGACCAGGTGGGGCCAGTGCTTTGGCCGCCGCAGTTCGGCCTTGGTGACCTTCATGCCCTCGAAGTAGTTTTCCGCTTCGATGATGCGCCGGTCCGTGTGGATCTGCAGCTGCAGGGATTCCGACGTCGGCCGCGCAGTTTCCTGCGCCCGGTCCAGCGGGGAGGCGGCCAGGTAGGTGATCCGGGCTCCGTGCTCGGCGCGCTGCCGGAAGTGGCCGGCCAGCATCCGGGCCATCTCCTGCCCCAGCTCGGAGAGGTGGAAATCGGGGAGCCGTCCATAGAGAACGCCGTCGGGATTGTGGACCTCGCCGTGGCGGAGCAGATGGACAGTGGATTGGGGCATGTCTACCAGTTTCTCAAAGATGGCGTGCGATCCGAAATCTTCCGCACGGGCTTTCTACAAACAGTAGAACTTAAGTTTCTGAAGAAATGTTCCGAAACCGGGAACAAAACATGCAAATGCATGTTTATACTGGATGCAGCAAGATAGTTGAGGCTTCAACCGATGAAGTTTCAACTGCAGGACCACAGCAGGCATTCACACCAAGGAGCAACATCATGGCACTTCCCGCAGACGTCACCACCGGCACCTGGACCCTGGACAACTCCCACAGCGAGATCGGCTTCACTGTCCGGCACGCGGGCATCAGCAAGGTCCGCGGCCAGTTCAAGGAAGCAGAGGCCACCCTGGACCTCGCCGAGAACGTGGCCGATTCCAAGGTCAACGCCACCATCAAGACCGCGAGCTTCGACTCCGGCGACGTCAACCGCGACGGCCACGTGCGCGGCGAAGACTTCTTCGACGTCGAGAAGTTCCCGGAAATCTCCTTCGTTTCCAACGCGATCGTCCCCAAGGGCGACGCCTACGAGCTCCAGGGCGACCTCACCATCAAGGGCGTCACGCGTCCCGTGGCCCTTGAGACCGAGCTCCACGGTGTGGCCGTCGATCCGTTCGGCAACACCCGCGCCGGCCTGACCGCCGAGACCACCATCAGCCGCAAGGACTTCGGCCTGACCTGGAACGCAGTCCTGGAAGCCGGCGGCGTGCTGGTCAGCGACAAGGTTGCCATCAACCTGGAACTGGCCTTCATCGCCCCCGCAGCATAAGTTTCCCCGCACCGGATGCCCCGGTACCCGGCCCTCCCGGCCAGGTACCGGGGCATCCTGCTTAACAGTGCACCGCCGTTGCCGCCGGTCCGGGGCGTGAATCCCGCTGAATCACGCACAACGCGCCCGGCCGGGGGTACGGTGGACATAAGCCACGCTGGGGGGAAGGCTGAGGACCGATTCCCGGCAGCCTACCCGGAACCCGACCTGCAGAAGGAACGCCATGAGTACTCCTCCCGTCCCGCCTCCCGCACCCCAAGACCCCCACTCCGGCAACGGCCAGCCGGGGAACGACCAGTCCGGCAGCCAGACGCCCCGCTACGGCCAGAACGCGCCGCAATACGGCCAAAACGCACCCCAGTACGCCCAGGACCAGCCCCAGTACGGGTCCCAGCCCTCGGCTGCGCCCCAGTACGGCCAGAACGCGCCGCAGTACGGCCAAAACGCACCCCAGTACGGGCAGGACCAGCCCCAGTACGGGTCCCAGCCCTCGGCTGCGCCCCAGTACGGCCAGTCGCCCTACAACCAGTCGCCGTACGCCCAGTACCCCTCGGAGCAACCGCAGGCGGCAGGCAGCAACGGCGTTCCACAGCTGGTGAACATCTCGTTCTGGCTGTTGATCGCGTCCGCCGCAATTTTCGTCATCTCAATGCTCACCGGCCTCACCCAGCTGGACGACCCCCAGTTCCGGCAGGCCTTTGAACAGCAGGTCCAGGCGAGCGGCGCGGGCGTCACCTACGACGACATCAAGAGCGTCATCGCGGGCACCCTGGTGGTCTTCGCCATCATCGGCGCCGCCCTCTACCTGCTGGTGGCCTTCTTCATCCGCAAGGGCAAGAACTGGGCACGCATCCTCGGAACCGTGTTCGCGGCGCTGTCCATCCTGGGCCTGTTTGGCGTTCCCAGCTTCGGAACGCTCGGAACCGTCCTGGGAATCGCGGCCATCGTCCTGCTCTACCTCCCCGCCGCTGCCCCGTATTTCCGCAAGCAGCAGCCGTTCGCCAACCCGTATTCCGGCGGCTTCGGCAACCCGTACGGGCGGTAAACCCCACACCACGCAGCAGCGGCCCGGGATGTCCAGCATCCCGGGCCGCCGCCTTTAACCGTGAAACTACGCCGTCTGCCCCGGCGCCTGTGCCCGCTGGGCGTGGTAGGCCAGGATCTGCAGCTCCGTGGCCATGTCCACCTTGCGGAGGTTGACCCCTTCCGGAACCTGCAGCATCACCGGAGCGAAGCTGAGCACGCTGTGCACACCCGCCGCCACCACGCGGTCGCAGATGCCCTGCGCCACCGCGGCGGGGAGCGCCAGCACCACCATGTTGGCCCCGGTGCGGTGAAGGACGGCCTCGAGGTCTGCCACGTCGCTGACCCGCAGCCATCCCACCTCGTTGCCCACCACCATCTGGTCTGCGTCGAAGATGGCCACCACGTCGAAACCCCGCGATTCAAAGCCGCCGTAGCGGGCCAGCGCCTTGCCCAGGTTGCCTGCGCCAACAATGGCCACTTTCCAGTCGTGCGTCAGTCCCAGCGCCGCAGCGATGTGCCGGCTGAGGTACTGGACCTCGTACCCAACACCCCTGGTGCCGTACGAACCCACATGGGAGAGGTCCTTGCGTAAGGTCGAGGAACTGACGCCGGAGGCTTCCGCCAGGGATTCCGAGGAGACCCGCTCCACCCCCTCGGACAGCAGGGTGTTCAAGGCGCGCAAATAAATTGTCAGCCGGGCCACCGCAGCAGGCGGAATCTGCTTTGCCGGTGTGCCCGTGGCGTCCGGGAGGCCCGGAACAGGCTGGGATGTTGAATCCAAGGACGTCACCCGCACCCCCTAATTGGCCATGGCGCGCTGGAGCACGCGTTCCAGCCGGGTTTCGTCGATCTTCCAGAAGTCGCGCTGCACGCCGTCCACCAGGACCACGGGTATTTCTTCGGCATAGCGCTCACGCAGTTCCGGCTGGTTGTCCACCAGCTCTTCGCTCCAGGTAAGGCCCAGGGAGGCAGTGACCCGGCCGACGGCGTCGCGCGCCTCTTCGCAAAGGTGGCAGTCAGCTTTGGTGACCAGGACGACGCGGGGGGTAGCCATGGCTTAACGGTATCGCCGTTCGCGGCGTGCGGGTGACGCCGACGGCGGCCGGCGGGTGGATTGACTAGACTCGAGTCCATGCCCGAGGAGAAATACGTCGCCGTCGTCACGCGGCCGGTTGCTGCGCCGCAGCCAGGCGAAGCGGCGTTTTTCGATGTGGACAATACCCTGATGCGCGGGGCCAGCCTTTTTCACGTGGCCCGGAAGATGCACCAGCGGGGAGCGTTCACCCTGAGGCAGGCGGCTGGCATGGCCTGGAAACAGTTCAAGTTCGTGGCCCGCGGTGAAAACATGGATGATGTCCACGCCGTCCGGGACTCGGCCCTCACCCTGGCAGTGGGCATCAGCGTTGATGACATCAAGGCGCTGGGCGAAGAGGTCTATGACGAGATGATCGCGTCCAGGATCTGGCCGGGCGCCAAGGCACTCGCGGAACAGCACCTTCGGGTGGGCCGGCGGGTCTGGCTGGTGACGGCCACGCCCATCGAAGTAGCCACCGTGATCTCCACCCGGCTGGGACTGACAGGAGCGCTGGGGACCGTCGGCGAGGTATCGGACGGCATGTACACCGGCCGGCTGGTGGGCGACATCCTGCACGGCTCAGCCAAGGCGGTGGCTGTCCAGGCTATCGCCGACGAAGAGGGACTGGACCTCAAGCGCTGCTGGGCCTACAGCGATTCCTACAACGACGTTCCGCTGCTGTCCTTGGTGGGACACCCCGTGGCCATCAACCCCGACGCCAAGCTGCGGCGCCATGCCCGGGACCGGAACTGGCCCGTCTACGATTTCCGCTCCGGCCGCCGGGCCGCCACCCTGGGCCTCAAGGCAGCAACCTTTGGCGGTGCCGTCTACGGCCTCTGGAAAGGGTTCGCCCGGATTCGCGGCCCCCGCGCATAGCCCGCCCGGCAACCGCCTGGCAGCTGCAGCACAAAAAAATACCCGCCGCCTCGAAAGGCGACGGGTATTTCCACGCTCTGCGAAGTATCTCTACTTCTTGTTGCGGCGCTGGTGACGGGTCTTGCGAAGCAGCTTGCGGTGCTTCTTCTTGGCCATACGCTTGCGACGCTTCTTGATAACTGAACCCACGAAAGTTCCTTACAAACTAGATGCAGTACCTGCCTGATGGGGAATGTTCGTGGACAAAGCTACGAACTGAACAACTGACAGATTCTTACAATGACGTAAAACGTTCCTTAACAGGGTACCGCCTATCGGGGGCGGCTCGGGACAGGCCGCCTCAGGCGGTCTCGGTATGGCCGTCCACGACAGCACCTTTGAGGTACTGTTCAACGGCGTTTTCGGGAACCCGGTAGGAGCGGCCGAAGCGCACTGCCGGCATTTCGCCGGAGTGGACCAGGCGGTAGACAGTCATTTTGGAGACGCGCATGACCTCGGCTACTTCAGCCACGGTCAGGAACTTCGCGTTGGAGAAGTTCTGTTCTGCCGACATTTCCCTATTTTCCTTTGCTGACGGATGGACACAGTGACCCCAGGTACTTGCCAATGCGGTGTTCCGATGCTGAGCCATCCACCCTACACAGATACTCTAGATGTTCATGTGGCAGATGTGAAAGTAGTGTTTCCCCTATTTCCGCCCCTAATTGGACTGCCGCCGCTTCCGGGCAGAGGCTGCCAGCTGCTCCAGGACGGACGCGGATACGTCCCAGTCCATGCAGGCGTCCGTGACGCTCTGGCCGTACACCAGGTCAGCCCGGCCCGCCGCGTGGTCGGCAACGTCAAGGTTCTGGGCGCCGCCCACCAGGAAACTCTCCAGCATCACCCCGGCCACGGCCCGGGCGGCCGCTCCCCCGTCCTCAAGCTGGGCACCGATCTCCAGGGTCACTTCCGCCTGCCGGTGGTGGCTCTTGCCACTGTTGGCATGGCTGGCGTCGACGATCAGGCGGGGGTTCAGCCCCTTGCCCGCCAGTTCGGTGGAGGCGCGTTCCACGTCCGCCGCTGAGTAGTTGGGGCCTTTACGGCCGCCACGGAGGATGACGTGCGTGTCCGGGTTGCCTGACGTTGCCACCAGCGCGGCCCTGCCTTCGCCGTCGATCCCCAGGAAGGCCTGGGCTGCCGCCGCGGCACCGCAGGCGTCGATGGCAACCTGCAGGCCGCCGTCGGTCCCGTTCTTGAAGCCGATGGGCATGGAAAGCCCGGAGGCGAGCTGCCGGTGGATCTGGCTTTCCGTGGTGCGTGCACCAATGGCGCCCCAGGAGACCAGGTCCGCCATGTACTGGGGGCTGATCGGTTCCAGGAATTCGGTGGCGGTGGGCAGCCCCAGCGCCGTGACCTGCTGCAGGAACTGCCGGGCGGCGCGGAGGCCGGTCGCCATGTCGTGGCTGCCGTCCAGCCGCGGATCGTTGATCAGGCCTTTCCAGCCCACCGTGGTGCGCGGCTTTTCGAAGTAGGTCCGCATGACGATCAGCAGGTCTTCCTTGTGCTTCTCGGCCTGGCTGACCAGCCGGCGGGCGTATTCGAGGCCGGCCTTGGGGTCGTGGATGGAGCATGGGCCCACGATCACCAGCAGGCGGTCATCCACACCGTCCATGATGGCGCGGACTTCGTCGCGTCCGCGCTCGACGACGGCGGCTTCCCGGGTGCCCAGCGGCAGGTCGGCCAGGAGCTCCGACGGGGTGGGCAGCGGCGTGAATTCGCTGACGCGCAGGTTGGACGTGGAAGCTGTGGCGCTGGCGGGTGCTGTTGCGGTGCTCATGTTCGGGGTCCTGTTCCAGATGGGAAGCGGGCCCGGATTTCAGAACCCGCCGGAGAAACGGCGAAGGGCAGAGAATGTTCTCTGCCCTGTTGGCTCTGAAGGAAGCTGGATGCGTGTCAGTTAGACGCGGGCCCCTCCAGAGCCAACGAAAAATACGCATACCAACGGTTAGTCATGGGAGAGACCCTAAGCCCGGCGCAGCGCGGCCGCAAAATCGGGTCCGTCACATTCTGTCCCGGACCCGTCCCGGCCTACCCCAGAAGCTTGCGCAGGAACTGCAGCTGCTTGATCCAGTGGTGCTCCTGGCCGCCCTCGTGGTTGTTGAAGCGGTAGACCTCGATGTCCTTTACGGCTTCCGTGGCCGATGCCGGGTCCGTGCCGGAGCCATAGGCGTTGTAGCTGGCAAAAACCGTGGATGGCGGGCAGATGTCGTCCATCTGCGCAGCCGAGTAGAGTGCCGGAACGGTGGCCCACCGGGCCAGGTTGACGCCGTCGAAATAGTTGAGGACCTCCAGCGCGGCGTCGTAGCGGTCCCGGTGGCGGGCCAGGAACTGCGCAATCTCCGGGTACGGCCCGCGCGGGGTGATGTCGATCGCGCGGGGGAAGTCCTGCAGGAAGGGAACATCGGGCAGCGCGGCGATGACGCCGTCGAGCCGTCCCGCGGTGAGCCCGGCAGTGGCCACCACCAGGCCGCCGCCCTGGCTGACACCGGCCAGCACCACTTTGGCCGGGTCGACGGCGGGATGGGCCTGGGCGGCCTCCACCGCGCGGAAGGCATCCACGTAGACGCGGCGGAAGTAGTAGTCCTCCCGGCTGGAGATGCCCCTGGTCATGAGGCCGGCGTGCGCTACGTCCCCGGCGGAGGGATGGGGGTCCGGGGTATCGCCCACCAGGCCCCCGTACCCCTGGCCGCGGGTGTCCATGATGAAGTGGGCGTAACCGGCCTGCGCCCAGCGTGTGTCCTGGTTGGCCAGGCCGCGGCCGCCGGAATAGCCGATGTAGTTCACCACCACGGGAAGCCGGGCGCCTGCCTCCCGGTGGGCGGGCAGGTGCAGCCAGCCTTTGACGGGGGCGCCGCCGAACCCGGAGAAGGTGACGTCGAAGGTATCAATCACCGTGAGGTAGTTTTCCACCTGTTCGAATGACGCGTTGAGCGGGAAAGCCCGGGCTTCGTCGAGGGTGGCGTCCCAGAAGGCCGCCAGGTCCCGGGGCGGCGTGACGTCGGAGGCGTAGGTGCGGAGCCCGGCCAGGGGCAGGTCGAAGAGGGGCATCGTTGTCCTGTTCTTTTTTCTGTTGTGCGGCGGCCTCGCGGTGGAGATCTTCTATTTCTACTGCATGGATCCCTGGCGCACGCTGATGAGTGGTTCGAAGCGGCGCAGGGTTGTCCCGGCGGCAATGATGCCGCGCAGGTGCGCCAGCCCGCCGGCGGCCGCTCCTGCGGCACGGGCCTGGACCATGATGTTGCCCAGCGCGGTGGCTTCGACGGGTCCTGCGACGACGGGGCGTCCGGTGGCGTCGGCGGTGAGTTGGCAGAGCAGGGCGTTTTGGGAGCCGCCGCCTACCACGTGGACCACGTCAACGGTGCGGCCGGCGAGGCGTTCGGCAGCGGTAATGGTCCTGGCATAGCCGGCCGCCAGGCTGTCCATGATGCAGCGCGTGATGGCGGCGGGATCGTTGGGCAGGACGTCGCCGGTGCGCCGGACCGCCGCACGGATGCGTTCGGGCATGTCGTCCGGAGCGATGAAGTACGGGTCATCGGCATTGATCTGCGGCCCTGCCGGGAGGGCGGCTGCGGCTGCAAGCAGTGCGTCAAGGTCCGGCCGGAAACCCTCGCCGGCCCAGGCGCGCTGGCATTCACTCAGCAGCCACAGCCCGCCCACGTTGCGCAGGTAGCGGACGGTGCCGTCCACGCCGCGTTCATTCGTGAAGTTGGCTTCGCGGCTGGCCTCGGTGAGGACCGGGTGCTTCAGTTCCAGCCCCACCAGGGACCAGGTCCCGGAGGAGATATAGGCAAAGTCCTCCTCCCCAGCGGGGACCGCGGCAACGGCGGAAGCAGTGTCGTGTGAGCCGACCGCCACCACTTTCGTGTCCCCGGGCAGGTCCACGGCGGCGGCGATCTCCGGCAGGAGTGTACCTACCGTTTCGCCGGGCTGGACCAGTGGCGGGAACAGATCCTTCCGCAGTCCCAGGGCAGCAAGGAATTCGGTGGCCCACTCCCCCGCTACCGCGTCAAACAGGCCCGTGGTGGAGGCGTTGGTGGCCTCGGTGCGGCGCACCCCGGTGAGCATGAAGGCGATCAGGTCCGGGATGAGCAGTGCCTGCAGCCCGTCCAGGTCCTTCTCGGTGGCGAGCTGGTAGATGGTGTTGAACTGCAGGAATTGCAGTCCCGTGGTTTGGTACAGCCGCTCCGGGTCCAGCCTGGCGTGGACGGGTGCGACGGCAGCCCGGCTGCGGTCGTCACGGTAGCTGTACGGCTGGGCCACCAGTTCACCGGCCTTGTTGACCAGGCCGTAGTCCACGGCCCACGTGTCGATCCCGATGCCGGCAATCGTCTCCCCCTGGGCTGCCGCCACCGCGGCGGCCGCCCGGAGTCCCGCAAGCACCTCCGCGAACAGTGCATCGAAGTCCCAGCGGAGGCCGCCGTCGCGCTCCACCACGCCGTTGGGGAAACGGTGGACGGTCTCCAGGGCCACGCCTGCCGGGGAGACGCGTCCCAGGATCACGCGGCCGGACGAGGCACCGATGTCCACGGCGGCAAACACGCTGGAGGAAGGCTGCGCGTTGGCTGCCCCTGCCGCCGTGCTCACCGCAGGAAGGCCGCCGCCACACCGGCGTCCACGGGAATGTGCAGGCCGGTGGTGTGGGACAGTTCGTTGCTGGTGAGGACGGCTGCGGCGTTGGCCACGTGTTCGGGCAGGACTTCGCGCTTGAGCAGGGTGCGCTGGGCGTAGTACTCCCCCAGTTTCTCCTCGTCCACGCCGTAGACCGCTGCGCGCTTGGCGCCCCAGCCGCCGGCGAAGATCCCGGAGCCGCGGACCACGCCGTCGGGGTTGATCCCGTTGACGCGGATGCCGTGCTCGCCCAGTTCCGCGGCGAGGAGCCGAACTTGGTGGGCCTGGTCGGCTTTGGTGGCGGAATAGGCAATGTTGTTGGGGCCGGCGAACACGGAATTCTTGGACGAGATGTAGATGATGTCCCCGCCCATGCCCTGGGCGATCATGACCTTCGCGGCGGCCTTGGCCACCAGGAACGAGCCCTTGGCCATCACGTTGTGCTGCAGGTCCCAGTCCTTCTCGGTGGTTTCCAGCAGCGGCTTGGAAATGGACAGGCCGGCGTTGTTGACCACCAGGTCCACGCCGCCGAACGCCAGGACAGCGGCGTCGATCGCGGCGGCGACCTGCGCTTCGTCGGTGACGTCGGCCTGGACGCCGATGGCGACGTCGGCACCGCCCAGTTCCTCGGCGACCTTTTGTGCGTTCTCAAGATTCAGGTCGGCAATGACAACGCACGCGCCGTCGGACGCCAACCGCGTTGCGATGGCCTTGCCGATGCCGGATGCCGCGCCGGTCACCAGCGCGATGCGGGTGGCGTGGGACTTGGGCTTGGGCATCCGGGCTAGCTTGGCTTCTTCCAGCGCCCAGTACTCGATGCGGAACTTCTCGGATTCCTCGATGGGGGCGTAGGTGGAGATAGCCTCGGCGCCGCGCATCACGTTGATGGCGTTGAGGTAGAACTCACCGGCTACCCGGGCGGTCTGCTTGTTGGCGCCGAAGGAGAACATGCCCACGCCGGGAACCAGGACGATGGCCGGGTCTGCGCCGCGCAGGGCGGGGCTGTCCGCGTCCTTGTGCCTGTCGTAGTAGGCCTGGTAGTCCTCGCGGTAGTCCGCGTGCAGTTCCTGCAGCCGCGCCATCGAGTCCTCGATGGAGGCGTCGGCGGGCAGGTCAAGGATGAGCGGTTTGACCTTGGTGCGCAGGAAGTGGTCCGGGCAGGAGGTCCCCAGGGCACCCAGGCGCGGGTGTTCGGCTGATTCGAGGAAGTCCAGGACGACGGCGTCATCGCTGAAGTGCCCCAGTTGCGGCTTGTCCGTGGAGGCCAGGCCTCGGATCACGGGTGCCAGGGCGGCTGCCTTGGCACGGCGCTCGGCCTCGGGGAGCGCCCCATAGCCGGGGAGCTTGTCGCCGAAGGGCTCGGCCTTGCCGTTGTCCTTGATGTACTTTTCGGCCTGGTCGATAATCCACAGCGAGTTCTGCTCTGCTTCTTCGCTGGTGGCGCCCCAGGCGGTGATGCCGTGGCCGCCCAGGATGGTGCCGACGGCCTGCGGGTTGGCGTCCTTGATCGCTGCGATGTCCAGGCCCAGCTGGAAACCGGGGCGGCGCCAGGGAACCCACACCACCTTGTCACCGAAAATCTTGGTGGTGAGCGCTTCGCCGTCCACCGCCGTCGCAATGGCGATGCCGGAGTCCGGGTGCAGGTGGTCCACGTGCGCGGCGTCCACCAGCCCGTGCATGGCGGTGTCGATCGACGGCGCCGCCCCGCCCTTGCCGTGCAGGCAGTAATCGAACGCGGCCACCATCTCGTCCTCACGCTCGACGCCGGGGTAAACGTTCTTCAGTGCGTTCAGCCGGTCCAGGCGCAGCACCGCCAGGTTTTGGGCCTTCAGGGTGCCAAGGTCGCCACCGGAGCCTTTCACCCAGAGGAGCTCGACATCCTCACCGGTCACCGGGTCCTTTTCGGTGCCCTTGGCTGAGGTATTGCCGCCAGCGAAGTTGGTGTTCCGTTTGTCCGCGCCCAGGCGGTTGGAACGGGCAATCAGGTCTTGCACAGTTTTGTTCGTCATCACTTCTCAGGCGCCCCATCCGGCTTGCTGGCCGCCTGCGCGGTCCTCGTTGATCTGTTTCTGGTAGCCGCTGGCCTTGTAGGCGACCATCGGGTCCGCGGGCAGGCCGCGGGATTCACGCCACTCGGCCAGCATGGGCCGGACGTCGGTATAGAACGCATCGTTGAAGATGCCGTTGGCGGCCAGGACATCGCCTGCACGCTGGGCTTCGGTCAGCGCTGCGGTGTCCACCAGCAGGGCACGGGCGGTCATCTCCTGGACGTTGAGGACGGAACGGATCTGGCCCGGGATCTTCTCTTCCAGGTTGTGGCACTGGTCCAGCATGAGCGCCACGCCGGAATCCTTGCCGTACCCGCCGCCGCGGATCACCTCGTGCATGATGCGGAACAGCTGGAACGGGTCTGCGGCACCCACGATCAAATCGTCGTCGGCGTAGAAGCGGGAGTTGAAGTCGAAAGACCCCAGCTTGCCCAGGCGCAGCAGCTGCATCACGATGAACTCAATGTTGGTGCCCGGCGCATGGTGGCCGGTGTCCAGGCAGACATACGCCTTCTCCCCCAGGGCCAGGGTCTGCGCGTAGGAGGTGCCCCAGTCCGGAACATCGGTGTGATAGAACGCCGGCTCGAAGAACTTGTACTCCAGCACCAGCCGGTGCTCATCGCCCAGGGCTGCGTAGATCTCCTGCAGGGATTCGGCCAGGCGGTCCTGCCGTCCGCGCATGTCGTCCTGGCCCGGGTAGTTGGTGCCGTCCGCCAGCCAGATCTTCAGGTCACGCGAGCCCGTGGCGTGCATGATGTCGATGCATTCCAGGTGGTGGTCAATGGCCCGGCGCCGGACGGCCGCGTTGGAGGACGTCAGGGACCCGAACTTGTAGTCGTCGTCCTGGAACGTGTTGGAGTTGATGGTGCCCAGGCCCACGCCCAGGCCTGCCGCGTAATCCTTCAGGGCGGAGTAGTCCTCCACCTTGTCCCAAGGAATGTGCAGGGCCACTGTGGGCGCCAGGCCGGTCAGCTCGTGGACCTTGGCGGCATCCGCCAGCTTTTCCTGGACTGTCCGCGGCGTGCCGGGAGTGCCGAACACCTTGAACCGCGTACCTGAATTTCCATAGGCCCACGAAGGGACCTCGATGGCAAGCTCTCCGAGCCTGCCCAGCGCCGTTGCTACGTCGTTCATGTTGGTTCTTTCCGGTGTTGAGCGTCTGTCTGATGCGTTTGGTGGATGCCCCGCTGCCGGGGCGTGGTTGCCGCCAGCCCCTGTTGTTCAGAGTCTCCGGCGGGCGGGTACTGCAGGTCAGCTTGTGGCGCCCTGTGCGGCCAGCTGGCTGTCGAGGTTGAAGACTTCCGCCAGCACCTGGAACCCTTCGTCGGGCGCCTGGCCTGAATCCTCGAAAAGGCTTGCCATTTCGGCCTGCCAGCGGGCGTTGACGTCCGTCAAGGCCATCCGGGCACGCACGGCGTCAAAGTCGTCGCACTCCACGTATCCCACCAGGAGCCCGTCGTCTCCGAGGAAGAGGGAATAGTTGTGCCAGCCCGCTTCCTTGAGGGCCTGGAGCATCTCCGGCCACACGGCTGCATGCCGGCGCCGGTACTCGTCAATCAGCGCCGGCTGGACCGAGGAACGGAAACACACCCTCATAGGAACTCCCCTTACAAACTCCAGCAAATTTGAATCGTTTCATTGGTACGATTCAAAGTACTCTTGGATTTGAGCAGGTGTCAAGCAATGGCAGAAACTTTTGTTGTACCGCGGCGGAACCTCCTGCTGCGGGCACGTCGGCACGGAGAATCGATGAACCGCACAGCCAGTATCAAGGACGTCGCCACCCACGCGGGTGTGGCCGTGGGAACGGTGTCCAACGTCCTCAACTATCCCGACCGGGTCTCTGACCGGACCAGGGAACGGGTCCTGCGCTCCATCGACGAGCTGGGGTTTGTCCGCAACGACGCAGCCCGCCAGCTCCGGGTGGGCCACAGCCGCACCATCGGCCTGATCGTCCTGGACGTGGGCAACCCGTTCTTCACCGCCGTGGTCCGCGCGGCGGAGGACGCAGCTGCCCTGCAGGGCAGCGCCGTCCTGCTGGGCGACAGCGGCCACAACGCCGGCCGGGAAGCGAACTACATCGACCTCTTCCAGGAGCAGCGCGTGCAGGGCCTGCTGATTTCCCCCGTGGGAGATGTAACGGACAGGCTGGACCTCCTCCGCGAGCGCGGCGTGCCCACGGTGCTGGTGGACCGGCTGGCGGACGAATCCAAGTTCAGCTCGGTTGCCGTGGATGACGACGCCGGCGGGTACCTGGCTGCCCGGCACCTGCTGGACACCGGCCGCCGCCGGCTCGCTTTTGTTGGCGGCCCCACGTCCATCCGGCAGGTGGCGGATCGCCTCCAGGGGGCCCGGCGGGCCGTCAAGGAGGAGCCGGACGCCTCGCTTGAGGTGCTGGAAGCAGAAGGGCAGACGGTCCTGGCGGGCCGCAGCGTGGGCGACATGCTGGTGGAGCGCGGCCGGGCTGAGCTGCCCGAGGGAATTTTTTGCGCCAACGACCTCCTGGCACTGGGCGTCATGCAGTCCGTGACCATGACGCACACGTTCCGCATCCCCGAGGACGTGGCGCTGATCGGCTATGACGACATCGACTTTGCCGTCTCCGCTGTGGTCCCCCTGTCGTCCATCCGCCAGCCCACGCAGCTGCTGGGCCGGACCGCCATCGAACTGCTGTCAGAAGAAGTGGAGTCCCGGAACCCCGTCCACCGGTCCGTGGTCTTCACACCGGAACTCGTGGTCCGGCAGAGCACGGCCGCACTCAGCGCCCGCTGACCAGCCCGGCCTTACTGCCCCGCCTGCTGCAGCCACTTCATGGACTCGGTCCGCGAGGTGAAGAACCGCGTGGGACACGGCGGGACGTGCACGCCCAGGAAGAAGTTGGCAATAATCCGGTCCACCGGGCTGGTCCCCAGCAGGGCGATCCGGTTGGCGGCGCACGGGATGGAGAACACCGAGCGGGCCTGGATGCTCACGTTCTCCGTGGTGGCCATGTCCACCAGCATGGGATAGTTGCCGTCCCCTGCAATGCGGTTCACCGCAGCCATCGCCGCCTGCGCGTCCTCGATCTCGATGCGGACTTTGGGCTCCCAGATGAGGTGGATGATCCCGTCGGCACGCAATTCCACGGTACCCTTGCCGCCGTCGACCATTACGGGCTCCATACCCCGCCTCCCTCCAGTGGGCAGTTCCTGAACCCCTCTATCTTGCACCAGTCCGGAAGCCACAACGAGTTGGGCGCCCGCAAAAGGCTCACCTCCTGCCACCCGGCGGTTTGCGCCTATAGCTTCTCCACCATCAGGTTCCGGTAGGCGGCCCGGAGCGGGGCCATCTGCCGGAATCCGATCCGGCCGCCGCCAAGCACCCGGTCCGAGGAATCCCGCCACTCGAAGAGAAGAAGACCGTTGATGGAAAACGCCACCAGCGGCCCGTCCTTCACCACCTCCAGGCGGTAGGAATCGGTGGCGTCCTCCGCGGGCGGCAGCGGGTCAGCACCCTGGGCCACCAGTTCGAAGCCGGCACTCTTGCGGAGGTTGCAGGTACGGAAAGCCCGCTCGGACGGGTACTTGTGCCGGAAATAGGAGACGTGCAGGGCATCAATGTCGCCGGAATGGTACTGCCGGTAGTTGCCGGTCCTGGTTGTGAGGGCCGGGCTGAAGAGGTCCTGGCCGCCGTGCCCTGTGGCCGCGAAGAACAGCATTGCCAGGCCGGGCTCCGCGAGGGGAAGGAACTCCCAGCTGATGCGGATGCCGTCCGGAAACTCCTCCGGGCACCAGAACGTCCAGTGCGCGTGGTCGCCGTGCGCCTGGTCGTCCAGGGTGCCGGACAGCTCCAGGCCGCCGGGATGCGTGCCGAGGCCCAGCGGCCCTTCCGCCACCCACCCGGCCACATCCCCCGGCACGGCCAGCGGGTTGCGGTACAGGACGGCCTGGTCAGGGGCGGCCGCGCCCACTTAGCCGCGTCCCGCCGTCGCGCTTAATTCCGGGGTGCGGGACGTTCCGGCGTCGGACGCGCCGTACCCCAGTCCGCCCAGCTGCCGGGCCACCTCCGCCGCCACCAGCGCAGCTCCCTGCTGGGAAAAATGCGTATTGTCCGCCAGGCCCCTGGGCCAGTACGAGTGCGTCCCCGGCGCGAAGTGGCAGAAAAGCTCCCTGGAGCCTTCCCGCCCCAGCCCAAGGTACAGGCGCCGGGTCCACGCGTTCAGGTCGACCACGGGAACGTCCAGCTCCAGGCCGAGCTCACGGACCACCTCCGGATAATCCTCCAGGCTTTCCTCAAGGACAGCGCCCGACGACGGCGTGTCCCGGAAGTGCCGGCGCTCCACCGAGGTGCAGAGCACCGGGGCCGCGCCCAGGGCGCGCACCTCCCCCACCATGGTGCGCAGGTTTGCCGCGTAGCCGGTGCGGGCGGCGAGGTGCTGTTTCTTCTGGTCGTTGTGGCCAAACTGGATGAGCACGGCGTCGCCCGCTCCCGTGTCGGCGAGGAGTGCTGCCCAGAGCCCCTCGTCGCGGAACGATTCGGTGCTCGCGCCGCCCTTGGCGAAGTTGTGGACGGAGCCCCACTGGTGGGTCAGCGGGGCAAGGTGGGCGCCCCAGCCGCTCATGGGGAATTCGTGCGTGGGACAGTTGGCCACGGTGGAGTCGCCGGCCAGCAGG
The DNA here is from genome assembly GCF_013359725.1 of Pseudarthrobacter sp. C4D7. Classification (GTDB taxonomy): domain Bacteria; phylum Actinomycetota; class Actinomycetes; order Actinomycetales; family Micrococcaceae; genus Arthrobacter. Next base: position 3,495 of record NZ_JABFMW010000027.1, on the reverse strand, counting down.
ATTTTCATGATGGTTCTTTCTGTAGTTTAGCCCTTGACGGAGCCGATCAGCATGCCCTTGGCGAAGTGCTTCTGCAGGAACGGGTAGAAGATGAGGATGGGCAGGGTGGCCACCACGATCACCGCGAACTTAATGCCCTGTTCCGGCGGGATGTAGTTGGGGTCAACGTTGCCCGTGCCCAGCAGGTCCGAGGCCGCCGTGACCTGGCGCAGGTACATCTGCAGGGTCCATTTGGAGTTGTCGCTCAGGTACAGCAGGGGCGACATGAAGTCGTTCCAGATGCCCACGGCGTAGAACAGCGCAAAGGTGGCCAGGACCGGTTTGGACAGCGGCAGCAGGATCCGCCACAGGATCCCGATTTCGGTGGCGCCGTCCATCTTGGCGGACTCTTCCAGTTCCGCGGGGAGTTCCTGGAAGAAGTTCTTGATGATGATCAGGCTGAACGGGTTGATGGCCGCCGGCAGGATCAGGGCCCAGTAGGAGTTGAGCAGGCCCAGGTCCTTGACCAAAAGGAAGGTGGGGATCATGCCGCCGGAGAACACCATGGCGAAGACCACCAGGGACAGGATGAGGTTCCTGCCGCGCAGGGTCTTCTTGGCCAGCGGGTAGGCCATGGTCACGGTGAACGCCAGCTGGACCAGGGTGCCCACGGCGGTGACCAGGATGGTGGTGACCAGGGCGCGCACGAACGCCGGGGTGGCGAAGATGTACTCGTAGGAGCCCAGGGTGAACTGTTCGGGCCAGACGAAGAACGCCCGGCGCGTGATCTCGGCCTCGGTGGCGAATGAACCGGCGAAGACATACACGAACGGCAAAAGGGTGATGAGGCCGATCACGGACAGGAAGACGTAGTTGGCGGCGTCAAAGATCCGGCCGCCGCGGGTGTTGTGGATTTTCATGGCTAGAAGAGTCCGCTCTGGTTGAATCGCTTGGCCAGCCAGTTGGTGCCGAAGATCAGCACGATGCCCACCAGGGATTTGAACAGGCCCACGGCAGTGGAGTAGCTGTAGGCGCCCTGGGTGATGCCCACGAAGTAGACGTAGGTGTCGAAAACGTCGGCCACCTCGCGGTTGAGCGCATTGGTCATCAGGTAGATCTGCTCGAACCCGGTGTTCAGCATCTGGCCGATGGCCAGGATCAGCATCACGATGATGGTGGAACGGATGGCGGGAAGCGTGATGTGCCAGACGCGGCGGAACCGGCCGGCGCCGTCGATAATGGCGGCCTCGTACTGGTCCTGGTCCACCGTGGACAGCGCGGCAAGGAAGATGATGGTGCCCCAGCCGGTGTTCTTCCAGATTTCCTGCAGCACGATCAGTGGACGGAACCAGGCGGGATCGGACAGGAAGTCGATGTTGGTGCCCATGACGCTGTTCAGGAACTGGAACATCGGCCCGATGTCCAGGGCGAACAGCAGGAAGCTCAGCGAGGCCACAATGGTCCAGGACAGGAAGTGCGGGATGTACACCAGCGTCTGGACCGTGCGCTTGAGGATGGACAGCCGGACTTCGTTCAGCAGCAGCGCCAGGATGATGGTCAGCGGGAAGGCCACTCCGAGGTTCAGGAAGGCCAGGATCAGGGTGTTGCCCAGCAGCCGCGGGAAGTCCGGGTTGGCGAAGAAGTCCTCGAAATTTCGGAACCCCACCCACGGGCTGCCGTTGACGCCCAGGAACGGGACGTAATCCTTGAACGCGATGGACACCCCGTACATCGGGGCGTACCGGAACACCGCAAAGTACACCACGCCGGGCAGCAGCAGAAGGTACAGCCACTTGTAGTGCGCGAAGTGGACGGAGAACCTGCCCCGTTTCCGGGGAGCGGGCGCAGTTCCGCGCGTCCGCTCCCCGGCCAGGGTGTCAATGACAGGGGCTGCCATTTACTTGTTGTCCTGCCACAGCTTGTTGATTTCTTCCTTGACCTTGTTGCCGCCGCTGGTGTCCCACAGCTTGATGGCATCCTTGAGGCCCTGCTCGTCGATCTGTCCGGCCAGGTACTTGATCCGCGCATCAGCCACGATGTTGTCCAGCTGGGCGCCCTTAGCCACGTAGGTGGCGGAAACGTAGGGTGCCGCCGGGTTGTAGACGGCGCTCTTGAGGTCCTTGGCCATGACGTCGGTGCGCTTGTCGAAGACCTGCTGCTCGTAGTCGGTGGGCTGCTTCACCGGATAGAACTGGTTGCCCGTAACATTCATGCCCAGCTGGGCGTAGCTCTTGATGTCGGTGGTGACGGCTTTGCCCTCCGGGGTCTCGGGCTTGATGGTGGCGGCCTTGCCGTCCTCCACCGTGAAGTTCACGCCCTCGATGCCGTTGTTCAGCAGGATTCCCACATCCTTGCCGTTCATGGTGTTCAGGAAGTCAAGGACCTTATCCAGTTCAGCCTCGGTCTTTACGCTCGATTTGGGAACGGCAAGGAACCCCGAGTAGCCGTCGGTGGGGTGGGCGTGGAGTTTGCCGTCCGGGCCTTCGAGGTTGCCCACGAATCCCACCTTGTTCTGGAAGTTGTTGGGGTCTGCCTGCTTGAAGAGGTTGATGAGCACGCTGACCCGGGAATCGACGTCGACAATGATGCCGCCCTTGCCGTTGAAGAACGGCTCGTTCCACTTGGTGCTGTCGAAAGTGGCGAAGTCGGGGTTGATGAGCTTTTCGTCAACCATCTTCTTGATGAAACGGTCTGCCTCAAGAAACTCGTCGGTCTCGAAGCTGGGGATGAGTTTGCCGTCCCGCTCCGTCCAGCGGTTCCCGGCGCCGTACCACTCCTCGATCACGTCATAGGGGCTGTTGGTGCCCAGCGCACCCCACTTGGGGATGGTGATGCCGTACGTGTCATTGACGCCGTTGCCGTCCGGATCCTGCTCCGTGAACGCTTTCGCCACCTTGTACAGGTCCTCGGTGGTCTTGGGCGGCTGCAGGCCCAGCTTGTCCAGCCAGTCCTGCCGGAACATGACGGCCGTGCGCATGGGGGAACGCCCGCGGAAGACGCCGTACACCTTGCCGTTGACGCTGGCGTTCTGCTGAATGTCCGGGAAGGTGGTCTTCAGGTTGGGATACTTGTCCAGTTTGTCGGTCAGGTCCCAGAACGCGCCTGCCTGGGCGTTCTTGACGAAGCCCGGAGTCTTGCCCTGGATCACCATGACCTGCGGGATGTCCGAGCCCGCCAGCGTGATGTTGGTCTTGTCCTCGTAGGAGGCGTTGGGAGCCCAGTTGATCTTGACCTGCTTGCCGGTGATCTCCTCCAGCTTCTTCTGCACCGCGCCGTCCGCCGACGGCGGCTGGGCTTCCAGGAACGGCGCCATGATGGATACGGAGGTGAGGTCCGCGGCCGGAGCATCACCGCCGCTGCACGCCGTCAGGGACAATGCCGTGGCCGTAACGACGGCGGCGGCCAGGGAAAGTTTGCGATGGATCATAGTTCTTCCTTTTCCACTTCGTTGGGGTGTTGGGCTAGGGCGTGTCTCCTAAAGCTGTTAGCCAGATGCTGATTGCCCGGAGAACCGCT
>NZ_JABFMW010000026.1 GCF_013359725.1 Pseudarthrobacter sp. C4D7 | reverse complement strand
ACCCCCGGCTTCCCCCTGCCCACGCAACACACCCAGCAGGCCTTCGACCCGGCGTCGGACTTCACCTCCAAGTGGACCCGCGCGGACGCCCGCCAGATCATGGCGCAAAGTGACTCCACCGTCTCCCCGGGTACGAACTCCATGAGCCCGAACGTCACCATGCCGGAAATCCCGCAGGACTTCCCCGCCATGAACGACGACGTCTGGGTCTGGGACACGTGGTCCCTGACAGACGAAAACGCCAACCAGATCAGTTACAAGGGCTGGGACGTCATCTTCTCCCTGGTCGCTGACCGGCACGCCGGATACGGCTTCGACCAGCGCCACTGGAACGCCCGCATCGGCTACTTCTTCCGGAAGACCAACGCGGACCCGGCCAAGGACAAGTGGAACTACGGCGGGCACCTGTTCCTGGACAACACCTCCATCGGCAACACCGAATGGTCCGGCTCCACGCGCCTGATGCAGGGCAACCACGTGAACGTGTTCTACACGGCCACCACCTTCTACGATGTGGCTGAGCGGAACGCCGGCGGCGGCGGAATTGCCCCGGATGCGGTCATCGCCAAGGCCCTGGGCAACATCCATGCGGACCGGAACGGCGTCACGTTCGACGGCTTCCAGCACACCAAACTGCTGGAACCGGACGGAAAGCTGTACCAGAACAAGGCCCAGAACGCCGGCTTCGCCTTCCGCGACCCCTACACGTTCGTTGACCCCGCGCACCCGGGAAAGACCTACATGGTGTTCGAAGGCAACACCGCAGCCAACCGCGGCGACTACCAGTGCAAGGCTGAAGACCTGGGTTACCGGCCCGGTGATCCGCACGCCGAAAATGTCGCCGATGTCCAGAACAGCGGCGCTTACTTCCAGACCGCGAACGTAGGACTGGCCGTGGCGGACAACAAGGACCTGACCAAATGGTCCTTCCTTCCGCCCATCCTTTCCGGTAACTGCGTGAACGACCAGACCGAGCGTCCACAGATCTTCATCCAGAACGAAAACGGCAAGAACAAGTACTACCTGTTCACTATCAGCCACCAGTTCACCTACGCTGCCGGCATGCGCGGTCCCGACGGCGTGTACGGTTTCGTGGGCGACGGCATCCGCTCCGACTACCAGCCGATGAACAACAGCGGCCTGGCCCTGGGCTCGCCCACGGACCTGAACCTTCCGTCCGAGTCCCCGGAGGCACCAACCCCGAACCAGAACGGGCGGCAGTTCCAGGCTTACTCGCACTATGTGCAGCCCGGCGGGCTGGTGCAGTCCTTCATCGACAACGTCAACGGCGTCCGGGGCGGTTCGCTGTCCCCGACCGTGAAGATCAACTTCCGCAACGGTGTCTCCCAGGTGGACAGGACCTTTGGCCGGAACGGCCTCGGCCCGTTCGGCTACCTTCCCACGAACGTGCGGGTTGGCGGCGAGGGCCTTTACAAATAGGCCGTAAACCTCCGCGGCTTCGGGCTGCGGAGTCACCAGGCGGGAAGTCCCCCATGGGCTTCCCGCCTGGTTCCTTTTAACCGCGAAGCCCACCCCGCGCCGAAGCCCACTTTCCGTGCGGCCGCCGGCGGGCATTTCCAGTACATCTGCCGCACCCGGGGGATAGGGTGGAACCAACAGAAGGGGGAGTGCCTGATGGAATACCAGAACCAGCAACCCGCGGTGCCCAGCCGCCCTGCCGCCAGCCCGGCTTCCGGACCGGGCAGGACCGTCATTTCCGAGGTCGCTGTGGCCAAAGTCGCGGGAATCGCCGCACGGTCGGTTCCCGGCGTCTACTCCCTGGGCTCGGGCCCGTCCAGGGCCCTGGGCGCCATCCGTGATGCGGTGGGAAGTTCCGATCACGCCGCCGGTGTCCACGCAGAAGTGGGCGAAACGCAGGTCGCCGTGGACATCACCTTGGTGGCCAGCTACGGAACACCCCTGCACGCGCTGGCGAATGACGTACGTGCTGCCGTATACCGCGCAGTCGAAGAGTTGGTGGGGCTGCAGGTCATCGAGGTCAACGTCGAGATCACGGATGTCTACGTGCCGCCGCCGGCCAAGGCAGCCGCTCCGGGGGCCCCCGAACGGGAGGCGCTGCTGTGAACCTCACCATGGCAGGCGTAGCCGTCGGAGCATTCGTGGCCTTCATGTCGTTGCAGTTCGGCCTGTGGGGCTTCCTGGTCTCCCTTCTCTTCATGGCCATCGGGGCGCTCCTGGGCCGTGCCGCCGAAGGCAAGCTGGACCTGCGCGGCATTGTCGACGCCATCACCGGCCGGCGCTCTTCGTCATGAACTCGCCCGCGCCCGTTGTGCGTGGGCAGGCGCTCAGCGGCCATAACCGGATCAGCACCCAGGCCTTGACCAGCCTCGCCAAGGCGGCTGCGGCGGAAGCGCTGGGCATCGACGCCCAGGACGTGCGCGCGGACTGGACGGACGACGACGGCCTGCTGGCCTTGTCCCTCGTCGCCCCCATCAGCATTCCGCCACTGCAGGCCGTGGTGTTGGATCCCGCGCGCGTCGATGCGGCCGGCGGATCGATTTGGGACCGCACAGTGCGGGCCAAGGAGCGCATCCTGGCGCGGGTTTCAGAACTGAGCGGCTCGCAGTTGAGCCGGGTGGACATCCGGGTGAGCGGAGCGAAGATCAATACAGGAGGGCGGGTGCGGTGAGCAGCAGCGTGGAGAGCCGGCGGGCCACTACCGGGTCCCGGAGAAGCAACGGCCCGGACATGCGCAGGGTGGTCTACCGGGAGACCCATTCCTCCCGGGCCGTGGTATCGGTTGCGGCAGCCGTCCTGGTGCTGCTGCTGGCCGGCTACGGCGTCCTCGAATCCGGCGTCCATGCCGTGGGGCAACCGGCGTGGCTGATCGAGCCGCAGGTGGCCGCCCAGCGCATCGTGGACCTGCCCGCGGGGATACCGCCGCTCCTGCTGACGGCTATCGGAGCCGTGCTGGCCATGCTGGGGCTGGTCTTCCTGCTCAACGGGATTCTGCCGGGAAAGCGTGCGCGCCATCTCCTTGGCGGCACACCGGGGGAGCAACTCCCGGCTGTGGTGGTGGATGACGAGGTGATCGCGTCCTCGCTTGCCCGCCGCGCCCGGCTGGCCGCCAACGTCACGCCAGACCAGGTCATGGTGGTGGTTTCCCAGCGGCAGGTGCAGGTCAACGTCCGGCCTACCTCCGGGGTGCCCGTTGACCCGGACCGCGTCCTTGAGGCTGTGCGGGACGAGCTGGAGCAGATGCTGCTGGAGCCGGCACCCGTTCCGCGCGTGAACGTCACGCAGTCGGGGGTGATCGGAGCGTGAACAGCACTCCGGCACTGCTGAACCGTGTCCTGCTCACCGTTCTGGGCCTGATCCTGCTGGGCACCGGGCTGCTCCTGGTGCTGGTGGCAGCCGTTCCTTCCGTTGGCCCGTGGTGGCGATCCTGGTCCGCCGGGGCCTGGGATGCTGCCAGCCGGCTGTTCGATTCCACCCGGTTCCCGGGGCGGCCGGAAAGCTGGCTCTGGATTGTTGTGGCGGTGACCCTGCTGGCACTGATGGGCCTCATGGTTGCGTGGATCGCCCAGCAGGGGAAAGGCCGGTCAAACCTGGTGGCCTCCGAATATGATCCGGGAACGATCCCCGGGGACGTCCGGATCGGCGGAGGGGTCGCCGAACACGCCCTCCGGCAGGCGCTTGAGGGGCGGCCCGACCTGGCCGGCGCCACCGTCACCACTTACGAGGTGAAAGGTTCCCCGGCGTTGAAGGTCCGGCTCCTGCCACGCCCCGGGGTGGCCCCACACCTGCTCGCGGCTGAGGTCTCCGGGCTTCTGGATGCCCTGGAGTCGGTGGTGGGCAGGGAGATTCCCGTCCTCATCCACATTGGTGCCGGGGCGCGGACGCGCTTCAGCCGGGCTGAGCGCGTCCGCTGACCTGCCGGAAACCGGGAGGTTGTGAAACCTGTTTCCCTGTGGCTACCGGCCGGCCATAAGGTACACCGTGCTGTCCACCGGGACTTCCCTCATGCCGGCCCAGTCGCCGGCCGGTTCGGGACAACTGGACAGCACCACGACATAGCCCTCGGGCACCGGAGCGGACGCAAATCCCATATTGGATAAAACCACCACCTCCCCGTTCCGGAAGGCCAGCAGTCCGCTGTCCGGTGCGTGTTCCTCAGTCCATTCCACGCCGCCGCTGCCCAGTCCCTGCGCTGCCCGGAAGGCAATGGCTGCCCGGTACAGCTCAAGGGTGGAGCCTTCTTCGTCGTCCTGCTGGTCAACCGCCAAAGGGCCAAAGCTTTCCGGCTGGGGGAGCCAGGGTGCGCTTGCCTGTGTGGACAACCCGCCGGAGAACCCATAGCCGGGCTGGTCCTGGGCCCAGGGCAGCGGAACCCGGCATCCGTCACGCCCGATCTCGGCACCATGCGTCCGGAAGAACGTTGGGTCCTGCCTGGCGGAATCGGGAAGCGCCGTGTGCTCGGGTAGCCCCAGTTCCTCGCCCTGGTAGACGTAGGCGGAGCCAGGCAGCGCCAGTGCAACCAATGTGGCGGCCCGTGCCCGCGCCAGGCCCAGGGCTGCGTCCGGCTGTTCGTCGGCAGGGCCGAGGCCTTTGGGGAATGAGGTGGGATCCGTGAGCCCAAACCGGGTGCTGTGGCGCACAGTGTCGTGGTTGCTGAGCACCCATGTACATGGTGCCCCTACTGAAGCCGCCGCGGCCAGGGACGCGTCGATGGCATCAGCCATGCGCTCTGCGTCCCACCCCGCCAGCAGGAAATCGAAGTTGAATGCCTGCTGCATTTCGTCGGGCCGGATGTAGCGTGCCAGTCGCTCTGCCGGCTCCACCCACGCCTCGGCCACCATCATGCGGTCCCCACCGTATTCGGCCAGGACCCGGTTCCAGTCCCGGTAGATTTCGTGGACCCCGTCCTGGTCGAAGAAGGGCGACGGCGGATACATGGGCGACACTGCCCTGTGGGGTTCCTCGGCATCGGTATGGGCGCCGGGTGCGTCTCCGGGCAGGTGGCTCTCCAGGTGCGGAGCCGAGGTCCCCTCCACCATGGCGGCCACGCCCTCCCAGTCCGGCAGGCCTGGCTGTTTCACCAGGCCGTGGGCAACGTCCACCCGGAAGCCGTCTGCGCCGCGGTCCAGCCAGAAGCGCAGCACGGAGCGCATCTCCTCCCGGACATCCGGGTTGTCCCAGTTCAGGTCCGGCTGCCGGGTGTCAAAGAGATGGAGGTACCACTGGCCCGGTCTCCCGTCGGATTCGGTCACGCGGCTCCAGGCCGGGCCGCCGAAGATGGATTTCCAGTTGTTGGGAGCGATCCGGCCGTCGCCGGATCCCGGTACATCATCCTTGCCGTCCCTGAAGACATAGCGGTCCCGTTCCGGGCTCCCGGGGGCTGCCGCCAGCGCTTCCCGGAACCACTCATGCTCATCTGAAGTGTGGTTGGGAACCAGGTCCACGATGACTTTCAGGCCCCGGCGGTGAGCTTCCTGCAACATCGTGTCGAAGTCGGCCAGGGAACCGAACAGGGAATCCACCTGGCGGTAGTCCGCCACGTCATAACCGCCGTCTGCCTGCGGCGACTTGTAGAAGGGGGACAGCCAGATGGCGTCCACGCCCAGGGTTTCAAGGTAGGGAAGCCTTGCCGTTACACCACTGAGGTCGCCCATTCCGTCGCCGTTTCCATCTGCAAAGGAGCGGGGGTAGATCTGGTAGACAACGGCGTCGGCCCACCATGCGGAGGGGGCTGGCGGCGGGACGGGAACGGACGGCTCGGGCATTTGGTTCCCCTCTGATAACTTTTTGATGTAAACGCTTGCATTGCAGACAGCAACCTTACTAGTGTGATGGTCACCACATCAACCTCACCTAGCAAGCGCACTGTCGACTTACTTGTCACTCAGCGAGGAGCTTCAAGCTAATGAAAACCCCGAGATTTTTGCTTCCGGCTGCCACGGCCGGCATTCTGGCCCTTACATTGTCCGCCTGCGGCGGCGGAGGTGGAGGGGGGACCACGGGTGGTGGAGGCAGCGACGCTGACGCCAACCTCGACGGCCGCGGCCCCATCACGTACGTACAGGGCAAGGACAACAGCAACGTCGTCCGCCCCCTGGTCGACAAGTGGAACGCCGCCCACCCGAACGAAAAGGTCACCTTCAAGGAACAGACCGACCAGGCTGACCAGCAGCACGATGACATCGTCCAGCATTTCCAGGCCAAGCAGTCCGACTACGACGTCGTGGACGTGGACGTTGTCTGGACCGCGGAGTTCGCGGCCAAGGGCTGGCTGCAGCCGCTGAAGGACAAGATGGCGATCGACACCAGCGCCATGCTCAAGCCCACCGTTGACAGTGCCACCTACAAGGGCACCCTGTACGCGGCTCCGCAGACCTCTGACGGCGGCATCCTGTACTACCGCAAGGACCTGGTTCCCACGCCGCCCAAGACCTGGGACGAGATGATGGGCATGTGCTCCATCGCCAAGGAGAACAATATTGGCTGCTACGCCGGCCAGTTCAGCAAATACGAGGGCCTGACGGTCAACGCCTCCGAGGCCATCAACTCGGCAGGCGGCTCGGTCCTCAACAAGGATGGCAAGCCCGACCTGAACACCCCGGAGGCCAAGGCCGGCCTGGAGAACCTGGCGAAGGCCTACGCGGACGGCAACATCCCCAAGGAAGCCATCACCTACAAGGAAGAGGACAGCCGCCAGGCGTTCCAGAGCGGCAAGCTCATGTTCCTGCGCAACTGGCCCTACGCCTTCAACCTGATCACCACTGAAGGCTCATCCGCCGTGAAGGACAAGACCGGACTGGCTGCCCTCCCGGGCAAGGATGGCCCCGGCGCCTCCTCGCTTGGCGGCCACAACCTCGCCGTCAGCGTCTACTCCAAGAACAAGGCCACTGCGCTGGACTTCATGAAGTTCATGACCTCTGCGGAGACCGAGAAGTTCTACGCCACCCAGGGCTCGCTGGCCCCGGTGCTTGGTTCCCTGTACGAGGACCAGGAGCTCGTTGCCAAGCTGCCGTACCTGCCGGTCCTGAAGACCTCCATTGAGAACGCCGTGCCGCGTCCCGTGACGCCGTTCTACCCGGCTGTGACCAAGGCTATCCAGGACAACGCATACCCTGCCATCAAGGGAGAAAAGTCAGTGGAAAGCGCGCTGAGTGATATGCAGAAGTCCATCGAATCCGCTGGTGCAGGATCGTAGGACTACCATGTCGACCGAACTAAACCCGACGCCGGTCAAGTCGCCGGCGTCGGGCGGTAGCCCCGTCCACCACCCACCGAAGGGTGTGGGGGAGGACAACAGGATTGCAACCCAGGGGCGATGGGCAGCCTGGTTGCTGGCCCCCACCGTCATTGCGCTGGGTATCGTGATCGTTTACCCGATCATCAGTGCCATTGTCATGTCGTTCCAGAAGGACGCCGGCCTGGATCCGGCCACTGGACTCTTCACCCAGGGCGGCTCCGCCGGCATCCAGAACTACGTAAACTGGCTGGCGCAGCAGTGTTCGGCGCCAGGCGGCGGAACCGTTGCCTGCCCGCCGGGCACGCTGGGCGGCCAGTTCTGGTCCGCCACGGCCACCACGTTCTTCTTCACCGTGGTGACGGTGGCCCTGGAGACCGTCCTTGGCTTCTGGATGGCCATGATCATGGCGCGGACGTTCCGCGGACGCAGCCTGGTCCGGGCCGCCGTACTGGTGCCGTGGGCCATCCCCACCGCTGTGACGGCCAAGCTGTGGTTCTTCATCTTCGCTTTCGAAGGCATTGCCAACAAGCTGTTCAACACCACCATCCTGTGGACGGGCAGCCAATGGCCGGCCAAGTGGGCCGTGATCATTGCGGACGTCTGGAAAACCACGCCGTTCATGGCGTTGCTGATCCTTGCCGGCCTGCAGATGATCCCGGCCGAAGTCTATGAAGCAGCCAAGGTGGACGGCGCCACCGCCTGGCAGCGGTTCCGGCTGATCACCCTGCCGCTGGTCAAGCCGGCGCTCATGGTGGCGGTCCTGTTCCGTACCCTCGATGCGCTGCGCATGTTCGACCTGCCGTACATCCTCACCGGCGGTGCCAACAACACCACCACCTTGTCCATCCTGGTGATCAACCAGATCAGGCAAGGCTTCAACTCGGCGGCCGCACTGTCCACCATCACCTTCATCATCATCTTCCTCGTCGCCTTCATCTTTGTCCGCTTCCTCGGGGCAAACGTGGTTGAGCAGAGCGGCGCCACAGGAAAGGGGAAGAAATGACCACGGCAACAGCAGACGCCTCGGCGCTGCGCGCCCGGCAGGACAAGGGCCGCAGGGCCGCCCAGAACCGGGAAAAGTGGGCGCAGGGGCGTACCTACCTCAGCGCCGCGATCATCCTGCTCTGGTGCCTGGCGCCGGCGTACTGGATGGTGGTCACGGCGTTCCGTGAGGTCGGCTTCACCTACGACACGTCCATCCTCCCCACGCATGTCACCCTGGACAACTTCAACACCGCTTTTGATACGTCCTTCGGCAACCGGTTCGGCCAGGCGCTGCTGAACAGCGTGTTCATCGGCGTGGTGGTCACGGCCATCTCGCTGCTGATCGGTGTATTTGCCGCGTACGCCCTGGCCCGGCTGAACTTCCGGGGCAAGTACCTGGTGCTCGGCTTCATCCTGGGAGCGTCCATGTTCCCGGGCGTTGCCCTGATCACGCCGCTGTTCCAGCTGTTCACCAACATTGGCTGGATGGGCACGTACCAGGCGCTGATCATCCCGAACATCTCCTTCGTGCTCCCGCTGACGGTCTACACCATGACCTCGTTCTTCCGGGAAATGCCGTGGGAGCTCGAGGAGTCGGCCCGCGTGGACGGCTGCACCCAGGGCCAGGCCTTCCGCAAGGTCATCATGCCCCTGGCCGCACCGGCAATCTTCACCACGGCAATCCTGGCGTTCATTTCCTCGTGGAATGAGTTCCTCATTGCCAGCCAGCTGTCCAGCGACGCAACCCAGCCGGTGACGGTGGCTATCGCCAACTTCGCCGGTGCACAGCCCAACCAGATCCCGTACACGGCCATCATGGCCGCGGGCACCATCGTCACCATTCCGCTGGTGATCCTGGTGCTGGTCTTCCAGCGCAAGATTGTCGCCGGCCTCACGGCAGGTGCAGTCAAGTGACGGATAACGGTTCCCGCCCCCAAACTCCGGGGGCGGGAAACCGCAGCCGGTTGGTCCGCTCGGGCGAGGACTTCGACATCATCATTGGCTTCCTCGCCTTCTGGGCACTGGTCCTCCTGGTGGTCACCGTGTGGATGGAAGTGACGGCACAGCCTGCCCTTGGATGGGCGCTGGGCCTGCTGGCAACCCTGCTGGCCCTGTATGGCATGGTGCGGCTGCGCCGGAAACTGCCCGCCCGCAGGTAGGAGAGGCCCGGTTATTACTGCCTGCCCGTTGAATGGGAAAATGCAGGGCCGGGTAAGCGCGGGGCCGGACGGCTATATGCCGCACAGGAGCTATTGAGGGAGCGCGGTGGCACGGACAACGGAAAGGTCCCAACGGGGCGGCCATAACGGCGTCAGCATCGAGGACGTGGCGGCGGCCGCCGGAGTCTCAACAGCCACCGTCTCCCGCGCAGTCCGCGGACTGCCGAGGGTTTCGCCGGCCACTAGGGAGAAGATCCTGGAGGTCGCCGGCAACCTGGGCTACGTGGCATCGTCCTCCGCCTCCGGCCTCGCCACGGGCCGTACCAAAACCATTGGGGTCCTGGCCCCGTTCGTCAGCCGGTGGTTCTTCTCGAAGGCCATCGAGGGCGCTGACCGGGAGCTGCACGCCCGCCACTATAACCTTTCGCTGTTCAACCTGGGCGGCCATGGCAGCAACCGTGAACGGCTTTTCAGCAAGACCATGGTCTACAAACAAATCGATGCCCTGCTGGTGCTGTGCATGGCGTTGAGCCACGAAGAGATCGAGCACCTGCAAAAGATCGACATCCCGCTGATTGTGGTGGGAGGCCATGTGGAGGAGTGCCACTACATCGGCATCGACGATTATGCGGCCGCCTCCACCGCGGTGCAGCACCTGATCGACCTTGGCCACCGGGACATCGCCCTCCTCCATGGAGACGACGAGACCGACCTGAACTTCGACGTCCCCCGGGTCCGCATCCTGGCATTCAAGGACGTCATGACAGCGGCCGGCCTGTCCACGCGGCCGGAGTGGGATGAGTGGGGAGACTTCACCGTACGCAGCGGCCAGGCAGCTTTGCGCCGGCTGTGGGCCCGCCCCGGCAGGAAACCCACGGCGATCTTCTGCGCCTCGGATGAAATGGCCATGGGCGTCATTTTCGAAGCGAACCGCTTGGGCGTGAGCGTTCCCGGCGACCTGTCCGTGGTGGGGATCGACAACCACGACTTCGCCGATGCCGTAGGCCTGACCACGGTGGGCCAACGCCCGGACGAGCAGGCGGAACTTGCCACCAAAATGCTGCTGGACGAATTGGACGGCCAGGAAGGTGCCGTCCGCTCCGCCGTAGCTCCCCATGAACTGATCATCCGGCGCACCACCGCGCCGCCTCAAAGCCGGTAGGACGCGCGGCTCTTACGACGCGCGTGCCAGCTGCCGGATGGGAATCCACCGCGAGGCCAGCCGCCGGTAGGCGGCAGCAGCGCCGGTCATGTCACCCTCTGCCAGGCATTCGATGCCCAGCCTGATGTCCAGGGGGGACTCATCCGGGTACACCTTGTCCGCCACGGCACCGTAGTCCAGCTCCACCATGGAATTCACATGGAACAGTTCCAGCCATTCCGTCAGCTGCGCCAGGTCGTCGAGCATGTCCAGGTCCGGGGCGGCGAGGGCCAGGTTGGCCACAGCGAAGCGGGCCCGCTCCAGGGCATCGGTGATGGGCGCCCAGATGCGGACCGTGAGGATGCGCCCGGCGGCTTCCACAACGTCCTTGCGGTCGGACTCCATGAACAACGAGAACCAGCTGAACGGGATGCCCCAGGTTGACGCCCGGGTATGGACGCGGGTGGAGCCGTCACGGGCCTTCACCAGGTCGATGCGCTCCTGGTGGCGGTCCCGTTGCTCCTCAGGAATCAGCAACTCGGCGAGGGGGCCGTGGATTCCCTCCATCAAGGCATTCGCAGCCAGTCCGGCGCGCAGGACAAGCTGGCTGGGACAGTACAGAAGGGCGGGTTCAGCGGCGGCGTCAGCGCCGTCGGCCGCCGCTCCGCTGTCCGGGGCCGGTGCTGTGGTGACGCGCACCAGGTCGGTGCGGCCGGTGGGGAACGGGTCGCCGCCAGCCCGGGTGATCCTCCCCAGTGACGCCAGCAGTTCAGCGTTCTCGACGGCGGCGCGGGACACCGCCTGTGCGCCCGCGGCCTTGATGGCCGGGCGTTGATCCTCCGGGAAAGCCTCCAGGGGCTCGTAAACGCGGAGGGTGGAGGAAAATGGCAGGCCGGCCTGGCCCCGGTAGAGGTTCCCCGTCATCACGGTCTCCTTGGCTGGGTCCAGGGTGCAGTCATCAGTCCGCCAGTTCCACCAGCACGGGCGCATGGTCGGAGGCGCCCTTGCCCTTGCGTTCCTCGCGGTCGATTGAGGCGCCGGTGACGCGGGTGGCCAGGGCGGGGGAGGCCAGCACGAAGTCGATCCGCATGCCCTCCTTCTTGGGGAACCGCAGCTGCGTGTAATCCCAGTACGTGTAGACGCCGGGGCCGGGGGTGTAAGGCCGCACCACGTCGGAGTAGCCGGCCGCCTCGAACGCATGGAACGCTTCCCGCTCCGGCGGGCTGACGTGCGTGGAACGGTTGGCGATGAAGAGGTCGATGTCCCAGACGTCGTCGTCGAAAGGCGCGATGTTCCAGTCGCCCATGAGGGCCACCTGGGCCTGAGGATTGTCCGTCACGAGGGACTGCGCGTGCGTCTTGAGGCTTTCCAGCCACTTGAGCTTGTACGGCATGTGTTCGTCGTCCAGGGAGCGGCCGTTGGGAACGTAGAGGCTCCAGACCCGGATGCCGCCGCAGGTGGCAGCCATGGCGCGCGCTTCCTGGACGGGGTCCTTGCCCGCCTTGCCGAAGGAGGGCTGGTCCAGGAACGTCCGCTCCACGTCTTCAAGTCCCACCCGGGAAGCGATGGCCACGCCGTTCCACTGGTTCACCCCAAAGTGGGCCACCTCGTAACCCATCCGCTCAAAGAGTTCCCACGGGAAGTTCTCGTCCTTGCATTTGGTCTCCTGGATGGCCAGGACGTCGCAGTCGCTGCGCTGGAGCCAGGCTTCAACACGGTCGGCGCGGGCACGGAGCGAGTTCACATTCCAGGTAGCTATCTTCACGGTTCCTAACTTACCTTGGCGGCCGCAGGCAGGGTAAAGCCCCGGCAGGGCACGTGCCGCCGGGCAGTGCGGTTGGTCCCGGGCCGCAGGCGGCGGGTATATTCGCACCAGAATGACCTGGATCACACGTCCGGCCACCATGCAAAGGAGCACCAGCCGATGACGGCAGCCACGGGCAACATCACGGACAACGCGGCAGTGAGCGGGGAAGCGGAGGTGCTCTTTGAGCGCCGGGGCGGGCTGGGCGTCATCACCCTGAACCGGCCCCGCGCCGTCAATGCGCTGACCGAGGGAATGGTGGACCTGCTCCTCCGGCAGCTCACCGCATGGGCAACGGACGACGACGTGGCCGCCGTCCTGGTGCAGGGCGCCGGGGAGCGGGGCCTGTGCGCGGGTGGAGACATTGTGGCCATCTACCGGGACATGCTGCACGGCGGAAACCGAACCGCCGGCTTCTGGCAGACCGAGTACCGCGTAAACTCCCTCATCGCCCGCTACCCCAAGCCGTATGTGGCCCTCATGGACGGGCTGGTCCTTGGCGGCGGGGTGGGGATCTCCGCACACGGGAGCGTCCGCGTGGTCACCGAGCGGACCAGGATGGGGATGCCGGAAACCACGATTGGCTTCGCGCCCGACGTCGGCGGGACCTTCCTGCTGTCCCGCGCACCCGGCCAGACGGGAACCCACGCGGCCCTGACCGGAGCGCACCTGGACGCGGGAGATGCTCTCTTCCTTGGCCTTGCCGACCATTATGTCCCTTCCCGGAGGCTGCCCGCGCTGGTAGCGGCGCTCGGGAACGAAAGCCCGGAAGCCGCCGTCGCCCGCTACGCTGAACAACCTCCCGCGTCCGCTCTGTCCCGGCAACGGGATTGGATTGACGCCTGCTATGCCTTCGGCGATGCCGGCGACATCGTTGACCGGCTCCGGGCCTGGACCGGGCCCGGCCGGGCGGACGCAGCGGAAGCTGCGGACACCATCGAAGCCAAGTCACCCACGTCGGTCAAGGTCACCCTGGCATCCCTGCGGCGGGCCGCGAACCTGACCCTGGACGAAGCCCTGGCCCAGGAATACCGTGCAGGGATGCGCTTCCTGTCCGGACCCGATTTCCGGGAGGGCATCCGCGCCCAGGTTGTGGACAAGGACAGGAATCCGCAGTGGAAGCCTGCCACGCTGGCCGAGGTGCAGCCCGGGCAGGTGGACAGCTTCTTCACGCCGCTGGACGGCGGGGAACTGGACCTGCATCCCGCGGCTGACCTGGGCGGGCAGGGGGCGGACCATGCCTGACACGGCCAGCGTGGCCTTCCTGGGCCTCGGACACATGGGCACTCCCATGGCCCTGAACCTGGTCCGGGCGGGGTACCGGGTGGCCGGGTTCGACGTGGTGCCCGCAGCCCTGGAAACGGCCCGGGAACAGGGGGTGCCGGTGGCGGCCAGTGCGTCTGCTGCCGTGGCCGGCGCCGACGTGGTGCTGAGCATGTTCCCCAGCGGCCGGCACGTCCTGGACGCCTACCGAGGCGTCCCATTGCCCGGACAGCCGGCGGACGCCGGGCTGCTGGCCGCCGCCCGGCCCGGAACCATGTTCCTCGACTGCTCCACCATCAATGTGGAGGAAGCCCGGGAAGCCGCGCAGTTGGCCATCGACGCAGGCCACCGCGCCGTTGACGCCCCCGTTTCCGGCGGCGTCGTGGGAGCCGAGGCAGGCACCCTGACCTTCATGGCCGGCGGCGGGGCAGAGGACTTCGAAGCAGTGCGGCCGCTCCTGGAGGCCATGGGCAAGCGGGCGGTGCACTGTGGTGCCCACGGAGCAGGCCAGGCCGCCAAAATCTGCAACAACATGATCCTGGGCGTCTCGATGATCGCGGTCAGCGAGGCATTCGTCCTGGGGGAAAAGCTGGGCCTGACACACCAGGCCCTGTTCGACGTTGCCTCCGCCGCGTCTGGGCAGTGCTGGGCACTGACCACCAATTGCCCCGTGCCCGGACCGGTCCCCGGCAGCCCCGCCAACAGGGACTACCAGCCGGGCTTCGCCTCGGCCCTCATGGCCAAGGACCTGAACCTCGCCGTCAATGCCCTCGAGGGGACCGGGGTGGCGGGGTCGATGGGAACGCTCGCTGCCCGCATCTACGATAGGTTTGCCGCGGAGGGCGGCGCGGGCCGCGACTTCTCCGCCATCATCAACGAAATCCGCGGAGCATCGGAGCGCCGGCCGGGAAACGTCTACGCAGGGGAGGGCGCCGGCACGGAGGTTCCGGACCGGCGCAGGGCCACAACAGCACACGACGACGGGAGTCCCGAATGACGGAGTACGCCAACATCCTGGTGGAACAACAGGGCAGGGTTGGGCTGGTGACCCTCAACAGGCCATCGGCACTGAACGCGCTGAACAAGGCCACCATGGAAGAGCTGGTGGCTGCCGTCACCGCCATGGATTCCAATCCAGGCATCGGGGCCGTGGTGATCACCGGGTCCGGCAAAGCCTTCGCCGCGGGAGCGGACATCAAGGAGATGGCGGGCCAGGACTACATGGACATGTACGTTGCGGACTGGTTCCGCGGCTGGGAGGACTTCACCCGCCTCCGGATCCCCACCATCGCCGCCGTATCCGGCTTCGCGCTGGGCGGTGGCTGCGAACTGGCCATGATGTGCGACCTGATCATCGCCGGGGACAACGCCAAGTTCGGGCAGCCGGAGATAAACCTCGCCGTGGTTCCCGGCATGGGCGGTTCGCAGCGCCTCACAAGGGCCGTCGGGAAGGCCAAAGCCATGGACATGATCCTCACCGGCAGGTTTATCGATGCGGAGGAAGCTGACCGATGCGGGCTGGTGTCCCGCGTGGTTCCGGCGGCAGATGTGCTGTCCGAGGCGCTCAGCGTGGCCGCTGCGATCGCCGCCAAGTCGAAGCCTGCGGCGATGGCCGCGAAGGAAGCCGTGAATGCCGCTTTCGAAACCGGCCTGGCCCAGGGGGTGGTCTTCGAACGAAGGCTCTTCCACTCGCTGTTCGCCACCGAAGACCAGAAGGAAGGAATGGCGGCGTTCGCAGAAAAGCGCCAGCCCGAATTCAGGCACCGGTAATCCTGGGGACCTGAAGCCCTGCCGGCGCGGCACGCTTCCCACGGCACCCCGTAAAGTAGGCAGTACGGGCCAGCACGCGGCCACGGCACGCAGCGGAACGGGGTAGGCGTATGTGGACAATGATGGCCGGCGCGGCCAGCCCCACCGATGGGCTGACGGGAATCGTGGGTTTCGCGGCGCGGTCCATCGATGCCCTGGGGGAGTGGGGCGTCGGAGCCTTCACGCTGGCGGAGACGGTGGTGCCGCCAATTCCCAGCGAAGTGATCCTCCCGCTGGCTGGCTATCTCGCCAAGCAGGGCTCACTGAATCTCCTGCTCGTCTTTGCCACCAGCACCCTCGGAGCGTACCTGGGGGCGCTGCTGCTGTACCTGCTGGGGGCAAAACTGGGCCTGGAACGGTCCATCCGTGGGCTGTCCAAGCTCCCCCTGGTGGACCGGGAAGATTTCGAACACGCGGCAGGCTGGTTCCGCCGGCACGGGAGGTCGAGCATCTTCTTCGGCCGGCTGCTGCCGGGCATCCGGAGCCTGATCTCCCTTCCGGCAGGCGCGGCGGCCATGCCGCTGGGAACGTTCACCCTGTTCACGCTCGCCGGCAGCGGGCTGTGGAACGGCGCCCTTATTGGCCTGGGCTACCTGCTGGGAACCCAGTACAAGCTCATCGAGGAGTACTCAAGGTTCCTGAACTACGCCGTCTACGGAGCACTGGCCATTGCCTTGGTGCTGCTCATCATCCGGCGGACCAAACGGGCCAGGGTTCAAAAGAAGGACGCCCAGCGGGCGGACTCGCGCCGCTGAGCGGTCCCGGTGCGCTACAGGTACTTCTCCGCGTAGTGGTGCAGGGCGGAGCGGACAAAACGGGCCCCGTCCTCCCCGCCGTAGTTGGCGGCGAACCTGGGATCCTGCACGTACATGTCCGCCAGGCCGGTGACGTACCCCCGAATATCCCCGCCCTCCTGGGCGGCCGGCGTTCCCGGGATGGATTTCAGCCACGCCACCTGCCGGGCTGCAAGCTCCAGGGCTTCGGGTCCCTCCTCCGAAAGCCCGGCACCTGCAGCCGCTGTCCAGTCCCGGGCTAGGGCTTCCGCCAAGGATTTCCAGTCGCGCTGCTCTACGGAGGCCAGTCCGCGCCACCACGAATCGGATGCCGCGTAGGCCTCCTTGCCCCACCGTTCTTCCACTTCATCCTTGTAGTTGGTGTGGTCGAACCCTTGGAACATGTCCTCTGCCATCAGCTGGCCTCCTGTCTTCAGTGTTTCGATGGTTTGCCGGACGGACCCGGCCTGCAGGGCCAGCCGCTGCTGCTCACGTCCGAGCCAGTCGAGGTGCCTGCTGAGCGCCGCCACGGGGTCCGCCTGCCGCTGGAGGACTTCCGCGATGGCCGGCAGGCCCAGGCCCAGTTCCCGCAGCATCAGGATGCGCTGCAACTTTAGGAGGGCGGCGGCGTCGTAATAGCGGTAGCCGTTGTGGCCCACCCGGCTGGGGTCCAGCAGGCCGATGCGGTGGTAGTGCCGGAGCGTGCGGCTGGTGGTCCCGGCGATCCTGGCCACGTCCTGGATGGGCCAGTCTCCGCCGTCAGGCCCAGCTGATTCCTGCATGCTCCGAGAATACGGGTTGACGCAACGTCAAGGTCAAGGGTGCGCGGACGTCAGCGGATCCGCCGGTCGCGGGGCCTCCGGTGCCTGGCTTGGGCCACCAGGCGCATGAACGCGAAAACGAAGATGGCCTCGATGACCAGCATCAGGCCCAGCAACAGCCACTGCTGCCGGTTGATGAAGACGACGCATCCGGTCAGGGCCAGGATGGTCCCCAAGGCGAGCGCATAGATGGCGAATCCCACGGCTACCCTGGCGCTGCGTACCCCCGTCCGGAACCCGAAGCCATGGGGCTCTCCGCCGGGCTGGCCGGGGACGCGGTCCGGTACTGCCGGGCCAAGGGAATCAAACTCCTCCCACGGGTCCCTGTCCTGGTCTTGTCCGGTCATGCGTCAATTATCCCAAATGCGGAAACGCAACGGGCATAGAGAAGCGGCCCCTCCAACCTGCGTTGGAGGGGCCGCTGAACGGGGTCCCGGCGTATACCGGTGGCCGCCGAAGACTTAGAGCGGGCGGATGTTCTCTGCCTGCGGGCCCTTGGGGCCCTGGGTCACATCGAATTCGACCTTCTGGTTCTCGTCCAGTGAGCGGTAGCCGCTGCTGGCGATTGCCGAGTAGTGGGCGAAAACGTCAGCGGACCCGTCATCGGGGGCAATGAAGCCAAAACCCTTTTCGGCGTTGAACCATTTAACTGTGCCTGTTGCCATGGCTGCATTCCTTCATGTGACTCTGATTCTCTCCCCGGGAAACCTCCCGGAGTGTGCGGGAGTTAGTCCCCCACAGTCCCCAACGTACGGGGCGCAGGCTCCCGGTGCAAGGGTATGCGCCATAAAGTGCCGTCAACGCATGCCTTCGCGCCGGATCGCGGTGGCAATGGCGGCCGCCCGGGTGTCCACCCCCAGCTTGGTGTAAATGTGCGCCAGATGGGTTTTGACCGTGGCCTCGGAGATGAAAAGGCGGCGGCCCAGCTCGCGGTTGCTGAGCCCCTCGGTGAGGAGTCCCAGCAGCTCGGCTTCCCGGGGAGTGAGGACTTCGTCGGGATTGCGGAGCTGCTGGAACAGCCGGGACGCCACCGGCGGGCTCATGACGCTCCTGCCCACGGCCGCTCCCCTGATGGCGGCAAAGATCTCCCCGGGTGCAGCGTCCTTCAACAGGTATCCCATGGCACCGGCATCCACGGCACGGACGATGTCGGCGTCGGAGTCGTACGTGGTGAACACCAGGATGGCCTGCCGTTCATTGAGGTCCCTGATCCGCCTGATCGCTTCGAGGCCGTCCATGCCCGGCCCCATGGCGAGGTCCATCACCACCACCGACGGGGAGAGGGCCTGGGCCAGCTGCACGGCGTCCTCGCCGGACGCGGCCTCCGCCACCACCTCGAAGTCGGGCTCCGTGCCCAGCAGAGCGCGCAGTCCACTCCTGACCACCAGATGGTCGTCCACCAGCAGGACGGTGATGCTGCTCATGGGCCCACGTCCAGCGGAAACTGTGCCGCCACGATTGTTCCCTCACCCGGGGCGCTCTGCACGGAAAACGTACCACCCAGCTGTTCCACCCGCTGCCGCATGGCCCGCAGCCCGTAGCCTCCCGCGTGCGACGGCGGAGCTGCCGCCGCCGGATCGAAGCCGGCACCGTCGTCGTAGATATCCAGCGTCACCGCGTCCGGAACGAAGCCCAGCGTCACGGTGGTGGCCGGCGCCGCGGCGTGGAGCAGAATGTTCGACGCCGCGCTTTGCGCGACGCGAAGCAGTGCGTGGCGAACCTCGGGGGAGACCGCCAGCGGCTCGCCAGTCACCAGGAGGGTGGCCCCGGGAACGTACTGGCGGGCGGTGGCCAGCAGGGCTTCCGGCAGCGGGACCGATTCCAGGCCGGGTGAGGCCAGCTCATGGACGAGGCCCCGGGTTTCCGCCAGGTTGGCGCGGAGCAGGCTGGTGGCCTGCAGAAGGCCGACACGGGCTGGCTCGCCCGGCCAGCCGCGGCCGGCGGCCTCAAGCAGGAGCAGGCTGCTGGCCAGCCCTGGGTGACGGTGTCGTGGATTTCCCGGGAAACCCGCTCCCTTTCGGCAATGGTGCCCGCGCGGCGCTCACTGGTGGCCAGTTCCTCCTGGGCCCGGACGAGGTCCGCATGCAGGCGTCGCTGCTCCTCGGCGTCGTGCTGGATGCGGTCGTAAATGAGCGTCAGCATGACGCCCACCGCCAAGGGACCCAACAGCATCGCCAGATCGGTGCCGCTGCCCAACCTGAATAGGCCGGCGGCGGTGGCGACGGTGATGGCACCCGCCAGCACATAGGACGCGGCACCGCGCAGCGCGCTCCTGCAGAGGAAGAACAGGGCGAAGGAACACCACGCGAAACTCGGTGCAGCCACCACCAGCACCGCCCAGATGGCCACCAGGGCAACCATCCATGGGGTTCCGCGGCGGTCCCGTACCGAGAGGAGGGGCGCGACGGCGTAGAGCAGGCAAGCAGCAATGGCGAGCCCCAGGACCAGGAGATTGTCGGCTGGAGAATGCCGCATCACGTACCGGACCACCGAGGCCACCAGGAGGACGGCGAAGCCCAGGTGGACGGCTGCTTCGAAGCTGCCTGGCCGCCCCGTGGCCAAGGGAAGGGCGGGACGGCGGGACCCTGCGCCCTGGGCGGCGACGGCTTGGGCTGGCCCCGTGTATTGGGGGGTGGCTCTGGCGGGCATGCTGGATCCGGATCTGGTGGCGGGACGTGCTGCCTTCCATGCTAGGGCCCACCGGTTGCCCGCGGCCTCAGCCTTTTGGCTGATATGGCTGGCCTTTCGCCGGAGCCGGGACCAGACGAAGGCCCGATGGAAGAGCCCGTTCTTCCCGGAACTATGGAAACCGGCAACACGAACCTTTCCCTGACCTAAGGAAATACCTTGAAGAAGTCCACCAAAGCCCTGGCCGCTGCCGCAGCCGGAGCCCTCCTGATCACCGCCGGAGCAACGGCTGCCGCCAACGCCGGTACTGCGGGCACCACGGAAGCACCCGTCACCGTACCTGCCGCCGATGTCCAGCCGAATCCGGAGACCGTGGTGCAGCAAAACCGCATAGCAGCCGGCGCCTCCGCCCATGCCGTCTCCGCGGCGCTCGCAAAATGCCAGGCCGACAAGCTGCCCTTCGTCACTGTGGCCCTCGTTGACCGCTTTGGCACGGTCCAGGCTTTGCTCCGTGGCGACAATGCCGCCGCCCACACCATCGAAGCGGCCAAGCAGAAGGCCTATACGGCAGCCGCCTTTGGCGCCCCCACCAGCGAGTTGGCCAAGCGCGTCAACGGCAACGGCCCCTCGATCGCAGACCTGCCGGGCACCCTGTTCCTTGCCGGCGGTGTCCCCCTGAAGGTCAACGGTGTTTCGGTGGCCGGCATCGGCGTCGGTGGGGCTCCAGACGGCGCCCTGGACGAAGCCTGTGCGGCGGCCGGCGCTGAGGCCATCGCCGGCGCCGCGAAATAGGCTGGACGCATGAGCCCCGGCAAAACCGCAGCGTTCGTGGCCGTGGCCGCGCTGGGCACGCTCCTTGCCGCCTGCCAGGCCAGCCCCGGCACGCCGCAGGACGCGGATACGCCGCCGGCCGTTGCCGTAGCCAGCCCCGGACCCGACGCGGGGACCCTCACACCACCGTCGGCGGTGACCCTCACACCACCGTCCGCGGCGACCCCGCCGCTGCTGTCTCCCGCGGACCAGGCACGGCTGGACCAGGAGCTCATTGCAGCAGCCAAAGCCAACGACGCCCCGTTGGTGGCCGACCTGATCGGCCGGGGTGGCAACGTCAACGCCAAGGACGCCATCCAGGACTCAGCATTCCTGTATGCCGGGGCTGAGGGCTTTGACGAGGTACTGCAGCTGACGCTGGCCGCCGGCGCAGACGTCACCAGCATCAACCGCTACGGCGGGACGGCGTTGATCCCGGCCAGCGAGCACGGACACGTGGAAACGGTGAAGGTCCTCATTGCGGCGGGAGTCCCTGTCAACCATGTCAACAACCTTGGCTGGACCGCCATGCAGGAGGCCATCCTGCTCAACAACGGCGGGCCGCGCCAGCAGGAGGTGGTGCGGCTGCTGCTGGCGGCCGGCGCAGACCCCGGAATCCGCGACCCGGAAGGCCGGACGGCGCTGCAGAACGCTGAGCGGCTCGGTTTTTCGGAGATTGCCGCTTCGATCCGGGGCCGGGGTTAGCCCGTCCGCGTGCCGAGCCGCCGAGCCTGCCCACCTTTGCCGGACAACGACGGCGGCGCCCCGCCCTTTCGGTGCGACGCGCCGCCGTCGGGCTTCGAAGCCGGGGAAATTCAGCAGTCCCTCAGCTCAGAGGGCCTCAAGCACGCTGACGTAGTTGGCGATGCCCACGCCGCCCATGTTCTGCACGGCCGCCCGCCGTGGCGCCGGGAGCTGCATGTCGCCGGCAGTACCGGTGAGCTGCATGGCGGCGATGACGTGCTGCGAAACGCCGGTGGCACCCACCGGGTGGCCTTTGGCCTTGAGGCCGCCGGAGACGTTGATGGGCAGCTTGCCGTCCTTGAAGACCCAGCCTTCCTTTACCGCCGTGGCCCCCTGGCCGGGCTCGGTTAGGCCGATGGCCTCGTACATGAGCAGTTCGGCGATGGTGAAGCAGTCATGCACCTCGGCGAAGTCCAGGTCCGCCAGGCCAACGCCGGCCATCGCCATGGCCCGCTGCCAGGAGGCGCGGGTTGCGGCGAAGGCGGTGGGGTCCCGGCGTTCGGCGGGGAAAAAGTCGTTGGCCTGGCCGAAGCCCGCGAGCCGGACCGGGGCGGTGGCGCCGCCGGTGGGGGAGACGGACAGGACGACGGCGGCGGCACCGTCGGAGACGGGCGAACAGTCGGTGCGGCGCAGCGGGTCCGCCACCATGGGGTTCTTGTCCGAAACTGTCTGGCAGAATTCCACGCCGAGGTCCTTGCGGAGCTGGGCATAGGGGTTGTCCACGCCGTTGCGGTGGTTCTTCGCGGCGATGCTGCCCAGGACGTCGGGAACAGGTCCGTACCGCTTCTCGTAGTGCTTGGCGACCTCGGCGAATAGTCCGGTGAAGCCGGTGGTGGAGGGCTTGCCGGCCATGTCGTAGTCAGCGCCAAGGAGTCCTGCGCCCACCACGTCTGCACCGGCGTGGGTCATCTTCTCGGCACCGATCACCAGCACGGTCCGGGCGGTGCCGGCCAGCAGCGACTTGGTGCCCTGCTGGAAGGCGGCCGACCCGAGGCGCAGGCGTTTTCCGCCCGGGTGGAGGGGACGTTGGC
The DNA here is from genome assembly GCF_013359725.1 of Pseudarthrobacter sp. C4D7. GTDB lineage: Bacteria > Actinomycetota > Actinomycetes > Actinomycetales > Micrococcaceae > Arthrobacter. The sequence continues at coordinate 33,319 of NZ_JABFMW010000026.1, read as the reverse complement.
CAGGTCCGGAGAGACCTGCAGGGCCAGCGACGACGGGAAAGCCAGCGGCATCATCCCCGAATTGAACTGGCCGATGAAGATCTCGTCGATCTGGCCCGGCTCGATTCCGGCATTGCCGATCGCTTCGGTGGCCACCTGGACGATCAGGGACTCGAGGGTCTCCTCCGTCAGCTTGCCGAACCGGCTGTGTCCCCAGCCGGTGAGCAGGACATCCTTGCCGAACTGTTCCTTCAGGCTCATGCCGCCACTTCCTCGTTGTCCAGGCGGACCTCGAAGCCCGCTTCCGTCTTTTCCCGGATCTCGTCCACGGTGACCCCCGGTGCCAGGCGTGTCAGCGTGAGCTGCCGCCCGCCGTCGTCCGCCTTGTGCAGGTCGAAGACGGCGAGGTCGCTGATAATCCGGTCCACGCAGCTGAGCCCGGTCAGCGGCAGCGTGCACTCGCGGACGATCTTGGCGGTGCCGTCCTTGGCATTGTGCTCGGTGAGGACCACGACGCGCGGGGTCCCGGCCACCAGGTCCATGGCGCCGCCCATGCCCTTGACCATCTTGCCCGGGATAGTCCAGTTGGCCAGGTCGCCGTTGCCGGAAACCTGCATGGCGCCCAGGATGGCCACCTTCACGTGCCCGCCGCGGATCATGCCGAACGAGGTGGCGGAGTCGAAGATGCTGCCGCCGGGCAGGACGGTGACGGTCTGCTTGCCCGCGTTGATGAGGTCGGCGTCCTCTTCGCCCTCGAAGGGGAAGGGTCCCATGCCCAGCAGGCCGTTTTCGCTCTGCAGGACCACCCGCACGCCCTCGGGCAGGTTGTTGGCCACCAGCGTGGGGATGCCGATCCCCAGGTTTACGTAGTCGCCGTCGTTCAGTTCCTCTGCCGCGATGGCAGCCATTTCATCCCTGGTCCATCCCATGGGGTTCTCCTTGGTCTTCTCGCTGTTCACGTTGACTTAGTTGGGTATTACCGGCGGCACGAACTCGAACGTCATGCCCAGCAGCCACGCAAGCAGCAGTACCACCGGGAGGTGGAACAGGAACTGCTGGAAGGTGAAGCCCACCAGGTCCCGGGCGCGCAGGCCCAGCACCGCCAGCAGGGGGAGCATGAAGAACGGGTTGACCAGGTTGGGCAGGGCCTCGGCCATGTTGTAGATCTGAACGGTCCAGCCGAGGTTCATGTTCACGTCCGTGGCGGACTGCATGACGTAGGGCGCCTCCACCAGCCACTTTCCACCGCCGGAGGGAACGAACATGCCCAGGATGGCCGTGTAGATGGCGATGATGACGGCGAACGCCCCGTTGCCGCCGATGCTGGTGAAGAAGTGCGCCAGGTGCTCGGACACGGACAGGCCACCGGCCCCCGTGGCCTTGGTCAGGATGGCGGCCATCGCTGCGTACAGCGGAAACTGCACCAGGATTCCGGCCGTGGCGGGCACGGCCTTGGTGACTGACTGCAGGAATTTACGCGGCGTCCCGTGCAGCACCAGCCCCAGCATCAGGAAGACCAACAGGTACCCGTTGAGGGAGCTGACCACGCTGAGGATGGGCAGGGTCAGCAACTGGGACACCAGCCAGCCGAGGGTGAGCACGCCGGCCAGGATGGGCAGGACCCTGCTGTACTCCAGCCACTCGCCGGGACGGGACTTTTCGGCCGGCGGTTCGGGCTGGTCATCGAGGTCGACGCCCAGATCCGCCGCCGTCTTCACGGCGCTTCCCGTCGGCGCCGAAAAGTGCGCAATCACGGTGGTGAGGGCCATGAGGATGAGCAGGGTCAGCAGGGACTGCCAGGTAAAGATGGTGGTGCCGAAGTCCAGGACGCCGGTGATCTTCAGCAGCGCCGGGGGTATGGAGGCCTTGGTTGCCTGCAGCTGGGCGGCGGAAGAGGACATGCCCAGGGCCCAGACGGCACCCAGTCCCATGAAGGCTGCGGCGCCCAGTGCCCGGTAGTCCACGTGCAGGTCTGCGCGCCGGGCGACCGCCCGCGCCAGGAGTCCGCCGAAGATCAGGCTGAGGCCCCAGTTCACGAATGACACGGACATGGACAGGACCGCCACGAAGCTGACGGCGGTGCGCGCGGAGTTGGGCACCTGTGCCAGCCGGTCGATCAGCCTGGCCACGGGCGGTGACGTTGCCACCACGTAGCCGGTCAGCACCACCATGGCCATTTGCAGGGTGAAAGCCGTGAGGTCCCAGAATCCGTTGCCGAAAGAATCGACCACGGCCTTGGGGGAGGCGCCGATGGCCAGCGCCGCGATGGCCACCAGCACGACGCCCGCGAGGGCAAAGATGTAGGCGTCCGGGAACCACTTCTGCGTCCAGCCGGCCAACGTTTCAGCCATCCGGGCCAAACCCTTCTGGCGGACGTCCTGCTGGTTCGGGTGCGTGGTGGTCATGAGGTTGTTTCTCTCCATTGAGTGCTGGTGGGTGATGTGCCGGACGGCTGCTGTGGGTCAGGCGGAGACGAGGCCGGTCCGGGGCCGGACCGTGCGCTGCTCGATGTCCTTGACCCGGTCCGTGGACTGCACCAGCCGCTGGACGAAGACTCCGGGGGTGGCGACGTGGTTCGGGTCCAGGCTGCCCGGTTCCACCATCACTTCGGCCTCGGCGATGGTCAGGATTCCGGCCGTGGCCACCACCGGGTTGAAGTTCCGGGCGGTGTAGCGGTAGATCAGGTTGCCGTCCGTATCCGCGGTGTGGGCGTGCACCAGGGCGACGTCGGCAACGATCGCGCGCTCCTGGACGTACCTTTCGCCACCGAATACCTCGTGCGGCTTGCCCTCGGCCACCAGGGTGCCCACGCCCGTCTTGGTGTAGAAGGCAGGGATTCCGGCGCCGCCGGCACGGAGGCGTTCAGCCAGGGTGCCTTGCGGGGTGAACTCCACCTCGAGCTTGCCGGCGAGGTACTGCTCAGCGAACAGCTTGTTTTCGCCAACATAGGAGGCGATGACCTTGCGGACCTGCCCCGCTTCGATGAGGATCCCCAGCCCCTTGCCGTCCACGCCCATGTTGTTGGAAACCACGGTGAGGTCGCGGACACCGGAATCGCGGACGGCCTCGATCAGGTCGGCCGGGATGCCACTCAGCCCAAACCCGCCGACGGCGAGGGTGATGCCGTCCTGCAGTGCCCCCTCCAGGGCAGCGGCGGCAGAAGCCTGCAGTTTCTTCATGACGTCTCCTCGTTGAGCACGGTAGTCCACTTTGTGGACGCTTGGGATCTGAGTTTGGAGACTACGGCGGGCGGCAAGAACGTGTCAAGAATCACTGAAAATGCCTTACAGTATGGACAGTAGGGAGAAAACTATCCATATTGTGGACAGGTGATGTGATGGCTTCGACGCCGGTACAGGGCGCCCAGGTAGTGGCGCGGATTGCGGGACTGCTCCGGCTGGTGGGCCGCAGCGCTGAGGGGATGCCGCTTGCGGTCCTGGTCCGGGAATCCGGCCTTACGCGGCCCACCGTCCACCGGCTCCTGACCTCGCTCGCCGCGGAAGGGCTGCTGGACCATGATCCCACCACGGGCAACTGGGTCCTGGGCCCGGAAATCCTGCTCATGGGATCGGTGGCGTCGGCCCGGTTTCCCATGGAGGACATTGCCCGGCCCAGCCTCCGCCGGCTTGCCCAGGCCACAGGGGAAAGTGCCTTCTTTTCCATCCGCCGCGGCAATGAGACGGTGTGCCTCCTGCGTGAGGAGGGAACCTTCCCCGTCAGGTCCTTTGTCCTCCATGAGGGCGTCCGGTTTCCGCTGGGCGTTGCCTCCGCCGGAACAGCCATCCTGGCCTTCCTGTCCAGGGATGAGCAGGAGGAATTGCTGGGCCGGTGGCCGGAGCACGCCGGCGCCTTTGCGGCGAACCACAGGGTCGATCTTGTCCGGAAGAACCTGGCCCGAACCAGGCTGGCCGGCTACTCGGTGAACCCGGGCCTGGTCCTGGAGGGAAGCTGGGGCATGGGTGCCGCAGTGTTCGACCGCGCAGGACAGCCGGCATGGGCGCTGTCCCTGACAGGCATCGAACCACGCTTCAAGCCCGAACGGCAGGAGGAGCTGGGCGGGCTGTTGATGGCTGAGGCCCACCGGATCACGCAGCAGCTGGGCGGCGGAGCCGACGGCGGCCGGCGCGCCCGCTAAGCCTTCCCGGCTGGGCCGGGAGACGACGACGGCGGGGCCACCTGCCCGGTGACACCCGCCGTCGTACCCCCCAAGTTGGGGAATTCCTGCCTGGAGCCCCGCGCGGGGCTCTACGGACTTTAGCCCTTCCACCATGTGTCGAAGATGGTCACCGGCACGGTGCGCTTGTGCCGGGTCCGGAGGTACTTCTGCTCGATGGATTCGGCTACCGCGTCCGGAACATCGCGGCCTTCGAGGTAATCGTCGATCTGGTCGTAGCTGATACCCAGCTCGTCTTCGTCGGTGCGGCCGGGCCGGTCATCCAGCAGGTCGGCGGTAGGGACCTTCTCCCACACGCGGGCCGGCGCGCCCAGCTCGGCCAACAGGGCCCGGTTCTGCCGCTTGTTCAGGCCGAACAGGGGCAGGATGTCCGCGCCGCCGTCGCCGTACTTGGTGAAGAAGCCCGTGACGGACTCCGCGCCGTGGTCGGTGCCGACCACCAGGTAGTTGAACTCGCCCGCCAGCGCGTACTGGGCGATCATCCGGGTGCGGGCCTTGGTGTTGCCCTTGTGGAAGTCGGAGATCTCCGATCCCACGGTCTTCTCGAACTCGTCCTCAAAGCCGTCCACGGCTGCCGAGATGTTGAATGTCCACTCGGTCTTGGCCTTGATGAAGTCCAGTGCGGCCTGGGCGTCTTCCTCGTCGTGCTGCACTCCGTACGGCAGGCGGACTGCCACAAAGTTGGCTTCCACGCCTTCAGCCTCAAGCTCCTCTACGGCCAGCTGGGCCAGGCGGCCGGCCAGGGAAGAATCCAGGCCGCCCGAGATGCCCAGGACAAAACCCTTGGTGTGGGTGGCCCGCAGATATTCCTTGAGGAAGGTGACGCGTTTGCGTACCTCCCCTGCGGGATCGATCCGGGGCTGAACGCCCATTTCTTCAATGATCTTGGCCTGGAGTTCGCGCATGAAGTCCAGCCTAGCCAGCACTGTCAACAACCCCAACTGTTCCGGGCAGCCCCTGCGCGGCGTAGCTTGGGTGGATGGAGCGGACGGGATGCGTCGTGGTGGGCGGGGGCCCGGCAGGAATGATGCTGGGACTGTTGCTGGCACGGGCCGGAGTGCCTGTGACGGTCCTGGAAAAACACCGCGACTTCCTGCGTGACTTCCGCGGGGATACGGTGCATGCCTCCACCATCCGGCTGATCGACGAGCTGGGGCTGGGGGCTGGATTCCGCAGGTTGCCGCAAAGCCGGCTGAACAACGTCGCTGTCCCGGTCCCCGGCGCAGGACTGGTCACCCTGGCAGCCTTCGATTCCCTGAAACCCCCCTACAACTACGTGGCCATGATGCCCCAGTGGGACTTCCTGGACTTCCTCGCGTCGGCCGCCGCGGCGGAGCCCACGTTTACGCTGCTCATGGAAACTGAGGCCACTGGCCTGGAGTTCGACGGCGGCCGCGTCACCGGGGTGCGCTGCCGGTCTGCCGCAGGCGGTGCGGAGCAGGTGCTCCGTGCCGGCGTGGTGGTGGCCGCGGACGGGAGGCATTCGGTGCTGCGCCAGGCGGCGGGAATGCGGGCGAAGGAGTACCCGGTACCCTTCGACACCTGGTGGTTCAAGATCCCCCGCCACCCTTCGGAGCAGGGGGAGGTGGCGGGCGTGGTGCCTTCGCTGGGAAACCGTGATGCCATGATTGCGCTGAACCGCACCAACTACTACCAAATGGGTTACCTCGCTCCCAAGGGTTCCGACGCCAGGATCCGGGAAGGCGGCCTGGAACAGTTCCGCCAACGGGTGGCGGCACTCCGCCCGGACCTCGCCGACCGTGTGGATTCCATCCGCAGCCTGGCGGACCTGCATTGGCTGGACGTCAGGCTGAACCGGCTGCGGCGCTGGTACATCGATGGGTTCCTGTGCATCGGCGATGCCGCGCATGCCATGTCGCCCGCGGGCGGGGTGGGCATCAACCTGGCCATCCAGGACGCGGTGGCGGCCGCGGAACGCCTGGCCCCCGACCTTCGCCGGGGCCAGGTCAGGAGCAGCACCCTGGCGGCGATCCAGCGCCGCCGCCGCATGCCCACGGTGGTGGTCCAGACGGTGCAGCGGATCATGCACCGGATGGTGTTCGTTCCACTTTTCGCGGGGAGATTGTCCGGAGACATGCTGGCTGGCAAGGGTTCCCGGGCCTCCTTTTCCATCCAGCGCATGATCTTTTTCATCCTTCGTCACAACCCCGTGGTCAAGCGGGTCCTGCCGCGGGTCATAGCCATCGGGCCGCGTCCCGAGCACGCGCCGGCCTTCGCGCGCCCACTCACCGTCGCGCCACCCACTAAACTTGGGGCCATGACTTCGCCCACTGACACTGCGGTAGATACCGCGGCTGCCCGCGCCCGACTGCTCGAACTGATTAAGGAACTTGCCGTGGTCCGCGGCAAGGTGATCCTCTCCAGCGGGGCCGAGGCCGATTACTACATCGACCTTCGCCGCATCACCCTCCACCACGAGGCATCCAAGCTGGTGGGCCAGGTCATGCTGGCACTGGCGGACGACGCCGGGATCGACTTTGAGTGCGCCGGCGGTCTCACCATGGGCGCGGACCCCGTGGGCACCGCGGTGATGCACGCAGCCGTCGACGCCGGCCGCACGGTTGATGCGTTTGTGGTCCGGAAGGCGCAGAAGTCCTACGGCATGGGCCGCCAGGTGGAGGGCCCGTCCGTTGAAGGCCGCAATGTGCTGGTCCTGGAGGATACGTCCACCACCGGCGGCTCCGCGCTGACCGCTGTGGAGGGCGTGCGGAAGGCCGGCGGCAACGTCGTGGCAGTGGCCGTCATCGTGGACCGCGATACGGGCGCCAAGGAAAAGATCGAAGCCGAAACCGGTGTTCCCTACCTGTTCGCCTTCGGTAAGGACGAGCTGGGACTGGACTAGTACCGCACGGTGCCGGCCGCTGTGGCCGGCACCGTGACATATGGGGGACCGGTGTTGGCCCGGTACACGCGGCTGATTTATCATTTGCGTTAACACTTTCAGTTGCTTGGAGACCCCGCATTTTGCTCCCCCCACAACAGCCTTTGAGCCCCACGGACCAGGTCCAGAACCTCATCCTGGAAAGCGCCGATTTCGAGGACTTCCTCAACGAGTTGGCGCGCTTTTCCGCGCACCAAATGGCAGGCGACGGCGATGACGCCCTGTGCGGCATCACGTTGCTCCGCGACCGCAAGGCGGCCACCATCGGCTGGAGCAGCGAATCGGCGCGGGAGGTGGATGAAATCCAGTACTCCCTGGCCCAGGGCCCGTGTTTGTCCGCGGCGAAGGAAGAGCGTGAAGTCTACGTTCCTGACCTGTTGCAGGAGGACCGCTGGGGTCCTGACTATGCGGCCGCGGTTGCTTCCCACGGCTTGCGCTCGGTGCTGTCGCTGCCGTTCAACCTTCAGGGGGAAGCCAAAGCCGCCCTGAACCTTTACTCCGACGCCCCGCGCAAGTTCGACGGACCGGCCGCGGACAGGGCCAGGGACTTCACCAGGGAAATCTCCGAAGCCCTGCGGCTCGCTGTCCGGTTCTCGCTGCACGCTGACAGTGCGTCAAACCTTCGGGCCACACTGGAATCGCGGACCATCATCGACATCGCCATCGGCATCGTTATGGCGCAGAACCGGTGCAGCCAGGAAGCCGCCGTCGAAATCCTCACGGAGGCGTCCAGCAACAGCAACACCAAGCTGCGGGACATCGCCAAGTCGTTGGTGGATTCGGTCGGGGGCGCCGGTGCGCGGACCCACTACCAGGAACCGGGCAAGGTCAGCCCGGGTTCGCGGGCCTGAACGGCAGGTTGTGCGGGGGCCCGGGGAGGGTTACGCTTGCGGAGGTTGAGCCGTCGGCCATAGAACCTCTTTTGGAGTACCTATGGACCGCGCGCTAGACGCACTCGTTAGCCTTGATGTCCCTGCGGACATCGTCCGGATTGAAATCCGGGGGGCCCTTCACCACGAATCCCGTGCTGAACTGGTCCACATCATCCGCCGCGTCCGGAGGATGGGCATCCGTTGCCGCATCTGCGTCGATCTCTCACAGGCTGGCCTCGTGGAATCCTCGGCATTGGCCGGACTGCGCAGCGACCTCAACGCCATGGACACCAAATCCGTCCCGGGCATTCCCTCCGCAGGGGTCTCCCTGCAGCTCACCCCCGCAACGCGCGACTGGACTGCCGGTGATGACACCCGCCGGCGGCCGCTCCTGGTGGACGATGACGTGCGGGAACTCTTTCCCGGCGGCGAGCACGCAGGCGAATTCCCCCAACTGCCGGTCATGTGGATCGAAGAGCTTTACGGCCGCCCGCTGACCGAGTACACGGACCAGGAACTGCTGTACGCCAGCGACGCCACCTTCGCCCTGCTGGATAACCCGGCAGCCCCCGACGGTGCCGACCTGCTGGGCCGCTACAACGACATCGGCCTGGAAATCCTCCGCCGCCAGCAGGAACCGCAGGCCCCTTTCCCGGCAACGGAGGGGCAGGCCGCCAGCTGACGCCTGCGCCACCGAACGGTTACCCCCGGGCATTGCCGCGCGGCGTCCGGCTGGGCTTACGGTAGGACTGTGCCGTATGAGGGGGAGGTCAGTGCGCAGCACCGGAGCGGGGTCCTGAACGCCCGGCTGCTGGCGGATGCGGCTGCCCTGAAGCGCTTTTCGCGCCGGACGTTCCTGACCGGCGCCGGCGTCTCCGGACTGCTGGCCGCGGACATGCTGATGACCCGTGAAGTCCAGTCCCAGCGCCGCAGCACCAGGGTCCTCCCCGTCGCCGACGACTTCGCCGACGCCTACTACAAGGACGCCAGCTGGTTCCTGTTCCCCGGCTACAAAACCAGCTGGGAAGAAGCGCAGTGGATCCTGAACACCCTTCGGGGCTCGCTTAACAAACGGGCCCGGCTCGCCGCCGTCGGATATTCCAACCTGGGCCTGAACATCACCGAGGTGGTCCACGCGATCACCGACTACATCGCCGCCGAGAAGATCACCAAGCTCTTCTTCTACGGGCACAGTTTCGGCGGCATGCTCGCCACACAGGTGGCAGCCCGGCTGCTGGCCCTGGAGGGCGTCCAGGTCCAGTTCATCCTCCTCGACTCCACCCCCTACAGCGCCCACGACGTCCTGGACCAAAGCTGGTTCGACGGCGTGGTCTTCCTCTATGAAAGCGGCGTCCGGTTCCCCTCAACGCTGCGCGGCGGCTACGAACTGGGGGAACGGATCATCCACAAGGACGAACGGAGCTGGCGCCAGATCCTGAACCAGACATTGGAGCAGCTCTCACCCATTGCCCCTTCCAACGTCCTGGTCCAGACGGAGTCCGCCTACATCTACCACTTCGAGGGAAGCCAGTTCGCCGGAAAACTTGGCACGGCCAGGATGGCGTACATCGGCAACCCGAAGGACGCCACCGTCGACTATGAAACCGCGGCCGAAACCTGGGCCGTCGTCTTCAAGGACAACATGGTTTCCAGCAACCTGCAGACCACGGGGGCCGCGCCCGCGCACGCCAGCCCGGGCTGGAACCCGCAGATCTACCGGCCCCTGGTCACGGGCCTGCTGGACGAGTTCTTCCCGCTGCCCCGGGGCGGCTCCCGGGTCAGTATCTTCTAGATCTGGTTCTTCAGGTCCGCCACCGAGTTCAGCACCTGGTTGGGCCGGAACGGGTAGGCGGCGATGTCGTCCTTGTGCGTGATGCCGCTGAGGACCAGGACGGTGTGCAGCCCTGCCTCCATCCCGGCAATGATGTCCGTGTCCATCCGGTCGCCGATCATGGCCGTGGTCTCGGAATGGGCATCGATCTGGTTCATGGCCGACCGGAACATCATGGGGTTCGGCTTGCCCACAATGTAGGGCTCACGGCCGGTGGCCTTGGTAATCAGGGCCGCGATGGCGCCCGTGGCCGGCATTGGGCCGTCCTTGGACGGGCCCGTGGCATCCGGATTGGTGGCGATGAACCGGGCGCCGGCCAGGATCAGGCGGATGGCCGTGGTGATTGCCTCGAACGAGTACGTGCGCGTTTCGCCGAGCACCACAAAGTCCGGGTTCTGGTCGGTGAGGATGAAGCCCGCCTCATGCAGCGCCGTCGTCAGTCCGGCCTCGCCAATGGTGTACGCACGGTTTCCCGATTCCGCGCCGCCGGCGGAGACCTGGTCCTTCAGGAACTGGGCTGTGGCCAGGGCTGAGGTCCAGATGTTCTCCTCGGGGATCTCCAGCCCGGAAGCGCGAAGGCGGGCGGCAAGGTCGCGCGGCGTGAAGATGGAGTTGTTGGTCAGCACCAGGAAGCGCCTGGACGTGTCCACCCAGCGCTGGATCAGTTCGGCCGCTCCGGGGATGGGCTGGTTTTCGTGCACCAGGACGCCGTCCATGTCCGTCAGCCAGCACTCGATCTCCTGGCCGCTCCGGTATACCGCCGCGTTGCCTGCTACCTGGTCCTTGTCCGCCATGCCCTGCCTCCGCCTGTGATGTTTGCCCGAAGAGTCCAGTCTAGTGTTGAAGGGTGAACCAAACGCCCGGCATGACAGATGAACCCGACCGCCAGCCCGGGGAGGCCGAACCCGAAAAGGCGGAGGTCGGCGTCGGGCCCTGGGAAGGGGAACTGCCCGAAGGCGACCACTGGGACCCCGACCTCCTGGCCGACGGCGACCGGCGCAACGTGCTGGACAAATACCGCTACTGGAAGCACGACGCCATTGTGGCGGAGCTGGACTCGCGGCGGCACAACTTCCACGTGGCCATCGAAAACTGGCAGCACGACCTGAACATCGGCACCGTGGTGCGCACCGCCAACGCCTTCCTCGCCAAGGAAGTGCACATCATCGGCCGGCGCCGGTGGAACCGCCGCGGGGCCATGGTCACCGACCGCTACCAGCACGTCCGGCACCACACGACGGTGGAGGACTTCGTCCAGTGGGCGGAAGGGGAGGGGCTGGCGATCATCGGAATCGACATCTTCCCGGATTCGGTGCCGCTGGAGACGTACGAGCTGCCCCGGGACTGCGTGCTGGTGTTTGGCCAGGAGGGGCCGGGCCTGACCCCGGAAGTCCACCAGGCCGCCGTCGCCACCCTGTCCATTGAGCAGTTCGGCTCCACCCGGTCCATCAATGCCGCCTCCGCCGCTGCCATCGCCATGCACGCCTGGATCCGCCGGCACGTGTTCAACCAGCACGTGTGAGTATTACCGACCGGTGACCCGAAACACCCTGCCAGCCCGGGAATGGCTAGGATGGTGCCAAGCCGTAAGCGGTCTATTTGAGGGTCATCCACCCACAGACGAAACTCAGCAGAGGAGCCAGCATGCCCATTGCAACCCCAGAGATCTACGCCGAGATGATCGACCGCGCGAAGGCGGGCGGATTCGCCTTCCCCGCCGTCAACGTCACGTCCTCGCAGACGCTGAACGCAGCGCTCCGCGGCTTCGCCGAGGCGGAGTCCGACGGCATCGTGCAGGTCTCCACCGGCGGTGCCGCCTACTGGTCCGGTGCCTCCACCAAGGACATGGTGGCCGGTTCCCTGGGCTTTGCTGCCTTCGCCCGCGAAGTGGCCAAGAACTACGGTGTCAACATCGCCCTGCACACGGACCACTGCCCCAAGGACAAGCTGGACGGCTTCGTCCTGCCGCTGCTGGAAGCCTCCGAGGCTGAGGTCAAGGCCGGCCGCAACCCGCTCTTCAACTCCCACATGTGGGACGGCTCGGCAGAGACGCTGCAGGAGAACCTGAAGATCGCCCGCGACCTGCTGGCCCGCACTGCTGCCGCCAAGATGATCCTCGAGGTGGAAATCGGCACCGTCGGCGGCGAGGAAGACGGCGTGGAGAACGCCATCAACGACAAGCTCTACACCACGGTGGAGGACGCCCTGGCCACCATCGACGCCCTCGGCGCCGGCGAGAACGGCCGCTACATCACGGCCCTGACCTTCGGCAACGTGCACGGCGTGTACAAGCCCGGTGGCGTCAAGCTGCGCCCGGAGATCCTCAAGGACATCCAGGCCCAGGTGGGTGCCAGGATCGGCAAGGACAACCCGTTCGACCTCGTCTTCCACGGCGGCTCCGGCTCCTCCGACCAGGAGATCGCTGACGCCGTCTCCTACGGCGTCATCAAGATGAACATCGACACCGACACCCAGTACGCCTACACGCGTCCGGTGGCGGACCACATGTTCAAGAACTACGACGGCGTCCTGAAGGTCGACGGCGAAGTGGGCAACAAGAAGACCTACGACCCCCGCGTCTGGGGCGCCTCCGCCGAAGCCGGCCTGGCAGCACGCGTCGTGGAAGCCACCAAGCAGCTCGGTTCCGCCGGAAAGACCTTCTAGATGTCGGACGAGTTCCGCCGGAACCTGATGGGGCCGGAGCCCACGCTCTTGCCTGCCGAAACCGAGGTGAACGGCCAGCTGGAGGCCGGCCACGAGGCACTGGACCTGGTTGCCAAGCACCCCACGTCCTCGCTGCTCTGGGCCGTGCTGGCCGAGGAAGCGTGGACGGAAGGACGCACCATCGACTCCTACGCCTACTCCCGGGTCGGCTACCACCGGGGCCTGGACGCGCTGCGCCGCAACGGCTGGCGCGGGGTTGGCCCCATCCCGTGGGAGCACGAACCCAACCGCGGATTCCTGCGGGCCCTCTACTCCCTGGGCCGGGCGTCATCGGCCATCGGCGAGGCTGACGAGACGGACCGGATCGAGAAGTTCCTCAACGACTCAGACCCCACCGCGAAGGCTGCCATCGAAGGCAAGTAGGGGGCCTTTGGGCTTAAACGACGACGGCGGGTGGTCACCTTTCCTGGAAAGGTGACCACCCGCCGTCGTTCGTTTATGGCTTGGCGATGCCCGTACGTGCCATGGCGTCGGTGTACGCCGCCCGCATGTCATCGAGGTATTCCTCCTGGCGGGCCGGGGAGCCGGCGAACGCGCGGCCGCTCAGGGAACGGACCTTGTAGGTCTTCAAACCACGGCGCCACAGCAGCGGTACCTCGGTCTTCAGCAGCAGGTTGGCCAGGCGGTTGGCTTCGGTGCCGTGCGCCACGATGACCGAGGCGCGGGGCACCAGGGCAAGAAACTTCAGCAGCGGCTTCAGGCCGGCCTGGATCTGGTCCGGGGTGAACTTGCCGTTGACTTCGCCCGGAACGTGCCACGGATGGACATTCCACGGCATGACGAACTCGGGACGCAGGCCCAGCGTCCACTGGAGGCCGAGCATGCGGGTGGCGGCGTCCTGGTCCCCGGCGGTGATGAACCCGGATGGGTCGGCCTCACCGATGTTGGAGAACAGGCTGATGATGCGGCACTCCTCCACGTCGTGCATGGGATCCACGTAGGGGACCACGGTTCCCGGCTTGGTCTCCTGCAGGGAGTCGCAGAGCTCGTTGACGGCAGCAACGCTGGGTTCGTAGCGGCGGCTCATGAGCTGTTCGTGGAATGTTTCGGGTGCCAGGGCTGTCATGAAGTACTGGTTCTCCTGCGGGGATTGGCGTTGCTGCCGCCACAAAAAAGAGCGCGCCATAGCGCACCACATTTGCGGTGGTTGATGGGGGTGGACCGATTCCTGGTCGGACTTACCTAGTTTAGCAAGCCTGGCAAAACGAAACGCCGGTCGCGTGCACCTGATTCAGGCAGGGCACGGAACCGGCGTTTCCAGATCCACCTTCCGCAGCTACCAGAGGCGGCTGGTGGCGCGGCGCGCGCCCTCCCCAAGGGCCTCCAGCTTGGCGAAAGCGATCTGGGGGTGCACCCTGCCGCCCAGGCCGCAGTCGGTGGAGGCGATGACGTTCTCGCGGCCCACGACGTCGGCAAAGCGGACAATTCGGTCGGCCACCAGGTCAGGGTGTTCCACCACGTTGGTGGCGTGCGAGACGACGCCAGGGATAATGACCTTGCCCTCGGGGAGCTTGGTGTCCTCCCACACGCGCCATTCGTGTTCATGGCGGACGTTGGCTGCCTCGAACGAGTATGCGCCGGCGTTGACCTGCAGCACCGAGCCGACGATGTCCGCGAACGGAATGTCCGTGGTGTGCGGGCCTTGCCAGGAGCCCCAGCAGACGTGCAGGCGGATCTGTTCCTGCGGCAGGTCCCGCAGTGCCCAGTTGGTGGCCTCCACGCGCAGCTGGATGAACTTCAGGTAGTCCTCCAGGCTCGGCTCGGGGTTGATCTGGTCCCAGCTCTCGGCCAGCGATGGATCGTCCAGCTGCACAGTCAGGCCTGCGTCGATGATGGCCTTGTATTCCTCGCGCATGGCGTCGGCGCAGGCGTACAGCAGTTCCTCGTCGCTTTTGTAGTACTCATTGGCCACCCGGGCGCAGGAGCCGGGGGAGAGGGATGCTACGAAGCCGTCCGAAAGGCCGGCCGCAGCCAGGCCCTTCTTCAGGTTCCTGATGTCGGACGCCACCAGGTCCTGCCCTGTGTAGGTCAGGGGACCGGCAATTTTGGGCTGGGTGACGCTCTTGCGGTGGGCCAGGATGCCCGAGGACGGATCGTTGTAGGCCTCGTTGAATGCCTGCCGGTCGCGCCGGTCGGGGAAGGAGGTCAGCACGATGTTGCCGGGGGAGGAGCGGTGCACCTGGGCGTCGGCCCAGCGGTCCACGTTGGTGGGCTCCAGGCCGCCCAGCCGCGCGAAGGAGTAGTTCCACCAGGCGCCGTAGTCAACGGAGCTGGACATGGTGTGGCCGTATTCGCCGTCATTGGGAATGTCGATGCCCAGGTCCTTCTGGCGCTGGACCACGCCGGCCACGGAGGCCTCCAGGAGGTCCAGGAACTCCGGGGTGACGCCCCCGGTCTCCTTGGCGGCGTTGGCCGCGATGAGCTCAGGGGTGCGGGGCAACGATCCGGCGTGGGTGACGCGGATGTGGTCTGTGTTCAGGGGCATGCTGGAAGCTTCCTTTCCATCGGTCCTGGCAGTAGCACCTTCCGCCCCGGCAGGAGTCCTGCTGGGGCGTGGTTGCTGCGGCGTCATCGAGCCAGGTCTCTCGGCCGCTCCGGATGGTTCACTCTCACATAAATCCAGACAGCCGCCCCGGGGCAAATCAGCACCTCTTTGTGTCGCGGTGTTCCGTCCCCCCGGCTCCGCCGGATTCCACGGCAGTGCTTACAGGATTTGTTCAGGTTATTGACAGGTTTCGTTAAGCTTGGTTGGCTGAAGTCACATGCCGCTCCGGCGAGGGAGCCGGCCGGCGGCACCCCGATGCACTCGAAAGAGGTAAAGCACTGTGAAGAAATCCCTGGCATCTTTCAGGACCCTTGCTGTCTCCGGCGCGCTGGCGCTCGCCGTCGTCGCAGGACCTGCCCCACTGGCACACGCGGTGGGCGAGGGCCCCAACTTCGACGGCAACGGCCAGATCACCACGTCAAAGCTGGCCACCTACGAACAGATGGTCTCGTTCCTGAAGGACCAGGACGCCCGCCAGCCGGCAATGGAGCTGGAGGTCATTGGGAAGACGGTCAAGGGCCGGGACATCCACCTGGCCAAGTACATTTCGGATCCCGCCAAGCCCACCATCCTGTACCTGACCCAGCAGCACGGCAACGAGCAGCTCACCACCGAGGGTGCCATGGAGTTCATCAAGCACCTGGGGACCGGTAAGTCCGCGGACATCCTCAAGGGCGTGAACATCCTGGTGCTGCCCATGCTCAACGCGGACGGCGCCATGGGGGACGTGAACTTTTCCCTGGACAACTACCTTGCCAAGGGGGACCGGCACCTCACCCGCTACAACGCCGAGGGCGTGGACCTGAACCGCGACCATGTGGCCAAGGTCCAGCCGGAGACCCAGGCGCTGCACAACAACGTCATGCGCAAATACCGGATCGACTACATGATCGACCTGCACCACCAGGGCACCCGGGCCGAACGTGACGGCAAGCTGGTGTCCGGCTCCATCCTGTATCCCACCACCCCCAACGCCGATCCCGCGGTCGTCGAGAAATCCAAGCAGCTCGGCGCCGTGGTCTTCAACAACGTCGACTCCACCGGCTGGGGCCACCTGGGCAAGTACCAGGGCGGCAGCGCCGAAACCATCAGCCGCAACGGCATCTCCGTGGAATACGGCATCGCCACCCTGCTCTTCGAGATGCGCGGCATGTCGGACCACTACCTGGATGGCTACGCCCTGGGCCAGCGCAGCAACGGCTACCTGATCAAGCAGACAGTCACCACACTGACCGCCACGGCCGCCGCGATCGCGGACGGGTCCATTGCCGACGCCGACACCTCCTTCTGGAACACGCTCGCCGAACAGACATCCCGGCCTGCAGGAGAGGCTGAGGACGAATAGCCGGTCCCTCCCGCCGCGGCCTTTCGGCAGAAAGTGCCGCGGCGGGCCATAACGGTGGACAAAGTGCCCTATCGGCTAAACTTGGGTGGTAAGAGCCCCGGAACTCTTGCTTCGCTGCGCCGTGCTGCGGCTGTGCGAAGGCCGGTATGTTCGGGGCATTCTCATGAACGGCGCTGTATGGGCCCGCCACCTGATGGCCGGCCCGGGCAGTCCGAACGAATGGGGGAGGATCCCATGCCAGCAATTGTGATCGTAGGAGCCCAGTGGGGCGACGAAGGAAAAGGCAAGGCCACCGACCTGCTGGGCGGCCGTGTTGACTACGTCGTCAAGCCCAACGGCGGCAACAACGCCGGGCACACCGTCGTCGTAGGCGGTGAAAAGTACGAACTCAAGCTGCTGCCTGCAGGCATCCTCAGCCCCAACGCCGTTCCCATCATCGGCAACGGCTGCGTGGTGAACCTTGAGGCCCTCTTCCAGGAAATCGACGGACTCCAGGCACGCGGCGCCGACACCTCGAAACTGCGGGTTTCCGCCAACGCCCACCTGGTTGCGCCCTACCACCAGGTGCTGGACAAAGTGACTGAACGCTTCCTGGGCAGCCGGGCCATCGGCACCACAGGCCGGGGCATCGGGCCCGCTTACATGGACAAGGTGGCCCGGCTGGGCATCCGTGTCCAGGACGTCTTCGACGAATCCATCCTCCGCCAGAAGGTGGAAGGATCACTGCGCCAGAAGAACGAACTCCTGGTCAAGGTCTACAACCGCCGCAGCGTTGTGGTGGACGAGATCGTGGAGTACTTCCTGTCCTTCGCCGAGCGGCTCCGCCCGCTGGTCATCGACAGCACCCTGGTCCTGAACTCCGCGCTGGACGAGGGCAAGGTAGTCCTGATGGAGGGCGGCCAGGCAACGTTCCTGGACGTGGACCACGGCACCTACCCGTTCGTCACCTCCTCCAACCCCACCGCCGGCGGCGCGTCGGTTGGCTCCGGCATTGGCCCCACCCGGATTTCCCGCTCCATCGGCATCATCAAGGCCTACACCACCCGCGTCGGTGCGGGCCCGTTCCCCACCGAGCTCTTCGACGAGATGGGCATGTACCTGCAGAAGACCGGCGGTGAGTTCGGCGTCAACACCGGCCGCCCGCGCCGCTGCGGCTGGTACGACGCCGTCCTGGCCCGCCACGCCTCCCGCGTAAACGGCTTCACGGACTACTTCGTCACCAAGCTGGACGTCCTCACCGGCATCGAACAGATCCCCGTGTGCGTCGCCTATGACGTGGACGGTGTCCGCCACGACGAGATGCCGATGACGCAGACGGAGTTCCACCACGCCAAGCCGATCTTCGAGTACTTCGACGGCTGGACCGAGGACATCACCGGTGCCCGCACGCTGGCGGACCTGCCGGAGAATGCCCGGAACTACGTGCTGGCGCTGGAGAAGCTCTCCGGAACCCGATTCTCCGCCATCGGCGTGGGCCCGGACCGGGACCAGACCATCGTGGTGAACGACCTCATCAACGACTGACACGCCCCCACGGGGCAGGGATTGCGACGGCGGCAGGCCACCTTTGCTGGTGGCCTGCCGCTTGTCCTTTTTTGTGGGAAGCAATTTACACAGGCTTAACGCGCACGGTCTTGTGAGGGTCCAGGTGCCGCGGCCAGACTCGTTTGTACCATCTGATGCCCAAGGAAGGATCGTCATGGCCGGAACATTTGAAGCATTCATCGACGCTGACGCGTTTTTCCGGTTCCGGCTCCTGGCTCCGGACGGGGCCGTCATTGCCGTCTCCGGGCCCTTCGAAGACAAGGCTGCCGTGGTGGCAGGGATCGCGGCGGTCCGTGAATGTGCCGGGACCGGGCTGGTGACCGACCTGTGCCCCGCCGGAACCGTGTCCCGTCCCGCGGCTGCACCTGCTGCGGCCGCTGCCGCTGTTCCCGCCGGGCTGCCCACCGCCGTCGTACCTCCTTGTGGAGAGGAACTGGCCACCTCACCGCGGCACCCCCTTATCCCGGCCGGCGCGCTGCGAAGGTATGCTGCGGCGCCGCGGTGGACCAGGGCTGCCACCCGCTGACGTTCGGGAGGCGGCCCCGCAAAAACATTCTTTCCAAACGCGTAACCCTCCGGAGGCCCGGAGCGATTACCCCTATGAAGTGCCGGTCTGGAACCTGTCCCCCATCACGTTCCAGGCCGGCTCTTTGTCTTTCCAAACGGGTGCCAGCCCGGAGGGTAAAGTGAGGGCAGCGTTCCGGATGTACTGAACGCCCGCCATTCCACACCCTCCTTGACGGAAAGCACCACGTCAGTGACCGATGCACAGACAGAAGAGGCTCCGGACCAGCCAGTGTCCGGGACGGCCGCCTTCAGCCTGGTTTACAAGACTTACGCATCCCGGGTCCTGGGATATCTCACCGCCCGGGGAGTCGAGGATCCGGAGGCCGCCATGCAGGAAGTGTTCCTGTCCGTGCTGCCCCGGCTCCATAGCGTGCAGGGAGGAGAGTCCGGGCTGAGGACCTTCATCTTCTCCGTTGCCCACGCCCGCATGGTGGACGACCACCGCCGCCAGCGCCGGACACCGGCCAGGCTGCCCTTCGAACCCGAACTCGACCAGCGCGAGGAGACCTCCGCGGAGAAGGAAGCCCTGCTGCGCATCTCGCCGCACGAGGTCCTTGCACTGCTGGACGGGCTGCCCCGGGACCAGCGGGACGTGCTGTCCCTGCGCCTGGTGGGCGGCCTCACGGTTGAACAGACGGCGGAGACCATGGAGAAGAGTGCTGGTTCGGTGAAGCAACTTCAGCGGCGCGCGTTGCTGAAGCTCCGGGAACTTGCCGCAGTGAAGGAGTACCTCGCGCCATGACTTCCGCTTCGGAAAGCCGCGCCACCCTTGTCGAGGACATGCTGTTGGACGCAGGCTGCCAACAGGACACCGATCTCCGCGACGCCCTGCTTTCACTGGGCACCCTGTCTGCGCTGCCCACGCCTGCACCCACCGGCGCGCTGGCGGCATTGATCGCGGCAGGCGGGCCGGCCGCGGTGGAGCGCCACGTTCCGTCAGTACCGGCGGAAGAGCCCGCGGACGGACCCGCCGGTGGCGAACCGGACGTCCAGCGCGACGACGAACTGGCCCGCCGCCGTCGCCGGCACCGCCCTACCGCGCTGGGCCTGGTGCTGGTGGCTGGTATGGGGCTGGGCGTGGGCGGCGTGGCCGCCAGTTCCACCCCTTCCGGGATCAGTGCCACGGAACACGTGCTGGAGGAGTGGGTGCCGTGGAGCACTCCGGCCGCCGGGCCGCTTGCCGCCGGGCCGCTCGCAGCCGGTCCCGGGTACCGCGCCCCCACGGCTGCCCCGGACGCTGAACTTTCCGTCGCCGGTCCCCCTGCGCCGGACGGGGCCGCCAACCCCGCCCACCTTGGCTCGCCGCTTCTTCAGGATCCTGCCGGCGCCGTCCAGCCGGAGAATGAGCATGCCGGTATGCCGGCGTGCGCCGCTCCGGAGGATCACGGTGACGGCAACGGGGCGGAAGAGTGTCCGCCCGCAGCCTTCGGGGCTGGTTCCCAGGGCAACGGCGCCGGACGCAGCAAGGAGAAACCCGAGGCGGAGGGAGCGCAGGCAGAGCCACGGGACGCAGAATCAAAAGGCGGCCCCGCTGCTTCGCGCACTGCGCCCGCCGGGGAAGCCGCAGATGGGGGAGGGAAAGCGCCGGGCCCTGCGGCCAAAGCGCCGGCCCCGGACCAGGCAGGTTCACCCGCGCCGGGACAGGGCGGACGGCCGAAGCAGGCATCGGCGTCGAAATGACCTCCCGCCGGTACCACTGGGCCGGGCGCGTAGGCTGATCCCATGGGCCACACGAACGATCCTGCAGTCATCGAACGCCTCATGCGCACCAAGGGACGCTGGGCCATCGTCGGCCTGACCACCAATGAGTGGCGCGCAGCCTACGACGTGTCACTCTTCATCCGTGACAGGCTCGGCATGGACATCATCCCCATCAACCTTCCCGGCGACCCCGTCCACGGCGAAACCGGCTACCGCACCCTGGACGACATCCCGGCAGAAAAGCGGCCCATCGACGTCGTGGATTGCTTCGTCAATTCCCACCTGGTGGGCAGCGTGGTTGACCAGGCCATTGCCGTGGGCGCCAAAGCAGTGTGGCTCCAGCTGGGTGTGATCGACGAAGAGGCGGCGGAGCGCGCCAAGGCGGCCGGCCTCGATGTGGTGATGAACGCCTGTCCCGCCCAGCTCGCATGGAAGTTCGGCCTTTAGGGCTTTACTGACCCCGGCGCTTCAGCAAGTCCGGATAATGCCGTTCACTCACGTCCGGGTGCGCGCGCATGCGTCCCTTGAGCATGTTCAGACCGAAGGATGCCAGCAGCGGGTTGGCGGGATCGTCCGTGATGCCCCGGGCCGCGGCCTTGAGCTCAGGGGCCAGGGGGACCGGATCGATCACGGCGTCCAGCCGTGGCGACCAAAAGAACGGGACCGAGTAGCGGTCCACGCCGGGCGGCGGGGCCTGCACGCGGTGGATGGTGGCCGCAAGGTATCCCTCGGTGGCCACCTCCAGCATCTCGCCGAGGTTCACCACCAGCGCTCCCGGAAGGGGCTCCACCGGCAGCCACTGGCTGGTGCCCGGCGGCAGCACTTCGAGGCCGCCCACGCTGTCCTGGAGCAGGAGGGTCACGAACCCGTAGTCGGCATGGGAACCGACGCCTTGGTCGCCGGCGGCTTCCACCACACCGCCCACGTAGTGCACCAGCTTGCCCATCCAGGCAGGAGTGTCGCCGAAGGGTTCGTCAAAGTACTCCTCCGGTAACTGGAGGGAGACCGCGATGGCCCGCAGCAGCTCCATTCCTACCTCGGACATGAGCACCGCCCATTCCATGGCGGCGGGCTTGAGTTCGGGGAGCGCTTCGCCGGGCCAAAGGTTCGGACCCTGCAGCAGCCAGTAGGGCTGGTCCGCCGGGTAGTTGGCCACCGGCCCGCGCTCAGGGGAGTAGTCGATCTGCTCCCGGGCGTCAGCCCGGCCCTGGGTCACTTCGGTGCCCATACGGGTGTAGCCGCGGAAATGCGGCGACAGCCGGTTGTCCAGCTTCATCCGCTCGGCCAGGGGAAGGTTGAAGAACTGCCGGACAAGGTCCAGCAACTCCTCTGCCTGGCCGGGACGTCCACCGTAGCCAGTAATTTGGAAGAAGCCCACGTCATGGGTGGCATGCCGCAGCTGCTCGATGAATTCCGGGCCGAAGGATCCGTAGGGCTGCCGTGCGGAACCCAGATCCAGAACAGGAATGGCCGCCTGGTCGCGTGACATGCTGGCAGACTAGCACCGTCCACGCGTGCTTTATAGGCTTCATTCATGGACCCCAACGCGCTGCGGACAATCTGCCTGTCGTTCCCCGGTGCCTACGAGGATTTTCCGTTCGGACCGGAAACGTCGGTCTTCAAGGTGCGGTCCCACATTGCCGGCGGCGCCCGGCACGAGGCGAAGCTGTTTGCGTTGTCATCCATGGACGAGGCCGACTTCTACGTGAACCTGAAGTGCGAACCGGCCCTTGCCGTGCAGCTGCGGGCGGTACATCCGGCGATTACCGGTGCGTGGCATATGAACAAGACCCACTGGAACGGTGTCCGCCTTGATGGTTCGCTGCCGGACGGGATGGTCCGGGACATGGTGGAGGACTCGTACGACCTCGTGGTGGCAGGCTTGAGCCGGAAGCAGCAGGAACAGCTGGGGTGGGCACGCCTCGGGAAGGCAGGCAGCAATGACTGACAAGGCAATTGCCCGGCTCGGATACCCGGGAGTGGGAAGCACCGAACAGGGGAGCGCCCCCGGGGGATACGCCCGGGTCCTCAAAGAGGTCCGCCTGGGCGCTGGACTGGATACCTACCGGCGCGTGGCGGACGGCATTCTCGCCTGGGAACTGCAGCGGCGGGCAGGGCTTCGGGTCCGGGCCGGGTCACCGCGTGCTGTGCCGGGGGCCCGCGTGGTGAGCGGATTCGGCGTCGGGCCCTTCCGCCTGCCCGCGCCCTGCCAGGTGGTGTGGGTCCATGAGCCGGTACCGGGCAGCATTCCGCAGTCCGCCGGTTTCGGCTACGGTACGTTGCCCGGCCATCCCGCCCGCGGGGAGGAATCCTTCGAAGTGGAGATCACCAGCCAGGGCGAGGTATGGCTTCGGATCCGGGCGTTCAGCAGGCCCGCCAACTGGTTCTACGCTGCCGGCGGACTGGTGACCCGCGCGGCGCAGCGCTACGTTACTTCCCGGTACATTGAAGGGGCACGCAGTCTCGCCGCGGAAGGAAAATCCCTGTGATCTTTATCGTCGTCAAGTTCAAGGTCAAGCCCGAATGGTCCGAACGCTGGCCGGAACTCGTGGCAGATTTCACCGAATCCACCCGGAAGGAACCGGGCAACCTCTGGTTCGACTGGTCCCGCAGCCTGGATGACCCCAACGAATACGTCCTGGTGGAAGCCTTCAAGGATGACGCCGCCGGCGACCACGTCAACAGCGCCCACTTCCAGAAGGCGATGGCGGACATGCCGCAGGCCCTCGTAGAGACGCCGAAGATCATCAGCCGCCAGCTCGACGGCGACGGCTGGGACCTGATGGGCGAGCTCACCATCAGCTAGGAGCTTCCATGTGGATCGGCTGGACCGAGTTCGATGTCCTCCTTGGCGATGTACACAGCCTCAAGGAGAAACGTTCCGTGGTCCGGCCGCTCCTGGCTGAACTCAAACGCCGCTTCGAGGTGTCCGTGGCGGAAGTAGGGGACCACGGCCAGTACCGGCGCACGCAGCTCGGCGTCGGGTTGGTGGCAGCGGACCGGGCTCACCTCGTGGAGGTGCTCGCCGCCGTCGAACGCTTCGTGGCCGGCCGGCCGGAGATCGAGCTGCTCAGCGCCCGCCAGCGCGAGCTCCACAGCGAGGACTAACCCATCGATTGCTGAGTACTTGTCGTTCTCACGCTCCAAAACGACAAGTACGCAGCATTCGATGGGGGGTGTGGATAACTTCTGCGGGTGTTGCCGGGATTCTGCTGTCATGGATCGATGAAGACCCCACAGCCGCTGCCGGAGGAACTCCGGGGACGCCCCTTCACTCTCGTTGACGCTTCGGTTGCCGGAATCTCTCCACGCCGCTGGCGGCACGGATCGTTGACCTACCGCGGCAGGGGCATCAGGGCAGACGGCCCGACGGCGGCGCTTCCCCTGGGCGCGCGGGTCCGGCCTTTCATTGAGGTCAATGAGCTTTGTGCTGCCTCGCACGTGACGGCGGCGGAGCTCCATTCACTGCCGCAGCGGCGCCAGGACGGCGGCTCCGAGGTGTACCACCTCATCCGCCCCGAAGGTGCAGCCCACCTGGACAGGCCCCACGTCATTGTGCACCGCATGAAGCTGTACCAGGACGAAGTCACGGCAATTGACGGGGTTCCGGTGACAACGCCGGAGCGGACGTGGCTCGACATGGCCGAAGTGCTGTCCGTCGACGAGCTCGTGGCCATGGGGGACGCCTGCGTCCGCGTGCCGCGCCTCGACTTCGAGGGCCGAAGCATGCCGCTGTGCAGCAGGTGGGACCTGCAGCGGATCATCGACAGGCACCGGGGAAAGCGGGGCCTCCGGACGGCCAAGGAGGCCCTGGAACTCATCCGGGTCGGGGCGGATTCGGCGCAGGAAACCATGCTCCGGCTCGCCATCGTCCGCGCGGGCCTGCCCGAACCCGAGCTGAACGTCCCGATCATCACCGGGGACGGCGTCAGGCACCATGAACCGGACCTGTCTTACCGCAAATACCGGATCGGCATCGAGTACGAAGGCGAGCACCACGGCGGGGAAAGCCAGCTCACCAGGGACATAGCGCGCTCTGAACGGTACGCCGCCCTGGGGTGGACGGAGGTTAGGATCTCCAAACGCCACATGGTCAACGACGCGAAACCGGCCGCGGCCAAAGTTCTTGTTGCCCTGGCACAGGCCGGCTGGCGGAGGGGCATTTAAGAACGATTGCTGCGTACTTGTCGTTCTGAAGGGTCAAAACGACGAGTACGCAGCAATCGATGGGTGGAAGCGCCGGTGGACTAGCCGAAGTACTTCGGCAGGGTCCCCTCGTGGGCTTCGCGGAGTGCGTCCAGGGACAGGCCCTCCACGCCGTTGATCTCCAGCTTGCCGCTGTCCGCGTCCACTACGCCAATGCGGGTGTGCGCGAAGCCGCGGGCGGTGCACATGTCGGTGAAGCGGACTTCCTCGGAGCGCGGGACGCCCACAATGGCACGGCCCTGGGACTCGGAGAAGAGCGCCGTGAACAGGTCCACGCCGTCCCGGTCCATGACGTCCTGCAGCGCAATCCGCGCACCCACACCGTAGCGCAGCGAGGACTCCACCAGGGCCGCCGCGAGGCCGCCCTCGGAGAGGTCGTGCGCGGCGTCGATCATGCCGTCGCGGGAGGCGTTGATCAGGATTTCACCCAGGGCGCGTTCGGCCTCAAGGTCAACCTTCGGCGGCTGCCCGCCCAGGTGGCCGCGCATGTTGGCCCACTCGGACCCGTCCAGCTCGGCACCCGTAGTGCCCAGCAGGTAGATGGCCTGGCCGTCCTCGCGCCAGCCCGACGGCGTGCGGCGGGCAACGTCGTCGAGCTTGCCCAGCACCGCCACCACGGGGGAGGGGTGGATGGGTGTGGTGCCCGTCTGGTTGTACAGCGAGACGTTGCCGCCGGTGACCGGAATGCCCAGCACCATGCAGGCGTCGGACAAGCCACGGATTGCCTCGGCCAGCTGCCACATGACGTCCGGATCCTCGGGGGAACCGAAGTTCAGGCAGTCGCTGACGGCCATGGGGACGGCGCCCGCGGTGGCAACGTTGCGGTAAGCCTCGGCCAGCGCCAGCTGGGCGCCGTGGTACGGGTCCAGGTAGGTGTAGCGGCCGTTGGCATCGGTGGCCAGGGCGACGCCCAGGCCTGACTCCTCGTCAACGCGGACCACTCCGGCGTCGTCGGGGAACGCCATGGAGGTGTTGCCGCCGACGTACCGGTCGTACTGGTTGGTGATCCAGGCCTTGGAGCACATGTTCGGCGAGGCCACCAGTTCGGTCACAGCGGCTGCAAGCTCGGCCGGAGCCGACGGGCGGCCGGCGTCCTGCACCGAGCCGGTGAACGTGTCGGCCTGCACGGAATCCTGCCACTCGGGACGGGCGAACGGGCGGTCGTAGACCGGGCCGTCGTGCGCCACGGTGCGGGGGTCGACGTCGACAATCACGTCGCCTTCCCAGGTGATGATCAGGCGGCCGGTATCGGTCACCTCACCCAGCCAGGAGTACTCCACGGCCCACTTGTCCATGACGGCCTCGAACGCCTTGACGTTCTCCGGCGTGACCACGGCCATCATGCGTTCCTGCGACTCGGACATCAGGATCTCGCCCGGGGTCAGCGTGGGGTCGCGCAGCAGGACAGAGGTCAGTTCAACCTGCATGCCGCCGTCGCCGTTGGAGGCAAGCTCGGACGTGGCGCAGGAGATGCCTGCGGCGCCGAGGTCCTGGATGCCTTCCACCAGGGAGCCCTTGAAGAGCTCCAGGCAGCACTCGATGAGGACCTTCTCGGCGAAGGGGTCGCCCACCTGGACCGCGGGGCGCTTGGAGGGCTTGGTGTCGTCGAAGGACTCGGATGCCAGCACGGAGGCGCCGCCGATCCCGTCGCCGCCGGTACGTGCACCGAACAGGACCACCTTGTTGCCCTTGCCGGAGGCGTTGGCCAGACGGATGTCCTCGTGGCGCATGACGCCCACGGCCAGGGCGTTGACCAGCGGGTTGCCCTGGTAGACGGAGTCGAACACCATCTCGCCGCCGATGTTCGGCAGGCCCAGGGAGTTGCCGTAGCCGCCGATGCCGGCCACGGCGCCGTGCATGACGCGGGCGGTGTCCGGGTGGTCGATGGCGCCGAACCGCAGCGGATCCATGACGGCAACCGGGCGGGCGCCCATGGAGATGATGTCGCGGACAATGCCGCCGATGCCGGTCGCGGCACCCTGGTAAGGCTCAACGAACGACGGCGAGTTGTGCGATTCGATCTTGAAGGTCACGGCCCAGCCGTCCCCCAGGTTGGTCACGCCGGCGTTTTCGCCGATGCCCACCAGCATGTCCTTCTTCATTTCCTCGGTGACCTTCTGGCCAAACTGGCGCAGGTGGTTCTTGGAGGACTTGTAGGAGCAGTGCTCGCTCCACATCACGGAGTACATGGCCAGCTCGGCGCCGGTGGGGCGGCGGCCCAGGACCTTGACGATCTCGTCGAACTCGTTCTGCTTCAGGCCCAGTTCGGCCCAGGGCAGCTCGGTGTCCGGAGTCTTGGCAGCGTTCTCGACGGCGTCGATGTTGAACTTCTTGGTGGTTTCGGTGGTCACTTGTCGCCTCCCACAATCTTGTTCAGTACGGAGGTGAAGAAGCCGAGGCCGTCGGTATCGGAGCCGCCGATGCCGTCCAGCGATTCGGGGCCGAAGCCCGGTTCCACGGCGTGCTCGGGGTGCGGCATGAGGCCCACCACGTTGCCTGCGGCGTTGGAGATGCCGGCGATGTCGCGACGGGAGCCGTTCGGGTTGAAGCCCACGTAGCGGAAGACGACGCGGCCCTCGGCCTCAAGGGCGTCCAGGGTTTTCTCGTCGGCGATGTACTGGCCGTCCTGGTTCTTCAGCGGAATGGTGATTTCCTGGCCGGCCTGGTAGTCCAGCGTCCACGCGGTGTTGGTGTTCTCCACGCGCAGCACCTGGTCGCGGCAGAGGAACTTCAGGTGGTCGTTCTTGATCATCGAGCCGGGCAGCAGGTGCGATTCGGTGAGGATCTGGAAGCCGTTGCAGATGCCCAGGACGGGCAGCTTTGCGTCGGAGTTGGCGGCGTCGATGATCTTGGACATCAGCGGCGCGAAGCGGGCAATGGCTCCGGCGCGGAGGTAGTCGCCGTAGGAGAAACCGCCGGGAATCACCACGGCGTCCACGTCACCGAGTTCGGTGTCGCCGTGCCAGAGCTCGACGGCGGTGGCACCGGCCAGGCGCACGGCGCGGGCAGCGTCCCGGTCATCAAGGGTGCCGGGGAAGGTCACGACGCCGATGCGGGCGCCGGCGAGGCGCGGCTCCGCGGCGACGGCGACAGCCTCGCCAATCAGGGGAAGTTCAGTCATGTCAGGCCTCGACGACCTCGACGTTGACGACGTCCTCGATCACGGGGTTGGACAGGAGGGTTTCGGCGGCGTCGCGGGCCTGGGCCAGGATTTCCTCCGTCACCTCGCCGTCGACCGTCAGTTCGAAACGCTTGCCCTGGCGGACAGAGCTGAAGCTGGTGAAGCCCAGCCGGGGGAGAGCGCCAACGATTGCCTTCCCCTGCGGGTCCAGAATCTCGGGCTTGGGCATGACGTCAACAACGATCCGGGGCATCCGGTAACTCCTGTGCGTGAGCTTGGGTAAGGGCGCAGCGGAGTGGTGCCGTCTCACGCCGTACCGGGGTGTCGGGGGACATGGTGGACGGGCGCTCCGCGAGCTTGCCCTATCATTCTACCGGCCCGAGCGCATCCCTTTGCATCCAGGGGTTCCGTGCAGCAGGGCCCCGGAAATCCGCGGGTTCCCGCAAAGGGTTCTTCGGCGGGTTCTGGAGTTGCCGGGAGGCCTTTACTAGGATTGCTGGATGGCTGAGAATTCGAAGTCCGTGCTGTTGCCGGTGGTTGCCGCTGCCGTGTTCGCCGGCCTGGGACGGATGGTGTTCCAGAAGGTGAAAGCGGACCGGTTGGCCCGCGAGACCCGCATTGCCGGGCCTGTGGATGAAAAGACCAGGCAGTGGATCAGTGATGTGGTGCGCACTCCCCGGCAGTAGCGCGGCCAACAAAAACTCCGCATATCGCAGGGCGTCCTTCGGGGCGCCCTTTTTGTTGTCCGATCTTCTGTCCATCCCCGTATGACAAGCGAAAATTTCCAGAATGTGCCCTATGTCATATCGCGCTATCAGTCTGTACTCTGTGAACATTCTGGTCTCAGGCAATTACAAAATCTGTAACTTCCTCTGCGGGGCCAGTCATTCGGGGCGCCCACCAAGTATGGGCTGCACATCGTGAAAGGGTTGCACGTGAAATCAACTGGAATGAGCCCGTCGCGGGCCGGGGGACTCCGGAAAGCGGCCGCGTTGGCCGTCGGGTTGCCCCTGATCCTGAGCTCGCTGGCAGTGGCTCCCGCTTCGGCGGCTCCTGGCGCACCGGGCACGGGAAGTGTCTCGTCCGGCGCAAAGGATGGTCAGTTCAGGGACGGCCGGTACATCGTGGTACTCGCCGGCCCGGCTGCCGCGGCATATGAAGGGGGAGCTCCGGGGCTGGGAGCAACCAAACCCCAGCAGGGCAGGAAGCTCGACGCCGGCAGTCCCAACTTCAAGGCGTACGACGCCCACCTCCGAAACCAGCAACGGGATGTTGCAGCGGCGCAGGGAGTCACCCCCGCGAAGCAGTACACAGCCGCCCTGAACGGGTTCACGGCGGAACTGACCGCGGTCCAGGCCTCCGCCCTGTCCAAGGACAGCCGGGTCCTGGTGGTGGCGCCCGACGTCGAAAACAAGCCCGATTACACCACCACCGACTTCCTCAAGCTCACCGGCCCCCAGGGGTCCTGGGCCAAGCAGTTCGGCGGAGAAGCCAACGCCGGCAAGGGTGTGGTGGTGGGCGTGATCGACTCCGGTTACGCGCCGGACAACCCCTTCCTGCAGGGCGAACCGCTGAAACCGCTGCAGGGTGAAGCCCAGGTTGGCGTCCCCTACCGGACCGCCAACGGCAAGATCGCCATGCTCAAGGCGGACGGCACCACCTTTGAGGGCGAATGCCAGAAGGGCCGGGACACCGGGGCGTCCTTCGACGGCTCGCTGTGCAATTCCAAGGTCATTGGCGCCCGCTATTTCGCCGATTCCTTCCTCCAGTACGTGGCACCGGCAGACCGTGCTCCGGAAGAGCAGATCTCCCCGGTGGACGTGGGCAGCCATGGCACGCACACCGCCACCACGGCCGCCGGCAACGCCAACATCGAACAGGTGATCGACGGCGCCAGCTTCGGAAAGAGCTCCGGCGTGGCACCCGCGGCCAAGGTTTCGGTCTACAAGGTCTGCTGGGAGGACACCAATCCGGACACGGGCGGCTGCTATTCCTCGGCGTCCGTTGAAGCTGTTGACGCGGCCATCAAGGATGGCGTGGACGTCCTGAACTACTCCATTTCGGGGAACACCGACAGCACCACAGATCCCGTGGCGCTGGCGTTCCTCAATGCTGCAGCAGCGGGCATCTTCGTGTCGGCCTCCGCCGGCAACTCGGGTCCCACGGCCTCCACGGTGAACCACGCCTCGCCATGGCTGACCACGGTGGCCGCGTCCACCTTCCCCAGCGACCTGCTGGGAACGGTCAAAGTCTCGGACGGGTCGCTTTACCGCGGCGCGTCCATCATGAAGTCGGAGGTGGCGGACAAGCCTGTTGTTGTGGCGGCCGCTGCTGCTGCCCCCGGCGCAGCCAACCCCAACCTTTGCGGCCCGGGAACCCTCGACGCCGCCAAAGTGGCCGGCAAGGTGGTCCTCTGCGACCGCGGCGTTGTGGACCGGACCGCCAAGAGCCAGGAAGTCCTGGACAAGGGCGGCGTGGGCATGATCCTGGTGAACCTCACCAGCAGTTCCGAGGACGCCGACAACCATGTGGTCCCCACGGTCCACGTCAACGCTCCGAAGAGCCTGGAATTGAAGTCCAAGCTTGAAGCCAACCCGGCGCTGACGGTTAGCCTGGTCAAGGGCGACCTGACCGGGCTCCCTCCGGCGGCCGCGCCCCAGATCGCCGGCTTCTCATCCCGCGGGCCCACCCTTGCCTCCGGCGGTGACCTGTTGAAGCCGGACATCTCCGCCCCGGGCGTGAATGTCCTGGCTGGCGTCTCCACCATCGGCAACCACGGCGACCAGTTCGGATTCATGTCCGGTACATCCATGGCCGCCCCGCACATCGCCGGGGTTGGCGCGCTGGTCCTCGGCAAGCAGCCCACCTGGACACCGGCCAGGGTGAAATCGGCAATGATGACCACTGCCTACCCGCTGGTGAACGCTGACGGCACCCCCAACACCGATCCCTTCCAGGGCGGAGCCGGCCATATCGATTCCACCCGCGTCCTTGATCCCGGCCTGGTCTACGACTCCGGCATCCAGGACTGGCTTGGCTTCCTGAACGGCCAGAGAGTCCAGACCGGCGCACCACAGGCAGGCAGCATTGCAGCCCGCGACCTCAACCTGCCCTCCATCGCACTGGGCAGCCTGGTGGGCGAGGTCCAGGTGAAGCGCAAGCTGACCGCCCTGGTGCCGGGCATGTACCGCCCCCAGGTCAACATGCCGGGATTCAACGTCAACGTGGAGCCCAAGGCGCTGAACTTCGCCAAGGCCGGCCAGACCCGCGAGGTGACCGTGACCATCCGGAACGTCAGCGCACCGATGGGCAAATTCAGCACCGGAAGCCTTTCCTGGAAGGGCCCCCGGACAGTGACGTCACCAATCGCCATCCGGCCCGTTGACGCCCAGATCGCCCCGTCGTTCTCGTTCAGCTCGGCCACGGGCAACGGCAGCGGCACCATGGAACTCGTGTCCGGTTCGGACAGCCCCATCGCCGTCGGCGTGGAGGGTTTGGCACCGCTGAGCCAGACCGCCGTCACCAAGACCCCGGGCGGCTACGCGCCCACCAATGACGCCCACAACGCCCTGCTCAAGGTGACCGTGCCGGAAGGTGCCTCGTTTGCCCGCATGGGCATCCAGGCACAGTCGAACGACGTCGACTGGGACATGGTGGTTTACGCGCCGAACGGGACGGGCGGCCTGACGCCCACCCAGGTGGCAACGGCATCCGCCAGCGAGTTCCTGGACCTTGAATCACCCCGTCCCGGGACCTACTTCGTGGTGGCAAACCTGTACGCAACGCCGGACAACGGGCCGGCCACGGCTTCTGTGCAGGCAGTGACATTCGCCGGGGATGCAGGCAACCTCACGGTGAACCCGAACCCGATCGTGGCTCCGAACGGAACCGCCACCTCGGCGACGCTCGATTGGACCGGCCTTTCGGAAGGTTCCTACCTCTCCCGGCTAAGCCTTGGCAGCAACGGCATCAAAACCTGGGTGAACGTGCAGGTGGGGCCGGGAGCTGTTCCCGCCCCGGCCGGCGCTCCCCAGCTCGGCCTGGCACAGGCGGTCCCCGCCGGCTGACCGGGAAGACATGGGGGGAGGTCCCGGATGGTCGTCAGGCCATCCGGGACCTTTTTCTTGCCTGACGGTCTTCGCCCCTGCTCAAGGCAGCTACGTGGCGGTCCCGCCGAGCAAAGGACCCATCGCGTTCCAGCGTGCGATTTCACAGCCATCGGTGCGGCTAAAGACCGAGTGGACCTCGCGTCCATGGAATGTTCCGGTGACCACGGCAACCTGGGGGCCGCCGTACTGCTGCGTGCACAGCTTCGGCGGGCCGGGCTTGGGGAAAAAGACGTCTTCGCCGAACCGCTCCACGACAGCCAGCGCAGCCGCAGGCTGGGGGAGGGTGGTGCCAGCATCCGGTTGCCCGGCCCCGGACACCAGCCGGAAGACGTGTTCGGGAGCATCGGGGTGGTCGCGGATGCTGATGGCCAGGTCTATCACTGCCTGGCTGCCTCGGCGATGCCCTCAAGTTCCGCTGCCAGCTTTTCGCGCAGGACCCCCGCCTCCGCGGCGAACGACCGCTGGTGTTCAACATAGGCGGCCTTGCCGTGGGGTGTCTCGATGGGAATGGCGGGATACCCCCATTCCGCCAGATCGTACGGGGATGCCTGCATATCCATGGCCCTGATCCGCCATGACAGCTCGAAGCAGTCCATGACCAGTTCGCTGGGGAGTGCCGGCAGCAGTTTGTAGGCCCATTTGTAGAGGTCCATGTTGGCGTGCAGGCAGCCGGGCTGCTCCATGTGCCGCTGCGACTCCCGGCTGGGGACGTGCTCGTTGAGCGGTATGGCGTCCGGGGTATAGAACCTGAAGGCATCGAAGTGCGTGCAGCGGATCCGGTTGTCCTCCACCACCTTGTCCGTGCCGGCCGCCCCCAAGCGCAACTGCAGGTACTCGTGGCGAAGGTCGAACTTGTCCTGCCGGTACACCATGGCCCACTCGTGAAGGCCGAAGCAGCCAAACTGGGCCGGGCGGGCCGCTGTGCCGCGAAGGATGATGCCGGCGAAAGCCACTGCTTCCCGGCGGTCGGCCAGGAAAGCCGTCCGGTCGAAGGTGGCCGCGGTACTTCCCGGCGCCAGCCCCAGGGAGGCCAGCTCGCCGTCGTCGAGCGCCCGGTAGTGCTTCCAGCCAAGCCGCGCGGCCGCCTGGGCGCCGGTGAGGACCGCACCGGCGCCCGGGTGCCAGCGCTTCAGCTGGCCGGGCTTTTGGGTGTAATAGGTGAAGAGGAAGTCCTCCACCGGGTGTTTGTGTCCCGCGGAACGCCGGGCCAGGTAGGGATCGGCATAGCGGTTGACGCGTTGCAGGTGGGCGTCTTCCCTTGCCTGCGCACTGTCAGCCGCCAGGAGCCTAAGAGGCTCCACCGGAGGCGCCCAATACATCCTTGGCTGCGTTCCACGCACTGATCTCGCACCCGTTGGTCCGCGCGAACTTGGACTCGACGGCGACGCCGTCCACCATGCCCGTGACGGTGGCCGTCTGCGGGCCGCCATATTGCTGTGTGCAGGGCTGTGAGGGTCCCGGTTCGGCCGGGGCCGCAATGGCCGGGTTGGCTTTTAGCGCCGCACAGGCGGCGGCGGCGCCGGGATGGCTGCTTTCCGGCGAAGGCTGGCCTGAGGAGCACACCAGGGTGTAGCTGACGCCGGGCGCGCCCGGGGAGGGCACCACGGTGATGGCGAGCTCGGCGTTTCCTTGTCCCGGGCCACTGCCGGGCCGGGAGGTGGCGGGGGCCGGCGCCGGCACCGTGGTTTCGGTATCGGG
>NZ_JABFMW010000025.1 GCF_013359725.1 Pseudarthrobacter sp. C4D7 | reverse complement strand
CAGAAGGCATCCAGGACTCCGGCACCACCCGCCAGGAAGCCGCCACCCTCCTGGCCGGCTAACCCGGGCGGCGCCTCAGTTGTTGCCGCGCACCACGGGGATGCTCGCCGTCGGCAGTCCGCTGGGGAACACCGTGGGCTCCGGTTCCGCGACGCGCTCCAGCGGCACCTGCACGGGTTCGTTGCCCACCATCAGCCGCTGGCCGCGGACGTCCACCTCCAGTGGACCGCCTTCCTGGACCGTCAGGGTGATGGCCCCGACTGAAAGCCGGACCAGCAGGAGCCGGCCCCGCATCTTCAGGTTGAATGCGAGCCCTTCCCATTCCACGGGCAGCCGGGGATCGAAGTACGGGACCGGCCCCTGGTCGCGCATGCCGGCGAACCCGCACACCAGCGAACTCCACACCCCGCCGGTGGAAGCGATGTGCACGCCGTCGATGGTGTTGCCGTGGGTGTCGTCCAGGTCGATGAACGCGGCGTTGGTGAAGTGGTCCAGGGCTTCCCAGGAATAGCCCACCTCGGCTGCCATGATCCCCTGGACGCAGGCGGACAGTGTTGAGTCGCCGGTGGTGATGGGATCGTAGAAGTCGAAGGCCCGCTGCTTTTCACCGGCCGTGAAGTCCTGCCACTGCAGGAACATGGCCAGGACGGTGTCCGCCTGCTTCAGCACCTGGTGCCGGTAGATGACCAGCGGGTGGAAGTGCAGGAGCAACGGGTACTTGGACCGCGGGGTGGTCCAGTCCCAGGCCTCCAGGGTCATGAAGTCGTTGTCCTGGGAGTGCACCTGCATGCGCTCGTCAAAGGGCAGGTGCATGCGGTTGGCGGCGGCCTCCCACAGTTGTCGTTCCTCCTGGGTGATTTCGCCGTGCTGGAGCGCGGCCGCGGCGCGGAGGTTGAAGCGGGCCATCACGTTGGTGTACAGGTTGTCGTTCACCACCGCCGTGTACTCGTCGGGACCGGTGACTCCGTGGATGTGGAAGAGCCCGTCCTTGCCAAAGAAGCCCAACGAAATCCACATCCGGGCAGTTTCGATCAAGAGATCGGCGCCCAATCCGTCCCGGAACGCGGCGTCCCCCGTTGCCCAGAGGTACCTGTTGGTGGCGAAGGCGATCGCCGCGGCGATATGGAACTGTGCGGTGCCGGCGGCGTAGTAGGCGCTGGCTTCCAGGCCGTTGATGGTGCGCCACGGGAAGAGGGCGCCGTCCACGCTCAATTCCTTGGCACGGATCCGTGCCTCGGGAAGCATGCCGTGGCGGAATTCGAGGACCTGCCGGGCCCCGTCCGGGTTGGTATAGGTGAGGTACGGCAGCAGGTATACCTCCTGGTCCCAGAAGTAATGCCCCTCGTAGCCCGAGCCGGTCACGCCCTTGGCGGGAATGCCTGCCACGTCGGCACGCGCCGTGGCCTGGGCCAGCTGGAACAGGTTCCAGCGGATGGCCTGCTGCAGTCCGGGCCGGCCACCCTCAACCACAATGTCGGATGTGGCCCAGTAGCCGCGGTAGTGGGCCATGCTTTCAGCAAAGATGCTGTCCACCGGGCGGAGCGCCTCTTCGGCCACCGCGGCGGCATCCACCTCCGGATCCTGGATGGTGCGGCCGGCCGCGTAGCTGACGCTCTTTTCCAGCCGGAACGGGTCGCCGGGATCAACGGCCAGGACATAGCGGACGGAGCTGTCGTCCTGGTCCACCACCGTCTCGAACGGCTGGTGCCCCGGGGAAGTCCAGTGGTCCACCGCGATCCCCACCCGCTGCTTGGATTCGGCCGCCTCCCAAGACAACCGCAGCGAGCCATCGCCTCCGTCCAGGCGCAGCGGGATCAGCACGCGCCCGGCATGCCGGCCGGCCCGGCGGGGATCGTGCACGGAGTGGTCTTCCACCGGCTGGTCCTGGCGGTTGATCACCGCGGAAGTGACATCCAGCGAGATTTGCCGGTCCGCGGCCACCTCAAGCGAAATACCCAGGCAGCCGCGGGACTCGTAGCCCACCGCCCGGCGCTCCGTGGTGGTGACAGTGGCCCCGGACCGGCACTGCCAGGTGATGCGGCATTCGTAAAGGCCGGTGGAGAAATCGATGCTCCGCCGGTAGTCCAGTACCTCCGACTCGGAGAGGCTGAGGTTTTCGCCATCCACCACTACGGCGAAGTTGTTGGCATCCGGGATGTAAAGGATGCGCTGGCCGGTCCGGGCAAACCCGAAGGCGTTTTCCGCGTGTTTGATGTCCCAGATTTCGTGCAGGCCGTTGATGAAGCTCCCGGGCAGCCCGGCGTCGGCCGCCGCCCAGTGTGCGCCGCGGATGCCCAAATGCCCGTTGCCCAGGGAAAACAGGGTTTCAAGGGTGCCGCCGCCATCGGCTTCGTAGCGTGTTTCAACGAGCTGCCAGGGGGTGTCGGGGAACCGTTCGCGGTCCGCGGTAATCAGTGCCATGGTCGGTGTTTCCTTTTGGCCTTGCTGTAGTGCCGGGCTGGCCGGTACGGAATGTTGGGGAAGGGGAGTGCTGGGGTGGGTGCTGCCGGGGAAGCAGCGGTGTTGCCCCGGGGAAGGCAACGGTTTGAGACCGGTGGTTTAGGGAACGAGTTCCTGCAGGTCGCTGACCACCAGAGTGGCGCCGGCGTCCAGGAGCGTTTGGCGGCCCGCGCCCCGGTCCACGCCGATGACGGAGTGGAACGATCCCGCGTGTCCGGCCTGCACCCCGGACACGGCGTCCTCCACCACCACGCACTCCGGGCTGGAGAGGTCCAGCAGCTTGGCCGCGTATTCGTAGGTCGCCGGGCTTGGTTTTCCGGGCAGTCCCTGTTCGGCGGCCACCACCCCGTCCACCACCACCGGGAAGTAGTGGCTGAGTCCCGCGGCTTTCAGGACGGCGGGAGCGTTGCGGGAGGAGGAGACGACGGCGACCTTGAGTCCGCGTTCCAGCGCGGCGTCGAGGAAACGCACGGAGCCGGGGAATGGTTCGACGCCGGCGCTCACGATGTCATTGAAGATCGCGTTCTTCCGGTTGCCCAGGCCCTGGACTGTTTCGTGGGCAGGGTCGTCGTCAAGGGGGCCTTCCGGCAGTGTGATCCCCCGCGAAGCCAGGAAGTCGCGCACCCCGTCAAACCGGGGCTTGCCGTCGATGTGGTCGAAATAGTCGCTTTCCCGGTACCGCGGGACCTCCGGATGCGAGGCCAGGTAACCATCGAACAGTTCCTGCCAAGCACGCTCGTGCACGGTGGCGGTAGGCGTCAGGACTCCGTCCAGGTCAAACAGGATTGCTGCGGCGCCGGTCCAGCCGGCGGTGTCAGCTGCAGTTTGGGAAGTCATCGGCAGTGCGGTGTCCTTTCGGTTTGGGACAGCCGGCCCTGCCGGGGCAGCCTGAAGGAGGGTTCAGCTGCGCCACATGCGCGCAGCATTACTTCCTTGTCCGCCCACTGCAGGACCGATCATGGCCGTAGACGAGTGTAAGCGCTTGCAAATTTCGCTGGCAACTGTTTTTTGGGCGTTTCCGGGCAAGTTCATCGTCAGCGAAGCACGTAGTGGCGCAGGAAGGCGCTGACGTCAACCATTTCGGTCCGGGACATGGCGTGCCCCATTCCCGGGTACGTCCGGGCGGTGAGCAGGGTGTTTGTTTCCAGCCATTCCGCGGTGTAGGCAACAGCATCGTCGTTGATCACCAGGTCCGCCTTGTCCCGGCCCCAGAAGAACGGGGGCTTGGCCTCGAAGGAGTCGGTTACGGAGAGGAGTTCATTGTTGAGTACAAAACCGGACAGGCCCACCACGGCCTTGTAGTCCTCCGGGTGCAGCCGCAGGAGGGTGCTGGCCATGGCCATTCCCTGGGAGTAGCCCATCAGCGTGACGCTGCTGTGCTGGTCCTTGACGGAGCTGATCCAGGCCCGTACCGAGTTGGCAGCGGAGATGACATCCGCAAAGTCATTGGCCAGGAAGTAGTCCAGCAGGAACCAACCCCAGTGGTCGCCGATGGGCATGGGCGCCCGCAAAGCGGCGAACGTAAATTCGGGCGGCAGGTGTTCGAAAAGGCGGACCATCCGGGACTCGTCCGTGCCATAGCCATGCATCATCACCAGCAAAGGGGTGCCGGCGCGCTGGCCTTCCGGCTTGGACCACACAACTGTTTCCACTGGTCAAGACTAACGAGGGACGCACGCCGACCCGGCCGGGTCATTGAATCAGTAATCGCCGGGAGGTAGCGTGACGCTTGAAAGACAGCAGGCTTAGCTTTTCGCAGTGAATGCACCACCTTCCCGCAACGCCCTACCAGCGCCGCGCAGGCCGCGGCCATAAGGAGCAAGTCATGAGAATTGGATCGTCAATCTTCCTCATCGCCCTTGGCGCGATCCTCGCATGGGCGGTGGCCCCCGGGCTGATCCCGTTCGTGGACCAGCAATTGATCGGCTACATCCTCATGGCGGTGGGCGTCATCGGGCTGGTCGCATCACTCATCCTTGCGTCCCCGGGCCGCAGCCGCCGGGTCAGCGAGTCCCGTTCGGTGGTGGACCCCAACACCGGCGAACGCATCACCCGCCACGAAACCCGGGACGGCGGCATCTAGCCGGAACGCCGGCGGCACGGGCCTCCCGGGCGCCGCCCAGTGAACCCGATAAGCCGGGCTGGACCATTGCGGGTCCGGCCCGGCTTATTCGCGCGCCCGGAAAGCACTTCAATGGCCGGATCTTGTTTCATGTTGGTTTCCATTGACAAACCAACAGAAGCAAAGATAAAGTCAAGTAACTCAACATCAATGTGATTCCAGTCACGCAAGGCCGCAGCGCCGGGCAACGGACAGAGTCACAGCAGGACCTACGCAACGGAGGGTACGTGTTCGCCGAAGAGCGCCAGCAACAGATTGCCGAGCTTGTAGCCGGCAGCGGCCGGGTCAGCGTGACCCTGCTGGCTGAGCGTTTCCGCATCACCACCGAAACCGTTCGCAGGGACCTTGCCGCCCTCGAAAACGCCGGCACGGTACGCCGCGTCCATGGCGGCGCCGTGGCCGCGGATCGCTTCAGCACCACCGAGGAAAGCGTCACCGAACGTGCCATCCAGCGGCCGGACCAGAAGATCCGGATCGCCGAAGCCGCCCTTTCCCTCATTCCCCGCAACTCGTCCGCCAGTGTCCTGATGGACGGCGGCACCACTACCGAAGTGCTCGCCGAGCTGCTGGCCCGCCGCACCGCCGTCGAACCTTCGGACGCCGCGGGCCCCCACCACGAGCTGGTGGTGATCACCCATGCCGTACCGATCGCCAGCAAACTCTCCAACGTCCCCGGCGTCGCCCTGCAGATCCTGGGCGGCCGCGTCCGCGGCCTCACCCAGGTGGCTGTAGGACAGGCAACGGTAAACGCCGCCGCCCGGATCCGCCCCGACATCGCGTTCATCGGGACCAACGGCATCCACGCCGCTTTTGGCGTCAGCACTCCCGATCCTGAAGAAGCCGCCGTCAAGGCAGCCTTCGTCCAGTCGGCACGCCGCATTGTGGTGCTGGCCGACTCCTCCAAGCTGGACACGGAAACCCTGGTCCAGTTCGCCTCCCTGAAAGATCTGGACACCTTGATCACAGATAGTGAACCCGGACCTGAACTCGCAGCCGCCCTGGAAGAGGCCGGCGTTGACGTGGTGATCGCATGATCGTCACCTTCACGGCCAACCCCAGCCTTGACCGCACCGTGGCCCTCCCCGGCCCCCTGGAGCGGGGCGAGGTGCAGCGCGCCGTCTCCGTCCGTCAGGAGTCCGGCGGCAAGGGCGTCAATGTCTCCCGCGCACTGGTGGCCTCCGGGCTGGAGTCCCTTGCCGTGCTTCCCGGCGCGGCCAGCGATCCCGTCCTGGCCGGCCTGCGCGAAAGCGCCGTGCCCTTCGTATCGCTTCCCATCGATGAGCCGCTGCGCACCAACGTTGCCCTCACCGAACCCGGCGGCGTGACCACCAAGATCAACGAGCCGGGCCCGGCGCTGGATGAGAACCAGCAGGAAGCCCTCATCAAGCTGCTGGTCGAAAGCTCGCGCGGTGCCACCTGGGTGGTCCTGGCTGGCTCGCTTCCGCCGGGATTCCCCACAGACTTCTACGCGACGGTGGCCCACCGCCTGCGTTCATCCTTCGACGGCGCCGCCCCGCGCATCGCCGTCGACTCGTCCGGCCTGCCACTCGCCGCTGCCCTCACCGGCGGCGCGGAGGGCATGCCGGACCTCCTGAAGC
This sequence comes from Pseudarthrobacter sp. C4D7, assembly GCF_013359725.1. Taxonomy (GTDB): domain Bacteria; phylum Actinomycetota; class Actinomycetes; order Actinomycetales; family Micrococcaceae; genus Arthrobacter. The sequence goes on along the minus strand of NZ_JABFMW010000025.1, from coordinate 50,357 downwards.
CCAACGCCGAGGAACTGGCTGAGCTGGCAACAGCCGCCGGTTTCCCCCCGGCATCCGGTGACGAACTGGAAGCGGACCCGGCTGCTGCTGCCGACGCCGCAGCCGCCGTCGTCCGCACCGGCGTGGGTGCTGTGCTGGCAACTCTCGGTTCCAAGGGAGCTGTCCTCGTTACGGCCGACGGCGCGTGGTTGGCCACGCACCCGCCGGTCGCCGCTGTCAGCACGGTAGGCGCGGGCGACTCCGCACTTGCCGGCTACCTGCTTGCCCATGGCCGGGGCTCCGCCCCTGCCGACTGCCTGCGTCAGGCGGTGGCCCACGGTGCCGCCGCTGCCTCGCTGCCGGGGTCCACCGTCCCGGCAGTAAACCAAACCACCCCGGATGCCGTAACCATCACGGCCCTTCGAAAGGATTGACAGTGACCCAGCTCATCACCACGGACCTGGTCGAGCTCGACCAGAACCTGGGCAACGCCCCCGAGACGGTGATCCGGCATCTGGCAAGCAAGGTTGCTGCCACCGGACGCGCATCAGAAGTCGAAGGCCTCTTCGCGGACGCCTACGCCCGGGAACAGAAGACCGCCACCGGCATCCCCGGCGGCATTGCCATCCCGCACTGCCGCTCCGCCGCCGTCACTGTCCCCACCCTGGCCATGGCCCGCTTGAATCCGAAGGTGGACTTCGGCGCCAAGGACGGCCCCGCTGACCTGGTGTTCTTCATCGCCGCTCCGGACGGGGCGGACCAGGAGCACCTAAAGCTGCTCTCCAAGCTGGCCCGCTCCCTCATCAAAAAGGACTTCACCGCGGCCCTCCGCAACGCCTCCTCCGCGGAGGAGATCGTGGACCTCGTGGACGGCGCCCTGGCGGACAAGCCCGCGGCCCATGCCGCAGCAGCCCCGGCTGACGCAGTTCCCGTGGGCGCCGGAGCAGGTGCAGCGGGTGCCGCTGCAGGGGCATCCACCGGTTCCGCCTCCCGCGGACCCAAGCGCCTCGTCGCCGTGACGGCCTGCCCCACCGGCATCGCCCACACCTACATGGCAGCCGATTCCCTCGTGGCAGCTGCCAAGGAAGCGGGCGTTGACCTGCAGGTGGAGACCCAGGGTTCCTCCGGCGCCAAGGCACTGGACCCCGCGGTCATCGCCGCAGCAGACGCCGTCATCTTCGCTGTGGACGTGGACGTGCGCGGCAAGGAGCGCTTCGCCGGCAAGCCCGTGATCAACGCCCCCGTAAAGCGGGGCATCGACGAACCGGAAAAGATGGTCCAGGAGGCCCTCGCCGCCGCCGAGAACCCCAACGCCCGCCGCGTCCCGCACTTCGGCGCGGAAGAGCAGGCCGAGCACGAGGCTGAGGAAAAGGGCGAGCACATCGGCCAGAAGCTCAAGAAGGCCCTGCTCACCGGCGTCAGCTACATGATTCCGTTCGTGGCCGGCGGTGGCCTGCTGATCGCCCTCGGCTTCCTCATGGGCGGCTACCTGATCACCAAGTACGCGGACACCATCGTGGTCCAGAACAGCCTGTTCAACCTGCCCACCGAGTTCCCCGAAAACGCCTGGGGCCCGCTGGGTGCCTACCTCGGCGCTGTCCTGTTCAAGATCGGCGCCCTGTCACTTGGGTTCCTGGTCCCGGCGCTGGCAGGCTACATCGCCTACGCCATCGCTGACCGCCCGGGCATCGCCCCCGGCTTCGTCGCCGGTGCAGTCGCCGGGTTCATGGGTGCCGGCTTCCTGGGCGGCATCGTCGGCGGCCTCCTGGCCGGCTACATCGCCCACGTGGTGGGCCGCCTGCAGGTGGCACGCTGGCTCCGTGGCCTGATGCCCGTGGTGATCATCCCGCTGCTTGCCTCCCTGGTGGCTTCGGGCCTGATGTTCCTGATCCTCGGTGGCCCCATCGTCGCCATCACCAACGGCCTGAACTCCTGGCTGTCCGGCCTCACCGGTGCCGGTGCCATCGCCCTCGGCGTGATCCTTGGCCTGATGATGTGCTTCGACCTCGGCGGCCCGGTCAACAAGGTTGCCTACTCCTTCGCCGTTGCCGGCCTGGGTGCCGCCACCATCGACAACCAGGCGCCGTGGCAGATCATGGCCGCCGTGATGGCTTCCGGCATGGTTCCGCCGCTGGCCATGGCCCTGGCCTCCACCGTCCTGAACAAGAAGCTCTTCAGCCTGGCCGAGCAGGAAAACGGCAAGGCAGCGTGGCTGCTGGGCGCATCCTTCATCTCCGAAGGCGCCATCCCGTTCGCCGCGGCCGACCCGCTGCGCGTTATCCCGGCCAGCATGCTGGGCGGCGCGGTGACCGGCGCGATCTCCATGGCTGCCGGCGTCGGATCGAAGGCACCCCACGGCGGCATCTTCGTCTTCTTCGCCATCGACAACTTCGTGATGTTCGTTGTCTCGATCATCGTCGGCGTGGTGATCACCGCCCTCTCCGTCATCGCCCTCAAGCGCTGGGCAGTCAAGAAGACCGTTGATACGGTTGAACCGGTTCCCGTAACCGTCTGAGCCGGTTCAGCCACAAACCTTCCCGGCGCTGAACCATCAGCACGCCGCAAGACAAAGGAGCAAAAATGTCAGAACGCACCGCAACAGTCGCCAGCCGCGTGGGCCTGCACGCCCGTCCCGCCGCTATCTTTGCCGAGGCAGCCGGGGAGTTCGACCTGGAAATCACCATCGCCCGTGAAGGCGAGCCCGCGGACGAGGCCATGGATGCCGCCAGCATCCTGTCCCTCATGAGCCTGGGCGCCTCGCATGGCGACGTGGTGGTCCTCCGCGCCGAAGGTGCCGGCGCAGACGACGCCCTGGACCGCCTGGTGCAGATCCTCGAAACGGACCACGACGCCGAGTAGCAGCCGGGCTGCTCCACGCAGCACAATGCCGGCGGCCGCCGTCGGGCTTTCCTTCCCAGGGAAACGCCCGACGGCGGCCGCTTGGTTTTAACCTTCGGCCCACCCGGGCGGGCAGCAGTCAGCCGCGCTCGGCGAGCGCCTTCACGTCCGCCACGAGCTTGTCCCACATGCCCTTGGAATGAGCGGCAGCTTCCTCGCTGGGGTTGTTGTCCTGCGCCAGCGTCACCCGGGTGGTGCCGCCCTGGTCCTCGAGCGTCCATTCGAGTGTGTGGTAGTTTTCCGGCCGGTCCTCCTGGCCGGACAGCGGGCTGAAGTGGGTGTAGACCAGCCTCCGGCCCGGTTCCACCGCGACGATCCGCCCCTTGTCCTGGAAGGGCTTCCCCTCCCATTCGCCTTCCCAGGTGATGGGACTTCCCACCGTCCAGTCCGTGTGCAGGATGGCGCCGAACATGAACTCCTTCACGGCGGCGGGGTTGGTGATCACTTCCCACACCTGCTCCGGCCGGGCGTCGATGGTGATGACGGACGTCGCCACATGGTTTTCGGTCATGCTGCAGCCTTTCTTGCCGTGAAGACCAGATACTCCCATTCCAACTGGAACGGAGCATCCCCGTGCGCATCGGCAAAGGAATCGGCCAGATCCGTGAGGGCCTTGTCCAGTGCCTTCACCTTGTCCTTGTCCTCGCCCAGGAATTTGTAGACGGAGATGATGGGGCCGTAGTGGGACTTGAAGTACCTGACGAAATCCCCGGCCTGGTGGAAGCTCCTGACGGCCAGGTTCTGCTTGCGGGTGTGGATGTCGGTGACCTTCCCGTCCAGCAGCCCGCGGACGTGGTCCTCACTCCCCCAGAGGGGTGCCGGCTGCGCACCTAACGGGGGCGGCGGCGCAAACGGCTTCATGGCGGCGAACAGTTGGCCGATGAAACCTTCCGGGGTCCAGCTGAGCAGCCCGATGGAGCCGCCGGGCCTGCAGACCCGCAGGAGCTCATTTGCTGCGGCCTGGTGGTGCGGCGCAAACATCACCCCGATGCAGGACATGACCGCGTCGAACTCTCCGTCCCCGAAAGGCAGGGCCTCCGCGTCGGCTTCCTGCCAATCCAGGCTGACGCCCCGGTTGGCGGCCTCCCTCCGGCCTGCCTCGAAAAGCTCAGGCGTGAGATCGCTGGCCACCACCTTGGCGCCCATCATCGCTGCCGGGATGGCCGCGTTGCCGGTCCCGGCCGCAACGTCCAGGACCCGTTGCCGGGGCCTGATGCCGCTGGCTTCCACCAGGACGGCGCCCAGTTCCAGGAGCATCTCGTCCGCAAGGGCCGGGTAGTCCCCCGACGCCCACATGGCGCGGTGCTTTTTCTTGAGCTCCCGGTCCGCCTCCGCTGCATCCGTCTGCTGGCTCATGTCAGTGCCCCTCCACGTGTCCGGTCCAAATCGGTGACAGCACGCTGTTGGCACAGCGGAGGCTGTGGTGCGACTCATTGTGGACGCGATGGGAGCCGGTGTAAAGGCAGGGCTGCACCCTTTTGGGCGGGCAGCCCCGCCCCCGCCGGCAGGTCAGGCGGGCTTTCGCGCCCTGGTGCTCTTCGCGGCCGGCTTGGCGGCGGCGGACTTAGCCGCGGTGGACTTGGCGGCCGTCGATTTGGCAGGCGTGGATTTGGCCGGTGTGGATTTGGCCGCTGCTGATTTGGACGCCGTGGATTTCGCGGCAGGTTTCGCGTCGTCCGTTCCGGTCTTCGCGGCCGGGGCCTTCGTTGTGGACGATCGGGCACCGCCTGCCTTCGAACCGGATGTCTTCGCAGCTGAGGATTTGCGGGCCGGTGTGGCAGCCGCAGCTTCATCATCCCCGGCGCCGGCGTCGTCGTCGGAAGTTCCGCCCGCGGCCGCGGCGTCCCCGCCGCGCTTCCTGTCCAGGCTCCGTTTGAGGGCCTCCATGAGGTCGATGACCTCGCCCTTGCTGCCTTCCCCGGCCTCGGCACCGAAGGTTTCTTCGGTGTCCAGCGATTCGCCCTGCTCCAGTTTGGCCTCGATCAGCTGGCGGAGCTGGACCTGGTATTCATCGGTGAAAGAGCTGGGTTCGAAGTCGGCGGCCATGGATTCCACCAGCGCCGCGGACATGTCCCGTTCCTGGGCGGAGATCCGGATATCGGCCTCAAGGGACGGGAAGCTTGCCTCACGGACCTCATCCGGCCATAGCAGGGACTGCAGCACCAGGACGTCGTCCTTGATCCGCAGGGCACCCAGCCGTGTTTTCTCCCGCAGGGCGAACTGGACGACCGCCACCCGGTCCGTGTCCTCCAGCGCACGGCGCAGGAGCACGTAGGCCTTGGGCGACTTTGAATCCGGCTCAAGGTAGTAGCTCTTCTCGAACATCATCGGCTCAAGCTGATCGGAGGGCACGAACTGCACCACTTCGATCTCATGGCTGTTTTCCGCAGGAATGGACTTCAGCTCATCCTTGGACAGCACCACCGTCCGGCCGTCCTCCTCGAACGCCTTCTCGATGTCCGAGTAGTCCACCACCTCGCCGCAGACTTCGCACCGGCGCTGGTAGCGGATCCTGCCGCCGTCGGCGTTGTGAACCTGGTGCAGACTGATGTCATGATCCTCAGTGGCGCTGTAGACCTTCACGGGCACGTTGACCAGTCCGAACGCGATGGCACCTTTCCAGATGGCTCTCATTCCTACAGTCAACAGCAGAGCGGGCCGGAGGTGAAGACCCGTGGCAGGTAGCCGGGAACGTGTCCGTGTAGCCGGGCGCGAACTGACGCTCACAAACCTGGACAAGATCATCTACCCGGAGACCGGCACCACCAAGGCCGACGTCCTGGCCTACTACGCCGCCGTGGCGCACGTCCTGATCCCGGCAGCGGCCAACCGGCCCGCCACGCGGAAACGGTGGGTGAACGGCGTGGGCACCGCGGACAAACCGGGCGAGGTGTTCTTCCAGAAGGACCTTGAGGACTCGGCGCCCGGCTGGCTGCCGCGGGCCGCGATCACGCACAAGGACCGCACCATCCACTACCCACTGGTCAATGACGCCGCCACGCTGGCGTGGTTCGGGCAGATCAATTCCCTGGAGATCCACGTGCCGCAGTGGCGGGTGGATTCGCACGGCACCCAGCTCAATCCGGACCGGCTGGTGCTGGACCTGGACCCGGGCGAGGGCGCCGGGCTGCCGGAGTGCCGCGAGGTGGCCCTCCTGGCCCGGTCCATCCTGCAGGACGTGGGCCTGGACCCGGTCCCGGTGACCAGCGGCAGCAAGGGCATCCACCTCTACGCAGCGCTGGACGGTACCCAGACCTCGGACCAGATCTCCGCCTTCGCCCGGGAACTGGCCCGCGCGCTCGAGGCCGACCACCCGGACCTCGCCGTCAGCGACATGAAGAAGTCGCTGCGCACGGGCAAGGTGCTGGTGGACTGGAGCCAAAACAGCGCGGCGAAAACCACGGTGGTCCCCTACTCGCTGCGCGGCAGGCCCACACCCATGGTGGCCGCGCCGAGGACGTGGCGGGAAATCCAGTCCCCCGCGCTGAAGCAGCTGGACTACCAGGAGGTGCTGCGGCGGGTGCGGGACGGCAAGGACCCGTTCGCCGCCGTCGTCAATGCTGCGGGCGGCGGGGCTGCGGGCGGCGGGGCGGAGCATATTGACGCAGACGACGGCGACGCCCGCCTGGGCAGGTACCGCTCCATGCGCGATCCCAAGGAAACTCCCGAACCGTTCGCCGGCGTTCCGGCCGGCGGCAACAGCTTCGTCATCCAGGAGCACCACGCCAGCCGCCTGCACTGGGACCTGCGGCTGGAACACGAAGGCGTCCTGGCATCGTGGGCCCTACCCAAAGGCATCCCCGAGGCCGGGGACAAGAACCATTTGGCCGTCCAGACCGAGGACCATCCCATGGACTACCTCACCTTCCACGGAACCATTCCCAAGGGGCAATACGGTGCCGGCGACATGACCATCTGGGATACCGGCACCTACGAGCTGCACAAGTGGATCAACGGCAAGGAAGTCATTGTCACCTTGACGGGATCTGACGGCGGCGGACTGGGCGGCAGCACTAAGGTGGCCCTCATCCACACCGGACACGGGCAGGGCAAGGAAGGCCAAAACCAATGGCTCATCCACCGGATGGACCGGGAACACCCGGGCGGACGACGCCGGCAGCCAGTCCAGGCGGCAAAGGCGGCCGCGGCTGCCGGGCCGGAAAAAACTGCCGCACCTGCCGCGGACCCCGGCACCAACGCCGACCCGCTGGACTACGCACCCATGATGGCCACGGCCGGGAACATTGCCGACCTGCAGGGCAGCACCTGGCAGTACGAGCTCAAGTGGGACGGAGTACGGGCACTCCTGGTGGCTGACGGCGAAAAGGTCCGGATCTTCTCCCGCAACGGCAATGACGTCACAAAGACTTACCCCGAGCTCACGGACCGGTCCTGCTGGCCGGAACAGCCGTTCGTGGCAGACGGTGAAATCATCGCCGCCGGGCCCGGGGGCAGGCCAGACTTTGGCCTGCTGCAGGGACGGATGAAGCTCACCAAGGCGGCCGAAATCGCCAGGGCCCGCGACGCCATCCCGGTCCAGCTGATGCTGTTCGATCTGCTCTTCGACAACGGCGAGGACCTCCGGCGCCTGCCGCTCAGCTCACGGCGGCAGCGGCTCGAGGAGTTCTTCCGCCCCTCCGGCGGCCCGGTGCACCTGTCCACGGTGCTCGCAGAATCCGTGGAGCTCCTCCTGGACAGCGCCCGGGAGCTCGGCCTCGAAGGCGTGATGGCCAAAAGGACGGACAGCCGGTACGTGAGCGGGCAGCGCACCCGGACGTGGATCAAACTCAAGACGGAGCGGACCCAGGAAGTGGTGGTGGGCGGCTGGCGGCCCGGAAAAGGCGGCCGGCAGGACACGGTGGGATCGCTGCTGGTGGGCATTCCCGACGGCGGCAGGCTGCAATACGTGGGCCGCGTGGGGTCTGGTTTCAGCAGCCGGGAGCTCACGGAACTCCGCCGGACGGTGGAACGGCTTGGACGGAAGACTTCGCCCTTCCACGAGGTGCCCCGCCCGGATTCCGCCGACGCCAACTGGGTGGCACCGCAGCTTGTGGGCGAGGTGACCTACAGCGAATGGACAGGGCAAGGGAGGCTTCGGCACCCGCGGTGGCGGGGCTGGCGCGTGGACAAGAACCCCTCGGACGTGGTGCGGGAAAGCTGAAATCCGGTGCCCGGGAAGGGGCTCTCGACGCGATTGAAGGTCAGCGACGCGCACATTACCTGGCAGCCCCCATATTTCGCGAGCGCCAGGTACTGTGCGTGGCGATACGGACAACGCGCGTCATCCTGCTGGATTCCCGCGCAGGCCGGCTGTTATGACGAGTGCGGCATCTGGGGCCGGCCGGTGCGGTGGACCGCCGTCACTGCTGCTTCGTGACCCATCCGGCCATGGCCTGCGGCCCGGTCCTTGGGATGCCGCCGCTTCCCCATGCCGTCCGGCCACCTGCCCTGCTCTGCCAGCGGAAGTGCACCGGCTGCTGCCGGGCCAGGTGCCACTGGCGCGTCCATTGCCGCAGCCAAGTGGTCTGCCACCTCAGGCTTGATGTGGAACTGGCTGGATTCTTCACCCATTTTGGTTTTTCCCTTCTTCCCTCGTTCTTCCGTGAAACGAAACGCCGATCAGAGCGCCCGGGCGCGCCTGCACTACTGCCCGGAAAGAAGTGTGTTCATCGCTCTACCATAGGCACGTCGAGCCCTCCTGTGAACCCCCGCCGGCAGCTCTGTCCCGGCCATGTTTGCCGGCTAAATCCCGCCGCAGCCGCCTCAAAAGAGAGTTTTTTGGAAAATTTTTGGTAACGGCGCCAATCATCAGCCTGCTTCCCAGTGATAGCGCGGAAAAAGCCGGGGCGGATGATTCCCGGAAGCGGCCCTGGATCGGCCCAAAAGGGAGCATGCTACGCCATCGGACCGAGCAAACGCCACAGACATCCCGTAAAATTGAAGGCCTGCCCGGAGCGGGGCAGCTACAAGTCGCAAGCAAATGACCTCCACAGGAGTTGCCCAAATGCCCACAGACCGAAGCAGTAACCACTCTCCAGCAGGCGCCAGGAACGCCCGCGGAACTGACCCGGCAGCCGCCACGGCCGCCAAGAAGCCCAGGCTGCTGCCACGCCGCCGCCTCAAGGAATCTGACGTCAACGTGGTTGACCAGCCGATGCTGAAGAAGGCACTCGGCGGCACCATCGTCGGAAACACCATGGAATGGTACGACGTCGGCGTGTTCGGCTACCTCATCACCACCATGGGCCCGGTGTTCCTTCCGGAATCGGATCCCACCACCAGGAACCTGTTCCTGCTGGGCACGTTTGCGGCAACCTTCATTGCTCGCCCCCTCGGCGGCGTTGTTTTCGGCTGGCTCGGTGACAAGGTGGGCCGGCAGAAAATCCTGGCCACCACGCTGATGATCATGGCGGCCAGCACGTTCGCCGTCGGCCTCCTGCCCGGGTACGCCCAGATCGGACTGTGGGCGGCCGCGCTGCTGGTCCTCCTGAAGGTCATCCAGGGCTTCTCCACCGGCGGCGAATACGCCGGCGCCACCACGTTCGTCAGCGAATATGCCGCTGACAAACGACGTGGTTTCTTCGCCAGCTTCCTGGACCTCGGCAGCTACATGGGCTTCGCCATCGGCGCCGCCCTGGTCTCTGTCCTGCAGATAACGCTGGGCCAGGAAACCATGGAGGACTGGGGCTGGCGCATCCCGTTCCTGCTTGCCGGTCCGCTGGGCCTGATCGCCGTGTACTTCCGGAGCAAGATCGAGGAATCGCCGCAGTTCCAGGCCACCCTTGACGCCCAGGAAGCAAACGCCAAGAATGCCTCCGACGGCGACACTGCCGCAACCAAGGGACCTGTGGGGATCGTCAAGGCCTACTGGCGCCCCATCATTGTTGCCATGATCGTGGTGGCCGCCGCCAACACGGCTGGCTATGCGCTCACGTCGTACATGCCCACGTACCTGACCGCTGCCAAGGGCTACGACGAGCTCCACGGCACGCTGCTGACCATTCCCGTCCTGGTGGTCATGAGCCTCTGCATCCCGCTCACCGGCAAGCTGTCCGACCGGATCGGCCGCCGCCCGGTGCTCTGGATCGGCGCTATCAGCACCATCGTCCTGGTCATCCCGGCCTTCCTGCTGATCGGCATTGGCGCCATTTGGTCCACGCTGCTGGGCCTGGCCCTGGTGGCATTCCCCGTCACCTTCTACGTGGCCAACCTGGCCTCTGCCCTGCCGGCCCAGTTCCCCACCTCCAGCAGGTACGGAGCCATGGGCATCGCCTATAACTTCGCGGTGGCCATCTTCGGCGGGACCACGCCCTTCGTCGTGGAGCTGCTGATCAAGTCGACCGGCAACGACATGATGCCGGCCTACTACCTGATGGCAACATCGCTGGCCGGCGCCGTGGCCATCTACTTCCTGAAGGAATCCGCCAACCGGCCCCTTCCCGGATCAATGCCCAGCGTTGACACCGAGGCGGAGGCCAAGGAACTGGTGGCCACCCAGGACGACAATCCGCTGATCAACCTGGACGAGCTTCCGTTTGAAACCCAGGACGGCACCGGCCCCCAGTCCCACCGCGGGGTTCCGGCCGGCGCGTAGGGGACCTGCGGCCAGGGCATTCTTGTAGCCCACGCTCACAAGCCCGTTCCGCGTGCTTCTTCAAGGGAGCATGCGGGACGGGCTTTTGCGTCCCCGCCGGATGTCTTTCCGTGACTGCCGGCGTGTGGCGGCACCCGGGACGCAGTGATACGTTCGCAAGGGCCTTCGGGCCGCAGTGCATCAACAAAAACAGGACAGGCTGGGACATGAAGCGCGTCAAGGAGCAGGTACGCGCCCTCCACCGGCTGGAACCCGCCAGCGGAGACCACCTCGCGGCGCTCCGCGTTGCCCTTAGCGTGGCCGCCCCTTCGCTGCTCCTGCTGGCCGCGGGCCACACTGACCTGATCATCTACGCCGTATTCGGCGCACTCACCGGGATGTATGGCCGCCTGGAGCCGCACCAACTGCGGCTTCGCCACCAAGGCCAGGGTGCCTTGGTACTGCTTTCCGGCGTGGCCGTGGGAGTAACGCTGTCCATCAACCACATCCACTCCTGGTGGCTGGTGGCCGTGGAAGCTACGCTCGCCGGCGTCGGGTCGGTGTATTCGGACAGGGTGCGGCTGAAACCCAATGGGCCGTTCTTCGGCATCCTCGCCCTTGGCGCGTGTGCCTCCGTTCCCACCGCAGTCCCCTGGTATGCAGCCATGCTCATAGCAGTGGGGTCCTCTGTGTTCTCCATCCTGGTGGGCTTCAGCGGCTGGATGCGCCGGAGGTCCTGGGAGCCGGGCGCCACCAGGAACGTCCCGGCCCGCTCGGCGGCAGGCCGGCGGGAACTGACGGTCCACGCCGCCCGCTACGTGCTGGCCGTGGGTGCCGCCGGCGCCGTAGGGGTTCTCAGCGGCAGCGGCCATCCCCACTGGGCCATGGCTGCCGCGGCTGTCCCCCTGGCCGGCGCAGACCTGCCCAGCAGCGTCCGGCGGGGTGTCCACCGCATCGTGGGGACGCTATGGGGACTGGCGGTCACCGCCGTCGTCCTCCTGCCGGGGCCCTGGACCCTGGCGGCGTTCTACCCGGCGCTGCAGGAGCCGGCTCAGCGGGCCATGGTGCTGGCCCTGCTGGTCATCGTCTTCCAGTTCGCCACCGAACTTTTCATGACCCGGCACTACGGCCTGGCCATGGTGTGGTTCACCCCGGTCATCCTGCTGATAACCCAGCTGGCCGCCCCGTCCGAACCGCGGGTCCTGATTCTTGAGCGGGCCGTGGAGACGCTGGTGGGCGCGGCGCTGGGGATCCTGGTGGTGGTGGCCGTCCGCAGGCCGGGCGCGCGGCGCGGGGCGCCCTGACCGGCCCTCCCGCCAGGCACTCCGGCCTACTTCGGCTTCCGCGCCGGTCCGGCCATGAGCCGCGCCGGAGCCACCTTGGCCACGGCTGCAACCACCTTGTAGCGCTTGGAGGGGACGGACACCGCCCTGCCACGCGCGTTGTCCGCCAGTCCTTCACTGACCACTCGTTCGGCGCGCAGCCATGTCCAGGACGGAGCCACCGACTTATCCATTCCCATCCGGTCATGGAACTCCGTGTGGGTGAAGCCGGGGCACACGGCCGTGACCTTGATGCCACGCTTCCGGTACGCCAGGTTGGCCCACCGGCTGAAGCTGACCAGCCATGCCTTCGCCGCGGAATAGGTGCCGCGGGGCAGGAACGCGGCCACGCTGGCCACATTGATGATCCTGCCTTCGCCGCGTTCCAGCATTCCCTTGAGGGCGGCGTGGGTGAGCACCATGGACGTTTCCGCGTGCAGCTTCAGGTGGCGTACCTCCTCCGCGGCGTGATTGTCCTCGAAGTTGTGCAGCAGCCCAATTCCGGCGTTGTTCACCAGGATGCCCACCGGCCGCTTGGTGTCCGCAAGGCGTTCGACGACGGCGGCGACGTCGCCGTCCTGCGTCAGGTCAGCGGGAAGCACCTCAGCCGAGATGCCATAGCGGCGCCGGAATTCCTCTGCCGTCGCCTCAAGCCGGAAGGCATTGCGGGCCACCAGCACCAGGTCGTACCCCTGGGCGGCGAGTTGCTTTGCGAATTCGTGGCCCAGGCCGGCGCTGGCGCCGGTAACGAGAGCTGTGGTGCGGGTGCTGGTTGACGTCATGCTGCAAGCCTAGCCAGCGGGAGTATTTTGCGGGCTGGCACTGGCAGCGGCGGCGCGGCTGGGCAACAACGTCCCACCCGCAACTTGTGCATCAAATAATAAGCATGCTTTGCTTGTGGGGATAGATGAAACTCCGCAAGCAGTTCGCGGCGGGGCTGCCGACGCCGGCGGCTCCGTGAAGAAGCCCAAGGACGAACATAATGACCACCGCAATTGACCACCAGCTGACGGCGTTTGGGGAGCGCACCGAGGCAGCTGGGCAGCCCCTGTCCGGCACCGTAGCCGTTGACGCAGGGTTGCTGATGACCCTGGATTCGCGCATGCACTGCCGTACGCCCATGCAGCCGGTTGATCACGACGAGCTTCCGGTACGGCAGCCTGTTTACGTCGACGGGAACACCGTGGTGTCGCTGCGCGCTGGATCCGTCCCGAAGAGCATCGTCACCTACCGCTGCGCCTGCGGCTTCACCATCGACGATCCAGGCACCGCCCTGTCGGTCACCGACCAGGCCCTGGCCAGCTAACCCACCACCGGCGCTGACGCTGCCGGCCCGGGATCATCCTTCCGGCCAGTCGACGAACTGCCCGTAACCGTCATGCTTGCGCAGGTAGCCCGCAATGAACGGGCAATGCGGGATGATCCGTTTGCCCGTAGCCACCACATCATCCAGGGCAAAGTGCGCCAGGACCTTTCCCAGGCCCTGCCCTTCAAAATCCCGGCCGGTCTCCGTATGGGTGAAATCGATGTGTCCGGGAAGGTCGCGGAAGAAGGACTGGACAGCCAGCCTGCCGTCCACCAATAGTTCGTACCGGTGCTGTTCGTCATTGCGACGCAGCGAAACATTTGCGGTGAACTCGTCCTCGGCGGACGTGGTGTTCTCGGTCATGGTTCGACACTGGCACTACTTCAGTCCGGTGGCAATGGTCCTTCGGCCATGGCGCCCCCGGCGTCGGTCCCGGCGATGCACCGGGAATCCGTCCAGCAAAGCGATCGCCACCGAAAAGCAGGCAGTCCCGGCCGCCAGCAGCGCCAGTGACAGTCCGCTGAGTGCGGCATCCGCCACGGGGATCAGGACCACCACGACGGCGGCGACCGCCCTGGTGGGCCGAAAGTGTACGGCGGGGTTCGCCTTCGTCCGTTCCTCCAGGTGGCCAAAGGCCGCAGCCACCGGCAGGAGCAGCACCACCAGCGCCATCACCACAAGGGGCCTGGACCACCACCATTCGGCGCTGCCGGAAGCGGGCGTGGGAACCGGGGCCAGGAGCAGCAGCCCGGACATGCCCACCAGCAGCGGCAGGTGCCACAGGTAGACGGTCAATGACCTGCTGCCGGCCAGGGCCAGCAGCAGGCTGATCCAGCGAATCCCAGCCAGTGGTTCCAGCACAGGACGAGCCAGGTCCATAGTGGCCAGTTGTGCCACGGCCAGGACCACCAGGGTGAGGTTGGGCGGGTTGAGGTTCACCAGCATGTTTCCGCGGTACAGCCCCAGCCCGGTCACGATGCCCAGCAGCAGGTGGGCAGCCACGGCGAGGCCCACCAGCCCGGAACGGGAAAGGCGGGAAAAGTAGCCGTCGGCGGCCAGGAAACCCAATTGCTGGACCGTGCACCACACAAATACCAGGTTGGCGTTGGCGAGATCCGGCAGAACTCCCCGGAGGCAGTCCACGGCAACCACCAGCCCTGCCAGCAGGCACAGGGACAGCCACGGAGCCCGGGTATGGAGCGCTGCCAGGACCGGGATGTTCAGCTGAGCCGCGAGGTAGGCGGCCAGGAACCAGAGGGGCATGGCCGCCCCCGCGGCCATGAGCTGGACCACCTGGGGGTCCACCCCCAGGACAGCCGCGACGGACAACCCTGCCACCATCGTTGCGAGCAAAGGGGTGGCGGGGCGGAGGAGGCGCAGGAGCCTGGCCCGGATGAACTGGGCCGCGGTGCCTCCGTCGGCCTCAAGCCGCCGCCAGGACTGAAGTCCGGTGATGCCGCCCGTGACAAAGAACAGGGGCATGACCATGAAGATCCAGATAATGGGCTCGAACCAGTCCTGCTGGGCCAGGGTGTTCTCGGTGGTGACCGTTCCGTCCACGTGCAGGACCGGACTGACCATCATGGAATGCCCCACCACCACCAGCGCCAGGCAGATGAAACGCACAAGGTCGATGGCCGGATCACGGTCCGCCGTGTCCGCCCCGGTTCCTGTCCCCCGCCCCACGGTGCTGCGCATGGGACCTACAACGGCTCGACGCTGCCCACGGCTCCATTCTGCCTTGTTGCCTGCGGGGGTTTAAGGACTTCCGCCCCTTCTGCCGCTACTGCAGGACTGCGAGGAGCCCGAATACGACGGCGAGCAGCGGCGTGGTGCCCTGGGTGGCCGCTGCGCGGAGGTACTTCCGCCCGGTCAAGGCCAGGACGGCGGCGGCCAGCAGCATGGAACCGCAGCAGCTGAAGATGAGGGTCCAGCCTGCCACGTTCTGTACGGTTCCCGCACCGCCAAGAGCCACGAGCCCCACGCCAATAAATGCACCGATGGCCAGGAACAGGTTGTAGAAGCCCTGGTTGTAGGCCAGGGACCTGGTGGTCTCGGCGTCCGCTTGGGAGGCAATCCCGAACCGCTTCCAGGTGGCGGGCCTGGTCCAGGTGAAGGACTCCATGGTGAAAATGAAGACGTGCAGCGCTCCGGCAAGGAAGGCAAAAAGAAGGGAGACCAGGATCATTGCTTGATCCTAGCCTCCCGTTGGATCTTCATCCCGCGGGCAGGCGGGCGAAGGAAAGGGAGGAGGCCAGGACCGGCTGCTTGATCCTGGCCTCCCGTTCGTGGAAGGTTACCGCGCCAGCGTGGCCAGCGTGGTGGCCGCGAAGCCCTTCGCCGACGTGTTCCAGAGCGCAAGCAGGCCCTGCAGGTTCTCCCCGTCGGCACGGTGCGCGGGAAGCTGGTCCTGGAGGGTGGCTAGGACGCCGGTCCGCAGTTCGGTGTTGAAGTTGACCTTGCCTACGTTCATGGCCGCGGCCTTGACCAGTTCCTCCGCGGGGATGCCGGAGGCGCCGTGCAGCACCAGCGGAATGTGGATCCGGGCGGCGATGTCCTGTAGCACGTCCCAGCGCAGCCGTGGCTCGCCCTTGTACTTGCCGTGGACGTTGCCCACCGCCACGGCCAGCAGTTCGGCGCCGGTCCGGGACACGAAGTCCTCCACCTGCGCAGAGTCCGTCAGGCCTGCAGCGTCTCCGCCGGACTGGCCGGCCGGCTGGTCGGCGGAGAACGCACGGTCCTCGTCGCCTGCCAGGCCGCCGAGTTCGGCTTCAAGCACCACGTCGGAGCCCAGCATGGCACGCGCAGCCTGGACCAGCGCAATGTTGTCCTCGTAGGGCAGGGACGAACCGTCGGCGAGGACGGAATCCGCCCCCGCCCTGACGGCGTCGGCCATGACACTGAGGTTTGACGCGTGGTCAAGCTGCACCGCGACCGGCACGGCAGCGGCGTCGGCCAGGCCGCGCAGCGCCGAGATCAGCCGGAGGCCGTTCGCGGTGGCGGCGGTTTTCGGTGCCACCAGCAGGATCACGCCCCTGCCGGATTCCTCGGCGGCGCCCACCACGGCCAGCGCGGTGGTGAAGTCGTAGCAGGTGAAGGCCGGAACGGCGGAACCATGCTGCAGGGCGGAAGTGACCAGGTGGTCCAGACGGGTTTTCATCAGGCTCCCAGGCCTCCCACCAGGATCCAGGCGACAAAGGTCAGGAGGAAACCGGCCACGCCCAGGATGGTGGTCAGGACGGTCCAGGTTTTCAGGCCGTCGGAGACGGTGAGGCCGTAGTACCGCACCACCACCCAGAAGCCGGCATCCGTCACGTGGGACAGGCCCAGGGCGCCGAAGCCGATGGCGATGACGATCACGGCGATCTGTGCGGGGCTGTAACCGCCGCCGCTGACTGCTGCGGACAGCAGGCCGGTGGTGGTCACGATGGCCACGGTGGCCGAACCCTGTGCGGCGCGCAGGGCCAGCGAAATGATGAAGCCGAGGAGGAGCAGCGGCACGCCGAGGGTGTCCAAGGTTTTGGACAGCGCGGAGCCGATGCCGGAAACCTGCAGCACGTTGCCGAATACGCCGCCGGCGGCCACCACCATCAGGATGGAGGCGATGGGAGGCAGGGCGCCTTCGAAGATTTCGCCGGTTTCCTTGAAGGACCAGCCGCGGCGGACCGCCAGCAGGAAGAAGGAGAGCGCCACGGCCACCAGCAAGGCCAGGAAGGGGTTGCCGATGAAGGCGGCGAGGCCGTACAGCGGATCGGACTTGGGGATCATGAGCGTGCCCACGGTGCCGAGCAGGATCTGCACGATGGGGGCTGCGATGAGGAAGATGATCAGGCCCGGCCGGGGCGGAGCGATGGCTGCGGCACCGGGGCCGTCGTGGCCAACCTTGACCAGGGAGTCGGAGCCGAACTCTTCCACCTGGGTCTTGACTGCAGGCAGCAGCTCGTAGTCCTTGCGGTTCATGATGGAGGCCACCCAGTAGGACAGGAAGCCCAGCGGGATGCAGATCAACAGCGAGATCAGGGCGATCAGTCCGATGTCCGCGCCCAGCACGCCGGCGCCGGCAACGATTCCCGGGTGCGGGGGCACTGCCACGTGGATGGCCAGCATGATGCCGGCCATGGGGAGGCCGAACTTGACCGGGTGGACCTTGGCGATCTTGGCGAAGGCGTAGACGATGGGCACCAGGACGATGATGCCCACTTCGAAGAAGACGGGAATGGCCACCAGGAAGCCGACGGCGGTCAGCGCCACGGCCACGCGGCGGGCTCCGAGTTTGCGGGTGAAGTGGTCCGCGAGGGACTGGACGCCGCCCGATACCTCGATCATGCGGCCCAGCACGGCGCCGAGCGCGATCAGGATGGCAACCTTGCCCATGGTGCTGCCCACGCCGCCGGATACCACGGTGAAGATGTCCTGCAGCGGGATGGTTGCCGCCACGGCCACCAGGATGCTGACGGTCAGCAGGGCTACGAAGGCCTGGATCTTGAAGCGGATGATCATCACCAGCAGGATGGCGATGCCCACCGCCGCGATGGTGAGCAGCAGCGGGGTGCCCAGCTCCACGGCGGGCTTGATGGCCGGGGCGTCGGCGGCCCGCTGGATCAGCGGACTCATCAGATGGTTCACGGGGTGTCTCCTTTGACGTGCCGGTCCCGGGGCAGGACGGCATCAGGGAATGGGTGGGGAGGGGCGTTGCGGGACTGGGCCGGCAACACGGGGAGGTACGACGACGGCGGAGGGGGGACCGCCGTCGTCGTACCGTTTGTGGGGGAAGACGCCTATTTGGTGCGCTTGGCGGGCGCGACCACCTTGATGACGGCGGAGTCATCAGCGGCGGCGAGGCCCTGGGCCTGGCCCAGGAGGTAGAGCTGCTCGGCGGCGGCGGCAACGGGGGCGGCCAAGCCGGCGGCGCGGGTGGCCTTGCCCACGATGCCCATGTCCTTGACGAAGATGTCCAGGCGGGAGAGGACCTCGGCGCCTTCCTCGTTGTAGGCCTCCAGGATGCGGGGCCCACGGTTGGAAAGCATGAAGGAACCTGCCGCGCCTGCCTCGAGGGCGGCAAGGGTCTTGGCCTGGTCCAGGCCAAGGGCGTCGGCCAGGGCCAGGGCCTCGGCGGCGGCGGCAATGTGGACACCGCAAAGGAGCTGGTTGACGGTCTTCAGGGCCTGGCCGTCGCCGGGATTGTCGCCCACCACGGTGAGGGTGGAGGCGAGCAGGTCCAGGGCGGGAGCCGCCTTTTCACGGGCTTCGGGGGATGCGCCGACGACGATCAGGAGGTCGCCTTCGCCGGCGCGCTTGGGGCCGCCGGAGAGGGGGGCGTCCACAAGGTCCACGCCGTATTCGGCCAGCTTGGCCACCGTGGCGGGGATGGCATCGGTGCCCACGGTGCTGCCGAGGATGACGACGGCGCCGGGCTCCAGGACGGAGGCCACGCCGTTCTCGCCGAAGAGTACGTCATTGAGCTGTTCGCCGTTGCGGACGGCCAGGAGCACCGCGTCGGCACCCTTGGCGGCTTCACGGGCGGTGCCGAAGGTGGCAATGCCGGCGTCCCGGGCGAGCTCCAGGCGGGGCTCGGCGATGTCGAAGCCGTGCACGGTCAGCTGCGAGGCCAGGCGGGTGGCCATGGGCAGTCCCATGGCACCCAGGCCCAGGACGGTGACGGTGTAGTTGCTGGTCATGGTGTTTCTCCGTTGAATGTTTGGGGTGTTGTGGGGAGCCGGTGGGTGGGCCCACGCCGGCGAGGGCCCCGGCCCGAGCTTGCGAGGGTTGGGAGCCGGTGGGGCTTAGAAAGTGGTGCTGAGCTTGCGGGTGACCTGGGCCAGGGAGTCGTCGTCGCCCACGTTGCCGGCGAAGACGATGTACGGGATGCCCTTGGCGGGACCGTCCACCGGTTCCCAGAGCGAAACGATGCCCGGGAGCATGGGGCCGCGGACAATGGCGTGGCGGATTTCCAGGCCGTGGGCTGCCACATCCGAGGAGGTGATGCCGCCCTTGGCGATGACGAACCGGGGCGGGAAGGTCTTCAGGGTCCGGTTGACCACAGCGACGACGGCGGCGGAAACGGTCCGGGCAATCCGGAGGCTTTCGGCGGGGTCGTCGGTCTTGATGAGGAGGCGGCTGGTGTGGACGATGACGTCGCCGGCGTGCAGGGCCTCGACGACGGCGGCAACTGTCTGGTCCAGGTGCGCCTTGGCCTCATTCTCGTCGCCGAGGAACTTCTCGACGTCGATCTCGATAATGCGCGCGGAGCTGTGCTCCGCGGTGAGGACGTTGAGCTGGCGCGTGGTGACGCCGACGTGCGAGCCCACCACGATCAGGCCCCCAGCTTCCGACGGCGTGTTGCCTTCGTAGGCCTCTTCGGAGGTCAGCGCGGTGCGGATTTCCTGGCCGATGCGGCCGCGGACGAACGGCGGGCCCACGCGGTACAGGAGCTTTTTGCCGCGGCGCTCGGCTTCCTCAAGTCCCAGGGCCAGGGCGCAGAAGTCGTTTTCGGTGACGATGTCCGCCACGATCGGGGTGGAATCGGTGGCCGGTTCAATGGCGTCCGCGATCGCTTTGGCGGAGATGGCTGGATCCTGGGCGGCGGACCCGGCACGGATGATGTCCAGGTCCAGGACGATCACGGAATCGGCCGGGTACCTGCCGTGCGACTTCTCTGCGATGTAGTCGGCCATGACGGATGTGCTGAAGCCGAAGGAAGCATCCTTGGCGAACTCGGTATCGGACACGGGGACCAGGGTGCCTTCAGCCCCGCGCATGTAGTGGACACCGCCGATCGTGAGCCGGCCGGCGTCCGGGAACGCGGGCACCAGGACAACGCCGTCGGTCTTCTCGCCGCTGGCTTCCTTCACCGTGGCGGCGATGACGTCCGGTTCCAGGGGGAAGTGGCCGCGGAGGGTGGAGTCGCTCCGGCTGACGAAGCCGAGCCGAAGGCCGGAACCAGCGGAATCCGCAGATCCTGCCGCCGCCAGTGCGTTGCGGACCACTTCCTCGTTGCGGGCTGCCGCCTCGGCGGGGTCAAGGCTGCGGGTGTTGGTCAGGACGTACACGGCGGGCTTGCCCTGGCTGAAGGCCCAGGTGAAATCTTCCACTTCCCAGCGGGTGAGCACGGGCAGGTCCGCCACAGACTGCGTGCCGGTGGGGTCGTCGTCGAGCACTACCAGGACGCGGGGAACGGCCGCGTTGGAAGCTGCCAGCGAGCGGGCAACCACGCTGGCCGGAATCTCGAGGTCTGCCGGGTAGGCGGCCAGAACGTCTGCTTCAAGCGTCACAGTGCACTCCATTGTGTAGCGATCCGGGCTGGCGGATCCTGATGTAAAGGTAACTGTAAGATGTCTGACATCTTGCATTTGAAAATTAGTGTGGCACACGGCATACGGACGCGCAAGTACACTTGTCTGACATATCCGCCAGGCGTCGGCCGGAAAGAGTGATCGGGGGCAACATGGCAAGGAAGTCACTGGTGGGCGTGGTGGCCGACGAGCTGCTGGACCGCATCATCGAAGGTGAGTTTCCGCCCGGCTCCACCGTTCCCGGCGAGCATGAACTGAGCGCCCGCCACGAGGTCAGCCGCATGACGGTGCGCGAGGCCATGAAGACGCTGCAGGCCCAGCGCATCCTCAGCGTGGAGCGCGGCCGGGGAACCTTCGTCAACCCCCTAAGCCGCTGGGCGTCGCTGGAAGCCGTGCTCCGCTTCGCGTCCGAGGGCAAGAACGACGCCGACGCCTCCATCCAGCTCATCGAGTTGCGCAGGATGCTGGAAACAGGAGCCTGCGAACTGGCCGCTGGACGGATCGTTGAAGAGGACATCACGGCCCTCTTCAACTACATTTCCGCAATGAAGGCCGCCCACAGCATCAACGACGTTGCCGCGTTCGTGGAAGCGGACCTCGCCTTCCATGACGTCATCCTGCACGCCTCGGGAAATGTCTTCGTGTCGGTCCTGTTTGAACCGCTGCACCGGGTCCTGGAAAAGCGCAGGACCGAAACGTCAGCCGTCCCCGCGATCCAGGAACACGCGATCGGCCATCACCAGAAGATCGCCGAGGCCCTGGAATCCCGTGATGCCACCCGGTCCCGGGAAGCCATGGACGCGCACATGCAGCAGACGCTCGATGACCTGAAGCAGCTGGTCCTGGACGCCAAGTAGCTCCCCGGCACACAACTCCCGAAAGCCGCGGGGCCCTGTTCAACGCTCCCGCCGTCCCACTAGGCTTCAGGAACGGCCCGCAACCGGGAGCATCGACGATCACGAGGAGCGAAGTTGTCCAACCATACGTACAGCATTTCTGAAATTGTCGGCACCTCCACCCAGGGTGTGGACGACGCCGTCCGCAACGGGATTGCCCAGGCAGCCAAGACCGTACGGAACCTCGACTGGTTCGAAGTCAAGGAGGTCCGCGGACACCTGGAGGACGGGAAAATCGCGGACTGGCAGGTCACCATCAAGATTGGTTTCCGCCTGGAAGAACACTGACCTTAAACGCGCCTGGCCCGCGGCCGGCACCGCACCCGCGGTGCCGGCCGCGGGCCAGCCGGCATTAAGCCAGGAGTCAGTTGGCAGTGCCCGGGCTGCGGCGCCGCCAGACGGTGGGAACGCCATCGAATGCCGGGAACACATGGCCTTCAAAGAAGGACAGGACTGTATGGGGGTCGAGGTCCGGGCTCCACAGGCCTGAGGCCGGGCAGTGTGAGCCGGTGGCGGTGGCGGGAGAGCCGGCAGACGCCTGGCGCTCCTTCAGCAGGGCGATGCGTTTCATCGTTGAGACCATCCTGGGGTGTTGCGGAGTGGGCAGGGGAACTGGTACTCCCAGCCTAGGAAACGCCACAGCCGCCACCAATGGACGGCTGGCCAGAATCACCACAATCTGCTGGACGAATGTACAGCAGATTGGCCGCGCGGACTGCTCAGCCCGCGTCCCCGCCCTCGGCAACGGCGGCGGCGGAATTCCGCTCCCCGCCGGGATCCTGCACCGCGCCGGGATCCCGCACCGCCCCGAGACTGCCCAGGAGCGCCAGCGCGTCCGACGACGGCGATCCCGGCCGGGCCGAATACACCCGGAGTGTCTGGTCGGGGTCCTCTGGAAGGACCAGGTTTTCAAAGTTCAGTTCCAGGTCCCCCACCGAGGGATGGTGCAGCCGGACCGTGCCGGCGGCCCGGGTGGCAACCCGGTGCCCCGCCCACCACTGGCGGAAGTGTTCACTATGGACCGCCAGTTCGCCCACCAGGTGGCTCGCTTGGGGATCATTGGGATGCCGCCCCACATCCAGGCGGAGCGAGCCGGCCGCTTCCGCCGCCACAGTCTTCCAGTCCCGGAACAGTTCCCGCGCGGCGGGGTCGAGGATGGTCCAGCGGGTCAGGTTCCGCTCGGCCGGCGGGAGCGCAGGGAAATCGGCGAACAGCAGGAAGGCCATTCTGTTTCCGGCAAGCACGTCGTTGCGCCGCCCCAGCACCAGGGCGGGCACCTCGCCCACGGCTTCCAGGAGCTGACGCAGCGCCGGCCGTACACCCTGGGCAGCGTTGGCACCTGGCTCACGGGGCGCCCCCGCACAGTTCTCAAGCAGGTCCAACATGTGCGCGTGCTCGCTGCTGTCCAGCCGAAGGGCCCTGGCCACGGCGTCCAGGACCGTACGTGACGGATGGATGTTGCGGCCCTGCTCCAGCCGCACGTAGTAATCGGTACTGACCCCGGCCAACCGCGCCACTTCCTCCCGCCGCAGGCCCGGAACCCGGCGGGCGCCGGTGCTGGGACCCGCCCCGGCGACTTCCGGACTTAACCGGGAACGCATGGCTTTGAGGAATTTTCCGAACTCGGCGCTTTGACCCATGCAGACCATTGTGCCCGCGCCAGGCGTCCCGCTCTACAACGAAGGTAGGACTGGCAGTCCTAGGAAAAGCAGGATCAGCTTTGGCTGCTGACTTGCCTGCCGAAAGTGCATAGGCTCAGGAGTGAGCCGGTGGAAACCGATTTCTCACCCTCGTTCCTCTTGTCGAGCAGCCGGCATCACTGCCCAGCACCATACGTTCAAGGAGCACACCCATGTCAGAGCTGACACTCAACAACGGCGTCACCATTCCGCAGCTTGGCTTCGGCGTTTTCCAAGTCCCGCCGGAGGACACGCAGCGGACCGTGGAGGACGCCCTCGAAGCCGGATACCGGCACATCGACACCGCTGCCGCGTACCGCAATGAAGCAGGAGTAGGTGCCGCACTGGCGGCCACCGGGATCCCCCGCGGGGAAATCTTCGTGACAACCAAGCTCCGCAACGGAGAGCAGGGGCGGGCACAGGAAGCGTTCCAGAACAGCCGCAAGGCGCTGGGCCTGGACTTTATTGACCTTTACCTCATCCACTGGCCGGTCCCGTCGCAGGGACTTTTCGTCCAGGCGTGGAAGGAAATGGAGCGGTTGTACGAGAACAAGGAAATCCGCGCCATCGGTGTTTCCAACTTCCTCTCCGACCACCTTGACACCCTGCTGGAATCCGCGGAAACGGTGCCGGCCGTCAACCAGATCGAGCTTCATCCCAGCTACCAGCAGGCAGATCTTGCCGCCAAGTGCCGCCGGCACGGCATCGCGGTGGAGGCCTACAGCCCGCTCGGACAGGGCGGGGACCTCAATGGGAACGCCGTCACGTCCATCGCCGACTCGCACGGCGCCACCACCGCACAGGTGGTGCTCGCCTGGCACCTCGCGAACGGAAACATCGTCATCCCGAAGTCCGCGAACCCCGGCCGGATCAGGGAGAACTTCGCGGCGTCCTCGCTGACGCTGTCCGACGACGAACTGTCCGCCATCACCGCACTGGAGTCCGGGGCGCGCATCGGCTCCGATCCCGCCGTCGCATCCTTCACCCAGATGTAGGTTCCAGCGCACCCGCCCGCCAAGGGCCGCAGCGATTTGCCACTGAAAGGAATTTCCATGCAGTACACACATCTGGGCCGCTCCGGCCTGAAAGTCTCCCGCCTTTGCCTGGGCACAATGAACTTCGGGCCGCAGACGGAGGAGGCGGACGCCCACAGCATCATGGACTCCGCCCACGAAGCCGGCATCAATTTCTTTGACACCGCCAACGTGTACGGCGGGGCCGAGCACCGCGGCTGGACCGAGGAAATCATCGGGCGATGGTTTGCCAAGGGCGGCGAGCGCCGGGAGCACACCGTCCTGGCCACCAAGCTTTACGGCACCATGACGGACCGGCCCAATGAGTCCAAGCTCTCGGCACTGAATATCCGCCGCGCACTCGATGCCAGCCTCAAGCGCCTGCAGACGGATTACATCGATGTGTACCAGTTTCACCACATCGACCGCGACACCCCGTGGGACGAGATCTGGCAGGCCATCGACGTAGCCGTGCAGCAGGGAAAGATCCTGTATTCGGGCAGCAGCAACTTTGCCGGCTGGCACATCGCCCAGGCCCAGGAAGCCGCCCACCGCAGGAACTACACCGGCCTGGTCAGCGAACAGTCCATCTACAACCTGTTCATGCGGCAGGTGGAACTGGAAGTCATTCCAGCCGCGCAGCAGTACGGCCTGGGCCTCATTCCCTGGTCTCCGTTGCAGGGCGGCCTGCTGGGAGGCGTGCTGAAGAAGGAACGCCAGGGAGTCCGCCGCATGGAGGGCCGGGCAGCGGAGACGCTGCAGAAGCACCACGAGCAGATCCGCCAGTACGAGGACTTCGCGGACGAACTGGGCCACGAACCCGGCGACGTCGCCCTGGCCTGGCTCCTTCACCAGCCGGCCGTGACGGCCCCGATCGTGGGACCCAGGACCCAGGACCAACTGGACGCTGCCATCCGCGCCCTGGACGTCACCCTCGACGCCGACGCGCTCAAGCGGCTGGACGATATCTTCCCGGGACACCGCACGGCACCGGAAGACTACGCGTGGTAGTCACCATCCCGGCGGACACGGTGGCACCCCGGAGCATCCTTTTCATTGGCGGCACCGGGGTCATCAGCGCGGCGGCGGCGGAACGCGCCGCCGCGCTGGGCCACCGCCTGACCATCCTGAACCGGGGCCAGTCAGGCAGGCCCATCCCGGAGGGAACGGAAGTGCTGCACGCGGATATCCGTGACGCGGCCTCCGTCCGGGAGGTTCTGGGCGGGAGAGAGTTCGACGCCGTCGCGGACTTCATCTCCTACACGCCGGACCAGGCGCAAGCCAGCATGGAGTTGTTCCGGGAGCGGACCGGGCAGTTCGTCTTCATCAGCTCTGCCTCCGCCTACCAGAAGCCGCCCACCAGGCTGCCCATCCGTGAGTCCACGCCGTTGAAGAATCCGTTCTGGCAGTACTCCCGGGACAAGATCGCCTGCGAGGAACTGCTCTTCCGGGCCTATCGGGAGGACGACTTCCCGCTGACGGTGATCCGCCCCTCGCACACCTACGACCGCACCAAGATCGCCATGGTGGGCGCCTGGACAGACATCCACCGCATGCGCAGCGGGCTGCCGGTCATGGTGCACGGCGACGGTACCTCCCTGTGGACGCTGACGCACAGCAAGGACTTCGCGAAGGCGTTCGTGGGGTTGCTCGGCAGGCCGCAGGCAATCGGCGAGAGCTACACCATCACCTCTGACGAGTACCTGCCCTGGAACCAGATCTACCGGCTCTTCGCCCGGGCTGCAGGCGTCAAGGAGCCCCAACTGGTGCATGTGGCGTCGGAAACCATCGCCGCGCATGACCCCGAGCTGGGTTCCAACCTCCTGGGCGACCGGTCCCACTCCGTGGTCTTCGACAACACCAAGATCAAGTCCCTGATCCCGGACTACACGGCCACCATCCCGTTCGCGGACGGTGCCAGGGAGATCGTGGAGTGGTACGACAGCCACCCGGAACTGCAGCAGGTCAACGAGTCCTACATGCAGCTTTCCGACAAGCTCACCGGCTGGGCACGGCAGGGGGCCTGAACCGGGCCGAATGACACTCCCGGCGCCTTCCTGCCGCCCCGCCGCGACAAGAAGGCACCGGGAGTTGCTGTGCTACATTTCGGCGCATGACTTCGCCCCTTCCCAGCCGTCCCGCCGACGGCCATCCTGCCGACGTGCCGGTGGCGGCTGCCATCAGGCTCCTGGCGGAGCAGGGTTTCGACGCAACATCCGTAGAGGAACTCGCAGAAGCTTCGGGCATGAGCCGCAGCACGTTCTTCCGCAGGTTCGGTTCCAAGGAGGACGTCGTCTTTGCCGACCACGAGCGGATCCTGCGCCAGGTCAACGAACGGCTCGCCGCATCCAGGCTTGAGCCGCCGGCCGCCGTGGCGGATGCGGCGCTCCTGGTCTTCGACCACCACCTGCGGAGCCCGGAAACTTCACGGGCCCGGTACGGCCTGCTGCAGGCGGTCCCGGCGCTCCGGGACCGGGAGCTGGTGACCTCGCACCGGTACGAGCGGGCGTTCCTGCACTACCTGAATGCCGAACTGCCCCGGAACGGCCCGCACGAATACAAGGCCGTCGCTTTCGCGGCTGCCGTGGTGGCTGTGCACAACGCCTTCCTGCGGGACTGGCTGCGGTCCGGACCCGGTGCCGGGGACGCCTCCGCGGCCGATCAGCGCCGGGCCACCGCCCTCGCCGCGGAACTCCAGTCGCTGGCCGAAACGTTCCGACCAGCGCTCCTGGGCTCCCCCGCCGGGGCTGCTGCCGCCCCGGCTGCGCCGACCGTCGTGGTCACCGTCCTTCCCGGCCCCGCTGACAAGGACGCCATTGCCCGGGCAGTGCGGGACGCGCTTCCGTAGGCCGCCGCGCCACGCCCACCCGCCTGGCACCGAGTTTCTTGACGTGGAACTGGGTTTCACTGCATTCTTGGACGGTGTGGTTTATGCCACATGGCCCCGGCCACCCCGCCGCCGCTGATCCAAAGGATGCATAGTCATGACGACGACGTCGCCCAGTCCCGCGCCCGCCCGCACCGGAGACCCTACAGGCTTCCCCTCCGGAACCGTTGAGCCGGAGTACCTGCTGACCGAAGCCCTCGGGACGGACCCGGCGTCGATCCTGGCCGGCGTCAGCGACGAGGACCGTGTGTACTGGGACCGCGCCCGCACCTTTGTCCAGGATGAGGTCCTCCCTGTCATTGACGGCTACTGGGAACGCGGCGAGTACCCGCTGCACCTCCTCCGCCGCCTGGGCGAACTGGACCTGCTCCGCGACGGCATCACCGTGGAGGGCTTCGCGCCCATGAGCAAAATGGCCGCCGGGCTGGTCAATATGGAGATCAGCCGGGGCGATGGTTCCGTGGCCACCATGATCGCCGTCCAGGGCGGCCTGGCCCTGCGCTCCGTGGCGGACTGTGGTTCGGCAGCACAGCGGGAACGCTGGCTGCCCACAATCGCCAAAGGCACGGAATACGCCGCGTTTGCCCTCACCGAGCCCACCCATGGCTCCGACTCCGTAGCCCTGGAAACCACAGCAACCCGCACGGACGGCGGCTTCCTGCTTAACGGTGAAAAGAAGTGGATCGGCAATGGGTCCGTGGGTGGCGTCACGGTTGTCTGGGCCCGCGGCGACGACGGCCAGGTCCACGGCTACCTTGTCCCGCAGGACTCCCCCGGCTACACCGCCCGGAAGATTGAAGGCAAGCTCGCCCTCCGCGCCATCTGGCAGGCACATATCCGTCTGGAGGACGTCTTCGTCCCGGAAGACAACGTTTTGCCGGGCGCACGCACGTTCAAGGACACGGCCCGGGTCCTGCTGGCGACCCGGCTGGGCGTGGCCTGGTCCGCCGTCGGCCATGCCACCGCCTGCTACGAAACGGCCGTCCAGTACGCCAAGCAGCGCAAGCAGTTCGGCCGGCCGCTGGCCGCCTCCCAGATCGTCCAGGAACGGCTGGCCCGGATGCTCAGCGAACTGGCCACCATGCAGCTGATGGTGGTGCAGATGACCCGCCTGGACGAGGCCGGGATGCTCACGCCCGAACAGGCCTCGCTGGTGAAGTACACCTGCACCCGGACCGCACGTGGCATCGCGTCCAACGCCCGCGACCTGCTGGGCGGCAACGGCATCCTGCTGGAAAACCGTGTCGCCAGGCACCTTGCCGACATCGAAGCCATCCACACCTACGAAGGCACCGAAACCATGCAGGCCCTCATCATCGGCCGCGGCATCACCGGTACCTCCGCCTTTGCCTGAGCCCGCCGCCCGGCGCCGCCACCCGTCACCCCCTCTGAAAGGACCGTTCTTGAACCAGAACGCCAACATCCCCGTTATCCTGGGCGGCGCCCGCACCCCGTTCGGCAGGTTCCGCGGCGGCCTCACGCCCTTTTCCGCCAGCGAACTGGGCGCCCACGCCATCCGTGCCGCGCTGGAACGCACCGGCGTGGCTCCCGAGCAGATCGGCGCCGTCATTGTCGGCCAGGTCATCCAGGCCGGAGCCGGCCAGGGTCCCGCACGCCAGGCAAGCCTGGCCGCCGGAATCGGCTGGGACGTCCCCACCATCACCATTAACAAGCTCTGCCTGTCCGGCCTCACGGCAGTGATTGACGCCGCGCGAATTATCCGCACCGGCGAAGCCGACTTCATCGTGGCCGCCGGCCAGGAATCAATGACCAACGCACCGCACCTGGTCCCCGGCCTGCGCGCCGGCGTCGTCATCGGCGATGCCCCCATGCTGGACTCGCTGAACCACGACGGACTGCAGGATCCGGTAAGCGGGAAGCTCATGGGTGAGGCCACCGACTCCGGCAACGCCGAACGGGGCATCACGCGCGAGGAGCAGGACGCTGTGGCAGCCCGGTCCCACCAGCGCGCCGAGGCCGCCCGGGCCGCCGGGACCATGGCGGAGGAGATCGCACCAATCGAGGTCCCGCAGCGCAAGGGACCCGCCGTAAAGATCGAGCACGACGAGGGCATCCGTCCGGACACCACCGCAGAATCCCTGGCCCAGCTCCGCCCGGCATTCTCCAAGGCAGAGAACGCCACCATCACGGCCGGGTCGTCATCGCCCCTTTCCGACGGTGCCGCGGCCCTGGTCATTGCCAGCAAGGCAGCCGCCGAAGCGGCAGGCCTGGAGTGGATCGCCGAGATCGGCGCGCACGGCCAGACCGCGGGCCCCGACGGATCCCTGCACTCCCAGCCGGCCCGGGCCATTGAGCGCGCGCTTAAGGACCAGGGGCTTTCCGCGCAGGACCTGGACCTGGTGGAAATCAACGAGGCCTTCGCCTCGGTCCTCATCCAGTCCGCCAACGATCTGGGCATCGACACCGAAACCGTCAACGCTGAAGGTGGCGCCATCGCCCTGGGCCACCCGGTGGGCGCCTCGGGCGCACGCCTGGTGCTGCACCAGGCGCTGGCGCTGAAACGCCGCGGCGGCGGCACCGGCGTCGTGGCCCTCTGCGGGGGCGGCGGCCAAGGCGACGCCCTCATCCTCACCGCGTAACCAACCCACCAGCGCAACCCTCCCACCAAAGAAGCAGGCCATGACCAACACCTCCACCGCCGACGGCTTCGCCACCATCTCCGTGGCAGCGATCCTTGCTGAATCAGCCAAAAGGACTCCGGACAGCATCGCCCTGGTGGTGGGCGGGGACCGGGTCAGCTACTCCGACCTTTGGAACCAAACCCGCGCCTACGCCGGGGCGCTGCGGGCCCGAGGCATTGGTGCGGGAGACGCCGTCGCCGTCCTGATCCCCAACGTCCCGGACTTCGCCCGCGTGTACTACGCCATCCTGTCGCTGGGCGCCATCGTGGTCCCGGTGCACGCCCTGCTCAAGGCCCGCGAAATCGAGTACGTCCTGCAGGACAGCGGCGCCAGGCTGCTGGTGTGCGCCGCTCCACTGCTCGCCGAGGGCGCCGCCGGAGCTTCAGCCAGCGGAGTTGATGTGCTGACCGTCATGGCCGGCGACGACGGCGGGTTCCCGCGGCTCGAAGCGGAGGCGGACGCCGCGGAACCGATCCGGACGTACGAACCGTGCCGGCCTTCGGATACGGCCACCATCCTCTACACCTCGGGCACCACGGGCAAACCGAAGGGCGCGCTGGGGAGCCACTTTGCCCTGGTGGAGCAGACGTCCGTCCTGCTGACCAGCGTGATGGACTTCCGGCCGGGCGACACACTGTTCGGGGGGCTTCCGCTGTTCCACACCTTCGGCCAGACGGTGGTGCTCAACACGGGGCTGCGTGCCGGTGCCACCATTGTCCTGATGCCCCGGTTCAACGGCCCGGATGCCTTGAAGCTGCTGGCGGAGCATGACGTGAACATCTTCCTTGGCGTGCCCACCATGTACGTGGCGCTCCTGGAAGCGGCCAAGACCGTGCCGGACCGGCCCACCGCACTGCGGTACGGCATCTCCGGCGGGGCGTCGCTTCCCTTGGCCGTCATGGACCGTTTCCGCGACGTTTTCGGCGTGGAAATCCATGAAGGCTACGGCCTGACCGAGACATCGCCGGTGGCGGCCTTCAACCACGTGGGTATGCAGCCCCGGCCAGGCACCATCGGCGTCCCGATCTGGGGCGTGGATATTGAAATCGCCCGGCCCGAGGTGACGGAGCGGATCGAACTGCTGCCCAACGGGGAACTCGGAGAGCTGGTCATCCGCGGCCACCTGCTGATGAAGGGCTACCTCAACCGGCCCGAAGCCACCGCGGAGGCCGTGGTGGACGGCTGGTTTCGCAGCGGGGACCTTGGCACCAAGGACGACGACGGCTATCTCACCATCGTGGACCGCAAGAAGGACATGATCATCCGCAACGGCTACAACGTGTACCCGCGGGAAGTGGAGGAAGTCCTGCTGACCCACCCTGCGGTGGTCAGCGCAGCCGTCTACGGCATCCCGCACGACGTCCACGGCCAGGAGATCGCGGCGGCCATCGTCCTGGACGCAGGGGCGTCGGTCACCGAGTCCGAGCTGATGGATTTCGCCAGCGCCCAGCTGGCGGCGTACAAGTATCCGCGCGTGGTCAAAATCCTGTCCGAACTCCCCCTGGGACCCAGTGGAAAGATTCTCAAGCGGAAGCTGGCGGAGGAGCCCAGCTAGGCGCAGCCTGCAGGATGCGGGGCCTGGCGCAGGGCCCGCAGCATGGCCTGCGCCGGCTGCGGCAGGCCCCGCACCCTTCTACAACGTTCTAAATAGTCCTTTTGCGGCAGGAAAACAAGGCTTCCGCTACCCCCTCCCCCACCGCTAGATTGCTGGGGAAGCGTTTTCCGGTCTCAAAATTGAAAGGATTCACTGATGAATCCCCGCACTCTTCCCCTTCGCATGCTGTCGGTGGGCGCAGCCGGCCTGGCACTGACACTGAGCTGCCTCGCCGCCCCGGCCTCCGCCGTCGGGCCTTCACCCAAACCCGGGAATCCGGGCATCCAGCTCGACTACCTGGACCGCGGCCTGGTGGCCGCGAAGACTTCCGAAGGCGTCTTCCTCAGCTGGCGCCTGCTCGGCAACGAGGCCACCGGGTCCTCGGCAACCGGCCTGACCGGAACGGACTTCACCGTGTACCGGGACGGGCAGAAGCTGGCCACGGTCACGGACAGCACCAACTACCAGGACCCCGCCGGGACCGCCACGTCGACGTACGTGGTGCGGGCCGTCGTCGGAGGTGCCGAAGTGGACCGCAGCGCCGCCGCGACCCCGTGGGGCGGCAACTTCAAGGACATCCCGCTGAAGAAGCCGGCCGACGGCGTGACCCCGGCCGGCCAGGCCTACACCTACTCCGCCAACGACACGTCGGTGGGCGACGTGGACGGTGACGGGCAGTACGAGTTCATCGTCAAATGGGACCCGAACAACTCCAAGGACGTCTCGCAGGTGGGCTACACGGGCAACACCTATGTGGACACATACAAGGCCGACGGCACCCTCCTCAGCCGCATCGATCTGGGGGTCAACATCCGCTCCGGCGCCCACTACACCCAGCTGCTGGTCAACGACTTCGACGGCGACGGCCGGGCGGAGATGATGATGAAGACCGCCCCGGGGACCAAAAGCACCAGTTTCAACGCGGACGGCAGCGTGGCCGCGGAATCGTTCATCACCATGCTCCAGTCCGACATCAACGCCGGCTATGCGAATACCGACGACTACCGGATGAGCGCGGCGGACTACTACCGGCACATGGTGAAGACCTTCCAGGGCTGGACGGAGCACCCGGAGGTGAAGGCCGGGAACTGGCCGGCCACCCTCGAAGAGGCGTTCGGCATCGCACCGAAGTACAAGTACCCGCTGTCCCAGGCTGATGCCGAGGCGCTGACCGACTACTTCATGGACGTCTACGCCCCCTCCCGCAGCGCCCGGAACAACCTCCGCGCGTTCGAAGGATTCATCGTGTCCGGCCCCGAATACCTGAGCGTCTTCGAGGGGGCCACGGGCAAGGAACTGAAGACGGTCGCCTACCAGCCGGGTCGAACCGACGACGGCTTGATGTGGGGCGACTACGCCATGGCCCGGATTGAACCGGGCAACCGCGTGGACCGGTTCCTCGCCGGCGTCGCCTACCTGGACGGCAGGAAACCCGCCGCGGTGTTCGCCCGCGGGTACTACACCCGCACCACGCTGGCCACCTATACCTGGGACGGGACCAACCTCTCGCCCGTCTGGAACGTGGATTCGGGCTGGACCCCCATGACCAATCCCTTCAATGACTCCCCGCACGGCCGGGACGGAACAGATCCCACCTACGGCAAGCTCACCACCCAGGGCTTCCACTCCCTGAGCGCCGCCGACGTTGATGGCGACGGCAGGCAGGAGATCGTGTACGGATCGGCCACGCTCGACGACGATGGCTCGGTTCTGTACACGTCGTTCGACACCCTGCCGGCGGGCAGCGCCGCTCCCGGCGACGAGGCAAGGCTGGGACACGGCGATGCCATGCATGTGACCGACATCGATCCCAACCGGCCGGGCAAGGAAATTTTCACCGTGCACGAAGGAGCTGCGTACGCCCCGTACGGCTACGCCATGCGGGACGCCGCAACGGGCGAGGTCCTGTTCGGCGCCTACTCCGGAAAGGACACGGGACGCGGCATGATCGGCGACGTGGACCCCTCCGTTCCCGGCATTGAGAACTGGGCCATCGGCATGCAGGCAGCAGACGGACGCAAGCTCTCCAGCAGCGCACCGGGCACCAACATGAGCATCAAGTGGGCCGCGGACATGACCACGCAGATCATCAGCGGCTCCGGCGACCAGACGCCCACCATCGAGGACTGGAAGCGCGGGCGACTGCTGACGGCTGACAGCACCCGGACCAATAACAGCACCAAGGGCACTCCCGGCCTGGTGGCCGACATCATGGGCGACTGGCGGGAGGAGATGGTGGTGCGGACTGCAGACAGTTCGGCCCTGCGCATCCACCTCAGCACCGATGTGACGAACCATAAGCTGTACACCCTGATGCACGATCCGCAGTACCGGGCCGAGGTGGCCCGGCAGAACACGGCCTACAACCAGCCGGCCTACACCGATTTCTACTTCGCCTCCGACATGGACTTCGGCGACGTTCCCCTGCGGGGCGCGTGGCTTCCGGGCAGCATCAAGGCACTGCAGGACGTCCTGGCGGACCTGGTTGAGTCGGGGGATGTCTCCGGTCCGGTGGCCAGCCAGCTAAGCGCCAGCATCAGGCAGGCGGCCAAGGCCGTGCAGGACGGCGACCCAGCCAAGGCCGGCCAGGCGGTTCAGCGATTCGTGGATTTCCTTGCCCAGCAGAAGAAGCCGGATACGGTATCAAATACGGCCCGGGTATCGCTGGACTACAACGCCGGCAACATCCTCCGGGCCTTCCCGCATCCAGGGCACTGAAGGCCGGAGCGGCCGATAGAGAGAGACTGATGGCATGACACTTGCACCGCTCATCGAACTCAATGACGGCAACAGGATTCCGCAGCTGGGGCTTGGCACCTGGCCGCTGGACGACGAACAGGCGGCGACCGCCGTCGTGCAGTCCGTGGAAGCCGGGTACCGGCACATCGACACCGCAGTGAAGTACGGCAACGAGCGCGGCGTGGGCAACGGCATCAGGGCCTGCGGCGTGGACCGCAGCGAGTTGTTCATCACCACCAAGCTGGACGGTGAATTCCAGGGCCACGACCGTGCCGTCGCCGGCCTGGAAGGGTCCTTGAAGCGGCTGGGCCTGGAATATGTGGACCTGTTGCTGATCCACTGGCCGCTGCCTGGCAGGGACCAGTACATCTCCACCTGGCAGACGTTTGAACGGCTGCAGGCAGAAGGGAAAGTCCGTTCCATCGGAGTCTCCAACTTCAAGCCGGCTCACCTGGAACGGCTCATGGCGGAAACCGATGTAATTCCGGCGGTAAACCAGATCCAGCTCAGCCCTGCCATCACCCGGAGCGCCGAGCGGGAATTCCATGCCGGCCATGGCATCGTCACGGAGTCCTACAGCCCGCTGGGCGGCTCGGGAGCAGGCCTGCTGGGCGCCCCCATCCTCTCCCAACTGGCCGAAAAGCACGGCAAAACCCCTGGCCAACTCGTCCTGCGGTGGCACATACAAAACGGATTGGTAACGATTCCCAAGACCGCTTCGCCGGAACGGATGGCAGAGAACCTGGACATCTACAATTTCACCCTGGACCCGCAGGATCTAGCGGAATTATCGATCCTTGACGAGGGTCCCGGAGCTGGCAACGATTCGGACAAAACCGGTCACTGAAACCGGCCTGAACTGCATCTTTTTCGAAAAGTGGGGTTGGCAAAAAGATAGTAAGCATGATTACTATTGAGCCAGAAGGATGAAGTGCCTCCAGGAACTGGAGGCCTCCTTTACTTAGGAAGAGAGCTTCAAATGGGATTTATTGCATTTCTGATTCTCGGACTTATTGCTGGTGCGATCGCTAAGGCGATCCTCCCGGGCAGGCAGGGTGGCGGCTGGGTCATCACCCTGATCCTGGGCGTCGTTGGCGCTCTGCTCGGCGGCTGGCTGGGCGGCATGATCTTCGGCAGTGGACTGCAGGAGTTCTTCTCGATCCAGACGTGGCTGCTGGCAATCGTCGGCTCGCTGATCGTCCTTGCCATCTACGGCATGGTCACCAAGCGCAGCGCCCGCGGGTAACTGCACGGGCAAGCCAGGAAGCCGGCCTGGGGACATCATCCCCGGGCCGGCTTTCGTTTTCTCCGGTAACGGGCGCCCGCTGCCCGGCCGGGACTGACAACCTTCTCGCAGAGCAGGAGTTCAACGTGAAAAACAAGCTTCTTTTGGGTGTCGGCGTAGCCGTGGGATACGTCCTCGGTTCGCGGTCAGGCCGCGCAGCGTACGACAAGCTGAAGGCCCGCGCGGCCGGCATTTGGGACAGCAAGCCCGTCCAGGACAAAGTGTCCGTGGCGACGGAGACCATCAAGGAAAAAGCCCCTGAGGTGGCAGACCAGCTGGGGGAAGCGGCACGCAGGGCAGGCACCGTCATCGGCTCCGCAATGCACCGTGACGGCGCAGCGGCCAGCGACCAGCACTCAGGGCCTGCTGCCGGAACTTCCGCCGATACGTCCGTGGCCGGCGAGGCAGCCGGCCTGGGCGGGGACCATATCCCCGCCCACAGCACCCACCCGGAAACCACCAACCTTGGTACCTCCGGCGGGACCGCCGCGAAGTCCTGATTGGTGCTTCGGCGCCGCTTATTACGGGCGGTCCGCCATGTGACATGGCGATGACACGGCCGTGTGCTACAACTGAATCGCCTTGCCGGCCGTCGCGATCCTTGGGGGACGCGGCGGCCGGCAGTGTTTAAGGCGCTGGTCCATTGCTGTTCGGCCGCTTCCCATGGAGCGCTTTCGTGGCTCCTTGGATGTCGGTGATGGCTGGCCGGCGTCCAACGACCACGGTCCCGTCCACCTCGTCTGACCGCACCGTACGAACGGCAAATCCGGCGGCGGCCATGATGTCGGAGGTGCGGCCCGACTGCCGGTCACTGGTTTCGATCAGCAAGTGACCGTGGGGGGCCAGCCAGTGAATACCCCCGGCAGCGACCCGCCGATGGAAGTCCAGGCCGTCGGGGCCTCCGTCGAGGGAGACGGCAGGTTCATAAAGGCGGGCTTCCGGCGGCATGGTGCGAATTGCCTGCGTCGGCACATACGGAGCGTTCACCGCGAGCACCGCCACCCGGCCAAGCAGCGCGGGCGGGAGGGCTGAGAACAGGTCACCCCAATGAACATGGCCGCCCAGGGGTTCCAGGTTCCGCCAGGCGCACCGTACAGCGGCAGGCTCGATATCCGCCGCGTGCAGCTCCACGTAGGGGGCACGGCGGAGGATGGCCGTCCCCACGGCACCGGAGCCGCAGCAGAGATCCACCACTACCGGAGGTGCCGCCAGCACTCCGTCGGGCGGCACCTCCAAGACCCCGCCGGACAGCAGATCCAGGGCCTGATTGACCAGAAGTTCCGTGCGCCGCCGCGGCACGAAAACGCCGGGTTCAACCGCAATCCGGCCGCCGGCAAACTCTGCCCATCCCAGGATGTGTTCCAGCGGGACGCCCTCGATCCGGCGCTGGACGTTGAGTGAAAGTTGCGCGGGGCTGCTGTCCGCAGCCAGCAGGAGGGTGGCCTCATCTTCGGCAAAGACACAGCCTGCAGACTTCAGCAGGGAGACGATCCGGCCGAACCCCAGCGGCAACTGGTTCCCAGCCTCCCCGGGCCCAGGGGTCAGCGGAGCGGTACCGC
This sequence comes from Pseudarthrobacter sp. C4D7, assembly GCF_013359725.1. GTDB lineage: Bacteria > Actinomycetota > Actinomycetes > Actinomycetales > Micrococcaceae > Arthrobacter. The sequence goes on along the minus strand of NZ_JABFMW010000025.1, from coordinate 13,693 downwards.
CAGGGGAACCCGCAGGCACCGGCACGCGGCCTAGGCCCAGGCCCTTGAAGGGCGGCGGGAGGGCCCGCCCGGCATGGATTTTTCCGTCACCGCGCCCACCTTCCGTCCGCATCTGCCGGAGATTCCATGCTAACCGGCGGGCCCAGGTACGGGAACAGGACCATCATTTGGCACGACTGGACCGCAGGCGCCGGCCGCCCCACGGCCCTCCCCCAAACACTGGAGTAATCCAGTGCAAGCGCTTACAGTTGTGACTCGGTTCACAGGTCAGCATGCTGACCTGTGAACCCTCCTGCCGCATCCCCAATGTCAACGGCAAGCCTGTACAGCAGCGCTGCTTCCCAGGAAGGTCTCGCCCTTGTTATTCCGCACCCCACCCGGCGCTCCCCCGCGCGCCCAGCTGCCGGCAGGCCCGGCAGGTACCCCGCACCCCCGGCCAACCCGGAAACACCGCGTTGCTGCCCGGTCCGCCGCCGGGCTCCTGGCGGCCGCCGTCGCCGTCTCCGCGGCAGTCCTCCCGGCCCAGGCCGCCCCCAACGGCCCCGGTTCCAAGGGCCCCGGCAACACTAACCAAGGCTCCGCAGCTGCCCTGCATTCGCTCCGCGGGCCCGTGACCGACGAAAACTTCTACTTCGTCATGGCGGACCGCTTCAGCAACGGCAGCACGGCCAACGACCAGGGCGGCCTGGGCCCGGACCCCATGGTGTCGGGCTTCGATCCCACGAAAAAGGGCTTCTACAACGGCGGTGACCTGGCCGGCCTGCGCAACAAGATCGACTACATCCAGGGCCTGGGCACCACATCGATCTGGCTGACCCCCAGCTTCAAGAACAAGGCGGTCCAGCCGGAGGACAAGTCCGCCGGCTACCACGGCTACTGGGTCACCGACTTCACCCAGATCGATCCGCACCTGGGCACCAATGACGAACTCAAGGGCCTCATCGACGAAGCCCACGCACGCGGCATGAAGGTGTACTTCGACATCATCACCAACCACACGGCCGATGTCATCGGCTACCAGGAAGGCGACCGCAAGGGCTACGTCTCCAAGGACGCCGTCCCCTACAAAACGGCCACAAGCGAACCCTTCGACGACCGCGATTACGCCGGCACCGGTACCTTCCCCCAGCTGGACGCCAACACCTCCTTCCCCTACAAGCCCCTCCTGGCCCCCGGTGAAGAAAACCTCAAGGTGCCCGCCTGGTTGAACGACCCCACGCTTTACCACAACCGGGGCGACACCACCTTTACCGGCGAGGACTCCATGTACGGGGACTTCTTCGGCCTTGACGACCTCTTCACCGAGAACCCCACAGTGGTCCACGGCATGGAGGACATCTACCAGTCCTGGATCGGCGACTTCGGCGTAGACGGCTTCCGCATCGACACCATGAAGCATGTCAACAACGAGTTCTGGCAGGAATTCGGCCCCAACGTCCTCAGTTACGCCAAGGAGCACGGCAAGGACGAGTTCTTCATGTTCGGCGAAGTCTTCGACACCTCCAAGAGCTTCACCTCCCAGTTCACCACCCGCAACAAGATGCAGGCAGTCCTGGACTTCCCCTTCCAGGACGCGGCGCGCAACTTCGCGTCCAAGAGCCAGGACGCCACGGCGCTGCAGGACTTCTTCGCCGGGGACGACTGGTACACCGACGCCGATTCCAACGTCTACGAGCTCCCCACCTTCCTGGGCAACCACGACATGGGCCGCATCGGCAGCTTCATCAGCCAGGACAACCCGGCCGCCAGCGACGCCGAGAAGGTGGCCCGCGACGAACTGGCCCACGAGCTGATGTACTTCTCCCGCGGCAACCCGGTGGTCTACTACGGTGACGAACAGGGCTTCACCGGCCCCGGCGGGGACCAGGATGCCCGCCAGACCCTCTTCGCCAGCAAGGTGCCGGAGTACCTTGACGATGACCTGCTGGGCACCGATGCCACGCACGCCACGGACAACTTCAACCCGGGCCACCCGCTGTACGCCAAGATCAAGGAGCTGGCTGCCCTCACCAAGGACCATCCGGCACTGCGCAACGGTGCCCACCAGCACCGCTACGCCGCGGACGGACCCGGCATCTACGCCTTCTCCCGCACGGACGCCCAGGACCAGCGCGAATACGTGGTGGCCCTGAACAACAGCGCCCAGCCACAGACAGCCGCGATCCCCACCTACATCGCCAAGCGCAGCTACACCAGGATTTACGGGCAAGGGCCCGACGAAGCCAAGACCTCGGAGGACGCCAAGCTGACGGTCACCGTGCCGCCGCTCTCCGCCGTCGTCTATGAATCCTCCGGCCGGATCCCGCACTCAAAGGCCGCCCCCGCCGTCGCCCTCCAGCAGCCGGCCGCAGCACCGACTGACAACGGGCGCATCAACGTGACGGCCGACGTCGAGGGTGCTTCGTTCTATGAGGTCACCTTCGAAGCCCGGACGGCAGGCGGCCCATGGCAGCCGATTGGCACGGACGACACCGCGCCGTACCAGGTGTTTCACGACGTCGCGGCCCTGGACGCCGGCACGCCCCTGGAGTACCGCGCCACCGTACTGGACAACGGCGGCCACACCGCCACCAGCCAAAGCCGCCCGGCAAGCGTCCCCGCGCCCGTCCTGGCCCTGCAGAAGCCCGCCGAAGGCGCCAGCGTGGAAGGCAAAGTGGAGTTGAGCGCCACCGCCGATCCGGAGAAGGCCAGCTACGTGGTGGCCTTCCAGCGCAGCGTGGACGGCGGGAACTGGACCGAGGTGGGCACGGATTCCTCCTCGCCCGTGTATTCGGCGATCGATGACGTCTCCACCCTTGTTGAAGGTACGAAAGTCCAATACCGGGCCGTCATGGCGGGCAAGGGATTCGATGCCACCAGCGGCACCAGGACCGTCACGGTAGGCCAGGCGCCGCAGCCCGATTCGGTGACGGTGGCCGGATCACTGAACCAGGCCATGGGCTGCACCGCACAGTGGGATCCTACCTGCCCGCAGGCCAAAATGGTCCTGGACCCGGCGGACCGCATCTGGCGGCTGACCACCGACCTACCGGCCGGGAAGTACGAGTACAAGGCAGCCATCAACGGCGGCTGGGATGAAAACTACGGCGCTGACGGCCAGCTCAACGGCCAGAACATCGTGCTGGACCACCCCGGCGGGAAGGTCACCTTCCGCTACGACAACAGCACACACCTGCTCAGCGCCGCCTACGCGTCCCAGCAGCCGTCCGCCGTGGCGGCAGCCGGAAGCATGGACAGCGAACTGGGCTGCGCCACCGACTGGGAGCCGGCCTGCCAGCAGGCGCAGTTGGTCCTGGACCCGGCAGACCTCGTCTGGAAGCTCACCGTGCCGGACTTGCCGGCGGGAAGCTACGAGTTCAAGGCGGCCCTGAACAAATCATGGGACCTCAGTTATGGGGCCGGCGGGGCAACGCCTGGAGCCAACATCGTGTTTGAGCACGACGGCGGCCCGGTCACGTTCCGGTACGACCACGTCACCCATGTGATCACCGCCGGCTAGGCCCAGCGGACAAGCACCAAGGCCCCGCCGCTTAAGGAAGCGGCGGGGCCTTGGTGCCTAACCAGCCAGTCAGGACCCGTGCAGGGCTCCCTCCACGGAGGCAAGCAGGGCGTTGAAGCGCCTGTTGCCGGGAAGATCGTCCAGGTAGACAGGCCTGCCGTCCGGGCCGCCCAGCGGAACCTGCCAGTTGGGGTACACGGCACCGGTAGTGCCGGGCTGGTTCTGGACCCGCCGCTCCCCCACCGCGTCCACCAATGCCACGCCCAACAGCACAGACGGCGCCTCGGCCAGCAGCAGGTGCAGCGCCTCGATGGTGCGCTCCTCCGCGGACTGCCGGTCGGTTCCGGGCGCAGTGCCACCGGAGGCGTATCCACGGTCGCGCAGCAGGGCAAACATCTTCTCCAGCGAGGCGTTGTGCTCGGCCCGCTCCTCCTCCTCAGACCGTTCCAGCAGTCCCAGCCGGCTCCGAAGCCCCACATGGTCCCCCGCAAGGTAGCCGGCCGTGGGCGGAAGGTCGTGGGTGTTCACGCTGGCCAGCGCCTGCGTGCGGTACTTTTCCGGCGCAAGGGGCGCATCGGCGTCGTACTCAAACCAGAGGATGGACGTGCCCAGGATGCCGCGGGCGGCAAGGTAGTCACGCACCCACGGTTCGAAGGTGCCCAGGTCCTCTCCGATCACCACGGCACCGGCGCGGTGCGCCTCAAGGGCCAGGATGCCGATCAGGGCCTCGTGGTCATACCGGACGTACGCACCATCCCCGGGCGCGTTCCCCCTGGGGATCCACCACAGCCTGAACAGGCCAAGGATGTGGTCCACGCGGATACCGCCGGCGTGGCGGAGCACGTTGGCCAGCATGTTGCGGAACGGCTGGTAGCCCGCCTCGGCCAGGCGGGCGGGGTGCCACGGCGGCTGGCCCCAGTCCTGGCCCTGCTGGTTGTACATGTCCGGCGGGGCACCCACACTGGTGTTCGGAGTCAGCACGCCGCCCAGCGTCCATGCGTCGGCGCTGTTGTGGTCCACGCCGACGGCGAGGTCGTGCACCACACCCAGCCGCATGCCGGAGCGGAGCGCAGCCTGCTGGGCGTTTTCCAGCTGCTCGTCACAGATCCACTGCAGCCAGCGGTGGAAGCCGATCCGGTCCGCCAGCTTCTCCCGCAGGGCTTCCGCCTCCGGCGTTCCGATGGCGCAGGACGGATCCGCCCACAAGGGGTCACCGGGCGGCAGGTCCTCACGGATGGCGGACCACAGCGCAAAGTCATCCAGCCCGCTGCCCGAGATGCGGCAGAACTCATCGAAGGCCGCCTGCCGGGACGGCGAGCGCCGTGTGTGGTACAGCATCTCCAGTGCCTGCAGCTTGGCCGCGTAGACAGTGTCCCGGTCCAGCCGGTCCCCGTCCTTGTTCAGGGCTGCAGCTTCCTCGTGCAGTTTTTCCAGTGCCGCCCGTTTCCGTGGCCGGAGGTATGCCAGTTCGGGGATGGCTTCAACACGGATGTACAGCGGGTTGAAGAACCGGCGGGTGGACGGCGAGTAGGGCGAGGGCTGGATGGGAGGGATGGGCTCGGCGGCGTGCAGCGGGTTGACCAGGACGTAGTCGGCGCCGCGTGCGCCGCTGATCGCCGCCAGGTCTGCCAGGTCCGCGAAGTCGCCGATGCCCCATGACCGTTTGGACCGGACCGAATACAGCTGGGTGGCCAGGCCCCAGCCGCGGCGTTCCTCCAGTGGTTGTGCGGTGGCCAGCCGGGCCGGCGTGACCACCAGGACTGCGGTGGCCGTGGCACCCTCCGATTCCGCGTGCAGGGTGTGCCACCCCAAAGGCAGGTCCCCGGGAAGGGAGAACGTGGCCCGCCCGGTGGAAACGCCGTCGACTTCCCGGGGCTGGATCCACAGGTCCTCCTGGACCGCGTCCCGGATTCCGGTGCCCCCTTCGAGGGTGATCTTCAGGCCTGCTGTGGCACCGTCCCGTACGTGGACGGGCACCTGCGCGGGTTCGCCTTGCTTGATGACGACGGCGGGTGGCAGCATGCGCCGCCAGGGCGCCAGTTCCACCTCCGCGAGGGCGGCCTCGATCTGCTGGTTGGTGTGGGCCTGGACCCCCAGCGCGGCCAGCACCTTGATCAGCGTGGGTTCGGCAACGGAGTGCGGAAGCCCGTCCCAGCCCTGGAACGACGTGCCCACGCCATGTGCGTCGGCCAGTTGCTGCAGCAGGTCCGGATCCACCGTCCCCGCGGCAGCGGCCGGCGTGCCTGCGGGCGTTGCCGGGCGTGCTGCATACTGCTGGTCTGAAGCCGTCATGGGTGTCCGCCTCGTCTGTGATGGTCCCGGAACTTACAGTGCTGCCTGCCATGCCGGGCGCATACACCCCCGTGCACAACCGTTCGTTCAGATTATTGCAGGGCAGCGCAGAGACGAAACCCGGACGGCATACCAGCAGGTCAGGACGTAGTTTTAGCGTGCATCCCGGGCCGGTTATGGTTCGAAGTGCGTGGTCACCGGGCCGTCGCTCACCCGGCCAAGAACGTCGCCGGCCAGGTCCCGCAGTTTCTGGTTCCGGTGGCTGGATGCCTTGGTGAGCAGGGCCATGGCCTCATCCTGGGTACACCGGTTCTGCGCCATGATCACCCCGCACGCGAGGTCGATCGTGGTGCGGTTCGCCATGGCCGCCTTCAGGTCATCCGCCAGGTTCTGGGCGTCGGCGATCCGCAGGGCCAGCCTCAGCGCCCGCCCGGCGAGGTCCGCGAACCCCTCCGCCGTGCGAATGACGTTGGGGGCAAACACTCCAGGCTCGGCGGCAAAGAAGTTCAGGGCGGCAGCCTGGTGTTGGTCCAGCGCCAAGGGAACGCCCAGCACGCTGCGGCAGCCGTTCTCTGCCAGCACCTTCTGGTAGTCGGGCCACCGGGTATCGGTCTGGACGTCGGACAGGACCATGGTGCGCATCGCGTCCAGGGAGGCAATGCAGGGCCCCTCCCCGAGGGCCTGTTCCAGCTTGTCCAGGACGGCGGCCCGCTCGCTGCTGCCGGCAACGGTGGCGTTGCGCTTCCGGCGGCGCAGCGTGACCCCGCATTCGATGAGGACGCCCGCGGCTTCGGTGAGCGTTGACGCGGCAACAGCGGACAACTCGGACAGGAAGTCCGCAACGTTGCTGCTGCCGATCACAAGGTCGTGCAATTGGACGAACTGTTCATCGCTGCTGATGGTGCCCATGCCTCAATATAGGCACTCTTTCCCGCTGTTTGCGCGCCACAAATCGTCATCCCCGCGGCCCCCGGTTACTCCATGCGACGAAAAGCGAAGGACTGCAACGGAAATCTTCGCCGGCCTGCCGGATCTGTGTAGCGTCGTGACGATCCAGGGCACGGCAAATGAGTGGAGGAGACCGGAGATGAGCCTGAGCGAGCTGCGGGTGTTCGGAAGGTCGGGAACCCCCATCAGTCCCCTCACCCTTGGGACCATGAATTTCGGTGAAGGGACCGGCAACGGCCAGGGCGCCCCCACCGGCGCTGATGAAAGCATCCGCATCATCCATGCCGCGCTGGACGCCGGTGTCACCGCGATTGACACCGCAGATGTCTATTCCCAAGGCGAATCGGAGCAGGTGGTGGGCCGGGCACTCCGCGGCCGCCGGGACGACGTCTTCCTGGCCACCAAGTTCCACGGCCAGATGAGCCCCAATCCCGCGCACTCGGGCAACTCACGGCGCTGGATCACCCAGGCCGTGGAGGGCAGCCTCCGCCGGCTGCAGACGGACCGGATCGACCTGTATCAGGCGCACCGGCCGGACTACAACACCGATGTCCTGGAAACCATTACCACCCTGAACGACCTCATCCGCCAGGGCAAGATCCTGTACTACGGCACCTCCGTGTTCACACCCGCCCAACTGGTGGAGGCTCAGTGGCTGGCCACCACCAACCACCTCATTCCGCCGCTGGGCAACCAGGTTCCGTATTCCATGCTGGTCCGCGGCAACGAGCGTGACGTGCTGCCCATCGCCCAGCAGTACGGCCTGGGCGTCCTCGCCTACGGCCCATTGGCGGGCGGCTGGCTTTCAGGCAATTTCGTCCTGGAATCGGGCAAGCCGCCCACCCGCGTCCACTCGCTTCCCGGCCGGTACGACCTGTCCGGCCCCGCCAGCGAGCGGAAGCTGCTCGCCGCAGACTCGCTGGCCCGGCTCGCGGACAAGCTGGAGCTGTCCCTGGTGGACCTGGCCGTGGGGTTCGCCCTGGCCCACCCTGCCATCAGCAGCGTGATCATCGGACCGCGCAGCAGCGAACACCTCCAGGCGTACCTCCGCGCCGCGGACGTCCAGCCGGGCGAAACGGTGCTCGACGCCATCGACGACCTGGTGCCACCGGGCACCAACTTCGTGGAGCGGGACGCCGGCGCCATCGTGCCCTCCATCGAGTTCGCGGAATTGCGACGACGGTAGCCGGCTTCCCCGAGGCAGCCCGGGCGGCCGGAGCCCTTGACTAACCCCCGGCAGGCTCCTACGGTCGAAACCTAACCGCCTCCCAAGGAATTCAGGGACCTGCCATGCCAATGTCCGACGAGGAGCGCCGCCTGCTCAAAGAGCTCGAACTGGGCCTGATTGCGGACGATCCCCACCTGGCCATGGAGCTGCTCTCCGGCTATCCGGCGCGCCGCCTTCCTGCCGGCCTGTTCCCGGGAGTGGCGGCGGTCCTGATTGGGGTGGTGCTCATCCTCGCCGGGGCCGGCATCCCCGCACCGGGTGCGGTGTTCCTGGGGATTCTGCTGCTGGGGCTGGGCGCCTCCCTAGTGCTGGTCCCCGCTGTGCTGGCCCGGAGCGCGCGCCGGCAGCACACCGGCTGACCCTGCTGCCGGCTCTTCCCTGTCCTGCGGCTGCGCACTCATGGGTGGCCGTGCCGTTGCATGCGGGCCGCTGGCTCCGGCCTGGGCAGCCGCCGGCGTCGCAGTCCGGGCGCGGGGCGTCAGGATGAACAGGCTGGTTAGCACGACGGCGGCGCCGAGCCACCCCAGCGCAGGGAGCCGTTCTCCCACCACGAGCACCGCCAGCACGGCAGCCACCACGGTTTCCAGCAGGGAAATACTGGTGGCGGTGCTCGCTCCCACCCGGGCAAGTCCGCAGCCGAAGAAGACATACCCGGCGAACATCGGCACTACGGCCATGTAGGCTCCTACGCCCGCGTTGCCCCAGGACTCCAGTAAGGGCGTGCCCGTCAGGGCCAGGACGGGCATCAGGAGCAGTCCGCCCAGCCCGAAGATGCACCCCATGGCAGCCCGGGGGGTGATGCCCTGGTCGGTCAGGCGGTGGGCTGCCCAGGAATACAGGGCATAGGTGGTGCCGGCCAGCAGGCCCAGGAGGATTCCCGCCGTCGAGCTCCAATCCCTGGCTGCACCCGCCGCAGCCGGTCCTGCCGGAGCGTGGCCGGCGAAGGACAGCAGCGCGGCGCCGCCGACTGCCAGCACGGCCCCGGCCAGCCATTGCCGCCTCAGCGGTTTCCTGTCAGCGAAGCGTTCGATGAGGGCTGCCGCCACGGGGGCCGAGCCGATGGAGACGACGGTTCCCACGGCCACCCCGGAGAGGTGCATGGAACTGTAGAAGGCCAGGGGGTAGACGGCAACGGCTGCGGCGCCGAGCGCAACCAGGCGCCGCCGGTCGATCAGGATGCCTGCCTGGCTGCGAATCTGCCGGGCGGCGTAGAGGGCCTGCAGCAGTCCGCCCAGGCCCATGGCCACGGCGCCGATGGCCAGCGGGCCCACGCCATGGGCGAAAGTGGCCGCGGTGCCGGTGGTGCCCCACAGGACGGAAGCAGCCACCACGGACAGGGCTCCCCATAGTTGCGTCCGGGGGTGGGCCTGGCTGTTGGTCACAGGGTGTCCAGCAGCTGCCCGGCCATGCGCCTGGCTTCCGTCAGCGGGCCGTCGTTGCCTTCCAGTCCGGCCCTGGCCATGGCGCCCTCGAGCAGGAACGCCAGGTGGGCCGCGATTGCCGGCGCCTGTTCCGGCAGGCCGGGCAACATCCCGGACACGTGCCGGGCCAGGAGTTCCTGGACTTCTTCCTTATGGCGGCGCACAGCCTGGCGGCCGGGGTCCCCTGCCGGGAGTTCGGCCGCGGCGTTGAGCAACCCGCAGCCCCGGAAACCGTGCTGGTAGGCGGAGTTGGCATGGTCCAGGTAGGCATCGAAGACCGCCAGGACCCCGTCCCGCGGTGTCCGCGCCGTGTCCAGCCGCCGGCGGTACAGGCCGAGCCATTCCCCGTGCCTGGCTTCCAGGTAGGCAGCCACCAGCTCCGCCTTGGAGCTGAAGTTGTTGTAGAGGCTCTTCCTGGCCACTCCTGCCTCGGCCGTGATGGTGTCGATCCCGGTAGCCGCCACACCGTGCGCGTAGAAAAGCCTCGCGGCCGCCTCCAGCAGAAGCTCGCGGGCAGGGCGGCGGGCAGGGGCCGAACGGACGGACGCCGGAAGGCCTGAAGCAGCCACGGGTACTCCTCACAATGGGTGGTAGGTAGACCAGTCTACCTACCACCATTGTTGGCCCGGAGTATCCCAGCGGCGCTTAGTGGACCTGCTGCCCCGCTTCGCCGAAGGAGAGGAGCACCTTTCCGGAGGTGGTGGAGTCCTTGGCCACCCCGAAGGCGTGGAGGGCATCGGCCAACGGGAACTCGTGCGTGATGACGGGACTGATGTGCAGGGACCCGTCCGCGAGGGCGGCGATCACGGAATCGATCTCGTCGTTGAAGCGGAAGGATCCCTTGAGGTCCAGTTCGCGGGTGATCGCCAGCGAGATGGGCACCGGCTGCATGCCGGTGGGCAGCAGCCCCACCATCACCACGGTGCCGCCGCGCACCGCGCCCCGGATGGCCGAGGCCAGCCCGTGGTGGTTGCCGGAGGATTCGATGACGACGTCAGCCTCCACGGCCGCGATGACGTCGGTGTCCGCGGCGTTGATGACCTGGTCGGCGCCCACGGCCGTGGCGATTTCCAGCGGTTTGGGGTGGAGGTCGACGGCGGTGATGTGCGCCGCGCCGGCGCGCTTGAGGACGGCGACGGCGAGGGCGCCGATGGGGCCGGACCCGATGACCAGCGCGGTTTTACCGCGGACGTCCCCGGCCCTGGACACGGCGTGCCAGGCGACGGAGGCCGGTTCAATCAGCGCCGCGGTGCGCAGGTCCATGCCGTCCGGAAGCGGCCGGAGCATCCGGACCGGCAGGGTGACGTACCGGCTGAAGGCACCGTCCGTGTGGGGGTAGCGGGCGGCGCTGCCCAGGTACGTGCAGCCGGGCGAGAGGTTGGGCCGGTCCGCCGGATAGCGCGCAGCACCCGGGCTGGGTGTAGCCGGGTGGACGGCGACGGCGGTCCCCACAACAGGGCCGGACCCATCTGCCGCCTGCCGCACCACCGTGCCGGAAATTTCGTGGCCCAGGACCAGCGGCGCCTTGAGGATGGACTCCCCCGCCGCCCCGTGCAGCCAGTAGTGCAGGTCCGAGCCGCAGATGCCGCCATACAGGACCTCCACCACCGCTTGGTCCGGCGCCGGTTCGGCCAGCGGGACCTCATCGATCCGCAAGTCCCCGGCGGCGTGTGCCACCAGCGCCGGGCCGGTGGCGGGCAAGGCAATATCAACAGGCGTTGCCATCAGACCACCACTGTCATTCCGCCATCGATGAAGATGGTCTGTCCATTGACAAAGTTGGAGCCGTCCGAGGCCAGCCACACGACGGGGCCGGCCAGATCCTCCACCGTCCCCCAGCGGTGCGCCGGTGTCCGGCCCAGGATCCAGGAATTGAACTCCTCATCGTCCACCAGGTTCTGGGTCATTTCGGTGTGGATGTAGCCGGGCGCCACGGCGTTGATCTGCAGCCCCGAAGCCGCCCACTCCGCGGTCATCGCGCGGGTGAGGTTCCGCAGCCCGCCCTTCGCCGCGATGTAGGGGGCGATGGTGGGCCGGGCCAGGTCGGTCTGCACGGAACAGATGTTGATGATCTTGCCCCGGCCACGGCCGATCATGTGCCGGGCGGCCTCCCGGCCCACCAGGAAGGCGCTGGTCAGGTCCGTGGAAAGGACGCGTTCCCAGTCCGCTACGTCCAGGTCCAGCATGGGGACCCGGTGCTGGATGCCGGCGTTGTTCACCAGGATTTCCAGCGGGCCCACGTTCTCCTCGATCCAGCGGATGCTGCGGGCCGCGGCGTCGTCGCTGGTGACGTCGAAGGCCACGCTGTGGATCCGGCCTGGCGGGAAATCCGCCGCCATGGCGGCAGCGGCATCCTTGAGCCGCTCCTCGTTGACGCCGTTCAGCACCACCGTGGCTCCGGCGTCGGCCAACGCCCTGGCAAGGGCCGAGCCGATGCCCCTGCTGGAACCGGTGACCAGGGCTACGCGCCCCGTGAGATCAAAAAGCCCTGTCATGTCCTGGTTACTTCCTCTAGATTGTTGTCCGGCGCCCTTGTGGTCCGGTGCCGCTACCCGTGTTCAACAGGTTGGCCACAGGTCAAGCATGCCAACAATCACCCGCTGCCGCCGAAGATTGCGGTTTCCACCCGGTGTGGGAATTAGTTGGGCCCATCCGGCGTTGTCGATCTGTCCAGAACAATCTGGACACCAGCCGCTGGACAGGAGAACACACCACATGTCAGTTGACTATGACGCTCCACGGGTGGCTCCCGAGGATGAATCCAACGTCGCCCTGGATGAGCTGAAGTCCGACAAGTCCGGCCGCCGGGAGGCCGCTCCCGACATGGACGAAGCGGACCTTGCGGACAGCTTTGAGCTGCCCGGCGCGGACCTCTCCAACGAGGAACTCGTCGTCCAGGTGGTACCCGTGCAGGCGGACGAATTCACCTGCATGTCCTGCTTCCTGGTGCACCACCGCAGCCAGTTGGCACGTGAGAAGGACGGCAAGAAGTACTGCAAGGAATGTGAGGGGTAACAGGACGTGACGGGCAGCCAGGTTCGGATTTCAACCAATGGAATCCGGGCTCGTGGTCCGGCGGCGGGGCAGCCATGATGTAGGTCACGCTCCGGCAAGGGCCGGCTGACTGGAAAGAAGGAAACCATGTCCCTCAGCGTTGAGGAAATGAACAAGCAGCTCCCGGTGGCCAACGCGCTGCCCGGCGAGGCGGTGCCGTATTACATGGCGTCAGGCGAGGGTGCGCGCTACGAGATCAACGGCCAGCTGGTCACGGTGATCGCCCGCGCCGCCGACACCGGGGGCATTTTCAGCGCTGCCTACATTTCCGGCGGCATGGGTGCCGAGTCCCCGTTCGTCAGCCACAAAGTGGAGCACAAGACGCTCTACGTTTTCGATGGCATCCTGCACGTCTGGCTGCCGGGCGAAAGCCGCATCCTCACCCCCGGCGACTCCGTGGTCATCCCGCCGAACACCCCGCATGCGTACCGGATGGCCAGCCACTACACCCGCTTCCTGAACTGGATGACCCCCGGCGGCGGCGAGGCCTACTACGAGCGGGTGGGCACGCCCATCGATTCGCACGTCCCGCCGGTGCGCCCGGGCCACCAGGCCAGCCTGCAGCACCAGGCCGAGGTGGGCGCCGAGTTTGGCATCACGTTCCCCGACGTTGAGCGGGTGGCGCCGTCGTTCAAGCACGACGCCGGGCTGCCGCCCACGCAGAGCCCGTACTTCCTCAGTGCCGGCGAGGGTGATCGCCTGGTCAGCTACCAGACCATGTTCACCTACCTGTCCAGGCCCGCCAATACGGGATCCAACTATTTCGCCGTGCACACCAAGGGTGCCAAGAGCCCCTACATCCCGTTGCACTTCCACTCCCAGCACACGGAGAACTTCCTGTGCACCGAAGGCCGGATGTGGCTCTACGCCAACGGCCGGGAGATGCTCCTGACCAAGGGCGACTTTGTCCATGCCCCCGCAGGGACCGTCCACTCATTCGCGCTCGATGCGCACAATACCCAGATGGTGGGCTTCCTGACCCCGTCGGTGTTCAACGGCTTCTTCGAGTACTTCAACGAACCCACCGAGGACTACATGTACACGGAGGGCGGCGAGCCCTACATGGATATGGAAGGCTTCGGCCGCGCCCAGGCGGAGATGGACCTGACCGTCGTCGGGCCGCCGCCGCAGCGCCGCGCAGCACTGGACATCCCCTAACCCACATCCACCACCACAGAAGGCCCGGACGTCCGAGAGGAAATCCGGGCCTTCTGGTCTTTAAAAACCATCGATTGCTGAGTAACTGCCGTT
>NZ_JABFMW010000024.1 GCF_013359725.1 Pseudarthrobacter sp. C4D7 | reverse complement strand
ACGCCTGCCGCCACCGCATCCGCCAAATCGCCGAAACCCGCGACGGCTACACCGGCAATGCACCCGTGATCGCCAACCGGACGCCCATTTCCTGACCACAACGCCTGCAAACCTCCAAGCTGAAGAAAGACCATGACACCAGAGCCGCAGCCCACCCTGACCACCTCCCCTCCCCAGCCCGCCGCCGTCGTCCACCACCAGGCCTCTGTGGCGCCCGCCCTCACATCCGCCGGGCACCTGATCGTCGATTCGCTGGTGGCCCACGGCGTGGAACGCACCTACGTGGTTCCCGGCGAGAGCTTCCTCGACGTGCTGGACGGCCTGCATCAGTCCAGCATCGAAACCATCGTCTGCCGGCATGAGGGCGGCGCCGCCTACATGGCGGAGGCGGACGGCAAGATGCAGCAGCGCCCGGGCGTCGCGATGGTCACCCGGGGACCGGGGGCCGCGAACGCGCATGTGGGCCTGCACACCGCCTGGCAGGACTCCACCCCCATGCTGCTCTTCGTGGGCCTGATTCCGTTTGCCCACCGGGACCGGGAAGCGTTCCAGGAATTCGACATCAAGTCCTGGTTCGATACCGGCGCCAAGCGCGTCATGGTCCTTGACCATCCGGAGCGGGCCTCCGAAATCGTGGCGGAAGCCATGTTCGCCGCGATGAGCGGACGGCCCGGGCCCGTGGTTGTCGGCCTGCCGGAGGACGTGATCCGGCAGCAGGTCAGCCCGGCTCTCCACCCTGCCATCCCCGTTGCGGCAGGTGGCCTGAGCGGCACGGACTCAGCCGCGCTGAAGGCTGCCCTGGCCGAATCCAGCAAGCCGCTTTTCGTCACCGGCGGCAATGACTGGACGCAGGAGGCAGCCGGGCAACTCACCGCCTGGCTGGAGCGCCACCACATCCCGGCCGCCGCGGAGTGGCGCACGCAGGGCACGGTGTCCTTTGATTCGCCGTCCTATGTGGGGCCCATTGGGTACGGCCGGCCCAGGCCCACGTATGACCTCCTGGAGGAGACCGACCTCCTGGTGTTCGTGGGCACGGTGCCGGGAGACGTGATCACCGACGGGTTCGTGTGCCGGCAGGACTGGAGCAAGAAGAACTTCCTGGTGACGGCGGACCCGTCCCTGCGGGGGCGGTCCGGACCAGTATCCCGGCAGATCCTGGCCAAACCGGAGGCGTTCGTCCGCGATCTGGCTGGCATCGAACTGCCGGTCAAGGAGGCGTGGAAGGCCTGGACCGCCAGGATGCGGGGAGAGCAGGAAAGCTTTGCCGCACTCCCTCCGGCAGCGCCGGCACCGGGCCCGGCGAGGATGGACACGCTGATGGCCAACCTGGTGCCCCGTCTGCCCGGGGACGCGATGGTGACGTTCGGGGCGGGCGAACACACCAACTGGGCCCACCGGTATTTCCCCACCCGCCGGTACGCGTCCATGATCAGCGCCCGCAACGGCTCCATGGGGTACTCGGTGCCGTCGGCGATCGCTGCTTCCCTGGCTGAGCCCGGGCGGCGGGTGGTGACCATCGCGGGGGACGGCGAGTTCCTCATGAACGGGCAGGAGCTTGCCACCGCCGCCCAGTATGGTGCGACGCCCCTGGTGGTGGTCGTGGACAACCAGGAATATGGCACCATCCGCACGCACCAGGAACGGCACTACCCGCAGCGCGTCTCCGGAACGCAGTTGAAGAACCCGGACTTCGCGCTGATGGCCAGGGCTTTCGGCGGCTTCGGCATCACCGTCACCGAGGACAGGGACGTGCCGGCCGCCCTGGATGCCGCGCTGGCGGCCATCGACGATGACGGGGTGTTCGCCCTTATCCACCTCATCGTTGAGCAGCGCGTCAAGGCGTACTAAGGCAACGTGCCGCTGCGGCGGCAGGTTTCATCCGGTGACGCGGACGACGGCGGGACCTCCCGCCGTCGTCCGTTTGCCTTAACTGCCGGGCCGGTGACTGGGTTCACACGCCCTGGCCGGCTCTGTGTCTCTTCGGGCCGGCTACAGCCGGTCTTCGCCGCCCTTGTGGCCGGCGCCGCGGAGATTCTCCTGGACCTTCCCGAACAGGTCCTTGATGGTGGACTCCGCATTGGTGATGACGTCCACGGGCACGTACACCTCATGGGTGGCGGACAAATCGTACTCATCCTTCATGTGGGTTCCATTTCCCACGCCAGCCAGGGACACGTAGACCATGGCTTCCGTTCGGGCGATGCCCGCGAGCTTCCCGAAGACTACGGTGAACTCGTTCGGCTGGAAGCTGATGGTCTGGCCGATGTGGCTGCGGCCCAGTTCACCGGCTTCAATGACCTTTTCCGACTGGCTTCCGGTGTAGTCCATGAACTTCTCCTTCGATCGCCGACACGTACGCAGGCAGTCTAGCGCTGGTGCCTCAAGGCCGTCGCTGTCCCCGGCGCCGCGGCAGGCGATGCGCCAACGGGGCACCGGCGGGGACGCATTTGTTGCCCGGATCATCACGATCCGGGCATCAAATTGCTGCAACTGCTTGTGCCATCGTTGACGCGGGCAACGGCTGCCGCGAAGGTGGTGCCATGAGGTCTCAGAAAATTTCCCAGGGGTTTGCCATGACGACGGCGGCCGCAGCGGCAGCGCTGCTGCTCACCGCGTGCGGTCCAGCCCAGCCGCAGTCCCAGACCACCACATCCGCTACTGGGCAGGCCAGCCAGTCTGCCTCCCCCTCGGCATCCACGCCGCCGGCGTCCTCGGCCCCGGCCACCTCCACCCCGGCCTCGCCAGCCCCCGGCACGGCGCCGGCCGGCGCACCCGGCCTGTGCAAGGCATCGGGGCTCACGGCCGCAACCGACTCCACCGGTGGCGGCGCGGCCGGCAGTGTCTACATGAAGCTCAACCTCACCAACAAGGGCGCCGAGCCGTGCGTCCTCCGGGGGTACGCGGGCGTCTCCCTGACAGCAGACGCCATGGGCGCACCCATCGGTGCGCCGGCAACGCGGGATGAGTCTGCCGGGGTTGCCGATGTCCTCCTGGCGCCAGGCCAGACGGGCACCGCTGTCCTCCGCTACACGCAGGCCCGCAATTACCAGGGCTGCACCGCCGTGGACGCCGCCGGTTACCGGATCTACCCGCCGGAGGACACGGACTCGCTGTTCATTCCGCAGCCCACCACGGCCTGCAGCAACGCGGAAATCACCCTGCTCACCATTGGAGCATTCCAGCCCGCCTGACCAGTGGGCCGGGCGGGAAACCCGAAATTTCCTCAGGCGGCCCGGATGTGAAGCCGGGCCGCCCTGCTTCCTGTCCGGCCGGCGTCGGGACCGCCGCGGAGTTCAGTGTCGGCGCCTTGGGGCATGATGGAGGCATGAACCAGGAACAGCGTCCTGCCGGCGGAAGTACCTCCGGCACGGCTGCGCCCATGGGCCAGTTCAGCCGGCCCACCCGTGACTGGTTCCTTGGCGCGTTTTCGGAGCCGACGCCCGCCCAGGCCGGAGCCTGGAATGCCATCTCCTCAGGCTCGCACGCGCTGGTGGTGGCCCCCACCGGCTCCGGAAAGACCCTTGCGGCCTTTCTCTGGGCACTGGACCGGCTCCTGGCCTCGGCATCCCACACCCCGGAGCCCGCCGCTGCGGAGGCACCTGCAAAAGGTAAACGCCCACGGGCGCCCAAACGCAAGACGCGGGTCCTCTACATCTCGCCCCTGAAGGCTTTGGGCGTGGACGTGGAGCGGAACCTGCGCTCCCCCCTGATTGGCATTACCCAGACGGCAAAGCGGCTTGGACTTCCCGCCCCGCTGATCACGGTGGGGGTCCGGTCCGGGGACACCCCCGCAGCCGAGCGCCGCGGGCTGCTGAGCAACCCGCCGGACATCCTCATCACCACTCCCGAATCGTTGTTCCTGATGCTCACGTCAAAGGCCCGGGAGACCCTGGCCGAGGTGGACACCATCATCATCGACGAAGTCCATGCCGTGGCCGGCACCAAGCGCGGCGCACATCTTGCCGTGTCCCTGGAACGGCTGGATGCGCTGCTGCCCAAGCCCGCGCAGCGCATCGGGCTTTCCGCCACCGTGGAGCCCCGGGAACTCGTAGCCCAGTTCCTGGCAGGTTCGGCTCCCGTGGAGATCGTGGCGCCCCCGGCCAGCAAGAACTGGGACCTGACGGTTTCCGTCCCCGTGGAGGACATGTCAGACCTGCAGGGCGCAGCCGGGGCCTTCGATTCCGGCCCGGCCACCGGGCTCCAGCCGCAGGCATCCATCTGGCCGCACGTGGAGGAAAAGATCGTGGACCTGGTGCTGGCCAACCAGTCCACCATCGTCTTTGCCAACTCCCGGCGCCTCGCCGAACGCCTCACCGCCCGGCTCAATGAGATCTACGCCGAGCGTCAACTGGTCGCGGTGGGCGGCGGCTGGGACGGGCCTGGTCCGGAAGGGCAGGAAGGCGTACCCGGCACGGCGGTGGGACCGCCGTCGGGCATTCCCGCTTCAACGGCCACACCGGCGCACATGATGGCCCAGGCCGGCAGCTCAGCCGGTGCGGATCCGGTGCTGGCCCGCGCCCACCACGGTTCCGTGTCCAAGGACCAGCGGGCACTCATCGAGGACGACCTCAAATCCGGGCGGCTGCGCTGCGTGGTGGCCACGTCATCCCTGGAGCTGGGCATCGATATGGGCGCCGTGGATCTGGTGGTCCAGGTGGAGTCGCCTCCCTCGGTGGCCAGCGGCCTGCAGCGGGTGGGCCGCGCCGGGCACCAGGTGGGTGAAATCTCCCATGGCGTCCTCTTCCCCAAGCACCGCGCCGACCTGGTCCACACGGCCATCACGGTGGAGCGCATGCTGGACGGCAAGATCGAGCGGCTCAGCATCCCTGCCAACCCGCTGGACATCCTGGCCCAGCAGACCGTGGCCGCCACCGCCCTGGGCAGCATCGACGTGGAGGAATGGTTCAGCACCGTCCGGCGCTCGGCGCCTTTCGCGTCTCTCCCCCGGTCGGCCTTCGAGGCCACTCTGGACCTGCTGGCGGGGCGATACCCATCGGACGAATTCGCCGAGCTCCGGCCCCGGATCATCTGGGACCGCAACGCCGGCACCATCGAGGGCCGTCCCGGAGCCCAGCGCCTGGCCGTGACGTCCGGCGGCACCATCCCGGACCGCGGGCTGTTCGGCGTTTACATCATCGGCACTGAACAGGAGGGGTCCGCTTCCACCGCCGAGGACGGCAAACCGGCCCGCGCACCCAAGGGCGGGCGCCGCGTGGGCGAGCTGGACGAGGAAATGGTGTACGAGTCCAGGGTGGGTGACGTCTTTGCCCTGGGCGCAACCAGCTGGAAAATCGAGGACATCACGCACGACCGCGTCCTGGTCTCCCCTGCGTTCGGCCAGCCCGGCAAGCTGCCGTTCTGGAAAGGCGATTCGCTGGGCCGTCCGGTGGACCTGGGCCGGGCGCTGGGTGCGTTCGTCCGTGAACTGTCAGCGTCCGACGCCGGCCCTGCCACCGAGCGCTGCAAGGCCAGCGGGCTGGACGACTTCGCCGCCAACAACCTCATCCAGTACCTCACCGAGCAGAAGCTGGCCACCGAAGTGGTCCCCAGCGACACCACGCTGGTGGTGGAGCGGTTCCACGACGAACTGGGCGACTGGCGGGTCATCCTGCACAGCCCGTTCGGCATGCCGGTGCACGCACCGTGGGCCCTGGCCGTGGGGCAGCGGCTGCACCAGCGCTACGGGCTGGACGGCTCGGCGATGGCGGCCGACGACGGCATCGTGCTGCGGGTGCCCATGATGGAAGACGAACCGCCTGGAGCCGAGCTGTTCCTCTTCGACCCCGAGGAACTGGAGCAGATCGTCACCGCAGAAGTAGGCGGCAGCGCCCTCTTCGCCTCCCGCTTCCGGGAATGCGCGGCACGGGCCCTCCTGCTGCCGCGGCAGACCCCGGGCAAAAGGCAGCCCCTCTGGCAACAGCGCCAGCGGTCCGCGCAGCTGCTGGATGTGGCCCGGAAATACCCCACGTTCCCCATCGTGCTGGAGACCGTGCGTGAATGCCTGCAGGACGTCTACGACCTGCCGGCCCTCAAGGACATCGCCTCGTCCGTGGAGCGGCGCGAACTGCGGATCGTGCAGACCACCACGCAGCAGCCCTCGCCGTTCGCAAAGTCCCTCCTCTTTGGCTATGTTGCCCAGTTCCTCTACGAGGGCGATTCCCCGCTCGCGGAGCGGCGTGCCGCCGCCTTGGCGCTGGATTCCACGCTCCTTAACGAGCTGCTGGGCCGGGTGGAGCTGCGCGAACTTCTGGACGCCAAGGTCATCGACGCCACCGAACGCGAGCTGCAGCGCCTCGCCCCCGACCGCCGTGCCCGCGGCATGGAGGGCATGGCGGACCTGCTGCGGCTCCTGGGCCCGCTGGATCCGGATGAAGCCGCGTTGCGGCTGGACCCAGCCGAGCCTGCGGTGGTTGAACCAGCCGAACCAGCGGTTGAACCGGCTGAACCAGCGGCGGAGCCCGCCGGCCCGGAGGCTGAGCCGGCTGAAACCGGGCGCGTCCACACCGCCTCCGCTACGGCGTCGGAAGCCACCGCCCACCTCCTGGCCTTGCAGCGCGCCAACCGTGCCATCAAGGTGAACATCGGCGGCGTTGAAAGGTTCGCAGCCGTGGAGGATGCGGCCCGGCTCCGCGATGCCATCGGGGTGCCGCTGCCCATGGGTGTTCCGCTGGCTTTCATCGAGCCGGTGGCAGATCCCCTGGGCGACCTCGTGTCCCGGTACGCCCGCACCCACGGCCCCTTCACCGCGGCGGAAGCCGCTGCCCGCCTGGGCCTTGGCGTGGCGGTGGTGGGCACAGCGCTGAAACGCCTGGCGGCGGACGGCCGGGTGGTGGAGGGCGAATTCCGCCCGCACGCCACACCGCAGGGTGAGACGCCACCGGAATCCCCGGCGCTGGACGGGGCGCAGGACGGAGCTCTGAACGGTGCTGAGGACGGCGCCGGCCTGGAAACCGCCCAGGAATCCACCCTTGAGGCCGGAACACAGCCAGCAAACGTGGTGCCGGCGCCCGCTGCAGCCTCCCCAGCAGGCGCGCCCGCCGGGACCACGCACACTGTCGCGAGCGAATGGTGCGACGCCGAAGTGCTGCGCAAGCTCCGCCGTCGTTCGCTGGCCGCCCTGCGCGCGGAAGTGGAGCCGGTGGACGCCGCCGCTTACGGGCGATTCCTCCCGGCCTGGCAGCACGTCAGGACCCCGGGCGGTGGCCGCGGCCAGCCCTCGCTGCGGGGGCTGGACGGCATCATCACCGCCATTGACCAGCTCTCGGGAGTGCCCGTACCCGCCTCGGCCTGGGAACCGCTGGTGCTCGCCACCAGGGTGTCCAACTACCAGCCGGCCATGCTGGATGAACTGATGGCTGCCGGTGAAGTGCTCTGGTCCGGTGCCGGGTCGCTGCCGGGAAATGACGGCTGGATCAGCCTTCACCTGGCGGACTCGGTGGAACTGACCCTCAACCCATCACCGGCTTTCGAACCCGGGGACGCCGGCCAGCGGCTCCTTGACCACCTGCGGAACAACGGCGGCGGATACTTCTTCCGCCAGCTGACCGAGGTAGCCGGCGGGATGGACGCTGTGCTCGGCGACCAGGAAGTGGTGGCCGCGCTCTGGGACCTTGCCTGGGCCGGCAGGATCACCGGGGACACCTTCGCCCCTGTCCGGGCCTTGATTGCCGGAGGCCACACCGCCCACCGCCAGGTGGCCCGTGCACCCCGTGCAAGGGCACCCCGGCTCAGCCGCCTGGGCCGTTCCCACGGCACCGGGCTGATGGGCTCCCCCGGGCTGTCCGGGGGCCGGTACGGATCGCAGGGTGCCGCCACACCGCCCACCGCCGCGGGGCGCTGGTCCGCGCTGCCCGAGCCTGAACTCGATGCCACCATCCACGCCCGCGCCACCGCGGAACTCCTGCTGGACCGCTACGGCGTGGTCACCCGGGGTTCGGTCATGGCTGAGCAGATCCTGGGCGGTTTTGGCCTCATGTACAAGGTGCTGGCCAGGCTGGAGGAAGCCGGCCGCTGCCGCCGCGGGTATTTCATTGAGCACCTTGGCGCCGCCCAGTTCGCGGTTCCCGCCACCGTGGACCGGCTCCGCTCCTACTCGGAGGACACCCAGCTGGCCAAGGCGGATCCTGTGGCCCTGGCCCTCGCCGCCACCGATCCCGCCAACCCTTATGGCGCAGCCCTTCCCTGGCCGGCGCAGAAGGATGACGCCGGTTCCGGCCACCGTCCCGGCCGGAAAGCCGGAGCCCTGGTGGTGCTGGTGGACGGCGCGCTGGTCCTTTATGTGGAGCGTGGCGGCAAGACCCTGCTGGCCTTCAGCGACGACGCCGCCGTCCTGGCGGCAGCCGGCGCCGCGCTGGTGGGCGTGGTGACCCGGGGAGCCGTGGACAAGCTGATCATGGAGAAAGTGAACGGGTATGGAATCCTGGATACCCCGGTTGCTGCCGCCCTCAGTTCGGCGGGCGCCTACTCCACGCCGAAGGGGCTGAGGATCCGTGCCTGAGGGTGATTCCGTCTGGCGGGCCGCCCGCCAGCTCCATGAGGCCCTGGCAGGGCAAACCCTCACTGCCTCGGACTTCCGTGTGCCCCGGTTCGCAACGCTGAACCTGTCCGGCTGGACCGTCGAGGAAGTGGTCCCCCGGGGCAAGCACCTGCTGATGCGGGTGGTGGGCCCAGAGGACAAGAGGCTGACCATCCACTCGCACCTGAAGATGGAGGGCGCCTGGCAGGTGTACCCGCCCGGCGGGAGGTGGCGCAAGCCGGGCTTCACCGCCCGGTGCGTGCTGCGCACGGCCGTAGCAGACGCCGTCGGCTTCTCCCTGGGAATCGTGGAGGTGGTGGCCACCGCCAATGAGGACTCGATCGTCGGCTTCCTCGGCCCGGACCTGCTGGGCCCGGACTGGGACCTGGACGAGGCCGAACGCCGCGTCAGGTCACGCCCCGAGGTTCCCATCGGAGTTGCGCTGCTGGACCAGCGGAACGCCGCAGGGATTGGCAACATCTACCGCTGCGAAGCCTGCTTCCTGTCGGGCGTGCACCCCGCTGTTCCCGTCTCGGACGTTGCCGACGTGCGGACCATGCTCACCGACGCCAAGCAGCTCCTGGAAGCCAACCTGGGCCCGGGCCGCCGCGTCACCATCCTGAACACCCGCGGTATGCCGGTGGGCCGGATGGCGGGCAGGCCCGGCTACTGGGTCTACGGGGGAGAACGGCGGCCATGCCTGAAATGCGGCACACCCATCCAGCGCGGGCTCCTGGGCAAGCTCAACGGTGAAGAGGAACGGGACATCTACTTCTGTCCAAAGTGCCAGCCTCCGCCCGCTAAAGGTCCTGCCGGACGGTTTTAGCAGGTCGCAGTGGCGGGATCCTTGGCGGTCTTTGCGCGGGTGGCCGTCACCATGAAGCGCGGCAGCAGGAGGTGCACCAGGGGCCCGATCGCCAGGGCGTAGACCACGGTACCCACACCCACCGACCCGCCAAGAAGCCAGCCCGCCGCCAGCACCGTGACCTCGATGAGCGTGCGGGAAAACCTGACCGTCCATCCGGTGCGCCGGGCCAGCCCCGTCATCAGGCCGTCGCGGGCACCCGGACCGAAACCCGCACCGATGTAGCAGACCGAGGCCACGGCGTTGACCATGACGGCCCCCGCGAGAAGGCCGATCTGGCCGGCCAAGGGGGTCACCGGCGGAATGACGGCCAGCCCGATGTCCGCGAACACGCCCACCAGGACGGCATTGCAAAGGGTTCCAAAGCCGGGCATTTGGCGCAACGGGATCCACAGCAGCAGCACCAGGAAGCTCACGGCAATCACCACCACGCCGATGCTCAGCCCAGTCCGGTTGGCCAGTCCCTGGTGGAATACATCCCACGGGTCCAGGCCCAGGCCGGCGCGGATGAACATGGCCAGGGAGATGCCATACATGGCGAGGCCGGTGAAGAGCTGGACGAGTCTGCGGGTCATCATGGAACCATGCTTGCAAACAACTGGCATTGAATTACATATCCAGTCTGAAATACTGGCTACATGGCCACTGCCCTCCCCGCCCCCGCCCTGGCCCGCCTCCTCGGACCGTGGAACACCGGTACCGGCGCCGCCTACCGTGCGCTGGCCGACGTCATCCGGCTGCTCATCCTGGACGGGAGGATTCCCCTGGACACGGCTCTGCCCAGCGAGCGGTCACTGTGTTCAACACTGGCCGTCAGCCGGACCACGGTCACTGCCGCATACTCCAGCCTCAGGGAACAAGGCTTCCTGAGCAGTGGCCAGGGCAGCCGCGGGAAGACCCGCATCCCCGAACTGACACCTTTTGGCCCGGCACTCTTTGGCCCGCACCCGCCATCCACCCCGCCGGCATCACCCGGGCTCGTCGCTCCCGGGTTGGCCACCCCTGGAGGACTCATCGATCTGGCGTATTCGGCACTGCCCGCCAGCGGTGAGGTGGTCCACCGGGCCTTCGCCGCGGCGCTGACGGAACTCCCGGCCCTGCTGCCGGGGTTCGGCTACGACGCCCTGGGGCTGCTGCCGCTCCGGCAGGCGGTGGCAGACCGCTACTCAGCGGCGGGGGTACCGACGCAGCCAGGCCAGATCATGGTGACCTCCGGCGCCCAGCATGCCCTGACCATCATCATCCGCACCCTGACGGACCGGCAGGACCGGGTCCTGGTGGAGCACCCCAGCTACCCCCACGCGCTGGACGCCATCCGCTCCGCCAGGTGCCGCCCCGTCCCGGTGGCCTTTGGCTCGGCCGGCTGGGACCTGCCCGCCATGGAAGCCGCCATGGTCCAGCAACAGCCAAAGATTGCCTACCTGGTCCCGGACTTCCATAACCCCACAGGCCTGATCATGCCGGACAACCAGCGCCGCCGGCTGGCGCGCGCGGCTGCCGCGGCCGGAACCGTGCTGGTGGCGGACGAAACCCTCCGCGACCTCAACCTCGACGGCGTGCCCACCACTCCCCTCGCCGCTTTCGGCAGCACCGTGGTGTCCATCGGGTCCTTGAGCAAGTCCCACTGGGGCGGGCTGCGCACCGGCTGGATCCGCGCCTCCGAGGCCATGATCCAGCGCTTTGCCGCCGCACGGACCACCCTGGACCTGGGCGGGCCGGTCATGGAACAACTGGCCGCAGCCCATCTGGTCCGGGCGCTGGAAGAACCGCTGCCGGCCCTGCTGCAGACGCTGCGCGGCAACAGGGCCGCGCTGCTGGGGCTCCTGGCGGAGCACCTTCCCACCTGGCAGGTGAGGCCGCCCGCCGGAGGCCTCTCCGTCTGGTGCCGGCTGCCCGCTGCCACCAGCACGGCGCTGACAGTGCTGGCCCCGGAATATGGCATCAGGCTCGCGGCGGGGCCCCGGTTTGGCATCGGCGGCGCGTTTGAGCGCAACCTGCGGCTGCCGTTCACCCTCCCACCGGACAAGCTGGAGACGGCGGTCCTGGCACTGCGGGCGGCCCAGGACCGGCTGGACGCCGCTCCCCAGCTGCGGCGCTCACTGACCCAGGCTCCCGCCGTCGCCATCGCCTGAGGGCTGCTGCTGGAATTTCGCCGGAATCGCCGGAACGGTGCGAAACCGCCGGAAAGAGACGCCGACCCCGCACCGCTCCGGCGAGCTGGGCGCGGACCGGGATGCGGGAGCTACCCGTACACGCGCTCCAGGAAACCGCCCCAGGCCTTGGCGGTGGCCTCCGCGTCGCCGGCGCCGCTGAAATCGTGCACCGTCATGCCCACGGGGGCACCCCAGGCGTTGCGGCCGAAGAACCGGTACAGGGCGTCTGCAGTGCGGATGCCCAGGAAGTGCTCGTTCGCGAAGTCCACCTCGCCGCTAAGCCGCCCCACGCCGTCGAGCTCCACATCGATGGCGCCGCCCTGCCCCACGGACTCTGCGGAATCAATGCCCAATGCCCCACGAAGCCGGGTGACGCCGTCCGCCGCCTGGGATGCCGCCGGGGCCTGGATGTCGGTGAACACCACGGGGCGGCCGTCGAAGTACCGCAGGTACTGGCCCAGGGTGTGCAGGTAGAACTCGGTGTGGCGGCTGGCGCCGTCGTACTGCTGGTCCCAGTTGTCCGCGAAGATGCCGCTGTGGACGTAGTGGAGCCGGGCGCGGCCGCCATCCAGGGGCTCCAGCACATGTTCCAGCTGGTTGAACCAGCCGTCCGGCCCGTCCATCCTGGACACCAGGTGGCGGGGGTATTCCTCCACGGTTTTGACGTCCGGCCACTGGTCCGTGGGGAACATCCACGCCGGTGTTCCGTTGGTGACGGCTTCCCATACCCGCTCGGGGGTGCCGGGCAGTTCGGTGTCCTGGACGATCTCGAAGTCCCGCTTGTCGCTCATGTGTCCTGCTCCTTGCCTGCTGTTTCGTTGGTTGCCGTGGGGGCATTGAGTTCTTTGAGTGCCGGATGCAGCGCCACCACAAGCCGGTGCCGCCGGCCGTGGGGCGAGCCGCCGGCGTCGTGGTACTTCTCCACCAGCCGGGTGACCTCGGCACCGAGCTCCTCGGCGAACGCGGCCCTGTCCGCCGCCGTGCGGAAGGTGATGTCGCCGTCGATCGCGAAGGTGGCCAGCTTCTGCCGGGCATGGGCGGCGCCTGCGATGAGCTTCCCCACCTCCTGCACCATCCGCCCGGCGAGTGCCAACAGCCAGAAGGCCGAGAAGCGGTCGACGAAGCGGACCGGGTCCGGGGACACGGCGGAGAGCGCCGACGGCGAGATGAGGTAGGACGCGGCAGTGGCCTGCAGGACCCGTTCGGTGACGTTGCCCTTGCGCCGCTCCTCCACCAGTTCCACCAGGCCGTGCCGCTCCAGCGCCTTGAGGTGGTAGTTCACTTTCTGCCGTGGCAGGCCGATCCGCACCGCCAGCTGCGTGGCAGAGGCCGGCTGCACCAGCTCCCGCAGGATCCGGGTTCGGATGGGGTCCAGGGATGCTTCGGCGGCGGCCGGGTCTTCTATGACGGCGATGTCCTGCATGCTTCCAGTCTGACTACCGACAACTTTTATTGTCAAGAACTTTTTTATCGTCGGTTTGGCAAACGGTGCCGATTGGTTGGCACCGAGCCCGGCGGCAGGCAGCGGGCCAGAGAGGCCGGAGCAGCGCCGGTAGAATGGACCGGTGATGCAATCCCCCCTCCCCGTCCGCGACGGCGTCAACGCCACGCGGCTGCGGCTTCCGGACGAGGGTCCGTGGGAAACGGCGATGGACTACATGATGCACCGCTGGGGCCACATCGATCCGCAGGGCATCGAGGACAGGTTCGACGCCGGCGAGATCGTCGGCGAGGGCGGCGTCCCCCTGGACCGGCACACGAAGCTCGAGGCCCACACCTTCATTTGGTATTACCGCACGCTCCCGCCGGAAACGCGCCTGCCGGTGGAACTGAGTATCCTGCACCAGGACCACCACCTGCTGGTGGTGGACAAGCCGCACTTCCTGCCCACCACCCCGGGCGGCACCTATATCCAGGAGTCCGCCCTGGTCCGCCTCCGGAACCAGCTGGAACTGCCGGACCTGATCCCCATGCACCGGCTGGACCGCATGACCGCCGGCGTCCTGCTGTTCTCCACCACCCCGGAAACCCGCGGGAAGTACCAGGTCCTCTTCGAGAAGCGGCAGGTGCAAAAGGAGTACGAGTGCGTCTCTGCCGCCGAACCCGCGCCCGGGCACCCCGCCGTCGACTTTCCCGTGGTGGTCCGCAACCGCATGACCAAGTCGCGCAGCTACCTGCTGGCGGAGGTGGTGGACGGCGAGCCGAACGCGGAAACCAGGATTGAGCGGCTGGAAACGTTCGACGCGGGCGCACCGGCAAGTGCCGGCGGCACCGGTACAGTCGCCATGGGTACAGCCCAGCGCCTGGCCCGGTACCGGCTTGAACCGCACACCGGCAAGACCCACCAGCTGCGGGTGCACATGGCCTCGCTGGGGCTGGGGATCGTGAACGACTCCTTCTACCCGGAACTGCTGGACAAGGCCCCGGACGACTACGCCCGGCCGCTCCAGCTCCTGGCGCGCGGCATCAGGTTCGTCGACCCTGTCTCGGGCAAGCCCGTGGAGTACCGCAGCAGCCTGGAACTCAGCGAAGCGGCCCAGGCACGCCCCTGAATCCCAGGCCCGTCCCTGACCACCGGCTCCAGTCCGCCGCGTAACGTCCCGCTGCAGAACCGGGATCCCTACGCCGCCGGTTTCCCAAGTGCGGTACCTTGTGGCAATGGACTTCGGCAGCGTTGACAGCTGGGGGACGGCCCTCTACTTCTGGGTCATCCCCGTGGTAATCGGCGATGCCATTTTTCCGCCCATCCCCTCCGAGATGCTGGTGATCACCGGAGGGGCCCTGTCCGCGGAGGGCCGGGCCAACGTGTTCCTGGTCCTGCTGCTCGCCGCCGTGGCGTCATGGCTCGGCGACATGGTGGTGTTCCACCTCTTCCGCCGCCGGCTGAGCCATGTCCTGGACCGTTGGAAGTGGGGACGGCGGGTCCACAGCGGCATCCACGCGGCGCTGGCCAAGGCCGGCCGCTCCTCAACGTACGGCACCATCATCGGCGCCAGGTTCATCCCCGGCGGACGGCTTGCCACGTCGGCGGCGTCCGGTGTGGCCAACGTTTCCATCCGCGGCTTCAGCCTCTGCGCGGGGCTGGGTGCGGTGCTGTGGGCCTGCTGGCTGGTGGGCCTGGGCTACTTCACCGGGTCAACCACCAGGCTGCCGTTCTGGGCCAGCTCCCTCATTGGCGTGGCGGTGGGCCTGGTAATCGGCGCCGTCGTGGGCATCCTGGTCACCCGGCGCCGCGGCGACCGGTCCCCGGTGGAGGAGGAGCCCCTCCCCGACGCCGGCTAGACGGGCAGCCACTTGCCGCGGCTGCGCCGCAGCACGCTGAGTGAACCCGTCAGCGCAACGCGTTCGACGGCGTCGCGCATCATGGCTGCCGATTCCACCGCCTGGCGGTTCTCGCCGCCGTATTCGCCCGGCTCCACGAGGAAACGCAGGTTCAACTGCGGGACGCCGCCGGCGATCTGCAGCTGGTGCGCCTCCACATGGTGGCGGGTGCCCAGCGCCTCCACTGCCGCGTCCATGACGGACTCGGGCGCATTGCCCGGCCTAAGCCCGGTGATCTTGAGGCGGGTCTGGAAGGAAGGCATGCTTCCAACCCTATCGAAACGCCCGCTCAGATCTTGCGCTTAATACCCAAACGCCCGCTCACTTTCCCAAAGAAAGTGAGCGGGCGTTTGAGGAAAAGCGGCCAGAAGTGAGCGGGCGTTTCTACCCGGTGTTGCGGAGGCCGGCCGCCACCCCGTTGACGGTGATCAGCATGGCCCGCTGGAGGCGTTCGTCGATCTCTGCCCCGCTGATTCCGGCTTCGGTGCGGATGCGGCGCAGGAGTTCCACCTGCAGGTAACTGATGGGGTCCAGGTACTGGTCGCGGATCTCCAGGGACCGCTTCAGCGTGGGCTGGGCGTCCAGGAGGATGTTCTCGCCGGTGAGCTTCCGCACCTCGGCCACAGTGAGTTCGTACTCTTCCCGGATGGTGCGGAACAGGTGGTGAAGTTCCTCCGGGACCAGGGTGGACACGTAGTAGCCGGCGATATCCATGTCCGTCTTGGCGAGCGTCATCTCGACGTTGGACAGCACGGACTTGAAGAAGTTCCAGTGCTCGATCATCTCCACCAGCTGGGCCGAGTGCCCGGCTTCGCGGGCGGCCTTGAGGCCTGAGCCCACGCCGAACCAGCCGGGCACGATCTGCCGGGACTGGGTCCAGCCGAATACCCACGGGATCGCGCGCAGGCCGCCCAGGCCGGCGCCGGAGTCCGGACGCTTGGACGGGCGGGAACCGATATTCAGGGAGCCCAACTGCTCCACCGGGGTGGAGGCCATGAAGTAGGCGGGCAGGTCCGGGTGGTCGATCAGCTTCCGGTAGCGGTCAAACGCCGCGTCCGAGATGGCTTCCATGACGTGGCCGTACCGCTCGCGCTGGTCCTCGGAGGTCCGCGGGTTCCTGTGCAGGGCGGACCCCTGCAGCACGGCGGCCAGGGACAGCTCCAGGTTTTCGCGGGCCAGCTCCGGCAGGGAGTACTTGTCCGAGATGACCTCGCCCTGCTCGGTGAATTTGATTTCGCCTTCCAGGACACCGTTGGGCTGGGCCAGGATGGCGTCGTAAGTGGGCCCCCCGCCGCGGCCTACGGAGCCGCCCCGGCCGTGGAACAGGCGGACGCGGACCCCGTGCTTGGCGGCGACGTCGCGCAGCTTGCGCTGGGTCTTGTGGATCTCCCACTGGCTGGTCATCACGCCGGATTCCTTGTTGGAGTCCGAGTAGCCCAGCATCACTTCCTGGATGTCGCCGCGCAGGCGCACCAGCTCTCGGTAGGACGGATCGGAGAGCAGCTGGTCGACGATCTCGGCCGAGGCCCGCAGTTCCTCCACCGTTTCCAGCAGCGGCGCGAAGCCCAGCTTGGCGTAGGGCTTGTCGCCGAACAGGTTCACCAGGCCGGCTTCGCGCGCCAGGACGGCGGCAGCCAGGACATCGTCCGCGCCGCGGGTCATGGAGATGATGTAGGTCTCGATGACGTCCGGGCCGTACATGCGCAGGGCCCTGCGGATCTCGCGGAAGACGTCGTAGGTGCCGTCGGCGGCGCCGTCGAGCTTGATCGGGTGGCCGGACAGGGGCCGGCGGGAAGCCAGCTCGGAGCCGAGCACCTCAAAGCGTTCCTCGCGGCTCAGCTCGGCGTAGCGCAGGCCCGGGCCGCCGATCCGGTCCATCAGCTGCCCCACGGCGTCGTGGTGGTGGTCGGCGTGTTCGCGGATGTCCAGGGTGGCCAGGTGCAGGCCGAAGGAGGCAATGGCGCGGCGGACGCGGGCCAGGGAACCGTCCGCAGCCAGGGCCGCGGAATGGTTGCGGAGCGAGAGCTCCAGCAGGTTGAGGTCTGCCATGAGTTCCTCGGTGCCGCTGTAGTCCCGTCCGTGCTCGTGGTTGGAGTTGGCGGACACTCGCTTGCCCGTGTTGATGAGCTTGGCCTTGATGCAGGTGAGCTTTAGCCGGTACGGCTCCTGGGCATTCAGCTCCAGGACCCGCTTGTCCAGCCCCGGCAGCTTCTTCAGGTCCTCGTCGATGGACTCCAGGAGCGGCTGGTCCGCACCTGCCAGGGCCGTGGAGTTGGACAGGATGGAGATCAGTTCGTCGATCATCCCGATGCTGATCCGGATGGCGCTTTGGTTCTGGATCTGCAGGATTTCGCGGGTGACCGCCGCGGTGACGTTTGGGTTGCCGTCGCGGTCGCCGCCGATCCAGGAGCCGAACCGGATGGGGGCGTCCTTGGAGGCAAGGGTGACGCCGTGTTCGCCCAGCAGCTCGGAGAGCTCGGACAGCATTTCCGGCATGGCGTCCGTGAGGATGCCGCCCAGGTAGTAGATGGCGTTCCGCGCCTCATCCACGGGGGTGGGCCGGACCTGGCGCAGCTCGTCGGTCTGCCACATCTGGTCGATGATCTCTGCCAGCTGGCGGTCCTGCCGGCGGCGGCCGGTGGACCCTTCGGCGGTGGGCTGGGACAGGACGTCGGAGAGCTTGCGGATCTTGTCCAGGACGGACCGGCGTGACGCCTCGGTGGGGTGGGCGGTAAAGATGGGCCGCACGTCCAGGCCGTTGACCACTTCCTGCAGGACGTCCGGACCGGCCTGCGCGGCAATGTCCGCCACGGTCTTGGCCAGCCAGCCGTCCTTCTCGGCGCGGCTCCGCAGGCCGCGGACGCGGTGGACCTGTTCGGCGGCGTTGGCCAGGTGGAAGTAGAAGGCAAAGGCCCGCACCAGGTCCGTGGCCTGCTCGATGGGCAGGGAGCCGAGGAGTTCGCGGACCTGGGCAACGACGTCGTGCGCGCTCCAGGGGCCTGTGGCATCCGCACCGCCACGCGCGGCTTCCTTGGATTCCTTGGTCAGGAGCCGGACCTGCTCCACAAGGTCCAGGAGCTCCGGCCCCTGCTGGCGGACCAGGGATTCGCCCAGCAGGGTGGACACACGCCTGACGTCCGCGCGCAGTTCGGAGGCAAGATCGGTTTCGGGAGGTGTTGCAGTGTGAGCCATTGAAACAATCTTTCGAGTGATTTGGACTTGGCTCGTACACTGCGCTGGATACTGTGAGCCACGTTACTAGCTAGAGATGCTACCCCCGGACCCGCGGCTCAGTGGAATCCGTCTCACAAGATGTCACGGAGCCCCCTGGCCGCCGCGGACGATCTTGAAGTTGAAGTTCGGGGTTCCCAGCGCGCCGAACAGCCGCAGCCACAAGGGCAGCACCATTTCGGCGCCCCGGGCGGTGGTGATGTCCCCGAGGTCGATGATGTCGCGGTGCCCCAGTTCCCTGAGGAGGCCGCTGACGGTTTCCTTGGCTGCGGCGTCGTCCCCGGACAGGAACACAGAGTGGTCTGCGTTCGCCAGCCTGCCCGGATCCACCATGATGCCCGCGTTCATGGTGTTGAGTGTCTTCACCACCTTGGCACCGGGAAATGCCCGCTGGATCTGCTCCCCCAGGCTGTCCGCGTTGACCGGGTCCAGCAGCGGGGGCATGCCGTGCGAGAAGTCCAGGGGGTTGGCGACGTCCACCAGGACCTTTCCCTCGAGCGCAGCCGCGCCGGCGGCCGCCAGGGCGGCCAGGGACCCGGCGCCGTTGGTGGCATTGACCACCAGGGCGCTGCGGCCGGCTGCCTCCGCGAACGTTTCCAGGCCGATGCCGGCATGCCCCGCCTGCCATTCGCGGAAGGGCGTGCCGCCCATCGGACCGGGGCCGGCTCGGCCGGCGGTTGCGCCGGGGTCCCGGGTGCCCAGGACCACCCCATGCCCCAAGGCGCTGAATGCTGCCGCCAGCGTGCGCCCAACAGTGCCGGTGCCAAGAACTGCGATCTCCATGGCAGAACGCTACTCCCTGTGCCGTGCAGGACAAGGACCGCGGAGGAATGAACCTGCCCGCCCGGCCGTTATAGCGGGGGCCAGACGCAACCGGAAGGACCCATGACCACCACCCCAGCCCCAGTTTCCGCCGCCAGGGTGGAGCGTTGGCAGCGCTTCCGCACCAACCGCAACAAGGCCCTGGCGACGCCGCACGGCTGGCTCACCCTCACCTCCTTCCAGTGGCTGGAGGACGCGCCGGCCGCCGTCGACCTGGCCCCTGGCCTGTGGTCCACGGATGCTGCGGGAACGACGGCGTTCCTCACCGCGGTCCCGTCGGACGGGCTCACGCTGGTGGAGACGGGCGCCCCGGTGGATGGCACCATCTCCGCTGTCCTGGCGGACGAGGAGTCGCTGATGTGGGTGCAGTTCGGCGGCCCCGGCGGGGACCGGGTGGTGGTGGAACTGGCCATGCGTGGCGGCCGGTACGCGATCCGCACCCGGGATGCGTCATCACCGGTTTTCACCGAATTCGACGGCGTACCCACCTATCCGTACAACCCGGACTGGGAAGTCACCGGACGGTTCGAGCCCTATCCGGAGCCGGTGGAGGTGCCGATCGTCACGGCGAATCCCCTGGTTGACGGCGTGCACCGCAGCGTGGGCGAGGTGGTTTTCCGCCTCCCGGGCAGCAGCCACGAGTTCCGGCTCCAGGCGGAGGAAGAAAGGCTCGGCGCCCTCACCGTCACGTTCCATGACGAAACCAACGGCGATACCACCGATGAGTGGCGGAAACTCTCCATCCCCAGGCCGCGGCCGGACGGCTCCGTGGTGTTGGACTTCAACCGCGCCATCAACTACCCCAGTGCCTTCACCCCCTACGGCACCTGCCCCATGCCCGTGAAGAACAACAGCCTGGACCTCCGGGTGGAGGCGGGCGAGAAGGAGCCGTACCCCGCCTAATGCCTGGAAAGCCTAGGAGATTGCGGAGATTCCGGTGATGGCCCTCCCCACGATCAGGGTGTTGACCTCGAACGAGCCCTCGTACGTATAGATGGCCTCGGCGTCCGCGAAGATCTTGGCCATCCGGTAGTCGGTAACAATCCCGTTGCCGCCCAGGATGGAGCGGCCCAGCGCCACGGTTTCGCGCATGCGGGCGCTGAGGTAGGACTTCGCCAGGGCCACCTGGGGCATGTTGGCGGCGCCCTCCTCCTGCAGCCTGGCGATGCCGGCCATCATGGACAGGCCGGCCACGGCGTTACCCAGCATGGTGACCAGCTGCTGCTGGATCAACTGGAAGTGCGCCAGCGGCCTGCCGAACTGCTGCCGCTCCACGGCATACTGCCGGGCAACGTCGAAGGCCGCCAGCTGCTGGCCCACCGCCTGCCATGCCACCATGATCCGCGAGCTGCGGAGCAGTTCCTTGGTGTCCTCGAAGCTGCTGATTCCGGCGAAGCGGTCCGCCTCGGCCACCCGGACATCCTCGAAGACAATGTCCGCGTTCTGGACGGTGCGCAGGGCGATCTTGTTCTCGATCCTGCTCCGGCTGACACCCGGCAGGGTGGCGTCCACGATGAAGCCGCGCACCGACCCGTCGGCCTCGTCCCGGGCCCACACCAGCATGTAGTCGCAGAACGTCCCGTTGCCGATCCAGCGCTTGGCGCCGTTCAGCACCCAGGTGTCGCCGGCGTCGTCCGCTTCTCCCGTGGTGGCGTTGATCCGCCGGGCGCGGGTCTCCAGGCCGCCGGCCACGTCGGAGCCGTGCAGGGGCTCGGTCAGCGCGAAGGCACCCGTGGTGCGCAGCTCCGAAGCATCGGCCAGCAGCCGCTGCTTCTGGTCCTCCGTACCGAAAGTGTGCAGCGATTCGACGAAGAGGTCGTGGTGGACCAGGAAGAACGTGGCCAGGGAGGTGTCCACGCGGGTGATCTCGGCGATGACCAGCCCGGCGAAGAGGTGGCTGTAGCCGCGGTGGACCGGCGTGCTCAGCTCCAGTGCGGCCAGCTTGGGCAGGATGTGGGCCGGAAACTCTGCCTTGTTCCACCAGTCGCCGGCATAGGGGGCCACCTCGGCGGCGAGGAACTCCCGCAGCTCGGCGAGCTTGGCCCGTTCAGCCTGGTCCAGCATTGCTTCGACGGCGAAGAAGTCCGCAGCCGGCAGCTGCCCGGCATCCGGCGCACTCATTTCGGTCCCATCCGGATGGCGCCGTCCAGGCGGATGGTTTCGCCGTTCAGCATGGCGTTGTCCACGATGTGCGCCACCAGGTTGGCGTATTCAGCGGGGCGGCCCAGCCGGGAAGGGTGCGGAACCTGGGCCCCGAGGGAGTCCTGCGCTTCCTGCGGCAGGCCGGCCATCATGGGGGTCTCGAAGATGCCCGGGGCGATGGTGACCACCCGGACCAGCGAGCGCGCCAGCTCGCGGGCGATGGGCAGCGTCATGGCAGCCACCGCGCCCTTGGAGGCGGAATACGCGGGCTGGCCGATCTGCCCGTCGAAGGCCGCAACGGAGGCGGTGTTGATGATGACGCCGCGTTCGGGTCCGCCCAGCGCGGTGGCGGCGGGCTCGGTGGCCACCATGGCTTCGGCCGCCAGGCGCAGGACGTTGAAGGTCCCGATCAGGTTGACCTGGATGACCTTGCTGAATGTTTCCAGCGGCAGCACGCCCTCCCGTCCCAGGACTTTTCCGGGGGTGGCAATCCCTGCGCAGTTCACCACGATCCGAAGCGGTCCCAGCCCCGCGGCGGTCCCGACGGCGGCCCGGACGTCGGCCTCGCTGGTCACGTCTGCGGGGGCAAAGACGGCGGACTGGCCGGTTGCGGCGCGGGCGTTGAGTTCGTCAGCCATTGCCTGGCCGCCTGAGGACGGCAGGTCAACGAGCACGACGGATGCGCCGTCGTCGAACAATCGCCGGGCTGTGGCTGCCCCCAGTCCGGACGCCCCGCCTGTCACCAGTGCAACGCTGCCTTTGATGTCCATCCATCCTCCTTGATGTGCGTCCCCATGCCGCGGCGCGGCCCCGAGCAACAGTTAATGAATGTTAACTGAAATTCGGCGCCGCCGCACTCACCCCGCACGCTGCAGTCCCTGGCACCCGCGGCACGGTTAGGGTGGACGGCATGACGTCCAGCAGCACCTCCTTGACCGCCTGGCAGGACAGGGCGAACCACGCGGCCCGGTCCGTAACCTCCCTGTTCGGCCGGAAACTGCTGTTCCTGCCTGGAACCCACCTCGGCGCAGTGCTGTGGCAGGGCAGGCGCCCGGCCGGACAGCCCACGCTCCCAACGCCGGGGCAGGAGCCTGGCAACCACGCCGGGCCACGATGGCGCGCCGCGCTCCGCCGGCTGCGGCCCGCCGCGTCCCTGGCCCTCCCCTGGCACTACTGGTGGCAGGCGCACTACGTTGACTGCCTGGTGGACGCCGGACGGCGGGAACTTGGCGGCGGAGCCACCCCGGCAGCCCGGTTTAACGGCCCGGACCGGCCCAGCGCAGGACACCTGGCCTCACGCCTGGTCACCGGGGTCAGGCTCCGCAACGCCCTGACGTTCGTCAACAGCTACTACGACGACATGGCGTGGCTGGCACTGGCAACGCTCCGCTTGGACAGGCTGGCCGAGGAGACACGACGTCCAGGCCGCCGCCGCAACGCCGTGGTCCGTGCATCGCTGGCGCTGCAGTTCGACGCCGCCTGCACCGATGACCTGGGCGGCGGGACGTTCTGGAGCAAGAAACGGGATTTCAAGAACACGCCTGCCACGGCGCCGGTGGCTTTGTTCTATGCCCGCACCGGCCAGCACGCCAAGGCCCAGGCACTGCTGGACTGGCTGGACGCCACGCTCTTTGACACGGACCAGGCCCTTTACCTTGACGGCGCCCGCCTGAATCCCGCCGGCGAGGTGGTGTTGGAGCGGGCGGTGTACACCTACAACCAGGGCCCGGTACTGGGCGCGCTCCTGGAGTTGGGCGGCGGGGCGAACCTGGCCCGGGCCGCGGTCCTGGTGGACGCCGTGGAGCGGCTGCTGACCGTCCCGGCTGACAGTTCCGGCCCCGGCGCCGGCGCCGGCCCCGGTGGTGCGGTGCTGCGCTGTGAAGGAACGGGCGACGGCGGCCTCTTCACCGGGATCCTCTGCCGTTACCTGGCCCTCGCCGCGGCAGACCAGCGGCTTCCCGGAGCCACCCGCGCCACGGCTGCCCGGCTGGTAACCGGCACCGCCGAAGCGTTCTGGTCCGGCAGGCGCGCCGTCGATGCCGGCGAGGCAAAGGCCCGGGAAGGCACCAGCATCTTCTCCCTGCACGCCGCCCAGCCGGCGGCCGCGACGTATCCGCCGGGCGCCGCCGTCGAACTCTCCACCCAGCTGCAGGCGTGGATGGCGCTGGAGGCCGCCGCGGCCGTCACCGCCGCAGCCGGTTCCTAGCGGATACCGGCCAGCGGCGTGACGGTGCCGCCCTTGAGCGATACCGGGCCATCAGCCACCAGCCGTGCCTCCCTGGGACCGGCCGGTGGAAACGCCAGGGCTGTCAGGGTCCGGCCGGCCACGAAGACCTCCACGGAGGACCGGTCCACGTAGACGGTGAGCCGGACGGTGTCCCCGGCCGGCGGGGCATCCACCCAACGCTCCTTCCGGTAGTCGCCGGCGGCGTCCGCCCGGCCGGCCAGGCCGCTCCCGCCGGCCACCGCATCGCCGCCGCGGTCCACGAAGGCCCGGCCGGCCGCGAAATCGTAGCCCACCGTGGCGTAGGTGGTGCCGCCGCTTTGCAGCAGCAGCCGCGCTTCCCCCGTCCCGTCCGCGGGCCTGGCCAGCTCGACGTCGGCCTTGAAGGCGCCGCTGTCCGGAACCGGGAGGGCCAGGCCGTCACCAATGCTCCCGCCGGGCACCTGCACTGGCGCCCCTTCCAGGGACTGGAGCGCGGCCGTGGGCGAGGACACCAGGGCCGGCCGGCCGCCGTCGGACGCCAGCCGGATATCCCGCACCACGGAGGCGGCCCCGTACCAGCCGTCGGTGGGGAGGTTCCGGGCGTAGGCCCAGTTGTTCATCCAGCCGATGGCGTGCCGGGACGCCGTCCGCTGCGCATCGTCCAGCCGCGGGTCATCCCAGGTGACGGCCGCGTAAAAGTCCGGCCCGCCGTCGAGCCACTGGTGGCCGCCCTCCGGGGCGAAGGCCTTGCCGTCGAAGCTGCCGGTCCAGTAGGCCAGCCCGGTGGTGCGGCCCTCCGCGGATCCGTTGGCGCTCGCTGCCAGGACCCAGGTGCGCCTGGCGGGGTCGCCGTCGAGGTCCAACTGGAAGAAGTCCGGGCACTCCAGGATCCCCAGCCCCTCCTGCTCGAAAGCGGAGACGTACGTCCACTTTTTCAGGTCAGGCGAGGTGTAGAAGCCGATCTTGTGCCCCTCCGCGAGGAGCATCAGCCACTGGTTGTTGGCCTCATCCCGCACGATCCGCGGGTCCCGCCAGTGCTCGGCGCCGGGGTTCTCCATCACGGGGTTCTGCCCGTAGGCCTGGAAGCTGTAACCCTTGTCGGTGGAGTAGAACAGGGACTGGCGCTGGACACCGTCGTGCTGCTGGGTGAGGACGGCGATCACGGTCCCCTTGCCAAATCCGGCGGTCCCCTCGGCGTCCACCACGGCGGAGCCGGTTTCAATGTCGCCCAGGCCGGTGCGGAACTTGGGAATGGCCACCCCTTCGTTCTTCCAGTGCACCAGGTCCGTGCTGGTGGCGAGGAACCACTCGGTGCCGTTCCCGTCCGGGTAGTCGGCGTTGTAGAGGTAGTAGTAATGCCACAGGCCATCGAGGAAGAAAGGCCGCTGCGGATCGTTCATCCAGTGCTGGTCCGGGGTGAGGTGGTACGCGGGCCGGTAGCCGGCCTCGTCAGCGGAGCCGGGGCCGGCGGCAGGCGGCTCAGCGGGTTGGCCCGTTCCGCCCTGCCCGGTTCCGGCGTCCGGGGCTCCGCGCTGCCCGTCACCCTGCTGGCTGGTGCCGCACAGCACCAGCACCCCTGCCAGAACCAGTACTGTGGCGGCGGCCAGGGCCCAGACCATGGGGCGGCGCCGGAAAGCGGCCATAACGACTACGGGAAATTTGGGGGGCATGGTGGCGTCAATCCCTCGCTGAACGCACAAGTGCCGTTCCCCGGGTTCGGGGAACGGCACCAGCGCAAGTGAACGTCAATTTTACCGGCCGGCCGGCCGGGAGCCGAATCCCGCGCGTCACACAGTTGGGACTAGCCCTCGCCCGCGGGGCGCCGTTTCTGCGGGTAGGGAGTCTCGCCCCGCGCCAGCATGTCCACGAACCCGGCGATCCTGCGTTCCCGGGTGGCCGCCTGCTTCGCCGAATTGGTCCTGAACACCAGGGCGAACAGGTTGGTTTTCGTCAGGACCTCGAAGGTGGCCTGGGCCGCCGGGTTGGCCGCGATGGCAGCAGCCAGGTCGTCGGGCACCACGAGGTCGGCCTGCCCGCCGTAGGCCGCTTCCCAGCGGCCGTCCGCTTTGGCCGCCGCCACAGCGGCCCGTCCGGCCCCGGTCATCTTTCCGGCTTCCTCCAGCCGCGCAATGTGCCCCACGTTCCGGGCGGACCAGATGCTCCGCGGGCGCCGCGGCGTCATCCGCTGGAACACGCTCCCGCTGTCCCGGCGCCTGCCCTGCCCGTCGATCCAGCCAAAGCACAGGGCCTCGTCCAGGGCCGCAGCATAATCAAGGGCCGTCACCGTGCCGCCCTTCTTGTGCAGCACCAGCCACACGCCCGGACTGGTGCCGTGGTTCTCTTCCAGCCAGGCACGCCAGGCGGCGGCGTCGGGCAGCAACAGTTCCTCAAGCTCATTGGCCATGGCCTAATTCTGCCCGGGGAATCCCGGGCCACAAGCCCCCTGTGCAGAACAATTCCACGTGGCATCATGGCCCTACAGACCCATCCGCCACCTGAGGACAACGCCATGCTCCGAGTCCGCCCTGTCCATTTCACCTCGCGCACCGAGTCCTGGAAGAAGCTCCTCACCGCCTTGGGGATGGTGCAAACCGAGGACGACGGCGGGTGGCAGGTTTTCGACGCGGCGGCGGGCCGGGTGGCGCTTCACCCTGCAGAGGCCGGGTCAGGCCAGGACGGCAGGACAGAGTTTGCGGTGGAGGTGGGCGACGTGGCCGAGTTCGCGCGCCGCACCAACCTGTCCGCCCGGGAGGAGGGCGCACCACAGGAAGCGGGCACGGGCGGCGGCGGTCCGGCCGAACTGGTCACGGCAGACCACGGTGACGCCTGCCGGATCAGCGCGCCGGACGGCTTCAGCTTCCTGGCGGACAAGGCCGCCCAGGTTGACCAGCGCTCCGACGCCGATCCCGGCCTGGCGGTCGTCGCCGTCTGGTACACCGCCGATCCGGAAGGGGCCGTGCGCACGCTGCTGCATATTGGTGCCCGCCCACGCCCCGTCCCGGACAACGACGAGACCGCGGACTTCACGGCCAAGAACGGCGGCGTCCTCCTGGTGCGGCCGGCCACCGGAGCGTCCAGGTCAGGGCTGGGATTCGAATACGACGGCGGCCTGGAGCCGCTGCAGGAGCGCCTCGCCGCCGCCGGCATCACCGCCAGCGTCACCGAAGAGGCGTTCGGAAGTACCCTCCACGTTGCCAATCCCGATGCCGGCAGCCCCAACGCGCCCGCCACGGTATGGATCTCCCAGCGGCGCCCCATGGGGTAGAACTTAAGCATGAACGTGCGCACACCTGACCCGAATCCCGGCTGGCTCTCCGAAGAAGACCTCTTTGAGGCACGGGGGCGGCTGCCCATGGTGTACGTCGAGGCGGTCCCGGTCCGGCTGGACCCGCTGGGATACGTCAATGAGGTGGGCACGCTGCTGCAGGCGGACGCGGACGGGACCATGGTGCGCTCGCTGGTGTCCGGCCGTGTCATCTACCGCGAAACCATCCGCGCCGCGCTCCTGCGGCACATGGAAAAGGACCTGGGCCCCCTGGCGTTCCCGCAGCTGCCGCTGAGCCCCGTGCCGTTCACGGTGGCCGAATACTTCCCCGCACCGTCCCAGACAGGTTTCACCGACGAGCGGCAACACGCCGTATCCCTGGCCTACGTCATCCCGGTGACCGGTGAATGCGAGCCGCGCCAGGACGCCCTGGAACTGACCTGGATGACCCCTGAGGAAGTCCTCAGCCCCGGCGTCCAGATGGAATTCTCCGGCGGCCGCGGCGGACTCATCCGGCAGGCACTGGCGTTTGCGGGCGTGGGTTTCTAGCCACCCCGCCGGGACGTGGGGGTCCCCGGTTTTGAGTGCCCGCCTTTGTAGACTGTAGGGCGGACCGCAAGAGAACTTAAGGACTCCCATGACCGAATCACCAGCCGCCAGGCACCACAGTGAACAGCAGGCTGGATCTCTGACCACCGGCAGCCACATCCTCCTCCCCGACGGCCGGCGCACTGCCGAAATCGACCAGGTGGAGCTTGAGCACGACGACTTCGGCTCACCGGCACTTGTGCTGGCCAGCCTCTCAGGCGGCGGAACGCTGCGGGTGGCCATCGGCACCATGGTCACGGTGGTGCACGGCGCGCACGACGACGTCACCCAGCTTCCGTTGCCTGCCAACCTCCCGGAGCCCACGGCACCGGTTGAAACCGGCGCACCCAGGGACGCGCGGCAGGAGCAGCCCGGCGCCGGGACCGGTCCCCTCAACGTGGCGCCCGCCGTCGTCGTCCCTCCCCTCCCCCCGGCACCGCCAGCGGTGACCGGGCCCAGCGAGGAAGAACTGGCGCTGATCCCCGCGCCGGCCGGCACCCCCGAATCCGTGGTGGAGGCCGCAGCGGAAGCGCACGCTGATGCGGAGGGCGTCCTGCTCCTGGCCGACAGGCTCTCCAAGGGCGTCAACTTCAAGTCGGGAAGCTGCCTGAAGGACCTCAGCGACCTGGCGCACGAACTGTTCGTCACCCTCAAGGACGCCGACGGCGCACTGTCCGTGGCGGACCTCATCACCGTGCTGCCCTATGACGGAAACCCGGGCCGGTGGACCTCGGTGGAAGCCTCCCTGGCACTGGCCAGTTACATCTGCCGGCAGGACGGCCAGAACGAGCGCGCGGAAGTGTACGAGAAGCTGATCCGCACCCCGGAAAACCAGGAGACGGACCCGTTCAAGGCACGCATGGCGGCCAAGGTTCGGCAGCGCTCGCTGAACGAGCCCAACCTGTACGACAAGGAAATCTTCCGCTCCATCGACAACTCCAACCACGACGCTGAGCGTGAATGGCGGCTGCTGCGGCTGGAGTCGCT
Source organism: Pseudarthrobacter sp. C4D7 (assembly GCF_013359725.1). Lineage (GTDB taxonomy): Bacteria > Actinomycetota > Actinomycetes > Actinomycetales > Micrococcaceae > Arthrobacter. Next base: position 44,063 of record NZ_JABFMW010000024.1, on the reverse strand, counting down.
GCTGTTCCTGCGGGCGCACGGCGGCTCGGAAACCATTGGGATGTCCGAGCTCGAACGGCGCATCAGCAACGAGCTGGAGGCTGTCCGCTCCTGACCGCCGTGCCGCGTTCCCGCGGCTCCCGGCCGCGGGAAATTACCCCTACCCGGGGCCCTGTCCGGGGCGTACATTCGGGGCTATGACCAACAATCTCAGCGTAGTGATCAACGCCGACGCGCCGCAGGTCTGGACCATGCTGCGCGAACCGTCCAGGGTGGCCCAGTGGCATGGCTGGCAGGCCGAGGACCTGGAGTCAGAAATCAAGGAGATCTACTTCTCCGGCGATGTTCAGGAAGCCCCGGACCATACCAGCCTTACCGTGCACGGCGGGGACACGTTCGAGCTTCACCCGGAAGCCGGCGGGACACGGGTCAGCGTCACCCGCGGCGCCGTGGACCACGACTCCGAGTGGGCTGCCTGGGACGAGGACATCACCCAGGGCTGGCTGACCTTCCTGCAGCAGCTGCGGTTCGCCCTGGAACGCCACCCGCACGGCAAACGTCACACCCTGTTCCTCCACCTGACCGGGGGCAACGGCTCCGCCATTGAGAAGCTGGGCCTCTCCGACCTTCCCGCGCCGGGCGAGCCCTACCAGCTGACGCTCGGCACCGGCGAGGAAATCAGCGGCAAGGTCTGGTACCGGACCAGCCACCAGGTGGGGCTTACAGTGCACAACTACGCCGAACACGGCGAGGGGCTGCTGGTGGTGGCCGACCACCCCGCCATCAAGGACGTCCGCGCGGAAGGTGATGGCTCGTTCGTAATCGCCTCCACCTACGATCTCGGCGCCGGCGCCGTCGATGCCATCCGGCAATCCTGGGATTCCTGGCAGGCTTCGAACTACCCGTCATCGGAACCGGCCAGCTGAGGCATCCGGGCCCGGCTTTACAGGCCCTGGGCGGTTTGCTGGCACACTGGTACGGTGCCTGCCAACCCCGCCTTCGCCCTGCCTGAAACCCGGTCCCAGTTCTCCTTCACTGTAGGCACCCGCCTTTCGGAGTCCTGCCCGCCGTCGGCAGCGCAGGTAACCGGGAACGGCGGGGAATTCCTGGGCCGCACCGGCACCATCACCACCCCGCACGGTGAGATCCAGACGCCGGCCTTCATCGCCGTCGGAACCAAAGCCACGGTCAAGGCCGTCCTCCCGGAGTCCATGGCGGACCTGGGCGCGCAGGCACTGCTGGCCAACGCCTACCACCTTTACCTGCAGCCGGGCCCGGACATCCTGGACGAAGCCGGCGGCCTGGGTGCCTTCATGAACTGGCCCGGCCCCACCTTCACCGATTCCGGCGGATTCCAGGTGATGAGCCTGGGCTCCGGGTTCAAGAAGGTCATCGACATGAAATCCGTGGATGCCTCCGGGCCCGATGACGCCGTGGCTCCCGGCAAGGAACGCCTGGCACACATCGACGACGACGGCGTCTGGTTCAAGTCCCACCTGAACGGTGACCGGCACCGTTTCTCCCCCGAGATCTCCATGCAGGTCCAGCACCAGATCGGTGCAGACATCATGTTCGCGTTCGACGAGCTCACCACCCTGCAGAACTCCCGGCGGTACCAGGAGGAATCGCTGGAGCGCACCCGTCTGTGGGCGGAACGCTGCATCGAGGAACACTTCCGCCTGACGGAGAAGCGGGCGGCCAAGCCGTACCAGGCCCTGTTCGGCGTGATCCAGGGCGCCCAGTATGAGGACCTGCGCCGGAAGGCCTGCCGCGACCTTGGCGCCATGCCGTTCGACGGGTTCGGCATTGGCGGGGCGCTGGAGAAGGAAAACCTGGGCACCATCGTGCGCTGGTGCAACGAGGAACTTCCGGAGGACAAGCCACGGCACCTGCTGGGCATTTCCGAACCGGACGACATCTTCACGGCCATCGAAAACGGCGCCGACACCTTCGACTGCGTCTCCCCCACCCGGGTGGCCCGGAACTCCGCCTTCTACACCCCGGAAGGCCGGTTCAACCTCTCCGGCGCCAAGTACAAGCGCGACTTCGGGCCGCTGCAGGACGGCTGCGACTGCTACACCTGCACCAACTACTCGCGGGCGTACATCCACCACCTGTTCAAGGCCAAGGAAATGGTGTCCGCCACCCTGATCTCCATCCACAACGAGCGGTTCGTGGTGAAGATGGTGGACGATGCCCGGCTGGCCATCGAGTCCGGCACCTTCTTCGACTTCAAGGCAGCGACCCTGGGCCGGTACTACTCCTGAGCATCGCTCCAAGGCGGCTCCGGTAGGGTGTCCCCATGGCCATCGAAATCGCTGCCGCAGCAGGCACCGCAGAGGCCCTGGTGGCCCGCCCGTCCACCGGAACCGGCCCGTTCCCCGGCGTCATCCTCTACATGGATGCATTCGGCCTGCGCCCCCGCATCCAGGAGATGGCCCAGCGCATTGCCGACTGGGGCTACGTGGTGCTGGCCCCCAATGTGTTTTACCGGGAAGGAACAGTCGCCGAGCTGGCCCCTGCGGGCGACATGACGTCCCCGGATGGCCGGGAAGCCGCGGGCAAGGCTGCCTTCCCTCGCGTTGGGCGGCTGACACCGGACAAGGCGCTGCCGGACATTGATGCCTGGGTTTCCGCCCTGGCCGCGCTCGACGACGTGGCGCCCGGCCCCATCGGGACCACCGGCTACTGCATGGGCGCCCGGCTCGCCGTCCGCACCGCCACCTCGCACCCGGAGGTGGTTGCAGCGTGCGGCGGTTTCCACGGCGGCGGGCTGGCAACGGAGGATCCGGACAGCCCGCACCTGGCGCTTGGCAACGCGCGGGCACGGTTCGTCTTCGGGCACGCCGATCACGATCCCAGCATGGGCCCCGACGCCGTAGCCCGGCTGGGCGATGCGCTCACGGCTGCGGGACTTGAGGCAACGAACGCGATCTATGCCGGTGCTCCGCACGGCTATTCCATGGCGGACACCTCGGCGTTCCACCCGGAAGCCACGGAGCGGCACTTCGAGGAACTGCGCGCCCTGCTGGACGGGACCCTGAAGGGCTGACCCGGCGGACCGCCGTCGAACCCGCCGGAAAGGTGCCGGATCGCCGGAACGTCCCGGCGAACGTGACGGGTTCCGGCGAGTTCGGGACGGAGTGGGAACGTACGACGCAGGGCGGCAGCTACGCGGCACTGGTCACCTCTTCCGCGGGCCGGGCTGGGGCGCCGTAACTGGGCTCGCGCCGCTTGATCCAGTTGATGGCCAGCGAGGTCACGGGAACGAAAAGGAACTCCACCAGGGTCTTGTAGACGAAGCCCACCAGCACGTAGTTCACGAAGCTGCCCGGGTCCGCGATCCCGACGACGGGCGCGGCGATGCTGCAGAAGATCAGGGTGTCCACAAACTCACCGGCACCCGAGGAGCCCATGAGCCGTGCCCACAGGGATTTTTCGCCGGTGCGTGCCTTCATCCGGACCAGGATCCAGGAGTTGATGGTTTGCCCGGCCAGGAATGCCAGCAGGGAGGCCAGCACGATCTGCGGCACGGGGCCAAGGGCGCCTTCCAGGGCGGACTGCTTGGCGGCACTGTACTCGTCATCAAACCCGGGCAGCGCAATGACCACCCAGTAACAGAGGGACGCGAAGACGGACAGCGCGAAAGTGGTGATAATGGCCTTGCGGGCCACCTTGAAGCCGTACACCTCACTGATCACGTCGCCCAGGATGTACGCGAGCGGGAAGAGGAAGAAGCCGCCGTCGGTGACGATGGGACCGAATGCCACCCCTTTGGACGCTCCAATGTTGGACAGGATCAGCACCACCGCCATGCCCGCCAGCATGATCCCGAAGTAGGGCGAGCCGATGGCTGCGTATCGGGCTGGGGAGGCGGTGGAAGCCGGCCGGGCGGTTTCGGGCGCTGCGCTGTGTCCTGTTGCAGGGGGCATGGGGGATCCGTTCAGAAGTGGTTGGCCGGGGCCCGGAGTGGGCTGCCGGTTGTATTAGCACTCGGGTCATTGTCGCATTTGGCGGCGTCCTCCACTCTTCGCCGGGCGGCAGACCGGCCCTTCGCCGAGGAGTTTGAACACGTTCAACTTTGTGGCATGCTTTTTTTGAACACGTTCAATAAAGGGGAGGCGCCGTGGCGGCCAAGAGCGAACAGACCAGGCAGCGGGTGGCTGACGTCGCGCTGCGCATGTTCCGCGAGGTGGGCTTCGAGAAGACCACCATGCGCGCCATCGCCGCGGAGGCAGGGGTCTCCGTGGGCAACGCCTACTACTACTTCGCGTCCAAGGATGACCTGGTTCATGAGCTGTACATCCAGGTCCAGGCGGAGCACGCGGCGCTGACCTCGGAAGCGCTGGAAGGGACGGCCGCCCTGGCTGAACGCCTGAAGGCCACACTGCACGCCGGCCTGGACGTCATGGCCCCCTACCACCGGTTCGGCGCGGACTTCGTGGCTACCGCGATCCGGCCCACGTCACCGGTGAACCCTTTTTCGGCAGGGTCCACGCCCGCGCGGGAGGCGTCCCTGGACATCTTTCGGCGCACCGTGGAGGGGGCCAAACCCGCCGCACCCAGGAAGCTACGGGCCGACCTGCCGGAACTGTTGTGGCTCTGCTACATGGGCGTCACCCTGTTCTGGGTTTATGACACCTCTGAAGGCCAGCGGCGGACCAGGAAACTGGTGGACGGCGCGGCTCCCCTGGTGGCCCGGGGGCTCTCTCTGGCACGCATCCCGGGCGTCAGCAAGGTGCTTGACGACGTCCTGGACCTGAGCCGCAGCATTCGCAGCTAGGCAATGAACGAACAATTGGGGGAAAAGATGGACACCGTGAAAACCGTTGTGCTGGCAGGGGCTTCCGGCTTCATCGGCACGTATCTTCGCCGGCGGTTCCAGGAAGACGGATGGACCGTGCGCACCATTGGACGCACGGCAACCGGCAGTTCCGCGGCGGCATGGGACGACGGCGACGGCATGGTCCGGGTGCTCAACGGAGCCTCCCTCGTGGCGAACCTCGCCGGACGCTCCGTGTCCTGCCGCTACAACCAGCGGAACAAGGCCGTGATCATGGACTCCCGCGTGGCCACTACCCAGGCGCTGGGGCGGGCCATCGGGCAGTGCACCGCACCGCCGTCGACCTGGCTGAATGCCAGCACGGGCACCATCTACCGCGATGCCAGGGACCGCCCCCAGTCCGAAGCTGACGGCGGGCTAGGCTCCGGGTTCTCCGTGGACGTGGCCAAGGCCTGGGAGGCGGCCCTCGAGGCAGCCACGACGCCGGCCACCCGGAAGATCCCGCTGCGGATCGCCATCGTGCTGGGCCGCGGCGGCGGTGCGCTGGCGCCGTTTGCCAACCTGGCGCGGCTGGGGCTGGGCGGCCACATGGGCGACGGCGGACAGAAGTTCAGCTGGATCCACGTTGAGGACCTCTACCGCAGCATCCGCTTCCTGCACGCGCGGACCGATATCACCGGACCGGTCAACGTGGCATCGCCGGACGTGGTCAGCAACAGGGAAATGATGCGCCTGGTGCGCCGGGCCTACGGGGCACGCTTCGGACTCCCCACCCCCGCATGGCTCCTCCGGGCAGGTGCCGTCCTGATCCGCACGGAGACCGAGCTGGTACTCAAGAGCCGGTGGGTCCAGCCGCGGAAACTTCTTGACGCGGGCTTCGTCTACAGCGAGCCGGAGCTGGGGCGGGCGCTGCTGCAGATCGCCAAGGGCCGGAGATGACCCGCCCGCTCCGCGTCACCTTCGGCCCCGGAGCGTTCCTTCCCGGTGCGTTCCTCACCGTCCTGGTCTTCGGGTTCCCCCTGGGCGTTCCCGGCTACATCTACGGAACGCTCTCAGCGATGCTTCTTGGAATGCCCCTGGCACTGGCTGCCGGGATCTGCATGCGTCCCGTCCGCAACCAACTGCTGCACGTCCTGGCCATCGGCGTGGCCGGGCTGGCCACCGGCATGCTGACGCTCATGTTCATCACGGGGAGCCACTGGGCTGCCATGTGGGGCACGGTCCTATGGACAGGATTCTCCGCGGCGCTGGGGCGGGCAGCCGTGTCCGGCCTCGTCACCATCCATGACGCACCTGCGCCGGAACACGTTGCTGCGCAGGAGCCCGGCCCACCGCTGGAACCCTGACCAGCGGGCACCCGCGGCCGCTGTACGGAGTCACATGGAAAGCGTCCGACCCCGGGTGGCAGGATGGGTGCATGACTTCCGCAACCCCTGACGCAACGCTGCCCGCCGCAAGTCCCGCCGTCGTCCTCACCATTGCCGGCTCCGAAGCCACCGGCGGCGCCGGTGCGCAGGCCGACCTGAAGACTTTTCAGGAACTCGGCGTTTTCGGCATCGCCAACCTCACCTGCATCGTGTCCTTCGACCCCAAGGACAGCTGGAACCACCGGTTCGTGCCGCTGGACCAGCAGGTGATTGCGGACCAGTTGGAGGCCACGACGGCGGCCTACGGCCCGGCGTCGGGCGCGCCTTCGGCGTTGGACACGGTGAAGATCGGCATGCTGGGCAGCCCGGCCACCATTAGCACCGTGGCCGGGGCCCTGCAGGAGAACAGCTTCACCAACGTGGTGCTGGACCCGGTACTGATCTGCAAGGGCCAGGAGCCGGGGCACGCACTGGACACGGACCAGGCCCTGAAGGCCCAGATCCTGCCGCTGGCCACGTTCGTCACGCCCAACCACTTCGAGGCTGAGTCGTTGTCCGGGCTGGAGATCAAGGATGTGGAGTCGCTGAAGGCCGCTGCCGTCCGCATCCACGAACTCAGCGGCGCGGCCGTCCTGGCCAAGGGCGGGGTGCGGCTGGAAGGCCCGGACGCCGTCGACGTCTTCTACGACGGTGAGACCCTCGAAGTCCTAAGCGCCCCGAAGGTGGGCGAGGTGGCCGTGTCCGGCGCCGGCTGCTCCCTCGCCGCCGCCGTGACGGCGGAACTGGCCAAGGGGGCCACGCCGCTGGACGCGGCCCGGACCGCCAAGGAGTTCGTCACCGCCGGCATCCGCAACCGCGTTGCCTCCGGCGCTCCGTTCGATGCCCTGTGGCAGGGCGGCGCCCGCTAGCGCCGAAGCCGCCCTGCCGCCGTCGTCCTAGCGCCGGGGGATGTTGCGCAGGTTGCTGCGTGCCATGCTCACGGCCTCGCCCGCGCCGCGGTTCAGCACCACCTTGGACATGGCGGTGGCGAAACCGAGCACCTGGGAGCCTGAGATTTTCGGCGGGATGGACAGCGCATTGGGGTCGGTGATGAGCTCCACCAGGGACGGGCCGGGGTGCGCGAACGCTTCCCGGTACGCCGCCTCGATCTGCGAAGGATCGGTGACCCGCACCGCGTGGAAGCCCAGCGCCTGTGCCACGGCCGCGTAGTTGGCGTCCGGGACGTCCACGCCGAAGTCGGGCAGCCCGTCCACCAGCATCTCCAGCTTGACCATGCCCAGCGTGGAGTTGTTGAACACCACCACGTTGACCGGCAGCTTGTAGGCGGCGGCAGTGATGAGCTCGCCCAGCAGCATGGACAGGCCGCCGTCGCCGGAGACCGAGATAACCTGCCGGCCAGGGTACGCCAGCTGGGCGCCGATGGCATGCGGCAGCGCGTTGGCCATGGAGCCGTGCAGGAAGGACCCGATCAGCCGGCGGGTGCCCAGCGGATTGATATACCGCGCGGTCCACACATTGCACATGCCCGTGTCCGCGGTAAAGATGGCGTCCTCCGCCGCCACCTGGTCCAGCAGGGACGCCGCGTATTCCGGATGGATGGGCTGCTTCTTCTCCACCTTGCGCGTGTAAGCGCCCACGGCCTTGTTCATCAGCCGGTCGTGCTTTTTCAGCATCTGGTCCAGGAACCGGCGGCTCTTCTTCGCCTTCACCAGCGGGAGCAGTGCGCGCAGGGTGGGCAGCACGTCGCCGTGGACGGCGATGTCGACGTCGGTCCGGCGGCCCAGCCGGTGGGCCACCCGGTCCACCTGCGCGGTGCGGGTGTCTGGCAGGAACTGGTCGTACGGGAAGTCGGTGCCCAGAAGGATCAGCAGGTCGGCGTCCTCAATGCCCTCCGCCGCCGCACCGTACCCCAGGAGTCCGGTCATGCCGATGTCGAACGGGTTGTCGTACTGGACAAAGTCCTTGCCGCGCAGCGAGTGGCCCACCGGTGCCTTGGCGAGGTCGGCGAGCGCCATCAGCTCACTGTGCGCACCCTCCACGCCGGCGCCGGCGAAGATGGCCACCTTGCCGGCCTCGTTGATGGCATCCGCGAGGGCCTGGACGCTGGCCGGGTCCGGGACCAGGCTGGCGGGGCGGAAGGTGGCAGGCAGCGGGGTGGGACCGGCGGCCTCCAGCCCGGCGATGTCGCCCGGCAGTGTCACGACGGCCACGCCGCCAAGACCCAGCGCGTGCTGGATGGCGCTGTGCATGACCCGCGGCGCCTGCTCCGCGGTGCTGACCAGTTCCGAGTACACCGAGCACTCGTTGAACAGCCGGTCCGGGTGGGTCTCCTGGAAGAAGCTGCTGCCGATCTGTTTGCTGGGGATGTGCGAGGCGATGGCCAGCACGGGCGCGCCGGAGCGGTTGGCGTCGTAGAGCCCGTTGATCAGGTGCAGGTTACCGGGGCCGCAGGATCCGGCGCACACCGCAAGCCTGCCCGTGAGCTGCGCTTCGGCTGCGGCGGCAAACGCGGCAGCTTCCTCATGGCGGACGTGGATCCAGTCAATGCCGCCCTTCGCGGAGCCTCCGGTCTGGCGGACGGCGTCCACGATCGGGTTGAGGCTGTCCCCCACAATCCCGTAAATCCGCTGCACGCCGGCAGCCTGGAGTTGTTCGATGAGCTGGGTGGCAATTTCCTTGGCCATGGGTGCAGACTCCCCCTGTTGTGGTGGTGTTGACACTGGCCAATATAGTCCGCCCACCTGCGCCGCCCTCCCGGCGCACTCCGCCGGGTCCCCGACGGCCTAGTTCAGGGCAGCTTCGGGCGCCGCTTTCGCTTCGGCCGCGAGCGCTTCCGCGAGCAGGGTGGCGGTCCGGACAATGAACGCACGACGCCGGGTGGTCCGGTCCGGGCTGCCGCCCGCCAGGAGGGTGTCGATCTGGGGCAGGACAGGCCAGCCGTCGCAGAGGGTGACGACGGTTATCAGCAGGTCCGCGGCGTCCGTGCGATCGATTCCCGGCAGGACGTCCAGGACCTGGCCTACCTTGATGGCGCAGTGGTCGGACCGGGTGGCCCGGCTCACGGTTTCGCCGCCCCGCTCCAGGCCCTCCCAGAACAGGAGCCGGGGCAGGACCCCGTCGCTGGTATGCCGGTCAAAGAGGCGGCCGGCGTATTCCCCGAATGCCTCCGGACCGCTCCCCGTGATGGGCACCTCGGTCATCACGCGGATCATTTCGGCGGCCAGGACGGCGTCGAACAGCTCGTCCTTTTTGCCGAAGTACTGGTAGATGCGTTCCTTGTTGACGCCTGCGGCAGCAGCGATGCGGTCCACCCGCGCTCCGGCGAGCCCCTTGGCACTGAATTCCTCGGTGGCAGCAGCCAGCAACAACTCTTTGGTCCGCTCCGTGTTCCATGCCATGACATAAGTCTACGCAATTCCAACCAAGTAGTTGCAATTGCAAACGCTGGCGGCTTATTGTCGTTCCAAGCAATTAGCAACTAATCAGTTGGAGTTTCCGTGGACACCGTTTCGACGCCCGCCGCCCCCTCCGCAGGCCAGCCCGCCTCCTTGTGCAGTTCCCAGCCGCTTCCCGCGTCCTTGCCGGCACCCGCGGCGCCGTCCATCCACGTCCGCGCGGCGATCACGTGGCTGGCCATCTTCCCGCTGGTAGCCATCGGCATGATGGCCACCGCGCCCTTGATGGAAGGCTGGCACCCGATCTTCCGCGCCATGGGATTGACCATGGTGGTGGTCCCCACCGCGGTGTACGTGGTCCTGCCCCGGCTGTTCGCCGCGCACGGGTTCCTGGCAGCCAGGCGCGGCGACCGCCGCTAAGGGTGCCCCCGGCGTTCCGCGCCCACGTCCCGTTGCATCACAAAGGAGGCGTACGACGGCGGCCCGGCAGCCGGCGTCGTACGCCTCCTTTGGAAACAGGCACCCCTGGTGCCATCCGGACTAAACGCCCAGCGGGTCCTTATCCTTGCCGCCGTCCTGCGGAGACTGCTCCCAGGCGTGGCCCTGTTCGTGGTCCAGGTGTGTGGACTTCTTGTTCTTCAGCGCGAAGATGTAGACCAGCAGCGAGATGGCGATGGCCACGGTGACGTAGGTGAAGAACAGTTCTTCCTGGCCGGCCTTCTGCAGTGCCGCACCGATCAGCGGGACGGTGCCGCCGAAAAGTGAGTTGGCGATGGCGTAGCCCAGGCCGACGCCAAGCGCGCGGATGGAGGCGGGGAAGAGTTCGGCCTTCACCAGGGCGTTGATGGAGGTGTAGCCGCCCACGATCAGCAGGCCGCCCATCATCAGCAGGAACGCCATGAAGGGATCCTTGGTGCCGGCCAGGGTGGAGAGCAGCGGCCAGGTGAAGAGCACGCCGGTGATGCCGAACCAGAGCAGGAGCGGCTTGCGGCCCACCTTGTCCGAGATGATGCCGTAGACCGGCTGGAGCAGCATGAAGATGAACAGCGCCCAGAAGTTGATCACGGAGGTGTCGGTCTTGGCGATGCCGGAGGTGTCATTCATGAACTTCAGGATGAAGTTTGTGTAGGTGTAGAACGCCACGGTGCCGCCAAGGGTGATGCCGATGCAGATCAGCAGCGGCTTCCAGTAGCTGGTGAACAGCAGCTTCATGGTGCCCGGCTGGGCCTGGCCGGCAACGGCGGGGACCTTGGCTGCCTCGATCTGCTCCTCGGAGACGGTTTCCTCCATGGACCGGCGGAGCCACAGCACCACCAGGGCGGCCACACCGCCGATCGCAAACGGGATGCGCCAGCCCCACTCGCCGAGGTCGCCCTTGGGCATGACGTTCTGCAGGACTACCAGGACCAGCAGGGCCAGCATCTGGCCGCCGATCAGCGTGACGTACTGGAAGCTGGAGAAGAACCCGCGGCGCTTGGTGGTGGCTGCCTCGGACATGTAGGTGGCGCTGGTTCCGTACTCGCCGCCCACGGAGAAGCCCTGGATCACGCGGATGAGCACCAGCAGGATCATGGCCCACAGCCCGATGACGTCCTGGGTGGGCAGCACCGCGATGGCGAAGGAACCTGCGGACATCATGGTCACGCTCAGGGTCAGCGCCGCCTTGCGGCCTTTCCGGTCGGCGTAGCGGCCGAAGAACCAGGCGCCGATGGGGCGCATCAGGAACGACGTCGAGAAGACGGCCATGGCCTCGAGCCCGGCCTGCAGGTCATCCTTGGAGTTGAAGAAGTGGGACTGGAAGTAGGCGGCGAAGACGGTGTAGACGTAGAGGTCGTACCACTCCACAAGGTTGCCTGCGGAACCCTTCAGGATGTTGCCCACGGCCCGCCGGGTCTGGGCCGCCTCCGACAGGGGCGCGGTTTGTTGGGTGCTCATCAGTGAGTTCCTCCTAATGTGACGTGCGTCCTCCAACGCCGGAGGGCCCCATCCACGGTATGGGTGATCCACTGCACAGCCAACGCCGCGGGGCATTTCCTAACACTTCCTTAGGTTTAACCCGCGTGTCCCTCCCCGGCCGGCCCGCCGCCGTCGGGCAAAACCTTTCCGCAGGCGGTAGTCTCCTGAGGCGGGGGATGATCCGGAGACCGCTGCAAGAGCAAGGAATGGCCATGGACGTGCTCATCGTCGAGGATGACGACGCCATGGCCGGTGCCCTCACCGCCGCCGTCGAAAGCGCCGGGCACCATCCGCAGCGGCTGGCGCGGGGCGCGGACGCCCTGCTGGCCCACCGCAATTTCCAGGTGATCCTCCTGGATCTGGGGCTGCCGGACATGGACGGGCTGGAGGTCCTCCGCAAACTCCGCCAGGTCACCGACGTTCCCATCCTGATCCTGACCGCGCGCGATGACGAGCGCAGCGTGGTGCTGGGCCTCCGCTCCGGCGCGGACGACTACCTGGTCAAGCCGGTCAAGCTGGTGGAACTGCTGGCGCGGATCGAAGCGGTGACGCGGCGGGCCGGACGCGGTGGCGGCATGTCGCAGGAGCACGTCATCGTGCTCGGCGACGTGGCGGTGGACCTGAACCGGCACTCCGCTTCCAAAGCCGGCCTGCCGCTGGCCCTGACCGCCACGGAGTTCGAACTCCTCGCCCTGCTGGCACGCCATGCCGGCTCGGTCGTCACCCGCGAACAGATCCTGGACACCCTCTGGGGCGACGCTTTCCTTGCCTCCTCCCGCTCGCTGGACGTCCACCTCACGGGGCTGCGGGCAAAACTGCAAAAGCCCGGCTTCATCATCAACGTCCGCGGGGTGGGTTACCGCGTGGAGGCGGCCGGATCATGAGGCTGCGGGTGCTGGGCGTGCTCAGCGTGCTCTGTTTGGCGGTGGTGTTCCTGATCTCTGGCACCATCCTCACGTCCGCGTCCCGCGAGCTGACCCAGGAGCTGCAGATCAATCGCGCAGCCTCCCTGAACCGGCTGGCGCAGGTGGCCTTCGATGCCTCCGCCGACGGCGACACCGCTCGGCTCCAGCGGGAAATGGACACGTACTCCGGGTTGTACGGGGAGGGCATCGTGGTGCGCGTCCAGCAGGCCGTCCTTCAATCCGGCAGCCTGGCTGCGGACCGGCCCGACGTGCAGGATGCACTCTCCCTTGCCCGGTTGAACGTCAGCAACACGGCCCTGGAACCGCTGGAACCCTTCAGCTCCGGCCCGCGGGTCATCTTCCGTCCGTTCGGCAGCGCCAGCCAGGTGCTCGGAGCCGTGGTGCTGGACGTGGACGCCGGCGCCGCCCGGCAGAAACTCCGGGAACGGTGGTTTGCCGTGGGCCTGGCAGCGCTGGCCCTTGCCGCCGTCCTCCTGCTGGGCGCGGCCCGGGTGACTGGCTGGGTCCTCCGGCCCGTCCAGCGGCTGAACTCGGCGGTGCATGAACTGGAGCGGACCGGCCGGGCGGGCCGCCTTCCGGAGGACGGGCCACCGGAGCTGCGGGAACTGAGCCGTTCCTTCACCGTGATGGCCCGCACCGTGAGCGCCAGCATGGCAGCGCAACGGCAGTTGATTGCGGACGCGTCACACCAGCTGCGCAACCCGGTAGGGGCGCTCCGGCTCCGGCTGGACCTGCTTCAGCTTGAACTGAAGACGGCCCGCGAACATGACGCGGCCGAACGCGCCGTGGCGGAGCTGGACCGGGTGGAGGAGATCCTGGACGGGGTACTGAAGCTGGCGGCCGCAGAGCACCGGGCCTCCGAGGGGTACCTGCGGGCCGCCGGCAACCTGGAGGACCTTCCGGCGCCGGATCCGGTGGACCCCTATCCTGTCCTCCAAGGGGAGATCGAACGGGCCGCGCCGCTGGCGGAACAGGCAGGGTGCCGGTTGGCCCTCTCCCCGCCGCCGCAGCCGCCGGCACTGGTTTCCTGCCACCCGGCGGAGCTGGCCCAGATGGCGGCTGAACTCATCAACAACGCCCTCAAGTACGCCCCCGGCGCTACCGTGACCGCCGCGGTCAAGCCTGGCGGGGACAGGGTGGTGGTGGAGATATCCGACGACGGTCCAGGGCTTCCCGCCCCGGAGCGGGCCTCGGCCGCCACCAGGTTCTGGCGCTCCCCCCGGCATTCATCAGTCCCCGGAACCGGGCTTGGAATGACCATCGTGGGTGAGCTCGCCGCGGCCAACGGCGGCCGCCTGGTGCTGGCCGAAGCGGCTCCGCATGGGCTCGCCGCCAGGCTCGAATTCCCCTCGACCCGGGCCACCGTGCGCTTCCGGACGCCGGCAGCGGCGGTGCCCATGCGTAGGCCACCTGCCCCGGACGGAGCCGCCCCGCAGCCGCCGCGGCGGTCCGTACTCAAGTCGGTTTTCGCCGTCGGACTCGCGGCCGGCCTTCCGCCCGCCCTCGCGGCGTGTACCGGCGGGGAGCGGCCGGCGGACCTTGTGGTGGCCGGCGGTGAACCGGGTGGCTTCTACCTTGAGTTTTCAACCCTCCTGGCCGCGGCGCTTGAACGCCACGGCGTGGCCGGCCATGCCCGCGCGGAGGCCACCGGCGGAAGCCTGGACAACATCGCCGAGCTGAAGGCGGGACGCGCCGCCTTTGCCGTGGCCCTCGCCGATGCGGCCGGCCAGGCAGGTGGAGACGAATCGGAGATCACCGCCGTCGGAAAGGTCTACGAGAACTACGTCCACTGCGTCGTGCGGAAGGACAGCGGAATCCGGGACATCGCCGGGCTGGCGGGGCGGCGGGTTGCTGTGGGGCAGCCCGGGTCCGGCACCTCGCTCACCACTCCCCGGCTGCTGGAAGCGGCCGGCTTGGGGACCGCGCCGGAGTCCTCCGCCCCCTCCGCCGGAACAGCCGCCGTGGAACATCTCGGCCTGAATGACGGCATCGCCGCACTGAAGGCGGGGACGGTGGATGCCCTGTTCTGGTCCGGCGGCGTGCCCACTGCCGCCGTCGCCGCCGCACAGCAGGACGTTGCGCTGGGGCTCCTGGACCTGTCCGGGCTGCTGCCGGAACTTCGACGGCGGTACGGCGGGCTGTACGACCGTGTCCTGGTTCCGGAGGGCAGCTATCCGGGCATCCCAGCGGTGTGGACGGTGGGCGCACCCAACCTGCTGCTCTGCCGGCGGGATCTGGACGACGCCACGGTGGAGCGGACCGTCCAGCTCCTGGTGCACTCCGCCGCCGAACTCATTCCGCAGTCCAGCCTGGGCGTGCAGTTCCTCAGCGCGGAGAGCCTCATCAACACCGCCGGCGTCCCCCTGCACCCCGCCGCCGCGGCCGCGTACCGGGCACTCCACGGCTGACCCCACGCCCGCTCACCTTTCGCAGGAGATCCTCCAACGCCTGCTCACTTTTGGTGGCTAAAACCCCAACGCCCACTCACCTTTTGCAGGAAAGTTATGCGGCGCCGGGAGGAAACGGGCGGAAGCTGAAGGGTGTCCTATGACCCGGAGTGGGTCTGCAGGAAGCTGTACACCTCGGTCTCGTCCACGCCGGGGAAAGCTCCGGGAGGCATCGCGGCGAGCAGGTGCGAGTGCGCCCGGGCGGACGGCCAGGCGTTGCCGGCCCACTGGCTTGTCAGCTCGGCGGGAGGCCGCTTGCAACAGGTCGGATCCGGGCAGTTGGACGTGGCCCGGGCGGTGGTTTCGCGGCCCCGGAACCACTTCACATGCTGGTACGGCACGCCGATGCTGAGCGAGAATTCGCCGCTGGTGGACCGTTCGGTACGGGCGGTGCACCAGTAGGTTCCGGAGGGTGTGTCGGTGTACTGGCTGTAGGCGCTGAACTTGTCCGGCACGTCGAACACGGCACGGGAGGTCCAGGCCTTGCACGACGGCTGGCCCTCGATGGCTCCGGTGTGGTCCTGGGGGAAGTTCACGCCGTCGTTCTCGTAGGCCTTGTAGATGATGCCGCTCTGGTGCGTCTTCTGGAAATGTGTGGTGAGGCCCAGGTGCTTGGTGGCCAGGTTGGTGAAGCGGTGTGCTGCGGTCTCGTAGGACACCGCGAACGCGTCCCGGATGTCCTCCACGGCGATTTCCTTGGCCGCTTTGGCTTTTTGCAGAAATTCAACCGTGGCCTGCTCGGGCAGGAGCAGTGCTGCGGCGAAATAGTTGGTGGCTACCCGCTGGGCCAGGAAGTCACCGTAGTTTTTAGGCGTCTCATGGCCCAGGACGTAGTGGCCCAGGGCCTGCAGCAGCACCGAACGGGGGTCGTGGTCCTGCCGCTGGCTCTGCGTCAGGTAAATTTTGCGGTTCTTCAAATCCGTCACGGACCGGGTGGAATGCGGCAAATCCCCCACATGGTGGAGGGTAAACCCAAGGTGCTCGGCGATGTCCGCGATGACGTGCTGGCTGAGCGGGCCGGTGGTGTAGCCCACCTCCTTGAGGACCTTCTGCGCCTCTGCCTCGTACTCCGGGAAATAGTTGCCGCGTTCCCGCATCATGGCCCGGAGTTCACCGTTGGCGCGGCGGGCTTCCTCCGGGGTGGCCACCTGCTCGTTCATCTTCCGTTCCAGCTCGTGCAGCAGCCCCACCTGGGCCTCCAGCACATCCAGCGGAAGCCGCGAACTGATGCGGATTTTTGGCAGGTTCAGCGACTCATACAGCGGCCCGCGCTGGTACCGTTCCAGCTCGATTTCGAGGGCGGCGCGGCGGCTGGGCGGCTCAGCCCCGAGCAGCTGGTCGATGCTGACGTTCAGCGCCGCTGCCAGGTGCTGCAGCAGCGTCAGTTTGGGCTCGCGCTTGCCGTTTTCAATCAGGCTCAGCTGGCTGGGAGCAGTGCCGACGGCGGCGCTCAGGTCATCCAGGGTGAGCCCGGCTTGTTTGCGGAGATGGCGGACGCGGCGGCCCAGCGCGATGACGTCCAGTTCCGCTGCGGCGGCTGACGGTGGCCGGGAAACGTCCCTGCTCCAGCTTGAAGGCGACATTTCTGAAGAATACGTGAAGAAGTGCATTTCTTTCCATAGTTTTTCTCTAGAAAGGGGGTTGAAAGTGCTGAAAAGTAGTTGTCACGGAAAGAAACACCGCACCGGAAGAGCCGGTGGGAACCTCAACGAGGCGGTTCCCACCTACCCCGTCCGGAGCTCAATCAAGGAGATCAACGATGACTGCAGCATTTGAGCCCACCCAGCAGACGCCCGAAGAGCAGGCCGCCGCCCTGGAGCTCGAGTGGGCCGCCAACCCCCGCTGGGAAGGTGTGACCCGGGACTACTCAGCCTCCGACGTCGTCCGTCTCCGCGGCCGCGTCTCCGAAGAGCACACGCTGGCTCGCCGCGGCTCGGAAAAGCTGTGGAAGCAGCTCACCGAAGAACACAAGACCGGCGGCTACACCAATGCCCTGGGCGCCCTTACCGGCAACCAGGCCGTGCAGCAGGTCAAAGCCGGGCTGCGCGCCATCTACCTCTCCGGCTGGCAGGTCGCCGCGGACGCCAACAACTCCGGCCACACCTACCCGGACCAGTCGCTCTACCCGGCCAACTCCGTCCCCACCGTGGTCCGCCGCATCAACAACGCCCTGCTCCGTGCGGACCAGATCGAATTCTCCGAAGGCATCCAGACCGTCGAGGACTGGCTGGTCCCGATCGTTGCCGACGCCGAAGCCGGCTTCGGCGGCCCGCTGAACGCCTACGAACTCATGAAATCCATGATCCAGGCCGGCGCCTCCGGTGTTCACTGGGAGGACCAGCTCGCCTCGGAGAAGAAGTGCGGCCACCTCGGCGGCAAGGTACTGATCCCCACCCAGCAGCACGTCCGCACCCTGAACGCCGCCCGCCTCGCCGCCGACGTCGCCGGCACTCCCACCGTCGTCATCGCCCGCACCGACGCCGAAGCCGCCACCCTGATCACCTCCGACGTGGACGAGCGCGACCAGGAATTCATCACCGGCGAGCGCACGGCGGAAGGCTTCTACAAGGTCCGCAACGGCATCGAACCCTGCATCGCCCGCGCCAAGGCCTACGCCCCGTACTCCGACCTCATCTGGATGGAAACCGGCACCCCGGACCTGGAACTGGCCCGCAAGTTCGCCGAATCCGTCAAGGCCGAGTTCCCGGACCAGATGCTCTCCTACAACTGCTCCCCGTCGTTCAACTGGCGCAAGCACCTGGACGACGCCACCATCGCCAAGTTCCAGCGCGAACTCGGCGCCATGGGCTTCACGTTCCAGTTCATCACCCTAGCCGGGTTCCACGCCCTGAACTACTCGATGTTCGACCTCGCCCACGGTTACGCCCGTGAAGGCATGAGCGCCTACGTCGAACTCCAGGAAAAGGAATTCGCCTCCGAGTCCCGCGGCTACACCGCAACCAAGCACCAGCGCGAAGTCGGCACCGGCTACTTCGACACCATCTCCACGGCGCTAAACCCGAACGCGTCCACCCTCGCATTGGTCGGATCGACCGAAGAGGGACAGTTCCACTAATCCCCAGCCGCCCAAGGTGAGCCGTTCGCTTCGCTCACCGAAGAGGCACGACGGCGGCACTCGCCCAAGCGTGGCCGTCGAGGGCCGGGAGGGGGAATCCGGAAGCGTGCGTAAAGGGGCCCTGTCCCCGGCGTCGACCGAGCTTTGCGAGGTCTTACGCCGGGGATGGGGATGGCACGCGGAGGATTTCCCTTCCCGGCCCCACCCAGGCAAGTCCCGCCGTCGAACTTCCCTTCCGTCTTTAAGGAGACTGAGATGAACAGCTTCACCGACAGCTTCACGATCAACGGCATCACCATGACTGCCCAGCCCATTTGCCGGCAGGACGAGGTTCTGACCCCGGATGCACTGTCCTTCATTGCAAAGCTGCACCGGGCTACCGCCGAACGGCGGCAGGAACTGCTGCAGGCGCGGCGCACCCGGCGGGCTGACATCGCCGCTGGAGCGGACCCGCGGTTCCTGCGGGAGACCGAGCACATCCGCAATGACTCCTCGTGGCGGGTCGCTCCCCCGGCACCGGGCCTGGAGGACCGCCGCGTCGAAATCACGGGCCCGGTGGACAAAAAGATGACCATCAACGCGCTGAACTCGGGCGCCAAGGTGTGGCTGGCGGACATGGAGGATTCCTCCACCCCCACGTGGCGGAACGTCCTCAAGGGCCAGCTGAACCTGACGGACGCCCTGGAGCGCCGGATCGACTTCACCAGCGAAGAGGGCAAGGAGTACAAGCTGAAGCCCGCCGGGGACCTGCCCACCATTGTGGTCCGCCCGCGCGGCTGGCACCTGCCGGAGAAGCACATGCTCGTGGACGGCCAGCCCATCGCCGGCGGCATCGTGGACTTCGGCCTGTTCTTCTTCCACAACGCCCGCCGCCTGCTCGCCCAGGGCAAGGGCCCCTACTTCTACCTGCCCAAGATCGAGAACCACCTCGAAGCCCGGCTGTGGAACGACATCTTCATCCTGGCCCAGGACCTGCTCGGCATCCCGCAGGGCACCATCCGCGCCACGGTGCTGATCGAGACCATCACCGCAGCGTTCGAAATGGAGGAAATCCTCTACGAACTGCGCGACCACGCCGCCGGCCTGAACGCCGGCCGCTGGGACTACATCTTCTCCCTGATCAAGAACTTCCGTACCCGCGGCCCCCGCTTCGTCCTGCCGGACCGCGGCCAGGTGACCATGACCCAGCCCTTCATGCGCGCCTACACCGAACAGCTGGTCCGCGCCTGCCACAAGCGCGGCGCCATGGCCATCGGCGGCATGGCAGCAGCCGTCCCCAACCGCAAGGACCCGGAGGCCAACGCCAACGCCCTGGAGAAGGTCCGCGCAGACAAGACCCGCGAGGCCAATGACGGCTTCGACGGCTCCTGGGTGGCGCATCCGGACCTGGTGCCCGTGTGCCGCGAAGTGTTCGACGGCGTCCTGGGCAGCAAGCCGAACCAGCTGGACCGGCTCCGCGAGGATGTCATCCCGGACGACCGCGCCCTGATCGACGTTGCCGCCACCACCGGCACGATCACCGAACAGGGCATCCGGAACAACATCGAAGTGGGCATCCGCTACATCGAATCCTGGCTCCGCGGGAACGGTGCGGTGGCCATCCATAACCTCATGGAGGACGCCGCCACGGCCGAGATCTCGCGCTCGCAGCTGTGGCAATGGATCTACGCCCGGGCCATCACGGACCAGGGCGAGATCGTCAGCCATGAGTGGGTGGAGGAACTGCTGGACGAGGAATTCGCCCGGCTGGAGCGCTTTGACGGCGACCGCTTCGAGGACGCCCGCGACATCTTCGAAGAGGTCACGCTCAGCCGCGAATTCCCCTCTTTCCTCACCCTCCCCGCTTACGCCCGCTACCTGACGGAGGCCCGTGAAAAGGCCACCGTCGAGGAGCTCGCCGCGGCGTAACCGGAATTCCGTCTGCCGGGCCGGCACGCCCTCCGCAACAGGCTCCCCGAAATCCGGGGCGCCGGCCCGGCGGCGGAGCACCACCCACAACGCCCGCTCACTTTCGCCAGGAAAGTGAGCGGGCGTCGTCGTATTGGCTGCAATAGGTGAGCGGGCGTCGTCGTTTGTGTTGCGTTAAGTGAGCGGGCGTGCAGGGGAACGTACGACGGCGGGCCTCGCCTCAGCGCCCCTTGGGCACCTGCCGCACGGACAGGGTGGTGCTGACGAAGAAGGTGAGCACCGACGCCAGGATGACCAGCAGGGCCGGCGTCCACGATCCGGAGTTGTCGTGCACAAAGCCCACCAGCGGGGGCGCCACGGCGGCGAGGCAGTAACCCAGGCCCTGGACAGTTGCGGACATCCGGCCTGCCGAGGCCTGGTCGCGGGCCAGCTTGATGATGGCAATGAAGATCAGCGTGATGCCGCCGCCCTGCGCGATGCCGCCGGACGTGGACCACAGCCACCACAGTTGCGGCAGGAAAAGCAGTCCCACCGGGACGGCAAGCCACAGCGAACCCAGGGTGACCGCCACCGCCGTCGTACTCAGGTATTTGGCCGCGAAGGGCACGCCGAGCCCGCCCACGATGGCCAGGATCTGGAAAATGGAGGACGCGGCGCCGGCCTGGGCCGCGTTCATTCCCAGTTCGTCGTGCAGGTAGCTGGGCAGCCACGCCGTGACGCCGTAGTAGGAGAAAGCCTGGCCGCCGAAGCCGGCAGTGAGTCCGAAGGTAGTCCATCCGGACCGGTTTGCCGGCACCCGGGGCGTGTCCCCGCCGTCCTCGGCCTTGGCCAGGAAAGCCGTCCGCGGCCCCACGGCCAGCACCCACACCGCCACCGCCGCAACGGCCAGGACGGCCACAGCGGCCAGGGCCAGCCGCCATCCCGTCACTGCCGCCAGCGGGGCCATGATCACCGAGGTCAGGAATGACCCGATGTTCAGCGCTGCCGTATAGATCCCCATCGCGGTCCCCTGCCGCCGCGGCGCAAAATCGCGGCGGATGATCAGCGGCACCGCAATGTTGCCCACGGTGATGGCCACTCCAATGACCACCGTTCCGGCCACCACCAGGGCCGGTCCTCCCGCGGAGCGGAGCAGGACGCCCGCCAGCACCCCCAGGATGGTTAACGTCACGGCGAACTCGGCACCGAATTTCCGGGCCGCCAGGGACGCCAGCGGAGCCGCCAGCGAAAAACACAGTACGGGGATGCTGGTCAGCAGCCCCAGCATGACCGGTGAAAAGTGCAGCTCGGCCTGCATGAGGTCCACCAGCGGTGCAACGGCAACGAAGGGACCCCGGAGGTTCAGCGCCAGCAGGCCGATGCAGGCCAGCAGGACCCAGCTTTTCGGGATGCGGGACAGGACGCGGCCGCTCACAGGGCCATAATCGGGAATGGGCGTGGCTTCATCACTCCATTGCTATCACGCTCCGCGTTGCTGGGGTTTCAGGCTCCCTCCGGACCGGGCCTGCCATACGATGAACCTGACCCCAGGACGCAGGACCCCGCGAAGGACACTGATGACCCACCGCCTAGCCATCCTCGACGACTACCAGGACGTGGCCAGCGGCTTCGCCGACTTCGCAGCGCTGGAAGCGCAAGGGGTCACAGTGACGTCATACCGGAAGCCCTTTGCCTCCCGGGAGGCCCTGGTCTCGGCACTGGGTGACGCCACCATGGTGATCGCCATGCGCGAGCGGACAGCGTTCCCCCGTGAGGTCTTCGAGCAACTGCCGGCGCTTGAGCTGCTGGTCACCACCGGCATGGCCAACGCCGCCATCGACGTTGCCGCCGCGGCTGAGCATGGAGTGACGGTGTGCGGCACGCCCGGCTCCCCCACTGCCGCGCCCGAACTGACCTGGGCCCTCCTGCTGGCCATCGCCCGGCACCTCCCCGCCGAGGAGAACTCGCTCAGGGCGGGCACCTGGCAGTCGACGGTGGGCTTTGAGCTGGCCGGCAAAACGTTGGGGATCGTGGGGCTGGGCAAGATTGGCCGGCGGATCGCCGCGTATGGGCAGGCGTTCGGCATGGACGTGGTGGCCTGGAGCCAGAACCTCACAGCCGGGGCAGCCGCGGAGGCCGGTGCACGCATGGTGTCCAAGGAAGAGCTTTTCGCAGCGTCCGACGTCGCCACCCTCCACCTGCGCCTCTCCCCCAGGTCGGAGAACACCGTGGGCGAGGCCGAGCTGCGGCTGCTGGGCCCCGAAGGAATCCTGGTCAACACCGCCCGTGGACCGCTGGTGGACCAGGAGGCCCTGATCAAGGCCCTGAACGAAGGGTGGATCCGCGGCGCCGCCCTGGACGTCTTCGACCAGGAACCCCTCCAGGCCGGCCACCCGCTCCTGGCCGCGCCGAACACGGTGCTTTCCCCGCACCTGGGCTACGTCACGCAGGAAAGCTACCGGCAGTTCTATGGCGGCGCCCTGGAGGACGTCACCGCCTGGCTTGCCGGCTCGCCCATCCGAACCATCACCGCCTGACCTGGAGAGGCACCGCATGACCCACACCATCCGCCGGGCAACAGCGGACGACGCCGGCCCGCTCGCCGCGCTGGCGGCTGTCACCTTTCCGCTGGCCTGCCCGCCGTCGTCGTCGCCTGCCGACATTGCCGCCCACCTGGCCAACACGCTCAGCGAGGAGCACTTCCGCGGCTATCTCGCAGACCCGGACGTCACCATCCTGGTCATCGACCGCGACGGGGAGCTGTTCGGCTACAGCCTGCTGGTGGACAGGCCGGCAGCGGATCCGGACGTGGCCTCCGTCCTGGCCCTGCTGCCGTCAGTGGAAATCAGCAAATGCTATGTCCACCCCGACTATCACGGACTGGGCGCGGCTGCCGAACTCATGCACGCCAGCCTCGAGGCGGCCGCGGAATCCGGTGCCGCCGGGGCCTGGCTGGGCGTCAACAGCCAGAACGCCCGGGCCATCCGCTTCTACGGGAAGTCGGGATTCCACAAAGTGGGCACCAAGTCGTTCGGGCTGGGCAGCACCATTGAGCACGACTTCGTCCTGGAACGCGCCCTGCCCTGACCCTGCCCAGGGCGCCGTTCAACCCAAGCCCCGGCCCCTGCGCCTACCTGCCAGCCACACCGTTGGGCGGGTAGGCCAGGGGCGGGCGGGGTTCCGTCAGGAGCTTAAGCCCGGGCGGAAGCCCTTCGATGTTTCCCTTCGTTCCCTCCGCAGTGATGGTGACCCGGCTGGTGTCCAGCAGGACGTTCTCCGCCCGGAAGGCGCCCACGATCTCCGGCAGGATCGGCGCCAGGTGCACCACCCCGCGGGTAAAGACGGGATCGAGCCTCAGCAGGATCCGCGCCAGCTGCACAGGAGCGGCAGCAGCCCACGCCTGGGGGGAACAGGCAGTGGGGTACGGCACGGGGCCGGCGAACTCGCCCCGGTCAAAGCCGCAGAACAGTTCAGGGAGCCGGCCGTTGAAATGCGCGGCCGCATCGAAGATTCCCAAGGCGACCCGTTTGGCTTCGTCCACGAACCCGTAGCGCATCAGGCCGGTGGCAACCAGCGCCGTATCGTGCGGCCAGACGGAGCCGTTGTGGTAGCTGACGGGGTTGTAGGCGCCCATGTCGGAGGCCAGCGTGCGGATCCCCCAGCCGGTGAACATCTGTGGCGACATCAGGTGCTCCATCACGGACACCGCCTTGTCTTCGTCCGCGATGCCGGCCCAGAGGCAGTGGCCGATGTTGGACGTCAGTGCGTCGACGGGCCGCTTGTCCTTGTCCAGCGCCACGGCATAATATCCCTTGTCCGGCAGCCAGAACTTCTTGTTGAATTCCTCTTTGAACGCCGCTGCCTTGTCCGCCCACCGCATCTCCAACGCGGTGTCGCCGCTCCAGTGGGCCAGCAGCGACCTGCCCAGGTAGGCCGAGTAGACGTAGGCCTGGACCTCACACAGGGCAATCGGTGCTTCGGCGATGGTGCCGTCCGCGAAATTGATCCCGTCCCAGGAGTCTTTCCAACCCTGGTTGACCAGGCCGTGCTCGTTGGCGCGGGCGTATTCGACGAATCCGTCACCGTCCCGGTCGCCATACTTTTCGATCCATTCCAGCGCACGGTCGGCGTGGGCCAGGAGCGGCTGGATCTTTTCCCTGGACAGTCCCCAGCGGCTCAGTTCACCGAGGACCGCCACGAACAGCGGGGTGGCGTCCGCGGTACCGTAGTACGCACTGCCGCCCAGGGAGAGGCCCGCGGTGACGCCCAGCCGGACCTCATGCGGGATGCGGCCGGGTTCCTCCTCCGAATCCGGGTCCACTTTCTTCCCCTGGATCCCGGCGAGGGTCTGCAGGGTCCCCAGCGCCAGGTTGGGGTTGACCATCAGGCTCATGTAGGAGGTCAACAGCGAGTCCCTGCCGAACAGCGCCATAAACCACGGCGCACCGGCGGCGACGGCGGCGCGTTCCGGGTGGTGCGCATCGAAAATCCGCAGGGCGCCCAGATCGCTCTGGCTGCGGTTCAGCGCTTCCTGGAGGTGGGCGTCCTGGATGCTGATCCGCGGCACGCCCTCTTCCCAGGCCAGGTGCCGTTGCACGCCCTCCCGGTGGTGGGGCAGCTGGCCTTCCTTGAACGGCTTTTCGGGTGCTTCCCCGTTCACCAGCGGCACCACGATGACGCTGGTGGCCCACTTGCCCCGGGCCGGGACGGTGACACGGAAGCGCAACCCATCGGTGCTGACGTCCGCGCCCCGCGCCCCGATCGCGGAACCCCGCTGCTGGCCATGCCTGGCGGCCTCGATGATCAGGCGGCCTTCCGACACGGTCCGGGTGGTGTCATCCGGCCCAGTTGCGCGTCCGCCCTTGACGTCGAAGAGGTCTGCCTGGTCCGCGTCAACCAGCAGCTCGATGTCACATTCCACCGGTTCGGATGCGTAGTTCTCCAGCGAGATGTCGTCCTGCAGGCCCGGCCCGATGTGCCGGACCTGGCGTACCACCAGCGGGCTGTCGAACCTGCCGCCGGGCCACTTCGCCCGGCCTACAAAGGTGGCCTCGAACGGCTGCGGGCGTTGTGCGGAAAGGGGTTCGCGCAGCGATCCGTTGATCCTCAACATCCAGCGGGAAATGATCCGGGTGTCCTGGTAGAAGACGCCGTTCGTGCCTGCGTCGGGGCTGATGTCACCGCTGCCCGACGAGATGCAGAAGGAGGAACCCTCCAGCACGGTGACAGAGCCCGATTCTGTCCGGGCTGCCTCAATGTCTTCGTTCCAGGCGGTCATGGGAGGACTCCCTTCTCAAGGGGAAACTATCCCGGGAACCGGGACATGCGGTGATGGCCCTATCGATTCTGGTGCACGGGGGCGGCATCCGGAACCCCTCCCGGCGATCTGCCGGCGAGCAGTTGTTGGAAAAGCCCCAGGTACTGGGCAACCATCCGCCCGGCGCTGAACCTCTCCTCCACCGAGGCACGGCACCGTTCCCTGCTCAGGCCTGCTGCTTCCCCCACCAGGCCCGTCAATTCCTGGGTGTCCCCCAGGAATCCAGTGCGGCCATGCTCCACGATTTCCGGGGCAGAGCCGATGCGTGTGCTGAGGACAGGGGTGCCGGTGGCCAGCGCCTCGATCATCATCAGGCCAAATGGTTCGGCCCACTGGATAGGGGTCAGGAATGCCATGGCCTCCCCCATCAGCCGGTACTTGGCGTGATCGTCCACTTCCCCCACGAAATCCTCGTTGGGGCCAAGGATGGGTTCGATGACCTCTCGGAAGTAGCGGATCTCATCAGGTTCCCGCATTTTCACCGCGATTTTGAGATGCACGCCGGCCTGCCGCGCAATGGTGATTGCCTCCAGCAGGCCTTTGTCCCTGGAGGCACGGCCAACGAAGCACAGGTAACCGCCGCGTCCGCTTCCCACCGGAACATCGGCAACATCCATCCCGTGATGGATCACCTGTGTAACGGGGACATCCTGGGCATGCGAGGCCTGGTCCTGCGATATTGCCACGATGGCGGTGTTGCGGGACATGGCACGGTACACGTCCCTGGCGTCTTGGTGGAGCGGCCCGTGGATGGTGCTGACCACGGGAATGGCCGCTGGCCGTTGTGCGTGAAGCGGCCCGGCCAGTGTGTGGTCGTGGATGATGTCAACATCCTGGAGTCCCTGGTAGGCCCGGATGACGTGGCTGAGCTCAGACATCGTCAGGCCCAGCTCGTCCCGGGATGCCGGCCGCATTCCCGGCACGTGCGGAACGGGGCAGGTGCTTTCGGACGGGGCCGCCAGCAGCACTTCGTGTCCGGCCGCACTGAAACCGCGCGCCAGGGTGTCCACCACTCTTTCAATGCCGCCGTAGGTGACCGGCGGAATGGGGATCCACGGCCCTGCGACAACTCCGATACGCATCTCCGGCCTCCAGAAAAACGAGGCCCGGACTCCCAGCCGCCAGGCACACAGATCTGCAGGGCACACCTGTCCTGCGGTATTCGGCACTTCCATGGCGTCTGCTTCACCTACCTCAGAACTATTGCCCAGGACGTCCCCGGCCACAAGGGCCGAATGTGCCCCATCTCACGGCAGGCGCCGGAATGGCCGCTCCGGCGCCCCGGTTATGCAAGGCATGAAGATTGAGATCTGGTCGGACGTTGCGTGCCCGTGGTGCTTCATCGGCAAGCGCCGGTTCGAGGCTGCCCTGGCTGCGTTCCCCCACCGTGAAGCCGTGGAGGTGGTGTGGCGCAGCTACCAGCTGGACCCCTCACTGCCCGAGCACTATGACGGGACCGAACTGGACTACCTGAGCAGCCGCAAGGGCATGCCGGAGAACCAGGTGAGGCAGATGTTTGACCACGTGGCCCAGCAGGCCAAGGGGGAAGGCCTGGATTACCGGTTCCACCAGGTGGTGGTGGCCAACAGCTTCACCGCCCACCGCCTGATCCACCTCGCGGCAGCCCATGGCACGCAGGATGCGGCGAAGGAACGCCTGCTCAGCGACCACTTCGAGCACGGCAAGGACATCGGCAGCCGGGATTACCTGACCTCCCTGGGCCGGGACCTGGGCCTGCCCGCCGGAGAAGTGGCGGAGCTCTTCACCACCGACAAATACTCGGACGAGGTCCGGCTCGATTTCCAGGAGGCCCGGGGGCTGGGAATCAGCGGCGTTCCATTCTTTGTGATCGACCGGAAGTTCGGGCTGTCCGGCGCCCAGCCCACCGAAACGTTCACGAGTGCCCTCAACCAGGCATGGGAAGACGCGCATCCCCTGGTCCTGGTCAATTCGTCCGACGCACAAGCCTGCGGTCCCGACGGCTGCACGATGTAGCTCTTTTACTGACACATCACGGTAAAGTGTCTGTATGCCCAGGATTTCAGCGGCCACGAATGCCGAACAACGTGCAGACACCCAGCGCCGTATCCTCACCGCTTTTGGCGAGCTCCTGTTCACCCACGGCCTCCCCGGGCTGACCATGACAGACGTGGCCCGGCATGCGGGCGTGGGGCGCACGGCCGTGTACAACTACTACGCGGACATAGAGGAACTCCTGATCTCCTACGCCCTGGATGAGACGGAAAAATTCCTGTCCGACCTGCGCGAATCGCTGAACCGCCTGGAGAATCCGGTGGAGCGGCTGGCCCTGTACGTGCGCGCCCAGGTGGTTGACCTCAGCCGGCGCCACCTCCCGCCGGGGCCGGCCATGGGGGCGGTGCTGTCGCCGTCGTCGTTCGCCAAACTCTCCGACCATGTGGGCGAGTTGAGCGTCCTGCTGCAGGGCATCCTGCGTGACGGAATGGAGCAGGGTTACCTGCCGGCCGCGGACGTGGGCCAACAGTCCCAGCTGATCCTCGGCACCCTGTCCTCCAGCGCCGCGAGGGGCAGCGACGAGACGGCTGAACTGGAGGCACGCGTGGCACGGACCGTGCGCTTCATCCAGCTGGGCGCGGGAGCAAGGTTCGACGACGGCGGGCGGCCCGTCCGCGTGGGCCAGCTTCCGGCTGTGGCCGGCTGAGCCGGGCGGTCAGGGAGTGGGAGCTGCTGCGGGAAGGACCGGCAGCTTGTCCGTATCCGCCGTGCGCCGGTTTTCCCGGGGGCAGCTGAGCCTGCCGGGGGTCTGGTCCACCAGCTCCGGCGGGACCAGCGCCTTGAAGTCCTGCGCCAGGATGACGTCCACGCTGGCGTCGGTCCTGCCGTCCTGGAAGTAGTCGGATCCCGGCACGTGGCGCTGCACCGTGAAGGCCGACGCCTGCCCTGCGGAGCCTGATACGACAGCGGCCACGCCCCGGTAACCGGCGCTGATGTTCGCCACGTTCCCCACCACGAACCTCCGCGCCAGGAGTTCATCCGCCGCGGAGCGGGCAAGGCCCGGCCGGCTGGTGGAGTTGTAGACGTTGACGTTGACCGTGCCCGTGGGCGTGTAGTCGAACATCGACGCCGGGCAGGAGGCCACAGGGGTTGGGGCCGGTTGTGCCGACGGCAGCTTCAGCCGGCCGTTGATGATGGCCAGGGCCAGAATAATGCCTGCGGCGATCAGGCCGATCAGGAGCACCAGCACTACGCCGTGCAGTGTGCGGCGGCGGATCCTGGCGGTCCCGTCGCCCTCCCCCGCCACTTCGATGGCGGCGCGCAGCTCAGGTCCGGAAACAACATGGTGGCCATGAAGGATGCCGGGGTCCTTTAGCCGCTTGCTAGCCATCAAGCACCAGGACGCGGGCGTGGATCGCGGTGCGCTGGTGCAGCGCGGTCCGCACCGCACGGTGGAGGCCGTCCTCCAGGTAGAGGGTCCCTTGGTACTGCACTACATGCGGGAACAGGTCACCGAAAAATGTGGAGTCTTCCGCCAGCAGCGCTTCCAGGTCCAGGGTGCGTTTGGTGGTCACGAGTTCGTCCAGACGGACCGGCCGCGGCGGCAGCGAGGCCCACTGCTTGGGAGTGCTGTAACCATGGTCGGGGTAAGGGCGGCCCTCGCCCACAGCTTTGAATATCACCATGCCACAGTAGGCACCGCGGTGCCCCAGCGAAAGTGGCAGGGCGGGCCCGCACCAGGTTGTGGCCAAACAGTAACCATCCGCTCTGTGGCCGCTCCGGGGGCGCATTTACGGGGCAGCACCGGTCCTGCTGACAGAATGGACCCATGACAGCCTCCGAGTCCCCAGCCGTGCCCGCGCCCGGAACCCGCCTGCCCTCCGCCCCGCCGCTGGCGCTGCTGCTGGATGTGGACGGGCCGGTGGCCAGCCCCGTGACACGGGACGTCAAGCCCGGCATCATCGAGGACCTGGTGGCCCTCGCGGCAGCCGGAATCCCCGTCATCTTCAACACCGGCCGCTCAGACGCCTTCATCCGCGAGCAGGTCATGGAACCAATGATCGCTGCCGGCATCCCGGCAGGGACCGTCATCCACGCCGTCTGCGAAAAGGGCGCCGTCTGGTTCAGCTACACATCCGCCGGCCCGGGCCCCGTCCATGTGGACCGGGAGCTTGCCGTACCGTCAGCGTACGGGGACGACATCCGCCGGCTGGTGGCTGCGGACTTTGCCGCCCATATGTTTTTTGACGAAACCAAGCGCGCCATGGTCTCCGTAGAGCAGCACATCGACGTGCCCAGCGCCGACTACCTCGCAGAGCAGAAGTTGTTCGACGCCCGGGCGATGGAACTCATGGCCCGGCATGGGCTGGGCGTGGTCCGGCTTGACCACCATGTGCCAAATTCCGACGACGACGTGGACTACCGCGTGGATCCCACCATCATCTCCACGGACATCGAGTCGGTGCGGCTGGGCAAGGACCTGGGCGCGAGCCGCGCCGTGGAGCTGCTCGCGGCACAGGGCATCACGCCGCAGGCGTGGCGGACGGTGGGAGATTCGCGCACCGACTACGCCATGGCGGACTGGCTGCACCACAATGACCATCCGGTGAAGCACGTGGACGTGCGGCCCGCCGACGGCGTTCCCCACAAGCCCTACCCCGTGCTGACGGCGGCGGACCTGGGTCTGGAGTCAACAGTGATCCACGACGACGCCGGCGGAGCCTTCCTGCGCGCGTGGCGCGCGGCACTGGACGGCTGAGCCCCTTCCGGCCCGCCGGGGAGCCGCAATAAGGCCCCGAAACATTCCGTTACCCAGGCAGGACTATCATGCAGGTAAGAGTGCCCACTTCCACCAGCACGGAGACAACCATTACAGAAGCACCGGTCCAGGACGAGGTCTACTACGGCGCCCAACCGTCCGTGGAGGAACAATTTCACGCCGAGATCACGTCGGCGGCAGCAGAGCGGCGGCTGAGCCACCGGGCGGACGTCGTCCGGCACAAGGGCCGCTATGCCCTGATCAATGACACCAGGACTCCCTACCAGGCCATGGTGGAGGACCTTCTCTTCCTGCGCAATGTCCTGGCCAATGCCGGCCTGTCGTACCTTCTGGTGCGCGGCAACAACCACCGGCCCGTACTGGCCCTGGACTGGAAGGACCGGAAGAAACTCAGGGCAGCCCTGGTGGAAGCCTGCCGGGACGAGCCCTTCTACTCCATGACCGTGGACGCCAAGAAGAAGACGTCCGTGCTGGTGGCGGACGGCGAACTGTCGCCCAACCGGCAGGCACGGATCTTCCGGCTGTACCGTCCGCGGGTGGAGCCGGTGGGCGGTTTTGAGTTCGGCGCCTCCGCCGGCGTCCAGATCGAGTTGTGGTCCTTTGAGGGCGAACAGCTCATCCTCCCCATCGAAAACTCCCTGACCCGCAGGACCCTGCTGCGCCAGGATGCGGTCCGGGGAACGGTGGAACGCTACGGGCACACCTGGCCCACGATCGAGAACATGTTCGCCGACCACGCCAGCGACATCAGCTTCGACATCGACATCGTGTTCTCCTGGGTGGACGGCAGTTCGCCCGAATACATCGCGGCCCGCCGTGCCCAGCAACAGGGCCATGTCCTGGGCGAGGGCGACGACCATGAAGCCCGGTTCCGGCAGATCAACGAGCTGAAGTACGCCCTGCGGTCCGTGTACATGTTTGCGCCCTGGATCCGCCGGATCTTCATCGCCACGGACTCGCCCGCCCCGGCCTGGCTGGCCGAGCACCCTTCGGTCACCATCGTCCGGAGCGAGGAGTTCTTCTCCGATCCCTCGGTGCTTCCCACGCATAATTCACAGGCCGTGGAGTGCCAGCTCCAGCACATCGAGGGATTGTCCGAGCACTTCCTCTATTCCAACGACGACATGTTCTTCGGCCGTCCGGTGGGACCCGACATGTTCTTTACCCCGGGTGGCATCACCAAGTTCATCGAGGCGGAAACCCGGATTGGGCTGGGCGAAAATGACGCCGAGCGCAGCGGGTTCGAAAATGCGGCCCGGGTAAACCGAAAGCTTCTGTGGAACCGGTTCGGCCGAATCACCACCCGGCACCTGGAACACACGGCCGCGCCCCTGCGGCGGAGCGTGGTGGGCCAGATGGAGGAGGAGTTCCCCGAGGAGTTCCGCAAGACGGCGGCCAGCAGGTTCCGGGCCGCGGACAACATCTCCGTGACCAATTCCTTTTACCACTACTACGCCCTGCTGACGGGCCGCGCCGTCACGCAGACTGCGGCCAAGGTGCGCTATGTGGACACCACCATGCGCTCAGGCCTCAAGTACCTGCCCAAGCTGCTGTCCAAGCGGAATATGGATTTCTTCTGCCTGAACGACGGCAGCTTCCCCGAGGTCAGCGCCGACGAACGCGCCGAGGTAGTGACGAATTTCCTGGAGCAGTACTTTCCCATCAAGGCACCCTGGGAGAAGTAAGCCACCCACTGTGCTTGGGCCGGACGGCTCGGGCACACGGGGGTCCCCTTTCGCGGGGGCGGCCCCTACTGCCGGGTGGGCACGCCGCGCTTGGTGCTGGCGCGTTGTTTGGTGGTTTCCGGGATCCTTACCCCGGCAGCCTTCAGCCGCCGGGCCGTCTCCTCGGGCGAGACGTACTCGCCCACCGTGGGCGCGCTGCCCATGGGCACCACGGAGTGCACGATGGTGTGTTCATACACGTGCACCAGGTTGAAGGCCTGGCCGCCGTCCTGCCCGCGGGTTCCGCCCACGGGCACGTTCAGGTCCTGGGTGTAGCAGGAGGCGGATGCCACCGAGACGGGAACACCGGCGAAACTCGCTGTGGTGGAGTAGTGCAGGTGGCCGCCCAGGATGGTGCGGACATCCGAATTGCGCACCACTGCTGCCAGTGACGCCTGGTCTCGCAGTTCCACCAGCACCGAAAGGTCCAGCACCGAGGGGACGGGCGGGTGGTGCAGGGCAAGGATGGTGCCGTCCGGCGCAGGCGTTTCCAGCTGCCGGGCCAGCCACTCCAGCTGCGCCGGGCTGAGCTCGCCGTGGTGGAACCCCGGGACCGTCGTGTCCAGGGTGATGACCCGCAGCCCGTTGATGAAGTAGCTGTGATCCACGGGCTCGGTGCTGCCGGGCTGGTCGAGGAGGCCTTTGCGGAAGTTGGCCCGGTCGTCGTGGTTTCCCATGGCCCAAATGACCTGGGCTCCCATTTCCTTGCAGGCCGGCTCCACGATGGCCCGGAGCTTCACATACGCGTCTGCATCGCCTTTGTCCGCGAGATCGCCCGTGAAGATGACGGCTTCCGGCCTGGCCCCTGACGCTTTGACTTCGTCGAAAAGCTGGATGAGCCTGGCTTCGCTGTCAACGGTTCCGTAGAGGGGTTCTGGACCTCCCAACAGGTGGGGGTCACTCAGGTGGAGTAGGAAGTGGCGTGGCCGGGGGTGTTCGGCCTCGATGTTCTCCATTGCTACCTCTATGGTCGGTGGGAAGCCGTTCTTCCCTTGTACCCTTCAGTAATATTTATCCAATCAGACATTTGGCAAACTTGGGGTGAATCTCCGTTGCTGATGTGGAAAAAGTTGTAAGAACTGCGCTTTTGCAGGGCAAATTCGGCCGGTCGCCACTTATCCGAGCGCTTGCTCGATCGCAGCGATGACGTCCGGTGAGTCCGGCTCAACCGTAGGGGCAAACCGGGCCACCACATCCCCTTCGCGGTTGACCAGGAACTTCTCGAAATTCCACTTCACCAGGCCCGGCAGCAGGCCGGTTTTGAACTTGGTGAGCTCGGAATAGAGCAGGTGCTGGTTCCTGCCACGGACGTCTGCCTTGGCAGTGAGGGTGAACGAGACACCGAAATTCCGTTCACAGAACTCGGCAATGTCACTGTCGGTTCCCGGCTCCTGCCCTGCGAACTGGTTGCACGGCACGCCCAGGATCTCGAAGCCCCGCTCGCGGAACTGGCCGTAGAGGGCCTCCAGCCCCGCGTACTGCCGGGTGAAGCCACAGTTGGAGGCCACGTTGACCACCAACACCACCTTTCCTTTGAACTGGCCGAAGTTCGTCCTCGTGCCATCGTTCAGGATCAGCGGGATCGGGTAGAGGGACCGCTGGCTGCGTGTCAGGGAAGAGTTGCTCATGCCGGTTATTCGGTGCCGGCGGCCCGATGTACGGGTCTGGAAGAAAATTCCCTTAGGCCGGGGGCAGCGTGGATGCTGTTTCGGTCGGAGTAGGGGTGGGTGTCAGCGTTGGGTCTGGCTCCGACGGCGGCACGGTCGGTACAGGCTCAGGGGCAAGGGTGGTCGGTGCTGGTGCCGGCTCCACGGGAACAGGTTCCGGAGCGGGCGCCGGAGCCGGTTCGCTGGGGGCCGGCTCGACTGTCGTGGGTGCCGGAGCCGGTTCGCTGGGTGCCGGTTCGATCGTCGTGGGTGCCGGAGCCGGTTCGCTGGGTGCCGGCTCGACCGTCGTAGGTGCCGGAGCCGGTTCGCTGGGCGCCGGCTCGACCGTCGTGGGTGCCGGAGCCGGTTCGCTGGGTGCCGGTTCGCTGGGGGTCGGCTCAGTTATGGTCGGCAAAGGACTTGGCGACGGCGTAGACGTCGGGGTGGGAGAAGGCGAAGGACTCCCAGGTTCAGTAGCCGACGGCGACGGGCTGGCGGTAGTTGGGGAGGTAGGCGATGGACTTGCCGTGGCAGTCGATGGATCGCTGGCGACCGGCCCGGGCGAAGTTGGCACGGCACTTGCTGAAGGCTCAGCAGTTGGCGGCGCCGTCGTCGTCAGTTGCACGTTGGGAGGAGGAAGCACAATGCCCGTTGCCTGCGACGGCGACGGCGCTGGGCCAGGCAAGAAAATCGGCGGGAACGGCGAAACCTGGAGTCCGGCAGCAGGGAATCCGCCTCCGGAGTCGATCTGGAGCGGGATGGTCCAGCTGACCCTGCCGCCGGACACACCCGAGCCCGGAGCGTAGGAAACCATGCCGGCCGGAAGGGTTTGATCCAGGGCGCGCAGCTGCAGGAATCTCCATCTCAGCGGGTTGGTGTAGCGGCCATCCAGGATCGACTCGAAATGCAGGTGGCAGCCCGTGGACCACCCGGTGGTGCCCACGCGCGCGATGACCTGGCCCACCCGCACCTGGTCGCCGGTGTTGACGCCAATGGATTCCAGGTGGTTGTACGTGGTGATGAGCCCGTCACCATGGTCGATTTCAATCCGGTTTCCGCCGCCCCAGGGGTGCCAGCCAGCTGCCCGCACAACACCGGAATCCGCCGCATAGACAGGGGTTCCGCAGGGCGCAGCGTAGTCCTGGCCAAGGTGGAAGTCTCCCGCGGACCCGCTGATCGGGCTGACCCGGAAACCAAACGGCGAACTGGGGTCCAGGAGCTGCAGGGGCGCCATCAGGAAACCGGCCACGGGCCTGCCCGCACCCGCGGGGCCCACCGTCATGGCCGCCGCCTGGTCGGCTCCCCCAAAGGACGTGCGCGGAAAGGCCAGCGCGGCCTGCGGACTGGAGAAAATGGCCGTCGGCAAGGCTGCGGCGCCCAATTGGTCCGTACCGGTCGCGGCCGGCCCGCCAACCGCCTGCCCGCCGTCGGGAGACGCGGACGTTCCGGCAGGGGAAACGCTGCCGGAAGTGGTCCCGGTGCCGGCGGACAATCGTGCCAGCTGCGGTGCCGCTCCGGGACCGGCTGAGAGGTTGACGGCGCAAACTGAGGCCGCCAGCACCCCAGCCGCGGCGACTGCGCGGGCAACGGGCGGAAAGGTACGGTGGTCCGGCTTACGGTTGCCGGGCACAAGATTCTGGCCCAATTGACTTACTCCACGACGTGGCCTGCCGCACGGTGTCTCGACGGTATGTCCCATGGGACCACAGGACCGCAGGCGTTGAAACCCCATCGCCGGACTATGCGGGTTTTTTGTGGGTCGTTAGGGGGTGGGGATCCGCGTTTCGCGGCTGGATCCACCTGCCTTGCGGAAATGGGCAACAATGGCTCATGCGCAATGTCCTTCGTACCTGGCGGGACGAGATCAAAAAGACCTTCTCGGGCAGGGCCGACGCCCCACCGGACTGGACCGTCAGGCTCGCCGACGGCGACGACGCCGGCTACCACCTGCCCGGTTCCGCGGTGTGGGCCGTGCATGGGTCCATGACGCCCATTGTGGGTGGCATCCGGACGCTGCTCATGCAGTCCCTTCACCCCGGCGCACTGGCAGGGGTGCACGAGCACTCCAACTTCCGGGACGATCCCTTGCGCCGGCTGGCCAACACCATCCGCTGGATCTTCACCGTGACCTACGGCTCCACCGCAGCAGCGGAGGAGGCAACACGGCGCGTCCGCCGCCTGCATGAGCCGGTCCAGGGCAATTACCTGAACAACGACGGCGAAGTGCGCACCTACAGTGCCAACGACCCGGCGCTGGCCAACTGGATCCATCTCGCGTTCACGGACGGTTTCCTCGCAGCCCATAAGTTGTGGGGCGGCGACGTCCCCGGCGGCGCGGATGCCTACGTCCGGGAGTGGGCTCAGGCCGGTCGGCTGATGGGGGTGGAAGACCCGCCGCTGACGGAGGCGCAGCTGCGCAGCCAGCTGGACCGCTGGTACACGCAGGGCGGGCTGCGGGCGGACGCCCGGGTCAGGGAAACCGTGGAGTTCATTCGCGATGCGCCGCTGCACCCGCTGCTGAGGCCTGGTTACCGGATCCTGTTTGCCGCCGCGGTTTACAGCCTGGAACCCCGGTACCGGGAGATGCTGGGGCTCTCCGTGCCACGGCTGGGCCGGTTTCCCCTGCCGGTGCGGCTCACCACAAAGGTGGTGCTCGGCGTCGTGCATTTAGCCCTGGGCGGTCCACGGAGGCAGATGGGTCCGAGCGAAACGGCGGCAAGGCAGCGGTTGAAGCGGCTTGGTGAACCCGTCGCGGACGTCGCCTGACCAGCAGTGAAGGGAACGTGACGGCGGCGAAAAAGCAAAAACCCGGCCCCGCGGTATGCGGGGCCGGGTTCTTGACCGGCGGAGAATGGGGGATTTGAACCCCCGAGGGCGTTAACCCAACACGCGTTCCAGGCGTGCGCCATAGGCCGCTAGGCGAATTCTCC
This sequence comes from Pseudarthrobacter sp. C4D7, assembly GCF_013359725.1. GTDB lineage: Bacteria > Actinomycetota > Actinomycetes > Actinomycetales > Micrococcaceae > Arthrobacter. The sequence continues at coordinate 7,877 of NZ_JABFMW010000024.1, read as the reverse complement.
ATCTGCTTCTGAATCAAAAGCAGGTACTAGATTACCTGAAGTTTTCCGCATCGCCCAATTGGGCCATCCGGTGACCGTATTTCGCCTGGTGGATCGGTGAGGGGACGCAGGCGTCCGGGACCCTTTTAACTTGAAAATGGACGCCCCCAATGCGCCCATTCCCTGTTCACCGTTGAGCTGCCGGGTCCACCCGTGAAGCCAGGCCACGCAGCTCACAACCTTGAGATTGCCCCAATCGGTGTACATAACCATGATCCCGGGTGTGGCAGAGATAAGCAATGGAAAACCGCATACCCGCCCCAGCCAAGGCGGCTGGGACACGAATGCCCGTCCGGTCGCGCCGCCGCTGACCGATTCGAGTCGGGCCGGATGATCGGGTAAAGTATCTGACGGCCCCTCATGTGGCGTCATCCTGTTGAACTCCCCCAGGACCGGAAGGTAGCAAGGGTAGACGGGCTCTGGCGGGTGCATGGGGGGTCTTTACTATTCCCCCACAGGGCGGCATGATGTCAGCCCGGATTGGTAGGGTTTTCTCTGTGACAGTTACTACCGCCCTGTACCGCAGATACCGTCCAGACTCGTTCGCGGACGTTATCGGGCAGGAGCATGTCACCGAGCCGCTGATGACGGCTTTGCGTAAAAACCGCGTCAACCACGCCTACCTTTTCTCCGGCCCCAGGGGCTGTGGCAAAACCACATCAGCCCGCATCCTGGCCCGTTGCCTGAACTGTGCTGAAGGCCCCACGGACACCCCTTGCGGCGTGTGCCCAAGCTGTGTCGAACTGGCCCGCGGCGGCTCAGGTTCCCTCGATGTGATCGAAATCGACGCCGCCAGCCATGGCGGCGTCGACGATGCCCGGGACCTCCGCGAGCGCGCCACCTACGCCCCGGTGCGGGACCGCTACAAGATTTTCATCATCGACGAAGCCCACATGGTTACGTCCGCAGGGTTCAATGCCCTGCTCAAGATCGTGGAAGAGCCGCCGGAACACATCAAGTTCATCTTCGCCACCACGGAGCCGGACAAGGTCATTGGAACCATCCGTTCCCGGACCCACCACTACCCGTTCCGGCTGGTGCCCCCGGAGCCCCTTATGGCTTACCTGGAGCTCCTCTGCCGTCAGGAGAACGTCCCGGTGGCCCCCGGAGTCCTGTCGCTGGTCATCCGTGCCGGCGGCGGCTCCGTCCGCGACTCCCTCTCCGTCCTGGACCAGCTCATGGCAGGCGCCGGGCCCAACGGACTGGACTACGAGCTCGCCGTGGCCCTGCTCGGCTACACGCATGCCTCGCTGCTGGACGACGTCGTGGAGGCCGTGGCTGCCTCCGACGCCGCCACCGTCTTCCGCGCCGTGGACCGTGTCATCCAAACCGGCCATGATCCCCGCAGGTTCGTGGAGGACCTGCTGGAGCGTTTCCGCGACCTCATCATCGTGCAGGCGATGCCGGAGAGCGCCCACATCATCCTGCGCGGAATGCCGGCAGACCAGATCGCCCGCCTGCAGAACCAGGCACACAACCTCGGTGCAGCAGAGCTTTCCCGCGCTGCCGATGTCACCAACACGGCCCTCACCGAAATGACCGGCGCCACATCCCCGCGGCTGCACCTTGAACTGCTCTGCGCGCGCATCCTGCTGCCAAGCTCCGAACAGAACGAGCGCGGCATGGCAGCCCGGATCGACCGGGTGGAACGGCGCCTGAATTATGCAGGGAACGACGTCGGCGCTCCGGCACTGCCCGGTCCTGCACAGAACGCTCCGGCCCAGGGCGCCTCAACAGAGGCACCGTCGATCCCGGCAGCACCCTCGCAGGCCGGATCGGCTGTTCCCGCTGGTTCGGCACCCGGTGGTTCCGGCCCCGCTGTTTCCGGACCCGGGGACGGGCGGGTTTCTGCCCCCTCCGACGGCACCCGCAGCCCCCTCACGCCACCGCGTGTCAGCACCAGCGACTGGCCTGTCGACGAACCGGGCCGGCCTCGGACACCGGAGGGCCCGCAAGGCTCCGCCGGCGCGGAAACCGTCACCGCCCAGCGGGGCCCTTCCGCGCCGCAGACCCCCGCAGCGCAGATGCCCCCAGCTCAGACGTCCCCAACGCAGATGCCCCCAACGCAGACGGCAGAAGCCACTCCCAGGCCACAGGAGCACGGTGCCGCAGCCCCGCACGCGCACCCAGATCGGCAGGTTAGCGGCCAGGATGCGGCAGCTCGCCACCAGGACAGGCCACAGGGCCAGGGCGCAGCGGCCGGAAACCCAGGGCAGGCAGGCCAAGCGCCGGGCCAACCGGAGCAGCGAATCCACGCGCCGGGAAACCAGGCCCCCGAAGGCAACGGTCCCGGCCCCCAGGCGCCGCACCAGCCGGTACCAGGACCGCGGGGCCCCGCGGCCCAGGGCCCTGCGGCACACCACGGCGCACCTGGCGCTTCTGCCCCAGCCACTCCCCCGGCCATGGGCGACGTGGAGGTCCTCCGCAGGGCCTGGCCAGATGTCCTGCAGGCACTTTCCAAGATCAAGCGCAGCACCTGGGCCCTTGTGGAACCCAATGCGCAGGTTCAGGCATTCGACGGCTCTGTCCTCACCCTGTCCTTTAGCACCTCCGGGCTGGCCGGCGCCTTCGGCAGGGCAGACCATTCGGACAACCTGCGCCAGGCAATCAACAAAACCGTGGGCATTGACTGCCAGATCCAGGCGGTTGCCGGCAGCGGCACCCAGGCAGGTGCCGGCGGAGCCAGCCAAACGAGCTCTGAGCCAAACCCAAAAGTTCCCGCCAGCCCGGTGGTTCCGGCCACCTCAGCTGACGTTGCGTGGGGGCTTGCCCCTGCCCCCACCCCTACCCTCGCCCAAGCGGACCCACAGGTGCAGATCCCCGCAGCCGCGGCAGCCCCAGGGACGCCGAAGGATGCGGGCTCCACAGGCTCGGTGGTATCCGCTGGCTCGCAAGCACCCGAGAAACCGGCTCCTGCCGCGGTTCCTGCCGCTGTCGTGAATCGGCGTGCACCGTCTCCGGCACCTTCATCGGCCGCCGAACGCCCCGCAGCCGGCACCGCACGCACAGTCGACGCCCAGCCCGCGTACCCTTCCGCGGGAGGTGACTACTCCTACTCGGATGACGACTGGGGTCCGCCGCGCGATGAGGACGCTCCCCCGCTGGACGAAGAGCCCCCCATGGACTGGGAGCCCTCGGCTCGTTCCGGCAGCCGGACAGCACCAGCATCCCCTTCCGCGGGCAGCCGCCAACCAGGTGGCAGCAGCAACCCTGGTGACACTGCACGCCCGGAAAGGACTGCCCCCGGCGGCCCGGACTCCGCTGTCCCTGCCGCGTCCACGGCCCAACCGGCTGATGCCGCGCACGATCCGTGGACCCGGGCAGTGGAACAGGCACCAGGCATCTGGGTCCTGGGGGACAAGAGCAACGTGGGCGCCCGGCCAGCGCCGGATTCCGGCAAGGAGAACATCGGCGCGTCTGCCGACGTCCCCCATTACGCCCCCGCGACAGCGCAGGTACCGCCGTCCATCCCGGCAACTCCACCGTCGCCCGGTGGCGGTGCCGCAGGCCCGGACTGGGGCCCCGCCGCGGCTTCCAGCCCCGGGCAGGTGGCCTCCGATTCGGGAACTGACCAGGCATCCCCCGGGCACGCCCTGGTACGGGAATTTGCCATGGCTGCCACCGCCCCCGGCGCCTCCGCACACGGTGCTGTCGCCCAAGCGGCGGCGGCACAGGCGTCGGTGTCGCCCGCTCCGGGGGCACACGCTTCTGCACCGGCCCCCACGGCCCAGGCCCCGACGCAGACCGCCGGTATGCATGCGTCCGTTACGCAGGCGCCGGCTGCACCTGCCCGGCCCCAGCCCGGAAGTGCTGCGCCGGCCGCTGCGCAGGCTCCCGGACGGACGGAAACGCGGCAAAGCCTTTACCAGCGGTTGTCCAACAGCCCCGAGGCCGAGGCTGGACGCGCCAAGGCGCCGGCCAGGGCTGCCGCCGCCCCGAGCGCCTATGTGCAGGACATACCAAGCGCCGATGACGAAACCATCGAGGAATCCGGCGTGTTCGGCCGGGCAGCCGTTGAACGCATCTTGGGCGGGAAACTGATCGAGGAGCGGTCCCTGGACGGCAGCCCCGTTCCGCCACGCTACTGAGGGCCGGGAACTGCCGCCGGGGCAGTGCACACTGACTGATCCATCCGCTATCCACACCAAGCTAAAGAGGGAAACGTGTACGAAGGTGCTGTCCAGGAGCTGATCGATGAGCTTGGACGCCTTCCGGGCGTGGGGCCAAAGTCCGCACAGCGGTTGGCGTTCCACATCCTTGAGGCCGATCCCCAGGACATGAAGCGGCTGGTTGAAGCCATCACCACCGTCAAGGAACGGGTGAAGTTCTGTACTGTCTGCGGCAACGTCACGGAGCAGGAGCTGTGCAACATCTGCCGCGACCCGCGCCGCGACCCCGCCGTCATCTGCGTTGTCGAGGAGTCAAAGGACGTGTTGGCTGTGGAGCGCACCCGTTCGTTCCGCGGCCGGTACCACGTGCTGGGAGGGGCCATCAACCCCATCGCCGGCGTGGGACCGGAACAGCTGAGGATCCGCGAGCTGCTTACCCGGCTCAACGACGGCGAGATCCAGGAAGTCATCATCGCCACCGACCCCAACCTGGAGGGTGAGGCAACGGCCACCTACCTGGCCCGGATGCTGAAGACGATCGGCATCGCCGTCACCCGGCTGGCCTCGGGCCTCCCGGTGGGCGGCGACCTGGAGTATGCCGATGAAGTCACATTGGGCCGTGCTTTCGAGGGCCGCCGGAACGCCCTGAGCTAAGGCACCCGGTGGCCTCCCGCCGTCGTGCGCCACTCCCGGCTCAAACCGCGGCCGCCTCGCCCGGCGTTGGGTCCGCGGGCAGTGCCGCTGCAGGCGGCACCGCGTTTCATGGCCGGTATGTGGTCACAATTCAACGTCCCTCCGGGCGCGGCGATAAACTGTCCCAAGGATTGCCGCGCCGTCCAGCGTCAGGCTGCCTGGCCTCCAGAACTCCAATTGATCCGATGAAGGTACGCGCATGAGTACGCCCACCACCGAAGTGCACAACGCAACACAGCCGCTGGCGGCACCCGCCTCCGGCGCGGTGACCAAACAGCTCATCGTGCAGAAGTTCGGCGGCTCCTCCGTTGCGGACGCTGACGGCATCAAGCGCGTTGCAAAGCGCGTCGTGGATGCACAGCAGGCCGGCAACGAGGTAGTGGTGGTGGTCTCTGCCATGGGCGACACCACGGACGAACTCCTGGACCTGGCGGCGCAGGTGACCGATTCGGCCCCCGCCCGTGAAATGGACATGCTCCTGTCCGCCGGTGAGCGTATTTCCATGGCGTTGCTGGCCATGGCCATCAACAAGCTCGGCGCCTCCGCCCAGTCCTTCACCGGTTCCCAGGCCGGCATGATTACCGACGGCATCCACGGCAAGGCCCGGATCATCGACGTCGACCCGCACCGCATCCGCACTGCCCTGGACAAGGGCAACATCGCCATCGTGGCAGGCTTCCAGGGCATGAGCCGGGCCACCAATGAAATCACCACGCTGGGCCGCGGCGGGTCCGACACCACGGCCGTGGCACTGGCGGCAGCGCTCGAAGCGGACGTCTGCGAGATCTACACCGACGTGGACGGCATTTTCACCGCGGATCCGCGCGTTGTCCCGTCAGCTCAGAAGATCGACACGATCTCCAGCGAGGAGATGCTGGAACTCGCGGCTTCCGGCGCCAAAATCCTCCACTTGCGCTGCGTGGAATACGCCCGCCGGTTCGGCGTCCCGCTCCACGTCCGGTCCTCATTCAGCCAGCACGAAGGTACCTGGGTCATCCCCAGCGCCGACGACAAGATCACCACACAAGAGGGAGTTGCCTTGGAGCAGCCAATCATCTCCGGCGTTGCGCATGACCGTTCCGAAGCGAAAGTCACCGTGGTCGGCGTCCCCGACATCCCCGGCAAGGCCGCCGCGATCTTCCAGGTGATCGCCGACGCGCACTCGAACATCGACATGATCGTCCAGAACGTCTCCACCCACGGCACGGGCAAGACCGACATCTCCTTCACCCTGCCCATCGTCGAGGGTGCCGATGCCCTGGCCGCCCTCCACGCCGCGCAGGACCAGATCGGCTTCGAGGCCATCGAATACAACGAGCAGATCGGCAAGTTGTCGCTGATCGGCGCCGGTATGCGGTCGCACCCCGGAGTTTCGGCCACGTTCTTCAAGGCCCTGTCCGACGCCGGGATCAACATCAACATGATCTCCACCTCGGAAATCCGTATCTCGGTGGTCACGCACGCTGACCTGTTGGACGAGGCTGTGCGCGTCATCCACAACGCGTTCGGGCTCGACACCGAAAGCGAAGCCACGGTTTACGGCGGCACCGGCCGCTAGGCGCAAACGAAAAGCCGGGCTGCCCTCTCCTCAAAAGGAGGCCGCTAGGCGCAAACGAAAAGCCGGGCTGCCCTCTCCTCAAAAGGAGAAGGCGGCCCGGCTTTTCCGTCTCTGGAAGCACCCAGGGAAAGTCAGGCTTCGCGTTCCAGGTCTTCGCGGCGTACCGCGTAGTGGTGGCCGGTCGAGTCGGTCTCCACTACGAAGTGCGACAGGTCCTCTTCGGAGGCCTGCTCGAATTCGTCGTGTTTGTGCACCACGGGCGCGTCGGCGTCCAGCCGGGTGGCAGGACCAAACAAGAAGCGGAGCCTCTCAGTCAGGCCCATGAAGCTGTTGAGGACATGTGCCACTGTTTCCACCCCCTTCCTGTCCCTAGGGCGAAAGTGATGCCGGCCCCGGCGGGGGCCAGTGCCCCAATTTTATGCCTGTGACGCGAAAAAGGCTCCGGGCCAAAGGCGGGAGAATCGCTAACGCAGGGAGCGGTCTTCCGGGTTCCGCGGCACCACGTACGTGCTGCCGTCCGGCCTGGTGATGGTTTCCCACTGCTGGGTTTCGGCCTGGCGCTGGGCCAGCAGGCGGCGGTTCTCCTCCGTCATGTCGTGGGCCAGCGCGGAGCGGTTGGCGGGACCGAAAACGGCCCGCAACTTTCCGGTGGCGCGCATGAAGCGCTGGGAGGCGTTGCCCTTGTCCGCGGACTTGTCCCTGCCCATGGGGTTCCTTCCACTCACTGTTCAACCTGCCATAAATGTACACTAATGATTAGTGCACTAACAATTGGAGGACCAATGACCGCCACAGCGGCGACAAACCCGCAGGACACGGCTGCAGCAGCAGTTGACGAAGACCTGCTGCTGGAACATCAGCTCTGCTTTGCGCTGACGGTGGCTGCGCGCAGTGTTGTGGGCGCCTACAAGCCCGTCCTTGAGAAGCTCAACCTCACCCATCCGCAGTACCTGGTGATGCTTTGCCTCTGGGAGGAGAGTCCCCGCACCGTGCGGAACATCAGCGAAGCCCTGGCCCAGGAGCCGGCCACCATTTCCCCGCTTTTGCGCCGGTTGGAAGCGGCGGACCTCATCACGCGCCGCCGGGCGGACGGAAACGAACGCGCACTCGCCGTCGAGCTGACACCCCGGGGTGCCGCCCTCCGGGAGCAGGCGCTCCAAGTGCCGGGGACCATGATGCAGCGGCTCGGGTTGACGCGGGACCAGGTCACCGAGCTGCACGCCTCCATGATGGGGTTGATCGCTGCTACCGCCCCGTGAGCGATTGCGGCCAAACAGCAACCTGCCGGCGTTAGCCGAGCGACTAGAATTTACTGGACGGAAGAGAGGTGGCCTGATGCGGAAATTTGGGATGCTCGCGGTGGTCATGGCAGTTGGCACCGGGCTGATCTCCGGCTGCAGCAGCACCCCTGACGGCACCTCCGCGCCAACAGCATCTTCCTCCGCCCCCGCATCAACCGCACCGGGAAGTTCCCCCAC
>NZ_JABFMW010000023.1 GCF_013359725.1 Pseudarthrobacter sp. C4D7 | reverse complement strand
CGGAGCTGGGCGTGGAACGCTTCGTGCTCGACGACGGCTGGTTCCGCGGCCGCCGGGACGACCGGGCCGGACTGGGCGACTGGTACGTCGACGAAACACTCTGGCCCGACGGCCTCACCCCCCTGATCGACGCCGTGACTTCCCGTGGCATGGAGTTCGGCCTTTGGGTGGAACCGGAGATGGTGAACCTCGACTCCGACGTCGTCCGTGCGCATCCCGAGTGGATTGTTGGCCCGGCCGTCCGGAGTTACAAGGACGGCGGCCGCCTGCCGCTCGAATGGCGGCAGCAGCATGTCATCGACCTTGTTAACCCCGATGCGTGGCAGTACATCTATGACCGCGTGGATGCGCTGCTGCGGGAGAACAACATCAGCTACCTCAAGTGGGACCAAAACCGCGACCTGCTCGAACACGGCCACGCCGGCCGTTCCTCCGTCCACGAACAGACCCTCGCCGCCTACCGGCTGTTTGACGAACTCCGTAAGGCCCACCCCGGCGTTGAGATTGAAAGCTGCTCCTCCGGCGGCGGACGCGTTGACCTTGGCATCCTGGAGCGGACGGACCGCATTTGGGCCTCGGACTGCAATGATGCGCTGGAGCGCCAGACCATCCAGCGCTGGACCGGCGTCGTGGTGCCACCGGAGCTGGTGGGCAGCCACATCGGCCCCACCACCTCGCACACCACCGCCCGCACCCACGACCTCTCCTTCCGCGCCATCACCGCACTGTTCGGCCACTTCGGCATGGAATGGGACGTCCGCCAGGTCACCGGGGCGGAACGGGAGGAACTCAAAAAGTTCATCGCCCTTTACAAGGAGCAGCGGAACCTAATCCACAGCGGACGGATGGTCCACGCGGACGTTGCGGATGAGTCGCTGATGCTGCATGGTGCAGTATCAGCCACGGCACCTGAAAAGGGTGCGACGGCGGCCCTGTTCGCCTTGGTCAGCACCCGCACCGCCGTCGCCGAACAGCCCGGCAGGGTGGCCATTCCCGGGCTGGAGCAGGACCGCGACTACCGGGTGGAGCCGATCTTCCCGGCCCCCGGCGACGCGGACTACAGCCATAACTTCACACAGGTCCGGCCGCCGGCGTGGCTCGCCGACGGCGCCGTAGCCAACGGACGGTTCCTGGCGGAAGTGGGCCTGCCCATGCCCGTCCTGAACCCTGAGCACGCGGTGCTGCTGAGGTTCACGGCCCTGTAACGACGCAACGGCGCGCCCCGCCGCTCCCCTGCTCTTCGCAGCAGGAGAAGCGGCGGGGCAAGGGTCATCTTACGTACAGCTGTTCACTATTCAGAACGATGCCCAGTATGCTGTACACATGACTTCCACCAAGACCGTGGCCATCGCCGTCCCGCTCGAAGCTGAGTTTGTGGACCAGATCCGCGCCGTTGATCCGTCCGTCACCGTCCTTTATGAACCGGACCTCCTGCCACCGGAACGCTTTCCCGCGGACCACTCGGGCGATCCCGCCTTCACAAGGACAGACGAACAGGAACAGCGCTACTGGGCGATGCTCAACAGCGCCGACGTGCTGTACGGCTTTCCGAATGAAAGCCCCGACGGACTGGCGCGCATCGCCCGGGAAAACCCGAAGCTGGAGTGGGTCCACGCCATGGCCGCCGGAGCGGGCGGAGCAGTGAAGGCATCCGGCCTTGAACAGGACATCCTGCAGAAGTTCAAGATCACCACCTCCGCCGGCGTCCACGCCCTGCCCCTGGCGGAGTTCGCCGCACTGGGAATCCTCAACGGCTTCAAGCGCAGCGCCGAACTGGCTCAGGACCAGGCCGCCAGGAACTGGCCCAACCTGCGCGTTCCCACCCGGCTGGTCAACGGATCGACCCTGGTCATCAGCGGCCTCGGCGAAATCGGACTGGAAACGGCCCGGATCGCCCGGGCACTGGGCATGAAGGTCAGCGGCACCAAGCGCAGCGTGGAGCCCATCGACGGGATTGACCAGGTGGTGGACAACGCCGGCCTTCCAGCCCTCCTGGCCACGGCAGACGCCGTCGTCAACACCCTGCCCGGCACCGCCTACACGGAAAAGCTGTTCAACCGGGACTTGTTCGCCGCCATGAAGCCCGGGACCACCTTCGTCAACGTGGGCCGCGGAACCGTGGTGGACGAAGAAGCGCTGCTGGAGGCCCTGGACAACGGCCAGGTGGGCTACGCCTGCCTTGACGTCTTCGCGGTGGAACCACTGCCGCAGGACAGCCCCCTGTGGAACCACCCCAAAGTCATGGTTTCGCCGCACACGTCAGCCCTCAGCGCCGCCGAGAACCGGCTCATCACCGAGCGGTTCTGCAGCAACCTCCGGACGTTCCTCGACGGCGGGGATCTCCCCCACCTCGTGGACACCCTCCACTTCTACTAGGACGGGGCGGAGAACCGGTGCGCATCGCCAGGATCCAAACAGCCGCGGGCCCGCAGTACGCCGTTGACAGCAACGGCGCCTGGGCCCACATCATCGACCCGTTCGCGGAGGCCCTCAGCTACACCGGCGGCACCACCGCCCACAACGAGGCCACGCTGCTCGCCCCGGCGACGCCCGCCATCGTCCTGGGCATTGGCCATAACCGGACGCTGAATGACCACCCCCTGCCCATCCAGGCATGGCACAAGTCCGTCCACACCGTGGCCGCGCCGGGCGACTCCATCACCGCGGTCCGGGACCACGGCACAGTCAATGCGGAGGGTGAGCTCGCCGTCGTCATTGGCAGGACCGCCAGCAACCTGACCGCAGGGAACGCCCTGGACCACGTCCTGGGCTACACCTGCGTCAACGACGTCACCAACGTGGACCAGAACGCCGTGGATGAGCGGAACTTCCAGGGCAAGTCCGGCGTCAACTACACGCCCCTGGGCCCATGGATCGAGACTGACCTTCCGGACCCGGAGCGGGTGGCCATCGACGTTCACGTGAACGGAACCGTCAAGGCCACCTCCGGAACGTTCAACCTGCCCTCCACCGTGGTGGACTGCCTGGTCTACGTCACCGCGTGGCTGACCCTGCAACCCGGAGACGTGGTGATGACCGGGGCGCCGGCCACCGTAGTCCCGATCGAACCCGGCGACCGGGTGGAGATCTCCGTGGCCGGCATCGGCACCCTCAGCAGCCCGGTGGCCTGACAGCAGCGGCGGGTCCATCAGCCGCCCTTATGATGGATAGCGTTCAGTTGAGTGAACAGCAGCGCAGCCTGCCCTGGCGACCCAAAGGAGAATCATGGCCGATTCCCATGCCCCCGCGTCATCCGACAAGCCGGGAGCCGCCTCTCCGGCGCCGGCCGTGACCCGGGCAGCAGCCGTCCTGGACGCCCTCTCCGCCTCCGCCACGGGCCGGCTGACCCTGAGCGACCTCTCCCGCGAGGTGGGAATTCCCAAGTCCTCCACCTCCAACCTCCTGCTGGCCCTTGAGGAGGCCCGGCTGATCAGCCGGCAGGGTGCGGAGTTCACACTGGGCCGGAAGCTGGTGGAACTGGGCGCAGCCTACCTGGGCCGGATGGATGAGGTGCAGGAGTTCTACCGCTACTGCGAGCAGGCCTCCGTCCTCTCCCGCGAGACCGTGCGGATCGCCATGCTGGACGGCACCAACGTCATCTACCTGGCCCGGTACGAAGGCCACCCCGCGGTACGGCTCACGTCCAACATCGGCGACAAGATGCCGGTGTCCCTGTGCGCCGTAGGCAAGGCCCTGATTGCGCGGCTTCGCGACCATGACCTGGAGGAAATGTTCCCGGACGATGCCGAGCTTCCCGTCCTCACGCCCAAATCCCTGCGCACCGGCGCGGAGCTCAAGGCACAGCTGAAGGAAATCCGCGAGCAGGGCTTTGCCTTCGAGGACGAGGAATCCACCACCGGTGTGGTGTGCCTCGCCGTCTCCGTCCCGACCCGTGGCGCCCATGGCCCCAGCCTGGGCCTGTCCGTGACGGCCCTTAAGGCCACCTACACGCCGGAACAAGGCTCGCAAATGGTCAAGGAACTGCAGGAACTGGCCCACTCCCTGGGCAATCCCATGGGCTAGTTGCGCGGCACCCCGGCGGACTGCCGTAAAACAAAATCGAAAACTGTTGCTTGTTGTTCAGCTTGCTGTATTGTGTTCAGCATAGTGATCGACACAACAGGTGTTGCCGCTATCCCACCAGGCCAACGGGGGCCTGGAGTGCATTAGAGGGAGTTTTCGTGACAACTCGTACTAACTCACCGCAGGCCACCACGGACGGCGCCGTCGTCGATCCGGACCAGCTGCGAAGGGCAACACTTGCCAGCTCCGTAGGGTCCGCCCTGGAGTACTACGACTTCTACATCTACGGCCTGGCATCGGCCCTGATCTTCGGTCCGCTGTTCTTCGCCCCGCTCGGCGAGAGCGGAGCCGTCATCGCCTCCTTCGCCACCTACGGCGTCGGTTTCGCGGCACGGCCCTTCGGCGGAGTGGTCTTCGGCCACATCGGGGACCGCTTCGGCCGCAAGATGGTGCTGATCCTGACCATCGGCCTGATGGGCCTCTCCAGCTGCGCCATCGGCCTCCTGCCCACCTTCGAGCAGGCGGGAATGCTGGGGGCGGTGCTCCTGGTGACGCTGCGCATCCTCCAGGGCCTGGGCGCCGGAGCCGAGCAGGCAGGCGCCACCACCCTCATCTCCGAGGTGGCCCCGCGCCGTCGTCGTGGTTTCTTTGCCTCCCTGCCGTTCGTCGGCATCCAGCTGGGCACCCTGCTGGGTGCGGGAACCTTCGCCCTGATGGCCCTGGCGGACAAGCAGGTCCTGCAGGGCTGGCTGTGGCGCGTTCCCTTCCTGGCCAGCATCATCCTGATCGCGATTGCCGTCTTCATCAGGCTCCGGCTCAAGGAGACCCCGGTCTTCCAGGAACTGGAAAAGCACAAGGCCGTCATCAAGAATCCGGTGGGCCAAATCTGGAAGCACTCCAAGAAGAACGTGCTGGTGGGCATCGGCCTCCGCATGGGTGAGAACGGCAACTCGTCCATCTACTCCGCACTGCTGGTGTCCTTCATCAGCATGCCGGCCGGCGTCTTCCCCGGCGACAAATTCATCGGCCCCACCGGACTGCTGATTGCCGCGGGCTTCGCCGCGGTGATGGTTGTGGCCTTCGGCGCCCTGTCCGACCGCTTTGGCCGGGTTCCCGTGTACCGCTACGGCGCGCTTTTCCAGGCCATCATTGCCCTGCCGGCCTTCTACCTCGTGACGCTGGGCAATGTCACCCTGGTCTGGGTGGTCATGGTGGTGGGCATCGCCCTGGGCGTGCAGTCCATGCTCGGCCCGCAGTGCGCCCTGCTCCCGGAACTCTTCGGGTCCCAGCACCGCTTCACCGGCGTGGCCCTCAGCCGGGAACTTTCCGCGGTACTGGCCGGCGGCTTCGCCCCGATGATCGGCGTGGCCCTGCTGGCGGCGACCAACCACTCCTGGCTGGTGCCCGCGATTTACTCGCTGGTGCTGGCGGCCATCTCATTTGCCACCACGTTCTTCACCCCGGAAACCAACGGCCGCGACCTGGTCCTCGTGGAGGACGCCAAGTGAACTCCGGCAACACCAGCCCGGCGGACCCCGCGCCCAAGCGCGCGGGGTTTGTCGGGCTGGGGCTGATGGGCGCGCCGATGGCCGCCAACCTGCTCACAGCAGGATGGCACGTGAAGGGATGGAACCGCTCCCCCGCCGCCGTCCGGGACCTGGAGGCACTGGGCGGAGCCGGCGTCAGCCAGGTGGCGGACCTCCGCGACGAACCCGTCATCATCTTCATGCTTCCCGATCTCTCCTTCATCGAGGACGCCGCGGCGGGCCTCCTTGATGCGTGGCGGTCCGCACCGCCCGCGCCGGGAACCCTGGTGGTGGTGATGAGCAGCGTGTCGCCGGTTGCGGTCCGCGCTTTCGGCCAGGCCGTTGCCGACGCAAGCAGCGGGAACGCCTCGGTGCTCGACGCGCCGGTCAGCGGGGGTACGGTTGGCGCGCAGCGGGGAACCCTGGCCATCATGGCCGGCGGATCCGCCGGGGACTTTGAGCGGGCGCTCCCGCTTTTGGCGGCGATGGGAACCTCCGTCCGCCGGCTGGGCGACGTGGGGGCGGGCTCGCTCGCCAAGGCGTGCAACCAGCTGATCGTCGGAACCACGACGGCGGCACTCGCCGAAGCCGCCGAGCTTGCGGAGCGCTCCGGGCTGGATGTCGAAGCCCTCTTCGAGGTCCTGTCCGGTGGCCTCGCGGGCAGCAGGGTGCTGGAGGTGGTGGGCCCCCGGCTCGCCGCAAAGGACTACACGCCAACGGGACCGGCAAAGTTCATGCTCAAGGACCTGTCGTTTGTCCTGGAGGCCGCCGGCACTGCCGGCACCGCCGCACCGATGGCGTCAGCCGGCGTGGATCTGTACATGGAACTGGTGGCCCAGGGCCTCGGCGACCAGGACCTGGCCGTGGTGCGGCAGGCAATCGCCGCCTTGGGCGGAAGCTCCGCCGCAGGGGATTCCACGCATTGATGACGCCGTCCAGGCCGCGCCAATGTGCTAAAGGTAAGCCTGCTTAGTATCCTTGGGGAATCACTCTTCAGAGAAACGAGTATTCCATGAGTCCGGCTGCTGCCACGCGTTCCCTTCCCTATCCCCTGGGCGTCACCTTGCGGGAGGGCGGCGCGAACGTTGCCATCTACTCCCAGACAGCGGACGCGGTGGAGTTCTGCACGTTCGACCAGGAGGGCGCCGAAACCCGGACCACCCTTCCTTACCGCACCGGCCACGTGTTCCATGGCCTGGTTCCGGAGGTTGGCGTCGGCACCCGGTACGGCATCCGCGTCGACGGCGCCTGGAACCCGGAGGCCGGGCTGCGGCACAACGTCAACAAGCTGCTCCTGGACCCGCACGCCACCGCCATTGAGGGCGGCTACGAGTGGGGCCAGGCAGTGTTCGCCCACGACATGAACGAGCCGGCCGAACTGGATGCAACGGATTCCGCCGCCTCGGTTCCCCGCTGCGTGGTTACGGACAATACTTTCGACTGGGACGAGGGCTCCCCGGACGTCGCACCCCGCACACCGTTGGCCGAAACCGTGGTCTACGAAGTCCACGTCAAGGGCTTCACCCAGCAGCACCCGGACGTCCCCGAAGAGATCCGCGGTACCTACGCCGGCCTGGCCCACCCCGCGGCCATCAAGCACCTGACGGACCTGGGCATCACCGCCGTCGAACTCCTGCCCGTCCACCAGTTCGTGCAGGACAGCCACCTCGAGGAAAAGGGCCTGCGCAACTACTGGGGCTACAACAGCATCGGCTTCTTCGCCCCGCACGGCGACTACAGCTCAGCAGGCGACGGCGGCGGCCAGGTGGCCGAATTCAAGGCCATGGTCAAGGCGCTGCACGCCGCCGGCCTCGAGGTCATCCTCGACGTCGTCTACAACCACACCGCCGAGGGCAATCACATGGGCCCCACCCTGTCCTTCAAGGGCATCGACAACGCCGCCTACTACCGGCTGGTGGAGGGTGAGGAATCGGCCTACTTCGACACCACGGGCACGGGCAACAGCCTCAACGTCGGCCACCCTGCTGCACTGGGCCTGATCATGGATTCGCTGCGGTACTGGGTGACGGAAATGCACGTTGACGGCTTCCGGTTCGACCTCGCCACCACGCTGACCCGCCAGGACGGCAGCGCCGAGCTGCACAGCGCCTTCCTTACCCTGATCGAACAGGATCCGGTCCTGGCCCCCGTAAAGATGATCGCCGAACCGTGGGACACTGCCGGCTACCAGGTGGGCGGATTCCCCGCAGACTGGTCCGAATGGAACGGCAAGTACCGCGACGACGCCCGCGACTTCTGGCACGGCGGCGAGCAAGTGCTGGGTGACTTCGCGCAGCGCTTCCTGGGCAGCCCCGACGTGTACGAGGGCAGCCGCCGCGCCCCCGTATCCAGCGTCAACTTCATCACCGCGCACGACGGCTTCACCCTGGCCGACCTCACGGCCTACGACGAGAAGCACAACGATGCCAATGGCGAGGACAACAACGACGGCGAGAGCGACAACCGCTCCGCCAACCATGGCATCGAGGGTCCCACTGACGATCCTGCCGTCAACGAGCTCCGCGAACGGCAGCGCCGGAATTTCCTGGCAACGCTCCTGCTGTCCGCCGGCGTCCCCATGATCCTCGGCGGCGATGAGATGGGCCGCAGCCAGGGCGGAAACAACAACGCCTACTGCCAGGACGACGAGATCTCCTGGTTCGACTGGAACAAGGTGGACACTGGCCTCCTGGACTTCACGAAGGACCTCATCACTCTCCGCCGGGACAATCCCGCCCTGCGCCCGGACTGGTTCCGCCAGGCTCCGGAGATGGGAAGCGACAACTCAGTACAGGTGCTCCGCGCTGACGCGCAGGGCTTCGAGGGGGACGACTGGACCGCGGACCACCGGGCCATTGCGTTTGTCCTGGAGCACAAGGACTCCGACTCCTTCGCCGTGCTTTTCAACTCCGCAGACAACGGTGTGGAGTTCACGGTCCCCGGCGCCCCGCAGCAGGAATGGGAGCTGGCGCTGTCCACCGACCCGGACCAGCAGGTGGAAGCACCAGTCAGCACCCTGATTGTGCGGGACCGTTCGGTAACCGTCCTGCGCTCCCGGGCCTGAGCCTCTTCCGTGGCCCGGCGCCTCTGGTGCCCGGGCTGCGGACGGCTCCGGCTGCTAAGTGGCATATGGATTGCCATATTCTTGTGCTTTCAGGCCGCGCCAGGGGGAGGCGAGGCGCAGGACGTCGGAACAGGCCCTTTATTGAAACCAAGCAGCAGGCACCCGGACTCCGCGCAGGGTAACGTCCAGCACACGGATTTCCTCAACTGCCCCACCGGATTTGTTGAGTACTACTTCACGGACGGGGTCTTCCGCTGGTCCGACGGGCTGTTCCGCATCTACGGGTATGAACGGGGCGAGGTGGTCCCGTCCATGGACATGGTGCTTCCCCACATCGAGCCCGAAGACCGGCCAAGGGTGCAGGCCTACTGGGAGCACGTCTCCACCAAGGGCGGCCCGCTGTCCCTCTATCTCTCCATCCGGGACCGCAAGGACCACCAGCACAAACTGCTCTACTCCGCCGACTACATCATGGACGGGGACACACCGGTTGGGGTGTGGGGCGTGGTGGTGGACCTCACCACGTCCATCCACACGGACCGGCACCAGCTTGCCACCGAGGCCGTGGCCGCATCCGCGCTCAACAGGGCAGTCATTGAGCAGGCCAAGGGCGTCCTCATGGGACGCACCGGTGCCAGCGCAGACCAGGCCTACGAGCTCATCAGCCAGTTGAGCCAGGACACCAACCGCAAGGTCTACGCCGTGGCGCAGGACATCGTGAACCGCGCCACCGTCCGGGCCGGGGATCCGGGGAACCAGGGCCAACCCCTGCCCTAGCAGCGGTGGCTTCGGCATGCCCGTGCCAGGACTACCCTTTCCGCTCGGCCCGGTACCCACTCGGACTGACGCCGTGCAGGCGCCGGAACTGCCGGGAAAAGTAAAACTGGTCCCGCAGGCCCACTTCAGCGCCCACCTCCGCGATGGACAGTTCGGTGGTGTCCAGCAGATGGCGGGCCCGGGCCATCTTGAGGGCCGTGTGGTGGGCCAGCACTCCCCCACCGGTCGCCCCGCGGAACAGCTTGCTGAGGTACGACGGCGACACCCCCACCACGGCGGCCAGCTCGGCCAGGCGGATGGTTCCGTCCGTCCTTTCCTCCAGGTAGGTCAGTGCCTGCTGGAGCGGCGTCCCCTTCTCCGGTGCGCGGCGGTCCACGGCCAAAGTCGTCAGCAGCCGCCAGGCCATCCCGGCCGTGGCCACCAACCGCGCCGGCGACTGGTCCTTTTCCAGGGACGTGATGATCTCATCCAGCATGGCCGTCAACCGGTCCACGGCCACCAGCGGGATGATGGGCCGCTCCGGACGAAGGCCTGCTTCGGCGGTCAGTTCCGCCACCGCGGTTCCGCGCACGTGGCACCACCAGATGGTCCAGGGATCGTCCGTGGCCGCGCCGTAGGCGTGGGCCTGTCCGGTTCCGCCAACAAGGACGACGGCGGTTGCTTTTCCCACGTCAGTCCGGACACCGCCGGTTTCGACCCATCCCTGTCCGCTGACGCAGAGGATGACGATGGTTTCCTCCGCCCCCTCGGGCCGGTGGCGGCCATGGTCCTCCGCGGCCGGGAACACGCCGGCGTCCGTGACCACCAGGTGCCGGGTGACCGGACGGGTGAGTGCCTGGCGGACCAGTGGCCGGGGCACCACCACCAGCCGCTGGTTGGGGAACCCGTGGGCCCGCTCCACATCCGCTCCCTCCGTCATGAAATGTCCATGATATGACGGACGGGATGCGCTAGCCGCGGGCTTCCCGCCACGGAGTCCAGCTGACCAGCTGGACGCTGTCCAGGGCCAGCAGGTCGCCGTCTGCTGTGTCCCGACGGAGCTGGGCGGCCGCCGGGACACCCACGTTGGCAGCCTTGGGCAGCGGAAGGATTTCCAGGACGACGTCGGACCCCGCCTGCACACCGGCGTCGCTGGTTTCGAGGATCCACGGGGAGCCGTCCCAGAAGCGGTCGGCCACCACCCGGCCGTCCACCCGGAGCCGGGCCACGTCCCCTGCCCAGGCGATCTCAAGCTCCGTGGGGCCGGACGCGGAGGCGTGTGCCGCCGTCGGAAGGTTAAGCCGGTAGGCCGCCGCCAGCCTGCCGATGGCTTTGCCGTCCGGGGCTGCGGCGCGTCCGGCCAGCGAACCGAAGGAAGCCGGGACCGGCTGCGCGGAACGGACCAGCTGGACGGGAATGGACCGGCGTGCCGGGTGCACCGTGTCCGCGTCCACGGCCACGTCCTCGAATCCAGCGAGGGCCGGGCAGTAGCGCCGGACGCAGGGCATTCCCAGTGACCTGCCGGCCAGTCCTCCCTCCGCATCCACCCACAGCGGGCCTGGGGAGAGCACCAGCTCCCGGCCGCGTGCCGTGTCCAGGACCCAGGACTCATCGGCCAGCGCGGCCGGCAGCAGCAGGATCCCCAGGACACACCCGCCCAAGGCAGCTCTCAACGTCACCGGCGCGGACGCACTAACCCGGTAGGCGCCTCCGCCCCGGGCAGTTGCGGGCCCTTCCAGGACCGTCCCTTCCGGGAAGCACAGCGCCGGTTCGATGCCGGGTTCGGCGGCAAGGACCAGCGTCACTGTGCCGCCGGTTTCCAGGATGGTGAGCGGCGTCGCGGTGGCCCACAGCATCCGGACACCGCCGGCTTCCAGGTTGACGGGCCATGCGGCGATGGTGCCCGGGGGGATGTCCACGGGGGATGCAGGAAACGTCATTGCCCCGGTATCCAGGCCCAGACGGAACTGTGCAGCGTTATATGCTGCCAGCGGCATATGCGGTTGGTGCCACGTAATGAAGACAAACCCGGACTCCCCATTTGAGCGGAGCGCCCACCGCAGGGTCGCCGCATCCCCCACCTCACGGGGTATGACATCCGGGAGCGTGGACGGCATCGCCGCAAGCTGCCCGCCGAACGCTGCCAGGAAGGCATGCTGCCGCCGCAGCAGTGCAAATCCAGGTGCCAGCCTGCCGGACGCTCCAATCGGGGCGTGGAAGTCGTAGTCGAACACCGGGAGATCGTTGGGATATCCCGTGGCCTGTGACTCCTGGAGGCCGGCAGCGGGGTTGGTCCCGCCGGTAAACATGTAATAGCCCTGCCAGGCCGAACCGCTGCCGACCTTGTTATTCGCCACCGCGGCCACATCCCTGCCTGACGGCCACGGCCGGCGTTGGTAGGCCGTGGCCATGCCGCCGGTCAGCTCACAGGTGGCCGGCGGATAGAGATCACTGCTGGGCCGGGGCGGCTCAGCGCTGCTGCCGGTGAAGTGCCCGCGCAGGTCGGCGCCGATGCCGGGATCGTCCCACTCATGGCTGAAGAAATAATGCGCCCGGAAGGTGGGGTCCCAGGGGGCATCGGCGTCCACCCAGAATCCGTCGCCGTAGCCGCCGAAAACAGGCATCACCTCATCCAGGGGCAGATCAGCCCCGCCCCACGCCGTCGCCGTCCAGAGGGGCGCACCCAGCCCGGCCGAGCGGGCCAGCTTCTTCAGCTCAATGATGTGCCGGGGCTGGTCGTACAGCTCGTTCTCCAACTGGATGCCGATGACGTTGCCGGCCGGCCCGGTCAGCCCCGTGAGCTGGCCGCCCACCAGATGGAACCAGCGCTCCACCAACGCCAGGTACGCAGGATCGTTGGTGCGGTGTTCGACGGCGGCCGCCTGCACCCAGTCCGGGAAACCGCCGTTGCGGACCTCCCCGTGCGCCCAGGGGCCGATGCGCAGGACCACGTCCAGGCCAAGCGATGCGCACAGCCGGACAAAGGCGGCCACGTCCAGGTTGCCGTCGAACCGCGCTTCCCCTTCGACGGGCTCGTGGTGGATCCAGAAGACGTAGCAGGCCACCACGGTGATGCCCCCGGCCTTCATTAGCCGGAGCCGGTCCTCCCAGCGGTTGCGCGGCAGCCTGCTGAAATGGATTTCGCCGGACACCGGAACCACCGGGCGGCCGTCGCATTCCAGGTAGCGGTTGGTGATCCGCCACCGGCTGTGCACGTCCTCGGTGTTGCTCATGGCCGGGAGCCGAAGCTCGGACGTGCCGGGGGTGTGGACGGCGGTCAAAAGCTGGCGGGCGGTGGTGTGGTCAGGCATGCAGGGGCTTCCTTCAGTGTGCGGGGGCGGTGTGGATGAGGGCATTGATGCGGCGCTGCCACGCTTCGTCGGCCCACATCGGATGGTGGGGCGCGGCGTTGGAGCAGGGGATCATCCCCCAGACGCCGTGTTCCAGGGCCGTCCGGATGCCGTGCCAAGCCAGGTCCCGCCCTACAGGGCCCTCCTCAAACGTTCCGCGCAGCGGGGTGTACCCGATCCAGCCCTCACCTACCAGTGCCGGGATGTCCTTCCACCGCGCCCAGGCGGCAATGGCAGTGATGCGGGACTCGATTTCGCGCCGCATCACCTCCCGGTAGGGTCCGTAGCCGTTGTACAGCCAGGTGTCCCACGCCTCGGGGTCGATCCAGTCGTAGCCGTAGAACATCTGGTCCGTGACCACGGTGGCCCTGTACTTCCATTCCGCCAGGCGTCCGTAGTCCACAAAGGACGGCGCGTCCGGCCGCAGCAGGGACCGCAGTTCCGGGCTGGGGAACCCGGCCGTACCCTCGGAGCGGATGTCTATCCGCCGCTGCAGCGCATCCAGCACGCCGTAGCTGTAGACGTGGAACTGTGCCGCGCCCAGGCCGTCGGGAACGGTGTGCATGGCCAGGTGCGGCGGCTTGCCGTAGCTGGCCGTGACCAGCAGGTCCGGGTGCAGCCGCCGCAGCCGCTGCACCTGCCTGCTGCCGCCGTCGTCCAGTGCCGGGAGGATGGAAAAGTCCACTTCGTTATGCAGTTCCACCAGGGCGATCCGGTTCCGGTGCCCGGCGGCGGACACTGCCCGGATGAGCCGGTCCCACGCATCCGCCAGGACGCGGTAGCGGTCGTCCAGCGGGACCGCGTCGATGGCCTCGAACCACCGGGGGGACGCCGCAAACACCGGCGACTGCTGGTACTCCCAGCTGGCCAGGACCAGTACCAGGCCGTGCCGTTCCGCGGCATCGAACAGTTCCAGCAGCCGTTGGCCCAGGTTGACCCGGTAGCCGCCGGGGGCGTCATACCAGCGGGTCCCGCGGCCATAGATTCCGCCGTCGGGCGCCGTCCCCAGCCCCTCAATCTCCAGGTCCTCCGCGAGCGCGTCCAGGCCCAGTCCGCCGAACAGCAGCAGCGGCGCGGCGCAGATGCGGATGGCGTTGTAGCCGAACTCCGCCGCCTTGGCGCAGGCTTTGTCCAGGTCCGCGTAGGGGCCGCCGTCCTCGGCGCGGGTGTACCAGGAGAAGTCCCAGAGGCTGATGGCCAGCCGGGCTGGGAGGTGCGGCGGCGGCGCTCCGGTCAGGGTACGGGTGCTGCTTTCGAGGGTTCCGGACCCAAGGTACCGCTGGGGATCAGTCATGGGGAAACTCTTTCCATTGTTCGTGCCTGCACGCCCAGCAGCCGGCCGCGGTGGGCGAGATCCCGGAGGTGGGCAGCGGCCGCGCCGCGGGACGCGGCGGTATCGGTGCTGAACAGCAAAAGCTCCGGCAGCGACGTTGCGAAGTAGTCAGGAGCGGCGGGAGCTGCCGCCAGTTCCGCGGCCCGGCTTTCCAGGCTTTCCCAGATCCGGTCCGCCTGCTGCTGTTTGCCGAGCCGGATGCAGGCAACACCCCGCCAATAGTCGGTGGGCCCCACCGGCTTGGCCTCCACTGCCAGCACGTTCGCCGCGGCGCAGGCCCCGGCCCAGGCAGCCCGGGCGGCGGGTGCGTCGCCCATCCGTTCCAGCGCATCACCCAGTGCCACCAGCCGCTCGGCCATGATGTCACCGGGGTGCCGGCCCTCGCCCAGGTTCTCCGGCGCATCCATGCCCTCCCGCAGGAGGGCCGCTGCCGCCGTCGGCTGCTGCTCCATCATGGTCCGCGCCTGCTGGACGGTGGCGTGGTCGTAGGCGGCGAGCGCCAGCCCCTCACCCCCTTCAAAGGGCTGGAAGGTTCGCGAGCGCAAAAGGGCCACGGCGTCCTGCGGCCGTCCCGCGTCGGTCAGCAGGTCGGCATAGAGGACGGCAAGGTCGTCGCGGGCCAGGACAGCAGGACCGTGCTGTTCGATGTCTGCGATCCGCTGTTCCGCGGGCAGCCCGGCCAGTCCTGCCAGCACGGCCCGCTCATAGACGAGGCGGGGGTCGCCGGGGCTCAGCTCCAGGGCACGGGCGAGGTAGTTGGCGGCAGCAGCTAGGTCACCTCCGGTGTTGGCCAGGGCCAGGGAGGCGTTGCGCCACACCACCGGGTTCCGGCTGCCGTGCGCGATGGCCCGTTCCAGGTGGCCCAGGGCGTCGGAGATCCTCCCGGCGTCCAGCAGCCAACACCCCAGGAGCCCGTGGGCCACGTGGTCGCGCGGATCAGCGTCCAGGGCGCGCTGCAGCGCGTCGTGGTCATCCAGTCCGTAAGGGAATGCATAGGTGGTGTCCGCGCGCCGGGCCTTGGCACGTTCGGCCGCCGCGGCGTCCGGGTCCAGGAGCTCCTCCAGCCAACTGGCGCGCAGGTAGTGCCGGAGCGGGCCAGGACTGCCGAAGGCCGGATACTCCCCGCCGCCCTGTTCGGCCTGGGTCAAGTCCAGGGCGCGTTGCCATTGCCCCGTGCGGGCCAGCCAACACGCAACGGTCAGCGCGGTTTTGGGATCCGCTGCGTCCAGGGACCCGTCCAGGGCCCGGGCCACGGGATCCAGGGGGTCGGACGCCAGGGTCTCCTGGAGCAGCTGCTTGCCCTGGTCCCGGCGGCCCAGCACTTCGAGCGCCAGGTAGCGGAGGTGCCGCGCCTCGGGGCTGGCGCTCTCCAGGGACAGAGCGGCATCAGCGTGCTGCAGGGCCTGGGAGGCGTCCCTGGCGCGGAGGGCGAGCCGGGCCAGTGCCAACCGGGCTGGATGGGCCCAGGCCCTGTCCCAGGCCGCCTTCCCCCACCGCTCCCGGGCTTCGACGGCCAGGCCCAGCCGTTCCAGGACCAGGCCCAGCCGGTAGCTGGCCTCACCGCTTGGCGGGTTCAGGTTCCGCAGCGTCAGGCGCCCCAAACTGTCCTGCAGGTGGGTGCGGGCCGCGGCATAACGGCCTTCCCGGTACCTGGCCGCGCCGAGCGCACTGCACGCCCGCGAGTCCTGCGGATCCCGGCGGAGCATTTCCTCGAGGTACGGCAGGGGTGACCTGCTGGGGTGCCGGTTCTGGGCCAGGTGCGTTGCGGTGACAAACAGCTCGTCCTGGCTTTCCATGTCCCGGGGCTGGGCCGGCTCAGTGGCCACCCAGGGCTCGGGCGTTGTCCCCACTGCTTCCTGCGGGGTCCAGGACAGGAGTTCGCTGCCGCCGTCGAACACCCGGAGGGTGAAGTCGCCCGCCGCTGCGGGCGCGTCCAGCTCAACGGTGGCGGTGAACGGATGGGCCGGCGAGAGGACCTCGCGCCAGGTCCGGAGCGCCTGGCCGCGGTGTTCAAGCACCACCGCCGCCTTCTCCCTGCGCGCGGTGGTGGAAACCCCAACGGTCACGGCGTTGCCCGGCCCGTCCAGGGAAAGCGCGACGGCGGCGTCCAGGTTCGCCTGGTGCGCCGGCCCCATCCGCCGGATGGGGTACCAGTACTGGCTGAAGGTGCGTACCTCACCTGGGGCGAGGTAGCTGAAGTCCGGCTGGTTGTCGGTAAAGACGCCCGCCATCAGCTCAACGTACGGGCCGTCGTCGTCAGTCAGGTGCCTGTCCCAGGCCTTCCCCACGGCACCGTTGCCCCACGTCCATTGCTTCTTTCCCGGCGCGATGCTGCGGTCCGCCCAATGGACGAACCCGGCACCGGCGTCGTGGTCGTACCCGCCGAAGAAGCTGTCCGCGGTGTCCGTCACCATGTAGGAGGTGGGGACTGGAATGTTGGCGTAGACGTCGAGCCGGTCCGCCGCCGGACTCCCGGCCCCGGCAGCCAGCGCCGGATAATCCACCCCGTAATAGGGCCGGTCGGCGCGCGGGAACGAGGTGACAGCCCTGCGGGCGTGGTCGGCCACGTAGCGGACATCGGTGGGAAAGAAGGACTGGTAATTCCCGTGCGCCCGGGCGGCCACGTTGGCCCACCACAGAAAGGTCTGCGGCTCATCGGTCCGGTTGTGGAGCCGGGCTTGCACCTCAATAAGCGAACTGCCCGGCCTGAGCCGTACCCCGTGGGTACCTCGCATCCGCTGCAGCGGGTCCAGGTCGCTGTGCCACACCGTCACGTCCCCGTCGTCGGAGCGCTCGACAGCGGTTTCCACGGGCAGGAAGGTGGCGGGCCTGTGGTGCTGGGGCCAGTTGAACTCCACTCCGCCGGAGATCCATGGCCCGGCCAGGCCCACCAGCCCGGGCTTGATCACGTTGTTGCGGTAGAAGAAGTCGTACCCGGCCGTCTTGTCGTAGCCAACATGGATGCGGCCGCCGATCTCCGGCAGCAGCATCAGGCGGACGTACTCATTCTCCAGGTGGATGGCCTGCCACAGCCTGGGCCGTTTTACCGCCTCGATGCTGTCGATGAACGGCATCGGATACACCTTGCCGCTGGACCCCTGGTAGACCCGCCGGTCCAGGAACAAGGGATACTTGTCCGGCTTTCCGGGGACATAGGTGTCAATCCACACGGGTTCGCGCCAGCAGGCCACGCCGCCTGCCGCCAGGACTGACTGCTGCTCGGGCGGGGCATCAGGCAGGACAATCCTGCTGCGGTCTTGGGGTTCGTTGGTCACCCCTCAAGGCTAAGAGGATTGGAAACCGTTTTCCATGGCAGAAACGATTGGCTATATGGACGATCGTGCACTCAGGCGGCGCCCAAGCCCAGCGTGCACCGCGGTCCCCTATGAGCGGCTACAAAGCCAGGCGGGGTCCCTCTGCCATTGCGGGCGCGGCGCCCACCGCGGGCAGGGCCTCAGTGAAAGCCTCCACCACCGCCAGCTGCCCTGTGGAATCGGGGACGCCGGGGTACTGGATGTGGGCAGCCTCGAGCGCTTCAGCAGGCACCTCCGCCTCACGCATTCGGACAAGTGCCACGGCAGAGATCAGGAACCAGGCAATATTGGTGACCACGGACGGCCAGGCACCATGCAGGGTTCCATTGATGATGAAGGCAACGGAACCGAACAGGTTGGCGGTCTGGAACCCCTTCCCGGCCTTGAGCCATCCCATGGAAACTGCGAGATAGGCACTGAGAATCGCAACAGCGCCTGCCCAGCCGGCGATTTCCCACAGCAGTTCCATGGCGTCCTTTCAAGGGTGCCCTGCGCAGAATCCGGGCAGGGGTAAGAGGGGGTGGTACGGAGGTTTTTGCCGGTGCCGGGTTTACTCAAGCCGTGGTGGGGCGAGGACCTCATGGTGGTCGGCGGGATAATCATACCCCTCCGGAATGCCTGCCTTGACCGGGATGGATGGGGCCGCCCGTGGCTCTGGACAAGGCCCCCGCCGCGTAGCACGATCGAAGCTGTGACCAGCAGTCCTGCCTCCGATCCGTACCTCCGCGAACTCACCCAGCTGAGGCGCGTCAAGGACCGGATGGACCGCGAATATGCGCAGCCGCT
Source organism: Pseudarthrobacter sp. C4D7 (assembly GCF_013359725.1). Lineage (GTDB taxonomy): Bacteria > Actinomycetota > Actinomycetes > Actinomycetales > Micrococcaceae > Arthrobacter. Next base: position 57,738 of record NZ_JABFMW010000023.1, on the reverse strand, counting down.
GGATGTCGAGTCCCTGGCCCGGGATGTCCACCTGTCTGCCGGCCATTTCAGCCGCCGCTTCAAGCTGGCCTACGGCGAATCCCCTTACAGCTACCTCATGACGCGCCGGATCGAACGGGCCATGGCGCTGCTCCGCAAGGGCGACCTCAGCGTCACCGAGGTGTGCTTCGCCGTCGGGTGTTCCTCGCTGGGCACTTTCAGCACCCGCTTCAGCGAACTGGTGGGTATGCCGCCGAGCGTCTACAGACAGGAGGCGGCGGAGTCGACGGCAGGGATCCCGGCCTGCGTGGCGAAACAGGTCACCAGACCGGTCAGGAATCGAGAAGCGCCGGCCCGTGAGCCGTCACTAGCATGACTGCCATGGACATCAACATTTCCTCAACCTTCCTTCCCGCCACCGATCCGGACGCGTCCCTCGCCTTCTACCGGGACGCACTCGGCTTCGAAATCCGCAACGACGTGGGCCGGGGCGCCATGCGCTGGATCACCGTGGGCCCCACCGGCCAAAAGGACGTCTCGATCGTCCTGCACCCGCCGGCCGTGGACCCGGGTATCACCGAGGACGAGCGCCGCACCATCACCGAGATGATGGCCAAGGGCACCTACGCCACCATCGTCCTGTCCTCCCCCGACGTGGATGCGGCATTCGCCAAGGTGGAGGCAACCGGCGCGGACGTCGTCCAGGAACCCATCGACCAGCCCTACGGCATCCGGGACTGCGCCTTCCGGGATCCGGCCGGCAACACGGTCCGCATCAACCAGCAGCCCTAGGCATATAAACAAGCACTTATATAACGGACGACGCCGGAACGGGGCTGCCAGCGCAGTGCCGTTCCGATGCCGCTCCACGAAGAAGGGGGACACCTTGAGCACGGAAGCAGACACCGAAACCACTCAGGCGGTACACGTTGCCGACAGCCACGGCCTGATCCGGGTGCAGGGCGCCCGGGAGAACAACCTGAAGGACGTGAGCCTGGAACTGCCCAAGCGCCGGCTGACCGCGTTCACGGGTGTTTCCGGTTCCGGCAAGAGCTCGCTGGTGTTTGCCACCATCGCCGCCGAGTCGCAGCGGATGATCAACGAAACCTACAGCGCCTTCGTACAGGGGTTCATGCCCAGCCTGGCCCGGCCGGATGTGGACCGGCTGGAGGGCCTGACCACGGCGATCATCGTGGACCAGGAGCGAATGGGTGCCAACCCGCGCTCCACCGTGGGCACGGCCACTGACGCCAATGCCATGCTCCGGATCCTGTTCAGCCGCCTGGGCAAGCCCTATGTCGGCCCGCCCACCGCGTTTTCCTTCAACGTCCCCACCCGCAAGGCCAGCGGCATCATGAGCACCGAAAAGGGCGGCCGGGTGGAAAAGAACGTGGTCCGCCAGGTGACCTACCTGGGCGGCATGTGCCCGCGCTGCGAGGGCATGGGGAACATCAGCGACATCGACCGGACCGCCCTGTACGACGAATCGAAGTCCCTTTCCGAAGGCGCGCTCACCGTTCCGGGCTACTCCATGGACGGCTGGTACGGCCGCCTGTTCGAGGGCATGGGACTGCCCATGGACAAGCCGATCGCCAAATTTACGGCGAAGCAGCTGGACACGATGCTGTACGCCGAACCCACCAAGATCAAAGTGGAAGGCGTCAACCTCACGTTCGAAGGCGTGATCCCCAAGATCCAGAAATCCATGCTCTCCAAGGACGTGGAGGCCATGCAGCCGCACGTGAAGCGGTTCGTGGAGCGCGCGGTCACGTTTGCCACCTGCCCGGACTGCGGCGGCACGCGCCTGACGCCGGAGGTCCTCAACTCGAAAATCAACAGCAGGAACATCGCCGAGCTGTGCACCATGCAGATCAGCGACCTGGCCCAGTGGGTCCGCGGGCTGGACGAACCAACAGTCCGGCCGCTGCTGGCGGGCCTGCGGGACCTGCTGGATTCCTTCACCGACATCGGACTGGGGTACCTGTCGCTGGACCGTCCGGCCGGTACGCTCTCCGGCGGTGAGGCGCAACGGACCAAGATGATCCGGCACCTGGGTTCATCGCTCACGGATGTCACCTATGTTTTCGATGAACCGAGCATCGGCCTGCACCCCCATGACATCGAGCGGATGAACACGCTGCTGCTGCAGCTGCGGGACAAGGGCAACACTGTCCTGGTGGTGGAGCACAAGCCGGAGATGATCGCCATCGCCGACCACGTCGTCGACCTCGGGCCCAAGGCAGGCGCCGCCGGCGGCGAGATTGTCTACGAGGGCGATGTGGAGGGCCTGCGTTCCAGCGGCACCATCACGGGCCGCCACCTGGACGACCGCGCCCGCCTGAAGGACTCGGTCCGGGAGGCCGCAGGGGCACTGGAGGTCCGCGGCGCCTCGACCAACAACCTGCAGGATGTGGACGTTGATGTGCCGCTCGGGGTGCTGTGCGTTGTGACGGGCGTGGCCGGTTCCGGGAAGAGCTCCCTGATCCACGGCTCGCTGGCAAAACGTGAAGGGGTGGTGGTGATTGACCAGGGCGCCATCAAGGGCTCCCGGCGGAGCAATCCGGCCACCTATACGGGGCTGCTGGAGCCTATCCGCAAGGCCTTCGCCAAGGCCAACGGCGTGAAGCCCGCGCTGTTCAGCTCCAATTCAGAGGGCGCCTGCCCCACCTGCAACGGCGCTGGCGTGATCTTCACGGAGCTCGGCGTCATGGCCACTGTGGAGTCCACCTGCGAGGACTGCGGGGGACGCCGTTTCCAGCCCGCAGTCCTGGAATATTCCCTGGGCGGCATGAATATCGCGGACGTCCTGGACATGTCCGTGGACGCGGCTCTGGCGTATTTTGGCGAAGGTGACGCCAAGACCCCGGCGGCGCACAAGGTCCTGGAGCGCCTGGCGGACGTGGGCCTGGGGTACATCTCCCTGGGCCAGCCGCTGACCACCCTGTCCGGCGGCGAGCGCCAGCGGCTCAAACTGGCCACCCAGATGGCGGAGTCCGGGGACGTCTACATCCTGGACGAGCCCACAGTGGGCCTGCACCTGGCGGACGTGGAACAGTTGCTGGGGCTGCTGGACCGGCTGGTGGACTCCGGAAAGTCCGTCATTGTCATTGAGCACCACCAGGCGGTGATGGCGCATGGTGACTGGATCATCGATATCGGTCCGGGGGCAGGGCACGACGGCGGCAGGATCGTCTTCGAGGGCACCCCGGCCGAGCTGGTGGCCGGGCGGGCGACGCTCACCGGCCGGCACCTGGCGGCGTATGTGGGTGCCTAGAACCGCCCGAGGAAGCCGGCCGTGGCCGAGCCGATCTGCTGCTGGGCGGAGCTGCGGCTGATGCCGGGTTCGCCGTCGCCGGGTTGTGGGCCGTAGTCACCGAAAAACGCGTGCACCCCGCCCTGGACCGCGACGAATTCGGTATCCACGGGGAGGAGTTCACGGGAGGCCTCGATCTTCTCCGGGGTGCTGAGTCCATCCTGGGTTCCGGAGACGGACAGGACGGACAGGCCGGTCCTCCCGCGCAGGGATTCCACCGGGTAGGACGCGTACAGGACCAGGCCGGTGACCTCGGTGTTGTTGAGGGCGAACGATGAGGCAGACACCCCGCCCAGGGAGTGGCCGCCCACCGCCCATGTGGTGATGTCCGGGTTCGCCTCGATGGCGCTGCGGGCCTGGTTGCCGTCCAGCAGGCTGAGCCCCAGCGGCTCCTTGAGGATGACCACCCGGCAGCCTGCACCGACGACCGGCGCCAGGACGTCCTGGTAAGCCCGGGCGTCCACGCGTGCACCCGGGTAGAACACCAGCCCCTTGGTGGCGGCACCATCGGGCGACATGGTGATGGTGGTGTCCGTTTCGGTAACGGTGAAGTCCGATGCCGGCCCGGCCTCCGCCGTCGGGCCCGGCTGGTAAGCGAAGGGGTTGAGCCAGGCCAGCCCGGCGGCGAGTGCCAGGACGGCCAGCCGGCCGGCCCAGGCCCCGATGGTGCGGACGCGCGAGCGTGGCCGGGGCACCTCGCGGCGGCGCCAGAGCAGGACGGCCCACGCGGCACCAGCGGCAGCGGCGGCCAGGAGGATGCCCGGCAGCAGAGGGTGCCCGCCCAGGACGGCCGGGTTTCCGGCCAGCATCCACACGGCCACTCCCAGCAGGGCGGCGGCGCATGCCACCGACGCCCAGAAGAGGGCGGTTCGGTTCCGCGGACGCGCTGTGGTGTGGCCGGCTGGTGAGGTCTCCATGAGTCCTGATCCTTCCACCCGGCAGCAGGATTTCAATGCCGGCTGGCCTACGCTTGGCCGTATGTCCGAAAAGTTCCGGTACGACGTCGAAATCCTGCACCTGCTGGTATCCCCCGCACACGCGTACTTCGGCCGTGCCCGGGACGGTGCCGCCGACGTTCCCACCACTGATGCCCCGCAGGCTGAGGTGGTGGCCGGCAAAGGCATCGTGGGTGACCGGTTCTTCGGCAAGGCCGCACACATGGACGCTGCGGTGACTCTCTTCGCCGTCGAGTCCCTTGAGGCGATCGCGGCGGAGTTGGGCGCGGAACCGTTCAACCCCCTGCTGACCCGACGGAACGTGGTGCTGCGTGGCGCCCAGCTGCCCCCTCTGCTGGGGCAGGATTTCGTGCTGGAATCGGGCGGGTCCACGGTGGCCCTGCACGGCGGCAGGCACGCCCAGCCCTGCGCGTGGATGAACGAAATGCTCGCCCCCGGCGCACATCCGGCCATGCGCGGCCGCGGCGGCATCCGCTGCCAGGCCCTGTCCGGCGGGTTCCTGCACCGCGGGCCTGCCGTCCTGGTCAGCCCGGTGCCGCTGGATCCTGACCGGGCAGGCGCGGCGAGCGTCCTGCGGCCGTCGCGGCTGCCCTAGGGACCTAGGGCTGCCGTGGCGTACGACGGCGTCACGCACGGCATGCTTTCGGCCCACCCGGGGCGGGGGTGCCCCGGAAACCCGGGGAACCGCCGTCGTGCGCCGCCTGAAAACGTGCCCGGTGTGACGCGGGCCTGACAGGTCAATCCGGCAGGAACCCTCCGGGGCTGGCCCTGCTACCGCCCGGCGTAGTACGCCGCGGCCATGTCCTGCTTGCCGCGCCCCTGCTCCGCCACGCGGTCCAGCCGGGCAGCATAGGCTTCGGCGCCATCGAGCTTCAGGCCCTTCTCAGCGGCGGCATCGACGATCAGGTGGGCGTCCTTGCGGGCAGTGTCCACCGCGAAGGACGCAGGCTCCAGCTCCCCATCGAGGATGAGGCCCATCTTGGTGCGCAGGTAGGGAAGGTCCAGGCCCCCGCCGTCGATCACACCGAGGAACTGCTGGGGATCGACGCCCAGCGCCTCTGCCAGGGCGACCACTTCACCGGCCGCGTTGGAGGCAGCGATCACCCAGCTGTTCACCACGAGTTTGAGCCGGGTGGCGGAGCCTTCGGCGGGGTCCTGTCCTGTCCAGATGGTCCGGGCGCCGATGGCATCCAGGACCGGTGCCACCCGGGGGCGTACATCCCCACGCCCGGCGGCCAGCACCAGGAGCTGGCCTGCCTCTGCGGGAGCGCGGGTGCCGGACACGGGCGCTTCCACCAGGTCCAGCCCGAGTTCCCGGGCCAGCCCGGCCAAAGCGGGTACGTCCGGGATACCGACGGTGGTGGACTGCACCCAGGCCGTTCCGGGCCGAAGGCCGGGGGCCGCGGCCCGCATGACCTCCTGCACGGCAGCGGCGTCGTAGAGCATAGTCAGGACCAGACCGGCCGCTTCGACGGCGTCGGCAGGGCTGGCGGCGCGCCGCGCACCTTCAGCGGCCAAGGGTTCTGTTTTTGCTGCGTCACGGTTCCACACTGAGACCTCGTGGCCGGCCCGCAGGAGGTTCCGGGCCATGGCCGCTCCCATGATTCCCGTCCCCAGAACTGCGACTTTGAGCTTGGTATCCATCGGGTCATTCTCCTGGCTGCGTTGATGTTTGGCGCCTACCCACTCAACGTCTCCATGATTCCCCGATTTATTCAAGCCAGGGCTTGCCGCACCAGTGCTTCCACGCAATGTCGGTGCACCGCCCTAGACTCGTCCCATGAGCGAGAGCAACCAAGAAACAATCGGCAGCCCGGAACCCGAACCCAATGCAGGCCTCAACAGGGACCCGGAGGACTGGGTAACCGGGGATGAACCCATGACGGCTGCCCAGCGCAGCTACCTCGATACCCTTGCACGCGAGGCAGGGGAGGAACTCCCTGCAGACCTGAGCAAGGCGGACGCGTCCAAGCACATCGACCGGCTGCAGCAGCGCAGCAACCGCGTGGCCGGCGAGGCGGACAACAGCGCCGGCAGCTAGACACGGTCAACGGACGACGCCGGAAGTCACGGCGGTACCAGGGAGCCCCCTGTTAGGGGCAGGCTGCGTTGGTGCCGGCTAATTCAGGTGCCGGCCGGCAGCCGTTACCAGGCCTGGTGTTCGCGGGTGAGACCGAAGGGGACGGTGTCGCTGAGGTCCACCGTGAACTTGTCAGCGCCATGCCTGGTCACCAGGATGCCGTGGCGCTTGCCATCGAGGGCATGGGCCTTGGCGGCTGCGACGGCGGCGTCGAGTTCGGTGTCCATGCTGTGGCGGTCGGAAACGGTGACGGTCAGGGGGAAGTTCATGGATTGTGCCTGTGTCTTTCAAGGGGCTGGGTGGGCAAACGCCGCCCGGCGCTCCCCCTGGCTGCATGGGCAGTGGGCGCTTTCGCGCCTCGACCCATGGTGCCTGAGCGAAAATGTGCCAGCAACTTTAGATAAATGACGCAGGTCAGCGCCTTGGGAGCGTCCATTTGTCCTGACAATTACTGGCCCCAGGGCGCCGTCACTTAGAGTTGAAAGGGAGTGGGGGCTGGTTTTCGGAGCTTCCACCTGCCCCTGAAACCCGCCCCGCGGCCCACCCGAGCCATTATTGCGCCACCGCTGGCTGTGCAACGACCTGACAAGGATTCCGCCATTTCCACCGACGCTCTCTTCGGCAATCTGACCAGGATCCGCAACGTCATCCTCCCCACCCCCGTGCGGAGCGGACTGAACTCCGGGCGCGGACTGCTGGGCGGCTTCATCGTGGTCCATCTGGTCTTCCTGGTCTTCGCCGCTTCACTGTCCCTTCGCGGCGAAGCATTCAGCGACACTTTCATCTACCGCGACTGGGCCATGGCCGGGTTCAACGACGCAAACCTCCGCGGTGGCCCCAGCCCCTGGGTCTACCCCATCCTGGCCTTGATCCCCATGGCCATCGCAAGCCTGGCCGGTCCGGGGCCGTTTTTCTTCATCTGGGTCCTCATGACAACCCTCCTCAACGGCTGGGCCCTGCTCAAACTCACGGGACGGGGCCGCAACGCCAGCGCCATCCCCGCCGGCTGGTGGTGGCTCGCCTTCACCTTCCTTATGGGCTGGTTGGGGTTCGCCCGCGTTGACGGCCTCACCGCCCCGCTGGTGCTCGTGGCCTTGGCCTACGGCGTCCAGCGCCCGTTCATCGCCTCAATCCTGCTGGCCGTCGGCACCTGGGTGAAGGTTTGGCCGGCGGCCATCATGCTGGCCCTCTTCGCCGTCGTGAAGAACCGCCTGCTGGTGGTACTGGCAGGAATCGCGACGACGGCAGGCGTCGTCGCGCTGGCGGCAGCCCTGGGCAGCGTCCCCAAGCTCTTGAACTTCCTCACCCAGCAGGGCGACCGCGGCATGCAGCTCGAGGCCACCTTCACCACTCCGTGGCTGTGGCTTTCCGTCCTGAACGTGGGCGGCTCCCGCATGTACATGAACACGGACATCAACTCCATGCAGGTGGACGGCCCCGGCACCGCCACCATGTCCGTGCTGATGCAGCCGCTGCTGGTCCTGGCCGCCCTGCTGGTGGCCGGCCTGGCCTTCTGGGCCCTGCACAACGGCAAGCAGCACAAGGTGGCCGGCGGCGTGGACCGGACCGAGCTGCTCCTCGCCGGCGCCCTCGCCCTGGCCGCCGCGTTCGTGGTCTTCAACAAGGTGGGCTCGCCCCAGTTCATGGTGTGGCTGGGCCCCGCCGTCGCCGTAGGCCTGGCGCACAGCTGGCGAGAATGGCGGGTCCCGGCACTGATGCTGATCGCGATAGCCGTGGCAACGTACTTCATCTACCCCCTCTTTTACGACGCCCTCAGCCACAACAACCCGTGGATGGCACTGGTGCTGACCATCCGCAACATCCTGCTGGTGGTCCTGTTCCTGTGGAGCGTCCGTCGCCTGTACCTGCTGGGCAAGAAGACGGCAGCACCCTCCCCCGCGCTCAAGGAGAGCTGAGATTTCCACGAGGTTCTTTGACCGTTTGGTGACGGTCCGCAGCAAAGTCCTGCCGGCCACGGTGGTGGACTGGTTCGCCCGGCCGTCCAGCGTGTGGTGGGGCTTCGCCGTCGTCCATCTCTACTTTTTGGGCTGGATGGCGTCCTTCTTCCTGAACGGCGACACGTTCAGCGACACCGAGCAGTACCGGCAGTGGGCGGTGGACGGGTACAACCCCGCGGACCTGACGGGCAAGATCAGCCCCTGGGTTTACCCGGTGCTGGCGCAGCTCCCCATCTTCCTGGCGAACATCGCCGGGCCAAGCCTCTACCTGCTGGTGTGGTTCCTGATCATCACCGCGCTCAATGCCGTGGGCCTGCTCTACCTGACCCGCGGCCCACGGAAGGTCACGGGCGTGGCCCCGGCCTGGTGGTGGCTGTTCTTCACTGTTTTCATGGGCTACCTGAGCTTCGCCCGGGTGGAAGGCATCACCGCACCGATCGTGCTGATCGCCCTGCTCTACGCCGCCGAACGGCCCGTGGTGGCGGGCGTCCTGCTCAGCATCGCCACGTGGATCAAGGTGTGGCCGGCAGCCGTTTTGGTACCCATCGTCATCGCCAGCCACAAGCGCGTCCAGGTGGTCCTCGCCGGCGCCGCCGTGACCGCCGTCGTGGGCCTGGGGACCTGGCTGACGGGCGGCCTGCCGCACATCATGGACTTCCTGCTGAACCAGGGCGAGCGCGGGATGCAGCTGGAGGCCACCTTTTCCACACCGTGGGTCTGGCTGAGCGTCTTCCACATCGCCGGGTCCAGAATGGCGGACAACACGGCCATCAACTCCACCGAGGTCTACGGGCCCGGAGCCAGTACCGCAGCTTTCCTGATGCAGCCGCTCCTGGTCCTGGCCGCCGTCACCGCCGCCATCCTCCTGGTGCGCGCCATGCGCCGCGGCGCCGAGCGCGAGGAGCTGTTCCTCGAGGGCTCCCTGATGATGGTCACCGCGTTCATTGTGTTCAACAAGGTGGGCTCGCCGCAGTTCATCATCTGGCTGGCCCCGGTGATCATCGCCGGCCTGACCCACGACTGGGAGCGCTGGAAGGTCCCCGCAGCCCTGCTGATGGGTATTGCCATGACCACCTTCGTGATCTACCCGCTGTTCTATACGCCCCTGATCCACGCCCACCCAGTCATGGCGGCCATCCTCACCACCCGCAACGTGCTCCTGGTGGTGCTGCTGTGGTGGTCCGTGAAGCGCACGGCGGAACTGGGCCGCAAGGCGTCCACCCAGGTGCCCGCCGGAACCTAGCTGACGCGAAGGCCAAACCCAGCTAGCGGCCTTCGGACCGGTCCACGGAGGCGGGTGCCTGGGGTGCGGCGGCGCGCCGCGCGGCCCGCCGCTCCACCGCCCACTGCCAGCCGCGCCGGGCCAGGTCCAGTGGCTTGCCTTCAATGAGCAGCTTCCGGGTGTGGACGTCCAGCACCAGCAGGTAGAACGTGAAGGCCAGGGCCGTGAAGAACGCCAGGGAGGACGCGTCGATGGGCAGTTCCACGAAGGACCAGACGGAGAGCTGGTCCTGGGCGCCGAAGACCACGAAGAACGTGACGCCCACGTAGAGCGAGCGGATTTGCCAGTCGTCCCTGATGCCGGTGACGGCCAGGAACGGCAGGAACCACAGGATGTACCAGGGCTGGATGATGGGTGACAGCATCACGACGGCGGTGAACGCCAGGGCCATCCGGCGCACCGCCCGGGAGTAGTCGCCGCGGAACATGAGCAGCAGGACCACGGCGATGGCGGCCCACTTCATGGCCGTGCGCAGCCAGGTGGCCAGGGTTCCGCCCGGCAGGCCCAGGGCGTTGGCCAGCATCTCCACCTGCTGGCCCAGGAAGCCGGACGGTGAGTAGCCGGTATAGCCGGGGGTGGGGTCCATGATGGCCCAGGTCCAGCCGATGCCAAGGTTGTATGGGATGCCGCTGAGGGCCAGCACGCCAAAGCTGATGGCCGCCGTCCCTCCCCAGGTCAGGAACTTGCGGGGCCAGGAGGCGCCGGGCCCGGCCCACATGACACCGATGAACGGCAAGAGCAGCACGGTGATGGGCTTGATGCCGATGGAGGCGGTGACCAGGAGGATGCCCAGCAGGTAGCGGCGGGTGGCCGCCAGGTAGACGCCGGCGACGGCGAGCCCCACCATGAGTGCGTCGTTGTGGGCGCTGGCGATGAAGCTGATGAGGAAGAGCGGGTTGGCTACGGAGATCCAGAGGGCACGCGCGCCGTTGATGCCGTGAAGTTCGGCAAGCTTGGGTACGTAGACGACGCAGAGGAGGACGCCGACGCCGGCCAGGAGCCTGAAGAGGAGGACGGACGCGTCGGGCTGGGCACCGGTCAGCCCCACTACCGCGCGCGCCAGCCACAGGAAGTACGGGCCGTAGGGGGTCCTGTTCTCGGCCCAGGCGGGGTCGGCGCCCAGGGCAAACCAGTTGTTGAGCGTGGAGATGCCTACTTCGTAAGGGTTCTGGCCCTCCTGGACCAGGCGGCCCTGGCCGGTGTAGGCGTAGACGTCGCGGGAAAAGACGGGGACGCAGAACAGCAGCGGCAGCGACCAGGCGGAGATCGCGATGACCACGGAGCGCAGCGACGACTGGCCCCAGCCCCCCAGCCGCTGGCCAAGCCTCAGCCAGGAGCGCATCAGGAGCATGGCGCCCGCCGTCAGCAGCACGGTGGACACGGCGACTCCCCACCCTTCGGTGCGAAGCGCGATCACCACCGGCTGGCGGATCATGGGCGAGCCGTTGGCGATCCAGCCGGTGCCGATGGAACCGACGAACATCATGAGGGCGCCAACGAAGCCTTCGATGGTGGCTACGTAGGCGCGGCCCCGGGCGGGCGCGGAGGCGTCGGCCGGTGTGCCCGGCCGGCTCTCCGACGTCTCAAGGTGTGACCCGCCTGCCGTCATGATTGTGTGGTCCCCTACTTTGTTACGGCACTGGTTGCACCGGCTCTCTGGGCCGCCCTGCAACCCGGCTATTTTATCAGCCGTGCTTACTTCCGCCCCGGGGCCTTCGCCGGGCAGCAAGGCACAGTTTGGCAACGGCGGAGTGGATTCCTACCGTGCGCGGAGCAGCGCCAGGAACTCATCCGCCATACCCAGCTGTTCCTCCAGCTTGGCACGGCGCCGCGCTGCCTCCTCGATGAAGGCGTTCAGTTCGGACCTGATGTCCGCAACATCCTCGCCGGGACCGGCCGCCTCCAGTGCGTCGATGACCTTCAGGAGCCCTGACATGGCGTCGAGCGTAAATCCCAGTGGTTTCATGCGGCGGATCAGCAGCAGCCGCCCAAAGTCCCGTTCGGTGTATAGCCGGAACCCGCCTTCGGTGCGCCCGGACGGCTTCAGCAGGCCCACCTCGTCGTAGTGGCGGATGGTGCGGAGGGACATCTGTGAACGGTCCGCCAGTTCACCGATATGCATCGTTGCCACCACTTCTTCAGCGGTCATTTCTTTCACCATCACGTCACCAATCCTGCTCAACCCTCACGTTAGGGTAGTGTTGCATATGCAGCCGGCAATCACCGGCGCCTTTCCTCCACCCCATTGTCTTCCATGGCAGGGCTGGACCCGCGCGCACCGTGGCGCGCTGAACGTTTCCCACCCGCTCTCCCTTGAGCGCCAAGTTCCTGGAGCCGCTCCTTGGCCGTTGCCGACCGCCGCCTGCCCACGCGGCACGTGAACACCGTCATGACCGCGCTGCGCTCTCCGCGGCAGCTCAGCCGCGAGGTCCTCGCAGGCATGGTCACCACCCTTGCCCTCGTCCCGGAGGTCATCTCGTTCTCGATCGTGGCGGGCGTGGACCCGATGGTCAGCCTGGTCGCTTCGATCGTGCTTGCCGTGGCGATGTCCATCCTGGGTGGACGGCCCGGCGTCGTGACGGCGGCGGCAGGCTCCGTTGCGCTGGTCATCGCCCCACTGGTCCACGAGCACGGCGTGCAGTACGTCCTGCCTGCCGTGCTGCTGGCGGGGGTGATCCAGGTGGTCTTTGGCCTGGCCGGACTCGCCCGCCTGATGCGGTTCATCCCGCGCTCGGTGATGATCGGCTTCGTCAATGCCCTGGGTGTGCTGATCTTCATGGCGCAGGTGCCGCACGTCATCAATGTCCCTTGGCTCGCCTACGCCCTGTTCGCCCTGACCCTGGCCATCATTTTCATCCTGCCCCGCTTCACCAAGGTGGTCCCGTCGCCCCTGGTGGCCATCGTCGTCGTCACGGCCATCGCCATCATTGCGGGCCTGGCCGTTCCGAACGTCGCCGACGAGGGGCCCCTCACAGGCCAGATGCCCGGCATCACCCCCTTCCTCGTTCCGCTCACCCTTGAGACGTTCCGGCTGGTCCTGCCCACGGCTCTGAGCGTGGCGTTCGTCGGGCTCATGGAAACCCTCCTCACGGCCAAACTGGTGGATGACATCACGGAAACCCCCTCGCACAAGGGCCGTGAGGCCTGGGGCCTGGGCGTCTCGAACATCCTCGCGGGCTTCTATGGCGGCATCGCCGGCTGCGCCATGATCGGGCAGACAGTCCTGAACGTGAAGACCGGCCAGGCGCGGACCCGCATCTCCACGGTGGTGGCAGGCGTTTTCCTGCTGGCCCTGGTGACCGGCCTCAGCCCGATCATGGGGCAGATTCCCATGGTGGCGCTGGCCGCCGTCATGATGGTCGTGGCCGTCACCACGGTGGACTGGCACAGTGTCAGGCCGGCCACCCTCAAAAGGATGCCGCTGCCGGAGACGATTGTCATGGCCATCACGGTGGCCGTGGTGGTCTTCACGGGGAACCTGGCCTACGGCGTCCTGGTGGGCGTCATCCTGGCGATGGTGCTGTTCGCGCGCCGGGTGGCCCACGTCATCACCGTGGAGCGGACCGTGGCGGAGGACGGCGGCAGCGTGCGGTATCAGGTGGTGGGGCCGCTGTTCTTCGGCAGCAGCAACGACCTGGTGGAACATTTCGCATACGCGGATGATCCCGCCGCAGTGACCATCGACCTGAGCCGCGCCCAGATCTGGGACGCGTCAACGGTGGCCGCCCTGGACTCCATCGAGACCAAGTACGGGCATCACGGCGCCACGGTGGCCATTGAAGGCCTCGATGAGCGGAGCACGGGCTTCCACCGCCGGCTTACCGGCCACCTGGGCGCCTGACCGGCGCGACCTACTGGGCGGCGTCGAATCCCGCGAGCAGGCGCCGGGTGGCCGTCTTCATGTGGGAGCTCATGGTCGCCGTAACGGCCCCGACATCCCGCTCAACCAAGGCCTCGTAAATTTTGGTGTGCTCCTTCAGCGCGGCAGCAGCATGCCCCTCGTCCGTCAGGGCCCGGTCCACCCAGATCCGCAGCAGCGAACGGATGCTCTGCAGGAGCTCCTGAAGGACCTGGTTTCCGGAAGCCGCAGCAATCTCGCGGTGGAAGGAGGCATCAGCCTCCACGAACGCCGCGAGGTCGTCCAGGGTTCCGGCCATGGTGTCGAGGTTTCCGCGCATCCGCTCAAGTGCCTCATCCGTGATGCGCTCTGCAGCCAACTGGGCAGCCTGCACTTCCAGGCCACTGCGCAGCTCAACCAACTCGCGAGTGCGCGGCGCTCCCAGCATCAGGCCCCAGCTGAGAGTCCTGGGCAAGAGCTCGGAGACGCCGTCGCGTAGGTAGGTGCCGGAGCCGGGGCGGACCACGACGATGCCCAGAATTTCCAGGGCCGCGAGGGCCTCGCGTACCGCGGAACGGCCCACGCCCAGGGAAGCCGCGAGCGTCCGCTCGGCCGGAAGCCTGGTGCCCGGTGCGATATCGCCGCTGGTAAAGAATGCGAGCAGGCGTTCCGCCACTTCCGACACTGCCGAGCCCTGCCCCACGGAACCGAGGGCAGCGCTGATCTTGGCCGTTGCAGCGGCGGATTCTACGGACACCTCCCAAGCGTAACAACTACGGGCCGCTGTGAAGTCGAGCCCACGAATGGGAGTCAGCAAGACCCAAAACAAAAGAAATCAGTCAACCGGTTGACCAATTCTAGTTTCGATTCTATGGTGGAACTCACAGCTTCAGCCGCCGCGGACCCCCCCCCCCAAGCCCGCGTGCACATGAGACAGCCCCACGCCTCCAGTGACGGATGCGGCCGGGACACCAACATCTAGGAGTCAACGTGGACACCACACAATCGGTGGTCGAAAAATCCGCAATCAGGAAAGTGGCAATCCGGCTTGTGCCGTTCGTCGCCCTGATGTTCTTCATCAACTACCTCGACCGCACCGCCATCTCTTTCGCGGGCCCCAACGGCATGAACAAGGACCTGGCCCTGAACGCCGCCCAGTTCGGCTTCGCCTCCGGCGTCTTCTTCATCGGCTACATCCTGCTGGAGATCCCCTCCAACCTGGCACTGCACAAGTTCGGCGCCCGCCGGTGGCTGGCCCGCATCATGGTCAGCTGGGGCATCGTCTCCCTGCTGTTTACCTGGGTGGCCAACGTTGAGCAGCTTTACATCCTGCGCTTCATCCTCGGCGTTGCCGAAGCCGGCTTCTTCCCGGGCGCCATCCTTTTCCTGAGCCTCTGGGTTCCTGCCCGGCACCGCAGCAAGATCCTGGCACTGTTCTACCTGGCCCAGCCGCTGACCACCGTTATCGGGGCCCCGCTGGCGGGCATCCTCATCCAGCAGCACGGCCTCTTCGGGCTCGAAGGCTGGCGCGTGATGTTCCTCGGCGTTGCCGTCCCCGCCATCCTCATCGGCATCATTTCCTGGTTCTACCTGGCCGATTCCCCCGCCAAGGCCAAGTGGCTCACCGCCGAGGAAAAGACCTGGCTGACGGGCGCACTGGAGAAGGAGAAGAACGAAACCGCCGCGGGAAACAAGCACGTCAGCGTCCGCACCGTCTTTGGCAACGGCCGCGTCTGGATGCTCTCCCTGATCTACTTCGGCTTCATCTACGGCCTGTACGCGCTCGGCTTCTTCCTGCCGACCATCATCGCCGGCTTCGAAGGCATCTACGGCACCAAGTTCGATGTCTTCCAGAAGGGCCTGATCACCGCCATCCCCTACCTGCCGGCAGCCATCGCCCTGTACTTCTGGTCCAAGGACGCCACCAAGCGCGGCGTCAAGACCTGGCACATCGCAGTCCCTGCTCTGGTGGGCGGGCTGAGCATCCCGCTGGCATTGTTCGCCGGCTCCCCGGCAGCCACCATTGCCGTCATCACCATCACGGCAATGGCCATCTTCGCTGCGCTGCCGAACTTCTGGACGGTTCCCACCCAGTTCCTCACCGGTGCTGCCGCCGCAGCGGGCATCGCCCTGATCAACACGGTGGGCAACCTGGCCGGCTTCAGCGCCGGCTACATCACCGGTTGGCTTAAGGACTGGACCGGCGACTACTCGGTGCCGATGTTCGTGGTGGGCGGTTTCATGCTCCTCTCCGCCGTCCTGATGGTGGTGCTGAGCCGCTCCGGCCGTGTCGCCGAGGGTGTCTCCGGCGAGGCACTGGATCCCGCAGCCGCCGGGCAGCACGCCGAACGCTGAGCGGCAAAGCACCGTAAAACCCCGGGGCGCCTTCCTTGCCCGAAGGCGCCCCCACACCAACCACAGTCCCCAACACCCTTCCCCAGCTAGGCCCAGGAGCTTTTCCCATGACCCGCCTGTTCAACGAACCGTCAGCCTTCGCTGACGAAATGATCGATGGCTTTGTCGCCTCCCACGGCCGTTGGGTGAGGCGTGTTTCCGGAGGCGTTGTCCGCAACACCAAGAGCACGCCAAGCACTGTGGCACTGGTGATTGGCGGCGGTTCCGGCCATTACCCGGCCTTTGCCGGACTCGTGGGCCAAGGCCTGGCTCACGGCGCCGCCATGGGCAACCTCTTCGCGTCGCCGTCGGCCCAGCAGGTCTACAACGTGGCCAGGGCCGCCAACAACGGCGCCGGCGTGCTGCTGGGTTACGGCAACTACGCCGGTGACGTCCTGCACTTTACCCAGGCCCAGGAAAAGCTCCGCCGCGAAGGTATCGACTGCCGCAGCATCGCCGTCACGGACGATGTTTCCTCTGCCCCGATCGAAGAGCACACCAAGCGCCGCGGCATTGCCGGAGACCTCACCGTGTTCAAGGTGGCGGCCGCCGCCGCGGAGGCCGCCTATGGCATGGATGCGGTGATGGAAATCGCAGAACGCGCCAACCACCGCACCCGTTCGTTCGGCGTCGCCTTCACCGGCTGTACGCTGCCAGGTGCCGAAGCGCCGCTGTTCTCCGTTCCCGAGGGCCGGATGGCGGTGGGCATGGGCATCCACGGCGAGCCGGGAATTGAAGAAACCGGCATTCCGACGGCGGATAAGCTCGCCGAACTGCTGGTTGGCAAGCTCCTCAGCGAAATACCCGACGGCGTTGAGGCCACCAACGCCCGTGTGGTCCCGATCCTCAACGGCCTGGGCAGCGTCAAGTACGAGGAACTCTTCGTGGTGTACCGCCGCGTGGCTCAACTCCTGGCTGAGGCAGGCCTGCAAGCGGTGGACCCGCAGGTGGGCGAGCTGGTCACCAGCTTCGACATGGCCGGCACCTCCTTGACGCTCTTCTGGCTCGATGAGGAACTTGAGGCCCTCTGGAACGCCCCCGCCGACGCACCGGCCTTCCGCCGCGGCGCCGTCACCGCCGAAGCGCTGGAGGAGACGGCGGGCGAGACCGCCGACGTCGAACTTTCCATCCCCGAGGCAACCGCTGAATCCCGGGCCGGTGCGGTCCGCATCCTCGCGGCGCTTGGCGCCGCCAAGGACGTGGTGGACGCCAACGCCGCCGAACTGGGCCGGATCGACGCGGTCGCCGGCGACGGCGACCACGGCCTCGGCATGGAGCGCGGCGTCCGCGCCGCCGTGCAAGCCGCGGCATATGCCGTTGCCCGCGGTGCCGGCGCAGCAACCACCCTTTACTTCGCCGCCGATGCCTGGGCCGACAAGGCAGGGGGCACATCCGGTGCGCTCTGGGGCATGGCCCTGCGCGCCGTCGGCGACGCCGTGGGTGACAGCAATGCACCCGACGCCGGTGCTGTCGCCGCCGGAGTGGCCGGCGCCGCAGCCTCGATCATGGACTTCGGCAAGGCCAAGGTGGGCGACAAAACACTGGTGGACGTGCTGGTCCCCTTCCGCGACGCCCTCACCGCCGGCGTCAACGGCGGCAAGCCGCTGGCCGACGCGTGGGATGCGGCCGCCGGAGCTGCCCAGCAGGCTGCCGAGGACACCGCCAACCTGCTGCCCCTCATGGGCCGTGCCCGGCCCCACGCCGAAAAAAGCCTGGGCACCCCTGATGCCGGCGCGGTTTCCATGGCCCTGATTGTCCGGGCCATCCACAACACCCTCAGCCAAAACATCACCATCAAGGAGAACGCATGAGCACCAAGCTGCGCCTGGTCATTGGAGCCGACGACGCCGGTTTCGACTACAAGGAAGCCCTCAAGGCTGACCTGGAATCCTCCGAACTGGTTGAATCCGTGACCGACGTCGGGGTGGACGCTGCCAGCCACACTCCTTACCCCTCCGTGGCCATCGCCGCGGCAGAACTGGTGGCCGCCGGCAAGGCCGACCGGGCCCTCCTGGTCTGCGGCACCGGGCTCGGCGTCGCGATCGCTGCGAACAAGGTCCCGGGCGTCCGCGCCGTCACAGCGCACGATTCCTTCTCCGTTGAGCGGGCCATCCTGTCCAACAACGCCCAGGTCCTCACCTTCGGCCAGCGCGTTGTCGGACTGGAACTGGCCCGCCGTCTGGCGAAGGAATGGCTCACCTACACCTTCGACGAAAGCTCCGCTTCGGCAGAGAAGGTCGCACTGATTAAGGACTACGAGGGTGTCACTTCCTGCTAAAAACCCCCAGGCCATCATCGGCGTCAGCCTGAAGATGTACTTCGGCTACGCCCACACGGTGGACTACTGCCACGACGTGGCCGCCATCGCCTTCGCCCATCCGGCGGTGCAAAGCGGTGAGATCGAACTTTTCGTCCTGCCCGTCCTCCCGGCACTGCCGGAAGCCACGCGGATCCTTGGCCCGGCCGGTGCCGCCAGTGGTGCCCAGGACATCTTCTGGGAGGACGAAGGCGCCTTCACCGGCGAAGTGGGCGGCAAGACCATCGCCGAGCTCGGCGGCCGCTATGCAGAAGTAGGCCACGCCGAACGCCGCCGGATTTTCGGCGAGGATGACCGCGTCATTGGACTGAAGACCGCAGCTGCCTACCGCAACGGCCTGACCCCGGTCCTGTGCGTTGGCGAGCAGCAGCAAGGATCGGTGGAGGAAGCCATCGCACAGTGCACTGCCGAGATTGACGGCGTCCTGAACCGCGCTTCCTCCCTGGGACCGGCAGGGCGGACCATCGTGGCCTACGAGCCGCAGTGGGCCATTGGGGCCCCGGAACCGGCGACGCCGGACTACATCAGCGCGGTTATCACCGGGCTGGACGCGCACCTGCGCAGCCTGCCGGGCCAGGAGGACAGCCGGGTGATCTACGGCGGCAGTGCCGGCCCGGGCCTGATCACCCAGTTGGACCCCGCCGTCGCCGGCTTGTTCCTGGGCCGCTTCGCCCACGACCCCAAGGCGCTGAAGACCATCCTGGACGAGACCGCGGCGCGTCTGGACGATGCGGAGGTGGCGGCGTGACCTCACGAATCGGTTTGAGCAGCTACGCGTTCTTCTGGCAGCTCTCGGACAAGGTCTCCCGCCCCCTGAGCATCCATGACGCCCTGGAACGGACAGCGGGACTGGGCGTGGACTTGTTCCAGGTCTGCGATTACGCACCACTGGAGGAGATGGACGACGCCGGCCTGGCCGCCGTCCGTGCCACCGCGGACCGGCTGGGTATCAGCCTTGAGCTGGGCACCAAAGGCATCCGCCCGGAGCACCTGCGTAAATTCCTGCACATCGCTGGGATCCTGGGCTCGCCGCTGCTGCGCACCATGTTCAACTCCCCGGGCCACACCCCCACCACGGAGGAAGCGGTGGGCATCTTCAAGGACGTCCTGCCGGCGTTCGAAGCCACCGGGGTGAAGATCGCGGTGGAAACCTACGAACAGGTCCCCACCGCCCGGGTCCTGGACGTGATCCGCGGCGTGGACAGCCCGTCCCTGGGGATCTGCAGCGACCCCGCCAACACCGTCGCGGCACTGGAGATGCCGCGCGAGGTGATTGACGCCGTCGCGCCCTACGTCCTGAACATGCACATCAAGGACTTTGCCTTCAGCCGCAAAGACGGGTGGGTGGGCTTCACCTACTCCGGCGCACCCTTGGGCGAAGGCCTGCTCGACTACGGGTACATGGCCGGGAAGATCCGGCCGCACGAACGCAACATCAACCAGATCGTCGAACACTGGCTGCCCTGGCAGGACTCCGAGGCGGAAACCATCCGGCTCGAAAACCAGTGGACCCGGCAAAGCATCGAATTCCTAAGGAGCAAGTGAAATGTCAGCAGAAACTTTGACCGTCGCCGTCATCGGAGCCGGAGGAAAGATGGGGCTGCGTGTTTCCCGCAACCTCCAGAAGTCCGGCCACACCGTCTTCTACAGCGAAAACTCCCCCGCCGGCCAGGAACGCGTCCAGGCCGAAGGCCGCGAAATCACCGCCACGGACGCCGCCGTCAAGGGCGCCGACGTGGTGATCCTCGCCGTCCCGGACACCGTCCTGGGCATCGTGTCCGAGGGCGTTGTCCCGCAGATGAAAGCCGGATCCATCCTCCTCACCCTGGACCCCGCCGCCGCTTACGCCGGCCTGCTGGCAAAGCGCGACGACGTCGTCCAGGCAGTTGCGCACCCCTGCCACCCATCCGTGTTCCTGGAGCGCACCACCAAGGAGGAATGGGCCGACACCTTCGGCGGCGAGGGTGCCCCCCAGAACGTCGTGGCAGCCATCGACCAGGATGCCCCGGAGGCGGCCAAGGCTGCTGCGGAGGCGACCATCCGCACCATCTATGCCCCCGTCATCGACGTCCACTGGGTCACCGTCAAGCAGCTCGCCATCCTTGAACCCACCCTGGTGGAGACCGTGGCCTGCATGATCGGCACCCTGCTCAACGAAGCACTGCACGAGACTGTCCACACCGCGGGCGTCCCCGAGGAAGCCGCGAAGGCCATGTTGTTCGGCCACGTCCAGATCGCGCTGACCAATGCACTGCGAGGCTCCAACCCGTTCTCCGAGGCCTGCGAAATCGCCATCCAGTACGGCAAGGACACCATCATCAAGGACGACTGGAAGAAGATCTTCGACGACTCCGAACTCGACGGCGTCATCGCCAAGATGCTCAAGCTGGAAGCGGTCAAGCGCTAAGACCCCTCACCACAGCGGCGGTTGCCACCCGGCCCCATGGCCCGGGTGGCAGCCGCCGCTTTTGGTGTCTATGGCACTGTCTTGGCGCTCAGGCGCCCGGCGGAGCGGTGGATTCGCGGACGATGACGTGGGTGGCCAGCTCCACCCGGTGGGAATCCAGGACTTCTCCGCGCGCCTGGCGCAGCAGCGACCTCAGCGCAGCGCGTCCCATCTCCTCAAGGGGCTGGGCCACCGAGCTCAGGGAAGGAACGGACTGCTCTCCCTGGTTGGTGCCGTCGAAACCGATAAGGCTGATGTCCTCCGGGACCCTGATCCCGTGATGGTGCGCCTCACTGAGGACGCCCAGCGCGATCGTGTCGCTCCCCGCGAAGATGGCGGTGGGAAGTTCCTCCAACTCCAGCAGGGCTTTGAGGCCCTTGACCCCGCTCTCGGTCCGGAACCGGCCACCGGAAACAATGTACCGGGGGTCCACCGGAACACCGGCCGCCATCAGGGCCGCCATGTAGCCATGCAGCCGCGCCTGGTTGCATTCAGCACCCTCGATCCCGCCGATGTAGGCGATGCGGCGGTGCCCCAGCCCCAGCAGGTGCTCGGTGGCCGCCTTGCCGCCGGCCCAGTTGGTTGCCCCTACACTGACGACGTCGGCGGAAGGCGGGTTAAGGGGGTCGATGACCACCACTGGAATCTGGCGGCGACGGAAGGCATTCAGCTGGTCCTCGCTGAAGGCTGAGGTGACCACGATCATGCCTGCCCTGCCCTCTTCCAGGATCCGCTGGGCGCGGCGTTCGGGACTGTGCGGTCCGCTGGTTGACTGGCCGGTCACACTCACCAGGATCTCGACGCCGGCGCCGGCCGCAAACTGCAGGATGCCGTTCAGGACCTGGATGGTGTAGGCGGAGTCGAGCACATCGATGACCACTTCCACCACAGGGGCGCTTTCCGTGGCTGCACGGCGCTGCACGGGAGACCGGTACCCCGCTTGTTCCAGTGCCGCGAGGATCCTCGCCCTGGTTTCAGGCGCCACATCATCCCGGCCGTTCACCACTTTCGACACAGTCGGTGCCGAGACTCCCGCCTGCCTGGCAACGGTGGCGAGCGTCGGCTTGGTCCGCTCAGGCAATTTGGTCGACATTGGTTCGCAATCTTTCGAAGATGAAGAGTGCCACCATTGTGCGGACATGGCCCTGCCGGGGTCAAGCGTGTCCGGATTTTCACAGCAGATCGGAAAAAGATCCTCTACGATCCCTTGACCGCGCCGCGTTTTAGGGCTTTAGTTTACAGCGTGACTTATATCACCGTTCGAAATGTTTCGAACGAACGTCGGAGCTGACGCCCCGTACCTCGACAGCACATTCACCTTGGAGAAGCAATGAAGCAACCCCAGACCTCGCGGCGCTCTTTCCTCGCCCTCGCTGCCCTCACTCCTTTCGCCGTTGCCGCAACCACTGCCTGCGGGACGTCAGGTCCGGGGGCGTCCAGCGCCAACGGAGGCGCCAGCATGTGGTATCTGTCCGGAGAACCCAACCAGACCACCATGCAGAAGGCCGTCGACACCTTCAATTCAGCCAACTCCGCGGACAAGATCAGCGTCACCTACTTCCAGAACGACGCCTACAAGACAAAGATCAAGACCGCGATCGGCGCCAACCAGGCACCCACCATCATTTACGGCTGGGGCGGCGGCGGCCTCAAGACGTACGCCGAAGCAAACCAGGTTGAGGACCTGACCAGCTGGTTCGAGCAGAACCCCGACCTCAAGAACAAGTTCTTCCCGGCCTCCTTCGGCGCCGCAACGATCAACGGCAAGATCTACGCCCTCCCCAACCAGTACGTGGCTCCAATCGTCCTGTTCTACAACAAGGAACTGTTCCAAAAGGCCGGCGTCCAGCCGCCCAAGACCTGGGAGGACATCATGTCCCTGGTCAAGACCTTCAATGACATGGGCGTGGCCCCGTTCTCGCTGGGCGGCCAGTCGCGGTGGACCTCCATGATGTGGCTCGAATACCTCCTGGACCGCATTGGCGGCCCGGAGGTGTTCAAGGCCATCTTCGAAGGCAAGCCCAACGCCTGGATGGATCCGGCCGTCATCGAGACCGGCACCAAGATCCAGGAACTCGTCTCCGCGGACGGATTCATCAAGGGCTTCTCCTCCATCACCGCCGACTCGCAGGCAGACCAGGCCCTCCTGTTCTCCGGCAAGGCAGCCATGATGCTGCACGGTTCCTGGACCTACGGCTCCATGAAGAAGGCCGGCCAGAACTTCGTCCAGGACGGCAAGCTGGGCTTCGCCCCGTTCCCCACCGTTGCCGGCGGCAAGGGCGATCCGAAGAACGGCGTGGGAAACCCCGCAGCCTACATGTCCATCTCCTCCAAGGCCAGCGACAAGGAAAAGGAGTCCGCCAAGAAGTTCTTCAAGGACGGCATCCTCACCGAGACGGTGATTGACGCCTACATCAACTCCGGCTCGGTGCCGATCGTCAACGGCATCGAGGACAAGCTGAACACCTCCGAGGACAAGGCGTTCCTGAACTTCGTCTACGACATGGCAAAGAACGCACCCAGCTTCCAGCAGTCCTGGGACCAGGCGCTCAGCCCCACCGCCGCCGAGGCCCTGCTGAACAACATCGACCAGCTGTTCCTGAAGTCGATTACGCCCCAGCAGTTCGCCGAGAACATGAACGGCACCCTCGGGAAATGAGTAACGCCGTCTCCACCGCCCCGCGGGCCACTGCCAGGATCAAGGAATCCAAACAGACCGAACAGCGCAAGGCCGCCCTGGCCTGGCTGACACTGCCGGCGCTCTTCTTTTTCCTGGTGTTCGCCGTCATCCCGCTGGTCGGCGTCCTCATCCTCAGCTTCACCAGCTGGGACGGAATCGGTGCCATCGGGGCGGCGGGGATGGACAACTGGTTCTCCGTGCTGGCGGATCCGGGGCTGTACAACGCGCTGGGCCTGACGTTCCTGATCATGATCGTTTCGTGGCTGGTCCAGACGCCCATCAGCCTCCTGCTGGGCGTCTTCACCGCCGGAAGCCAGCGCTACCGGGCGGCCCTGGCGGTGCTGTACTTCCTGCCACTGCTGCTGTCCTCGGCCGCCGTCGCCATTGCCTTCAAGGCGCTGCTGGACCCTAACTTCGGCCTGGCCACAGGCTTGGGACTTCCCTTCCTGGCGCAGGACTGGCTGGGTGTCCCGCAACTGGCCCTGGGCCTGGTCATCTTCGTCATCGCCTGGCAGTTCGTGCCGTTCCACACGCTCATCTACCAGGGCGGGGTACGGCAAATTCCCAAGTCGCTGTACGAGGCAGCCCAGATCGACGGCGCCGGGACCATCAAGCAGTTCTTCCACATCACCCTTCCCCAGCTGAAGTACACCATCATCACCTCATCCACGCTGATGGTGGTGGGCTCGCTGACCTACTTCGACCTCATCTTCGTCCTCACCGGCGGCGGACCCGGAAACTCCACCCGGATCCTGGCCCTGGACATGTACCTGCGGGGCTTCCGGGCCAACCTCATGGGCCCCGCCAGCGTCATCGCCGTCATTCTCGTCGTCATCGGCCTTGTACTCGCCTTGTTCCTCCAGCGCCTTGGGGGCAAGGACAAGCAGGGCAGCCAATTGGAAGGTTTGTAGGGTGAGCACCGTCCTGAAAAGCACTGCGCAGGAAGCCCGGACCGCATCCGCCGGCGGCCCTCCGGCCGCGAACCGGGGCCTCGGCCCACGGTTGAGGCGGCTGAACATCCCCGGCGGCCTCGGCGGCTGGATCTGGCTGGCCATCATCATCCTGCCGGTCTATTACGTAGTGATCACCAGCCTTAAGACGCAGGCGGGGTACTTCGGCCAGAATCCGCTGGCCCTCCCCACCTCGCCAACGCTGGAAAACTACCAGATGGTCATAGAGGCAGATTTCGCCACGTACTTCATGAACAGCGCCATCGTCACGCTGGGCTCCGTGATTCCCACGGTGCTGGTTTCCTTCATGGCCTCCTTCGCCATCGTCCGCGGCAGTGGAAGGTTCCTCAAGCTGGTCAACGGGATGTTCCTCATGGGGCTGGCCATCCCGCTGCAGGCCACGATCATCCCCATCTACCTGATGATCATCCGGCTCAACCTATATGACAGCCTGCTGGCACTGATGCTGCCGTCGATCGCCTTCGCCATTCCGCTGACGGTTCTGATCCTCTCCAACTTCATCCGGGACGTCCCGAACGAACTGTTCGAGTCGATGCGGCTGGATGGCTGCAGCGAATGGCAGACCATGTGGCGGCTTGCGCTTCCCCTTACCCGGCCCGCCATCGTGACCGTAGCCATCTACAACGGCCTGCACGTCTGGAACGGGTTCCTGCTTCCGCTGGTCCTCACCCAGAGCCCCGGACTGCGGGTCCTGCCTTTGGGCCTGTGGACCTTCCAGGGCGAATTCAGCGTCAACATCCCTGCCGTTCTGGCCTCCGTGGTGCTGAGCACCCTGCCCATCCTGGTGCTCTATGTCATTGGCCGGCGGCAGCTGCTGGCAGGCCTCACCGCCGGCTTCAGCAAATAGCGCCCGGGATCTTCAGAAAGGACTTTCAACATGACCACCGCACAACCCCTGCGGGTCGGGATGGTGGGTTACGCCTTCATGGGTGCAGCCCACTCCCACGCCTGGCGCACAGCGCCCCGGTTCTTCGACCTGCCCCTCCAGCCCCGGCTGGCCGCAGTGGCGGGAAGGAATGCCGACGGCGTCCGTGCCGCAGCGGACAAACTCGGCTGGGAATCGGTTGAGACGGACTGGCGGCGCCTGATTGAGCGCGACGACATCGACCTCATCGATATCTGCACTCCCGGCAACACGCACGCCGAGATCGCCATCGCCGCCCTGGAAGCCGGAAAGCACGTGTTGTGCGAGAAACCGCTGGCCAATTCCGTGGAGGAGGCCGAACGGATGACGCTCGCCGCGGAAACGGCCGCAAAGAACGGTGTCTTCTCGATGTGCGGCTTCAGCTACCGCCGCACCCCGGCGCTGGCCCTGGCAAGGCGGTTCGTACAACAGGGCAGGCTGGGCGATATCCGCCATGTCCGGGCCCAGTATCTGCAGGACTGGCTGACCGACGCCAATGCCCCCATGACCTGGCGGCTGGACAAGAGCAAGTCCGGCTCCGGCTCCCTGGGCGACATTGGGGCGCACAGCATTGACGCGGCCCAGTGGGTCACAGGCCTGGATATCAGCGGGGTCTCGGCACTGCTGGAGACCTTTGTGCAGGAACGGCCGCTGGCCGGGGACCTGGTGGGCCTCGGCGGCCACGGCGACCTCAGCAGTGACGCTCCGCGCGGGAAAGTCACCGTGGATGACGCGGCGATCTTCAGTGCAAAGTTCGACGGCGGCGCGTCAGCAGGTGCCATCGGCGTCTTTGAAGCCACTCGCTACGCCCTGGGCAGGAAGAACGCCATGCGGCTGGAGGTCAACGGCACCAAGGGGTCCCTGGCTTTCGATTTCGAGGACATGAACGTCCTGTCCTTCTACGACGCCGCCGAATCACCGGACGCCGGCTTCCGGAAGATCTTCGTCACCGAGCCCGAACACCCCTACGTGGGGAACTGGTGGCCCACGGGCCACGGCCTGGGGTACGAGCACGGCTTCACCCACCAGGTGGTGGACCTCGTCACGGCCATCGGCGAAGGCCGCCAGCCGGAACCGTCGTTCGCCGACGCCCTCCAGGTCCAGCGGGTCCTGGCGGCCGTGGAGTCCAGCGCCGCGAACTCCAGCCAATGGCAAAAAGTCTGAGCAGTGGCAGACCACGGGCAGCGGTTCGCCACAGCCAACCACCAGCATCAAGCGATTCAAGGAACACACATGACACGACCAATCACGCTGTTTACCGGCCAATGGGCAGACCTGCCCTTCGAGGAGGTGGCACGGCTCGCGGGCGAGTGGGGCTTTGACGGGCTGGAAATCGCCTGCTGGGGAGACCACCTTGACCCGCGCCGGGCTGCCGAGGATGACAACTACCTCCAAGGCCGCCTGGACATCCTCGAAAAGAACAACCTCAAAGTGTTCGCCATCGCCAACCACCTGACCGGCCAGGCCGTGTGTGATGATCCCATCGATGAGCGCCACCAGGGCATCCTGTCCGCAGAAATCTGGGGTGACGGCGAGCCGGACGGCGTCCGCCGCCGGGCAGCGGAGGCCATGAAGGACACGGCCAGGGCGGCTGCCCGTCTGGGGGTGAAGACGGTCACCGGCTTTACCGGTTCCTCCATTTGGAAGGCAGTGGCCATGTTCCCGCCGGCCTCCCAAGCCATGATCGATGCCGGATACCAGGACTTCGCGGACCGGTGGAACCCCATCCTGGACGTCTTCGATGAGGTGGGAGTCCGGTTCGCCCTGGAAGTCCACCCGTCAGAAATCGCCTACGACTACTGGACCGCCAAACGCACCCTGGAGGCAATCGGCCACAGGGAGAGTTTCGGCCTGAACTTCGATCCTTCCCATTTCATCTGGCAGGACCTGGACCCGGTGATGTTCCTGCAGGACTTTGCGGACAAGATCTTCCACGTGCACGTGAAGGAATCCATCCGCCAGCTGGATGGACGCAACGGACGCCTGGGCTCGCATCTGGCCTGGGCGGACCCGCGGCGCGGCTGGGACTTCGTTACGGCAGGGCATGGAGACGTGCAGTGGAACCGGATCTTCCGGACCCTGAACGCCATCGGCTACACCGGCCCCACCAGCATCGAGTGGGAGGACGCCGGCATGGACCGGCTCATCGGCGCCCCGCAGGCGCTGGCCATGGTCCAGGAACTGGCCCGGATCGCCCCGCCGGCAGCGGCGTTCGACGCCGCCTTCGCCAGCCGCTGACCCTACGCTTTGCCGGCACTGGCCGGCAGCCAACCAAAGGAAACTCCAATGACAGAACGCAAGAACGCCCTGGTGGTCCGCGGAGGCTGGGACGGCCACCAGCCCTACGAGGCCACCGAGCTCTTCATCCCCTTCCTCAAGGACAACGGCTACGACGTCAGGGTGGAGGAATCTCCCAAGGTCTACGCCGATGCCGAATACATGGCGGGGGTTGACCTGATCATGCAGTGCATGACCATGACCACCATCGAGAAGGACGAATTCGCCGGGCTGCGGGCGGCCGTGGAGAACGGGACCGGCCTGGCCGGCTGGCATGGCGGCATTGCGGACTCGTACCGGAACACCTCCGACTACCTGCACCTCATTGGCGGCCAGTTCGCCTGCCACCCCGGCAAGCACCCGGACGAGTGCATCGGGGAGCAGTCGGACAACTACGTGCCGTACACCGTGAACATGCTGCCGGCCGCCGCCGACCACCCCATCACCAAGGGCATCCAGGACTTTGACCTGGTCACAGAGCAGTACTGGGTCCTCTCGGACGATTACGTGGACGTCCTGGCCACCACCACCCAAAAGGTCCGCGAATGGGACCCGTGGAACCGCGAAGTGACATCCCCTGCCATTTGGACCCGCCAGTGGGGCAAGGGACGGATCTTCGTGTCCACCCCGGGCCACCGCGTGGAAATCCTCCAGGACCGGAACGTACGCACCATCATCGAAAGGGGCCTGCTGTGGGCAAGCCGTTGAAAGTAGGAATTGTTGGCTGCGGAGCCATCATTGCGCAGTACCTCACCAACTTCCGGAGGCTGGACCAGATCCAGCTGGTGGCCGTGGCGGACCTGGACCCGGCACGCGCCCAGGCAGTGGCGGATGATTACGACGGCGTCCGTGCCCTCTCCGTGGAGGAACTGCTCGCCGCGGAGGACGTGGACCTGGTCCTGAACCTGACCATCCCCGCCGCACACGCTGACGTAGCCCTGAAGGCGATTGCAGCAGGAAAGAGTGTCTACGGCGAGAAGCCCCTGGCTGCCACCACGGAAGAAGCCCGCACAGTGCTGGAAGCGGCGCGGGAGGCCGGCGTCGTCGTCGGCTGTGCCCCTGACACCGTGCTGGGCACGGGCATCCAGACCGCCCGCAAAGCCATCGACGACGGCCTGATCGGTGCCCCTGTTTCGGCGTCGGCCACCATGGTCACCCCGGGCCATGAACGCTGGCACCCCAACCCTGACTTCTACTATCAGCCCGGCGGTGGGCCCCTCCTGGACATGGGTCCGTACTACGTCACGGCACTGGTAACGCTGCTGGGCCCGGTGGTGTCGGTGATGGGTGCCGCCAGCCACACCCGGAACGAACGGACCATCGGCTCGGGCCCGCGGCAGGGGGAAAAGGTGCCCGTGAACATCGATTCCCACGTCACCGGTGTCCTGATGCATGCCTCCGGGGCGCTGTCCACGCTCTTCATGAGTTTTGACGCCGTGAAGTCCAAGTCCCCCAACATCGAGATCCATGGCGAGCGGGGATCCCTGGTGGTACCGGACCCCAACCACTTCGACGGCGATGTCCAGCTGTTCCGGCTGGGCGCCGAGGACTGGGAGACCCTTCCGGTATCCGCCGGCTATGTCGATTCCGGCCGCGGATTCGGCATCGCGGACCTCGCCGCCACCCCGGAGGGTAAGGAGCCGCGGGCGGGCGGTGCCCTGGCCTACCACGCCCTGGAGGTCATGGAATCGGTCCTGGAGTCCGCGCACAAAGGCACGGCGGTGGCCATCCACAGCACCGTCGAGCGGCCCCGGAGCGTGGAACTGACCGTCCTGGCCGAGCAGGCGGACGCACTCCAGTCCAAGTAGCCGGTTCCCGGAGCCGCGCCGCGTCCAGCAGGGCTAATACAGCCCGTCGCTGCGCGCGGCGCGGTTCCTGCCCAGGGACTTGGCCCTGTACAGGGCAGCGTCCGCAAAGGCGATCAGGTCATCCACATCGGACGTCCCGGCGTGGTACGTGGAAATCCCGTAGCTCACGGTGGGCATCTCCATCCCGTCCGGTGTTTTCGCGCAGGCCAGGCGCCTGCTGATCTCCTCGGCGATGGTTTCCGCGCGTTCGGCACTTGCCCCGGGAACCAGGATGACGAACTCCTCCCCGCCATACCGTCCAATCAGGTCGGTGGAACGCACCGTGGCAACGCAGGCATCGGCGAAAGCCTGCAGCGCCAGGTCCCCGGCGGCGTGGCCGTGGGTGTCGTTGACCGCTTTGAAATGGTCCAGGTCGGCCAGGATCAAGGCTCCGGCCCCGCCCGTTATGCTCCGGTCAGCCACCTGCTCCGCAGCCAGGTCCATGAAGGCCTTGCGGTTCAGAAGCCCGGTGAGGTCGTCCCGGGTGGCCACCACGCGAAGCGCGCGCGTCTGCTGCTCGCTGCTCAGCGCGGCCATGCTGAAGGACACCACCACCAGCAGCACCATGGTCACCATGGTGGTTACGGCGGAGCCAAACACGGTGACGAAGACCGGGCCGTCCTTCCCCTCCACCAGGAATGCCAGCCAGCGGAAGAAGTAGAAGGCGGACAGGCCTCCCGCTGCCACCGCCATGGGGATGCGTACCCGTGAATACCCTGGTTCAAGGCGCCAGAGTTCATGCGAAGCCAGCCCGACGGTGAGGCTCATCGCGGCCAGGAACACCGGCCCGCCTGCCCAGGTGTTGGTGGCCGGATGGTCAAACAGTGAGGCCACAAGCGTTGCCAGCGGGATCCCGGTGAACGCCCATTGGGGCGGCCGTACCGTCCGCAGCGAGCGCGCCCCTGCCCACACGGCAACCCCGCCGAGGACCAGCAGGGTGTTCCCTGCCGGGTTGGCCCACACCTGGTGGGGTGTTCCATCGAGGAGGAAACAACCCGATCCTGACAGGAAGAACAGCAGGGCGCCGCACCACCAGGCGCTGTAGGACGAGCGCGTTACCCGGTAAGCGGAAAAGTAGAAGAGAACCACCAGCACCAGGGCCATCAGGCCAAAAGCGATGCGCAGGGTTGCCGTATCCAGAACCATGTGCCAGAAGTCCCCCCAAACGCGGCGATTACTGCTCACGCAAGTATCGCACCTCACACTGACAGTCCAGAACGTCCCGGCCCGACTGCGGGAACTTCCCCGCCCGCACCCGAGTTGAACAAACCATGGACGACCCTCCTTCACACATGCCCTGGCCCCTCTGCCGCCTGACCGGATCACCGGCCACACCAGGAGAGGGGCGCCCCAATGTATGAATGGATCATGCTGGGCATCGGCCTGGTCCTGACCGTCGGCACCGGCTTCTTCGTCGCCTCGGAGTTCGCGCTGGTGAACCTTGACCGGCATGAGCTCGAAGCCCGCCAGGCCCGCGGGGAGAAACGCCTTGGCCCCACCATCAAGGCCCTGCGCATCACCTCCACCCACCTCTCCGGCGCACAGCTGAGCATCACCCTGACCACCCTGCTGACGGGTTACACCTTCGAACCTGCCATCAGCCGGATGCTCAGCGGCCCGCTGCAGTCCGCAGGGCTGGCCGAAGCGCTGGTTCCGGTCGTAGGATCCGTTGCCGGCATCTTCCTGGCCACCGTATTCTCCATGGTGATCGGCGAGCTGGTGCCCAAGAATTTCGCCCTGGCCCTGCCCCTGGCCACTGCCAAGGTGGTGGTGCCGTTCCAAGCGCTCTTCACCACCGTGTTCAAGCCCGTGATCCTGCTCTTCAACAACACTGCCAACCGGATCATCCGCGGTTTTGGCATTGAGCCCAAGGAGGAACTGTCCGGTGCCCGGAGCGCGGAGGAGCTGAGCTCCCTGGTGCGCCGCTCCGCCGTCGAGGGCGTCCTGGACCTGGACCACGCCACCCTGCTGCACCGCACCCTCCGCTTCTCCGAGTACAGCGCGGCGGATGTGATGACCCCGCGCGTCCGGATGGCCGCCGTCGCGGCGTCGGACAGCGCCGGGGACATCGTGGCCCTGGCAACCTCCACCGGGTACTCCCGCTTTCCGGTGATCGGGCGTGACAAGGACGAGGTCCTGGGCCTCCTGCACGTCAAACAGGCGTTCGCCGTGGGCCTCGGGCTGCGGGCGGACACCACCGCGGCGGAGCTCATGATCGAGCCGCTGCGGGTACCGGAATCCATGGGCGTCGACACGCTCCTGGGCCTGCTGCGCCGCCAGGGTCTCCAGGTGGCAATCGTCTCCGACGAGCACGGTGGCACCGCCGGGATCGTCACGCTGGAGGACCTGGTGGAGGAAATCGTGGGAGAGCTGGAGGACGAGCACGACCGGGCCCGGGCGGGCGTTGTCCGGGTAGGCCGCTCGGTCACCTTCGACGCCGCCCTCCGGCCCGACGAACTGCTGGACCGCACCGGTATCGAGGTCCCCGACGGGGAGGAGTACGACACCGTCGCCGGGTTCGTCACGGACCGGCTGGACCGGCTGCCGGAGCTGGGCGACGAGGTAGCGGTCGACGGCGGCACCCTCCGCGTGGAGCGCGTGTCAGGCATGCACGTGGAACGGCTGCGGTTCACCCCTGCCGCATCCGGTGAACCGCCCCGCAGCCCGCATGACCGCATCATCGACAACCTGACCCAGGAGCTGACCCATGAGTGAGTACCTTCCCGGCATCATCTGGCTGGTGGTGCTCCTTCTGGTGAACGGCTTCTTCGTGGGGGCGGAGTTCGCCGTCATTTCGGCCCGCCGGTCCCAGATTGAACCCCGCGCGGAAGCCGGCAGCAAAGCCGCCAAAACCACGCTGTGGGCCATGGAACATGCCACGCTCATGCTGGCCACCAGCCAACTGGGAATCACTGTATGTTCGCTGGTCATCCTGAATGTGTCCGAGCCTGCCATCCACCACTTGCTGGAGATCCCGCTGGGCCTGACTCCGCTGCCTGCCGAGGCGATCGGCGTCGTCGCGTTCATCGTGGCGCTGCTGCTGGTGACGTTCCTGCACGTGGTGGTGGGTGAGATGGTGCCCAAGAACATCTCCTTCTCGGTGCCCACCAGGGCAGCCCTCTTGCTCGCCCCGCCACTGGTGTTCGTGGCCAAGGTGTTCAAGCCGGTGATCTGGACGCTGAACGGGATTGCCAATTCGGTCCTCCGGCTCTTCCGGGTGCAGCCGAAGGATGAGGCCACCAGCGCCTACACCTTGGACGAGGTGGCCACCATCGTGGAACAGTCCACCCGGGACGGCATGCTCAAGGACACCACCGGCGCCCTGACCAACGCCTTCGAGTTCACGGCTAAAACCGTGGCCGATGTCCAGGTGCCCATGGCGGAGATAGTGCTGCTGCCTGACCCCGCCACGCCGGCGGACATCCAGCAGGCAGTCGCATCCCATGGCTACTCCCGCTACATCCTGGCCGGCGGGGCAGGTGAGCCGGCCGGCTACCTGCACCTCAAGGACGTCATGGACCTCACTTCGGCGGAGAAGTTCCACCGTCCGGTGCCGGCCAAGAGGGTGCGCCGCCTTGCATCGGCATTTGCGGGGGCGGACCTTGAGGATGCGCTGGCGGCGATGCGGCGGACGGGCGCGCATGTGGCCAGGGTGTTCGACGCCGACGGCAGGACCACCGGCATGCTCTTCCTCGAGGACATCATCGAGGAACTGGTCGGCGAGGTGCAGGACGCCACCAGTGCATAGCCAGCCGTGATCCGGTGGTGACGGGGCACGGATCCAGGAAGATCCGCGTCCCACCTTTTTCCACCGGCCCATAGCCCCCGACGGCGGCGGGCGCTAGAGTGGGTCCCGTTCACAGCCTGCCGTTCCCGGCAGGAGGACGGTGAACCCGCGAGGGATTGGAGGTGGTTTTGATGACTGCAGTTGCCGCGCGCCCCGAGCGCACCGCATCCACCACATCAACCATCCGTCCCGGTTGCGCCCGCCTGGCCTGAACGGCAGCGTTTCGTCCGCAGCACGGCTGCCGCACCGGGAAAGCCGCAAGGAAACCATCGTGCACAATTTTTCAGCCAACCCGCTGGACAACACCCCTGGCACCACCCCGAGCACCACCCGGCAAACGCCCGACGGCCCCGCTGTTTACGGGTACACCGCGGCCGTCGCCCGCCATTTCGACCAGCACCCCTGCCCCGGCGCCACGGGACCGGGACGGGTGGTCCGCGTGGACCGCACCCTGCTCCTGGTCGCCGTCGGGGACGGCCTGCTCCACCTGTCGTATCCGCTGTCCGGACAGCCGGCCGTCACGGGCGACTGGGTCTGGATCGGCCCCAACCGGGCCGGTGACCGGCAGATCCTGGCAGTCCTTCCCCGCCGCTCGGAACTCAGCCGCAAACGCGCGTTTGAGGACTCGTCCGCTGAGCAGGTCCTGGCCGCAAACATGGACACCGTGGGGGTTGTGGTCCCCGTGGACCGGCCGCTCACGCACAACAGGCTCGAACGCACCCTTGTTGCCGCGTGGGACTCCGGCGCCACCCCTCTGGTGATCATCACCAAGGCCGATCTTTCGCATGGTGCCGATGACGTCGTCGGAAAAGTCATGCTGCAGGCGGCCGGCGTGGACGTGGTCACCACGTCCGCGGAAAGCGGGGATGGAATCGACGCGTTGATGGCGCACATCCCGGCCGGGGGCACCATCGTGCTGCTGGGTCCCTCCGGCGCAGGAAAATCCACCCTGATCAATGCCCTGGTGGGCCGGGAGGTCCGGCAGACAGGTGAAGTCCGGTCCGGGGATTTCAAGGGCAAACACACCACCACGTCCAGGGAACTCGTCCCGCTGGCCGACGGCACGGTCCTCATGGACACTCCCGGTGTCCGCGGCTTCGGGCTGTTCGACGCCGGTGAGGGCATGGGCGAGATGTTCGGTGATGTGGAGGAGCTTGCGGATCGGTGCCGCTTCGGCGACTGCGGGCATGGCACCGAACCGGGCTGCGCCGTCCGCAAAGCCATTGACGACGGCGTGTTGACGCAGCGCCGCTGGAACTCCTACCAGAAGATGCAGCGGGAGCTCGCGGCGCTGGCGCGGCGCTCGGATGTGGCAGCACAGCGTGCGTACTACCGCGAGTGGCACCAGAAGGTGATCACCGCCGGAAAATCGCAGCGGTGGGCGGAGCGGCAGGCATCCGAGCGTGGGGGCGCAGGCAAGGACCGGAACCGAAAGCGGTAAGGGGGAACCGTATTCCCGCGTCGGGGGCCGGGAGTAGGGTTCGGTCATGGACATCATCCTGGTTCCCGGTTTCTGGCTGGACGCCTCATCCTGGGCGGCGGTGACCCCTGCACTGGAAGCGGCGGGGCACCGCCCCCATCCCCTCACCCTTCCCGGAAAGGAGTCCGCGGACGCACACCGGGCGGGAATCGATCTCCAGGACCACATCGATGCGGTGGTGGACGTCCTGGACACCCTGCCCGGCAAAGCGGTGCTGGTGGGCCACTCCGGAGGCGGCGCCATCATCCACGGCGCCGTGGATGCGCGTCCGGACAAGGTGGAACGTGCCATCTACGTGGACAGCGGTCCGCTCGGAGAAGGCGAGTCGATCAATGATGCGCTGCCGGCCGTTGGGGACGAGGTGCCGTTGCCGGCGTGGGACAGCTTCGAGGATGCCGACCTGGTGGATCTCGATGACGGGCTTCGCCGGGACTTCCGCGCCCGCGCCATTCCGGAACCCAAGGGCGTGGCGTACGGCAGGCAGCACCTGCATGACGAACGCCGCTACGACGTCCCCGCCACCGTGATCGCCTGCGAACTGCCAGCTGCCTTGATCCGGGAATGGATCGACGCCGGGCACCCCTTCGTCGCCGAACTGGTCCAGGTCCATGATGTGGAGTACATCGACCTGCCCACCGGGCACTGGCCGCAGTTCACCAGGCCAAAGGAACTAGGCAGGGCGATTCTGGCGGCTGTTGACAGAACGGATGCGGGCAAAGCCTGAAACACCCTTGCGCGTGGCCAACGCCGTCCCCATAATAAATGAATGGCATTCATTTATTCGACCGCTGTCAAGGGCTCCGCTGCCCCTGACCACGCTCTAACCGGCACCACCACCCACATGCCCGCTGAGTGGGAAGCGCACCAGCGCACCTGGATGGCCTTCCCGCCGCCCAATGACACCTTCGGCCCGCTGGGAAGCCCCACCCTGGACCGCGCACGGGCAGCCTGGAGCAGGGTGGCCCGGACCATCGCCCGCTACGAGCCCGTCACGGTCATCGCCGATCCGCGGGACGCCACCGCCGCACGGGAATGGCTCGGCCAGGACGTCGACGTCCTGGAAGTTCCTCTGGATGACGCCTGGCTGCGGGACAGCGGCCCCTCGTTCGTCCACGCTGCCGACGGCTCACTGGCAGCAGTCGACTGGATCTTCAACGGCTGGGGTGCGCAGGAATGGGCTGAGTGGGCCAAGGACCAGGACGTGGCCCGGAACGTGGCGGCCACCATCGACGTGCCGGTCCGGCCGGGTTCCCTGGTCAACGAGGGCGGCGGCTTCCACGTGGATGGCGAAGGCACCGTGCTGCTCACCGAAACGGTCCAGCTCGATCCCGGCCGCAATCCCGGCGCCACGAAGGAATCCGTCGAGGCGGCAGTCCATGCAGCACTGGGCACCACCAAGGCCATCTGGCTTCCGCGGGGCCTCACCCGGGACTACAGCGAGTTCGGTACCCGCGGCCATGTGGACATCGTGGCGGTCTTCGCAGGCACGGGAACCATCCTGCTCCACCGGCAGGACGACCCTGCGCACCCCGACCATGCCGTCTATGCGCAGCTGAAGGAAGTCCTGGCCGGCCAGCTGGACGCCCAGGGACGGCCGCTGCGCATCATCGACGTACCCGCCCCCACCACTCTCCGGGACGATGAGGACTGGGTGGACTGGTCCTACATCAACCACTACGTGGCCAACAACGTGGTGGTGCTCTGCGGGTTCAACGACCCCAACGACGCCATCGCTGCCGGAATCCTGGAACGTGCCTACCCCGGCCGCACCGTGGAACTGGTGGATGCCCGGGACATCTTCGCCTTTGGCGGCGGCATCCACTGCATCACCCAGCAGCAGCCGGCCCGGCGCGAAGGCGATGCAGCATGAAGCAGGCGCAGGCCACTCATCATTCGGCCGGGACGGGAACCTTCGATGTGGTGGAAGCCGGCATCAGCCGGCTCCGCGCAGCCCTTGCGGCGGGTGAGGTCAGCAGCGAGGACCTGGTCCGCCTCTACCTGGCGCGTATCGAGAAATATGACTCATTAGGAATATGCTTGAACTCAATGGTCGTCATGAACCCGGACGCCATTGCCGAGGCACAGGAATCGGACCGCCGGCGTGCGGCCGGGCACACGCTCGGCCCCCTGGACGGCATCCCGTACACCGCGAAAGACAGTTACCAGGTCAAGGGCCTCACCGTGGCCGCCGGATCCCCGGCCTTCAAGGACCTGGTGGCCCGGCACGATGCCTTCACCATCGAGCGCCTGCGGTCCGGCGGCGCCATCCTGATCGGCCTGACCAACATGCCTCCCATGGCCAATGGAGGTATGCAGCGCGGGGTATACGGCCGTGCGGAGAGCCCTTACAACGCAGACTTCCTTACCGCAGCTTTCGCCTCCGGATCCTCGAATGGCTCCGGCACCGCAACCGCCGCCAGTTTCGCGGCGTTCGGGCTGGCGGAGGAAACCTGGTCCTCAGGCCGGGCGCCGGCATCGAATAATGCCTTGTGCGCCTACACGCCGTCCCGCGGTGTCATCTCCGTGCGCGGCAACTGGCCGCTGGTCCCCACCATGGACGTGGTGGTCCCCCATGCCCGCACCATGGCTGACCTGCTGGAGGTCCTGGACGTGGTGGTGGCGGACGACGCCAACCCGCGCGGCGATTTCTGGCGCGTCCAGCCCTGGATCCCGGTACCCAAGGCATCCGCTGTCCGGCCGTCGTCGTACCCCAGCCTCGGCGTCCCGGACGCCACCGCGGCGGCCGGCCTGCTCGCAGGGAAGCGTCTGGGCGTGCCCCGGATGTACATCAATGCGGACCCGGAGGCCGGCACTGCGCGGGCGCCAGGCATCGGTGGCCCCACCGGGCAGCGGATTGAAACCCGCGCATCCATCCTTGAGCTGTGGAACGCGGCCCGCCGCGACCTGGAAGCCGCAGGCGCCGAGGTGGTGGCCGTGGACTTCCCCGTAGTCTCCAACTACGAAGGCGACCGGCCCGGCGCACCCACCATCGCCACCCGCGGGCTGGTGGGTCCGGAATACCTCCGCCGGGAAATCGTGGATCTGTCCGCCTGGGCATGGAATGACTTCCTCGCCGCCAACGGCGACCCGCAGCTGAACCGCCTGGCCGATGTGGACGGCGCAACCATCTTCCCCGCCCCGGACGGCGCGCTGCCGGACCGCTACGACGGCTTCGACGACGATATCGCGGACTACCCGGAATGGATCCGGGAGCACGGTGCGCCCGCCCTGGCCGACATCCCGCACCTGCCCGAAGGCCTGGAGGGACTGGAGGAAACCCGCCGGGTGGACCTGGAGGACTGGATGGACCGCCTGGGCCTGGACGCCGTGGTGTTCCCGGCCGCCGCCGATGTGGCTCCGGCGGACGCGGACACCAACCCGCGCTCAGCGGACCTCGCCTGGCGCAACGGCGTGTGGG
Organism: Pseudarthrobacter sp. C4D7; assembly: GCF_013359725.1. Classification (GTDB taxonomy): domain Bacteria; phylum Actinomycetota; class Actinomycetes; order Actinomycetales; family Micrococcaceae; genus Arthrobacter. The sequence goes on along the minus strand of NZ_JABFMW010000023.1, from coordinate 19,811 downwards.
TGTCTAACGGCAACCTGGTCCCCCGGCACCTGGGCATCCCCACTGTCACGGTGCCCATGGGCATCGCTGCGGACATTGCGATGCCGGTGGGACTCACCATTGCCGGCAGGGCATACTCCGACGCTGCCTTGCTCCAGCTTGCTGCCGCCTTCGAAGCCACCGGTAAGCGACGCGTGCCGCCGCCCCGCACCACGCCGCCCGCCAACGGCGCGGAACCAGCCTGAACGACCTTCAGGGTCCCGTCCCCCCGGCTGGTCTTGCGCGGCCGGGGGACGGGAAACCAGGCCCCGGAGCATCCCGCCCACCCAGCGGAAGCACCTTGACAGCCGGGATTGTTAGCGCTGACAGTGGGATGAAACCACCGCCAAGCGAAAGCCACTCGATGAAGAACTGGGCAGGAAACCTCGAATACTCCTCCGCGGATGTCAGGCGGCCGGAATCCGTCGAGGAGCTGGCCTCCATCGTGGCCGCCGCGCCGCGGATCAAGGCCCTGGGGTCCCGCCACTCCTTCAACCGCGTGGGGGACACGGACGGCGTCCACGTGCTGCTTGATGCCCTGCCACAGCAGGTGGAGGTGGATGCCGGCCGAGGAACAGTACGCGTCAGCGGCGGCGTGAGTTACGGGGCACTCTGCCGGACCCTTGAGGACTCCGGCGTGGCCATCCACAACCTTGCCTCGCTGCCGCACATCTCGGTGGCAGGCGCGGTACAGACCGGCACGCACGGCTCAGGCGTGGACAACCCCTCCCTGGCCGGCGCCGTGGAATCGATCGACCTGGTCCGCGCTTCCGGAGAGCAGGTCCGGCTGACCCGTGACGATGGCGACGAGTTCCTGGCCAGCGTGGTGGGCATTGGGGCGCTGGGCATTGTCACCGGCTTGGAGCTGGCAGTGCGGCCCAGCTTCAGGATGCGGCAGAGAGTCCTGGAGGACCTGCCATGGGACACCGCACTGTCAGATTTTTCCACCATCGTCTCCAGCGCCTACAGCGTCAGCCTCTTTACCGACTACACCGGAAACAGCATCAACCAGGTCTGGCTCAAAGCGCTCGATGGGGAGGCGCCGCTCCAAAACCTGTTCGGGGCGACCCCCGCACTGCGTCCCCGCCACCCCCTGCCGGACATGTCGGCGGAGAACTGCACTGCGCAGATGGATGAACCCGGGCTGTGGCTGGACCGGCTGCCGCACTTCCGGCACGAGTTCACCCCCAGCAATGGGGACGAACTCCAGAGCGAATTCATTCTTCCCCTGGAGCACGGCCCCGCCGCCCTCCAGGCCGTCCGCGCGCTGGCCGCGGACCTTGCACCGCTGCTGTTCGTCTCGGAGGTGCGCACCGGCGCCGCGGACGAGTTCTGGCTCAGCCCGTTCCACCGCCGGCAGAGCGTTGCCCTGCACTTCACCTGGAAGCCGCTGCAGGCTGAGGTGGAGGCTTTCCTGCCGGTCCTCGAGGAAGCCCTGCGGCCCTTCGGTGCGCGGCCGCACTGGGGAAAGCTGTTCACGCCGGACGGCTATGACTGGGAAGCGTTGTACCCGCGCTTTAACGATTTCCGGGCCTTTGCCGCCGGCCATGATCCCCAGGGCAAATTCCGCAATGCACTGTTGGACAGCATCCTGGGCGTGCCTGCCCGCCGGTAAGAGCCGCCGGTAGGCTGGAGGCATGACACTTCGTGCCGCCGTCCCCGCCACTGCCCTCGCCGCCGCCCTGCTCTTGACGGGGTGCGGCGCCGTGGGGGAGGCCGCAGGCACCGCGGCCAGCGATGCTGCTTCCAAGGCAGCCTCCGCCGCCGCCCAGGAGGTCAACCGCCAAATCTGCGACGTGGTCCAGGACGGCCTGGTCAGCGTCGAGGACCGTCAGGCACTGGCCGGGCTGGTCTCGGCAGCGCGGACCGCAGGCGTTCCTGCCGAAATCACGACGCCGCTGGGCCAAATTGCGGACGCCGGTGACCAGGTGCCAACAGACTCCGTCCGGGCCCTGCAGGACGCCTGCCGCGCCTGACCGGCAAACGGGCCGGAAGGCCCTTCATGGGCATCTTTCCGCCCGCTACCGTGAAAAGACGAACCAACAGACCTGTGGCGGTAAGCCACGGGCGAAGGAGATCGTCATGGCGGAACAGGGAAATTCCAGGTCATCCGCATGCGCCGGGAAGGACGGAAAGTGACAACGAGCCTGCATAAATATGCCGGTCTTTACCGCATTTCCGGCCCGTGGTGCACGGCCTACGTGGATGCGGGAACCGGAACGGTGGACACCCTTGAAGCCGGGGATGTCAGGGCCGGAAATACCCGTGCCCGGCTGGAAGCAGCGGGTGCAGGCTCCGCCGATATTGACGCCATGGAACGGGCGCTCCGGCCCGCAACCGGCGTCCCCTCCCCCGTGGCACGGTTCGCCCTGGTCCACGCGGGCGAAACCGAGGTCAACGAGGTGCTTCCCGGACCCGTTGCCCTGCCCGAGCGGGTCGCGGTGCTGCCCATCCCGGACCTGCTGCCGCTGGTGAAGCACCGGCCGGAAGACCTCGCCTACGTTGTGGCCGAAGTAAGCCGTGAACACGGGGAAATCCGGCTGTACCGCGCCGGGGCCGGCTTTCCCGCCGCCGTGCAGGACGTGTCAGGAGAATCCGAACACGTGCACAAGTTCCACGGCGGAGGCTGGTCGGAACTGCGCTTCCAACACCACACCGAGGACGTCTGGCGCCGGAACGCCGACGAGGTGGCAGCCGAAATCGATCGGGTGGCCAGATCCAGTGGCGCCCGCCTCATCGTGCTCGCGGGTGACATCCGGGCCCGTGGCCTGGTCAAGGACAACCTCTCCGAGGCTGGCAGGTCCTTGGTGGCAGAAGTGGATTCCCACACCCATACCGCAGGCGCCCAAAGCGCCCATTTGGAGGACCAGGTCAACAAGCACGTTGCCGAGCTGTGGTCGCAGGAGCAACAAGACGTCATGGACAGGCTGGCGGCACAGGAAGGACGGGACAACCCGCAGGCAGCCCTTGGCATCGAAGCCGTGGTGCACGCACTCCGGCAGGCACAGGCAGACGTCCTGGCTTTCGATGATGACGCGTTGTCCGAACAAACCCTGGTGGCCCTCGACGGCGAGCCGTGGATTGCCACAGCCAAGGGGGCTCCCACGACGCCGGCCGGAGTCCTGGGAGAGGTCCCCGCGCCCGCGGCACTGCTTCGTGCCGCAGCGCTGACGGACGCCCGCGTTCTCCTGGTCCCGGGACCAGTCCTGCCCAAGGGAGTCAACGTTGCAGCAATCCTGCGCTGGCCCCTGGGTCCGGACGTCACGTCGTCGTAGGCCCTACTGCCGCGGCTGTTCCCAGCCCCGGGTACCGGCTGCCCGCCCGGCAGGTGACGCGTGGCCGGACCGGTGCTCCGGTGGGGCAAATGGGAGCACGCCGTTATCCCTGTTGAGGGGCACGGCACGGACAAACCTGGTCAGTTGCTCACGGAGTTCCGTCCACTCAATGTCCGGATCATCCGGATAGGCATTAACCTCCGCCTGGCGTGCCGCTGACACGGCGGCAGAGCCAGCCTCTGTCAGCTCGACTTTCAGCTGCCTCCGGTCCGAGGCCTGCCGGGTCCGGGTAATAAGGCCGGCCCCCTCAAGCCGCGTCAGGACCCGGCCCAATGTTTGGCTTTGGACCCTGATTGCGTCGGCAAGTTGTTCCTGGTTCAGCGGGCCCTCCATCAGGCCTTCCAGTGCAATGACGGCAGCACGGGTAAGGCCAAGGGGGGCCAGGGCATCGTCCTGGCGCCGCTGGATCAGCCGCGCCGCCAAAGTGATCAGGCGGTAGCTGCTCCGGGCATCCGGATCGAGGTTGCTGGTCATCGGCCGCGGCCTTCCTGTAGGTGGCGAAGCGCTGGTCACAATGCTTCGCTACACCCCTACAATAAGCATGCTTAGCAACATATTCGCAAGTAGGCTTACTATCAACAGTCGGCAACGATCCCTTTGAGCTAGCGCTTGCCCTTCTTCCGGGACCCCTTGCCGCGTCCTTTGTCAGGGTTGGGAGCATAGCGCTGCGCCACCTTGGGCGCTTTCTTCGTGCCGGTGCCGCGGCGGTCAGGCTTGGGCTCCTTCTTGACCTTTTGGGGCTGGGCAGAGGGCTGGCGCGAGCTCTGCGCGGTGCGGCCGCGTACTACGCCAATGAATTCTTCCAGCACGTCGTCCGTGGCTTCCGAGGGCCAGGCGAGGGCGATTTCGGTCACGTCCGCCCCGGTGAGCCGGCGCGCCACGGTGTCTTTGACGTTGAAGTGGCGGGCTACTGACATCGGGAGGACCAACAGGCCAGCGCCGGAGGCCACCACCTGGAGCGCCGCCTCCGGTCCGCCTAGCGCTGCGGCATCGAGGAAGGACTCCTGGGCGAGGTCGGCAAACGCCACTTCCTCGAACACTGAAATCTCGTGGCCCTTGGGGGCAACCACCACGGGCTGCTCCTCGTAAAGCGGGATGACGCTGAGGCCCTCCCGGTCAATCGGAAGGCGGACGAAGGCCATGTCGGCCTGGCCGCCGTCGAGCACCTGGCGCTGCACGGCGTCGTCCACCATGAACGCCTCAAGGGGAACCTGGGGCATCCGCTCCTCCCAGCGGCGGATCCACTTGCCCGGTGTCACCCCTGCCACATACGCGATGCGCAGCACCCGCGGGGCCGCCTCGTCAGGAGCGGGCTGGGCATCAGGCGTGGGGGTGTTATCGGCGGGCACGTCTTCACAGTACCCGCCGCCCGGATACCCTTGAAGCATGACCTCTGCAAACTCCCAGTCCATGAAGCCGGCCACTGTTGCCAAGAAACTTGGCATCTACCTGCCGGCCACCCCGCAGGAGTTCCAGGATTCAACCGTCACCCGCGAGGAATTCGCCGAACTCCAGGCCAACCCGCCGGAGTGGCTCGCCGAACTCCGCCGCAACGGCCCGCACCCCCGCCCCGTGGTGGCGCAGAAGCTGAACGTATCCATCAGCGGCCTGGCCCGCGCCGGCGTGGAGGAAGCGCTGACGACGGCGGAAATCACCGCGCTGCTGCAGGCTCCCCCGCAGTGGCTGGTCGCCGAACGTGCCACGCACGCAGCCGTCCGCGCCGAGGCCCAGCGGGTCAAGGACGAGGCCGCGAAGAAGCAGGCCAAGAAGGACCGCGCACAGGCCTAGCCTGCACCCGCAGCACTTTCAGGAGCTTGTTCGCCAGTCCGGAGCCAGAGCGTCCGGATGCGCGGACAAGCTTCTGTGCGTCCCGGGCCGTCAGTCCTGGTGGATCTGGATGTAGTTGCCGCAACCGTCGTCGAACACGGCGCTGGTCCCAAATGAGTCCGTGGTGGGCGGAGTCTTAAAGCTGACCCCCGCAGCGAGCAGGCGGTCATACTCTGCCTGGACGTCGGGTACGCCAAAGACGATGGCGGGGAGTCCGGCTTCGCGGACGGCATTCATGTAGCTGGCGCCGATGGGGTTGTCGCTGGGTTCCAGGAGCAGCCCCACCGAGCTGTCTTCCGCCCCCGGATCCTTGATGATGTACAGGTTGTACTCCGGCATGGCCATCAGGGTGTCAAACCCCAGCGTGCCGGTGTAGAAAGCGTGGGCGGCCGCCGGGTCCTGAACGTGGATGCTGCACATTTTGAGTCGCATGCTCCCACGGTACCGCCACCTGTGATGCTCTTTGGAGTGACCTGTCCCCTGGCGTGCAGCCATTGACGCTGTGCGCGGAAAACGGTCCAATGGAAGGACCAGCCCGGGCTGTGCGGCCGGGGCCACGTCCCTTCGGGGAATGACGGGCGCGGGAGGTACAGGATGTCAGGCATGGCGGAATCCCTGACCCAGGGGCTGCTTCACGGCGTGTGGGCGGCCCTGCTGTGCGGTCCTGTCCTGGTTGCCGCCGTCGCCGGCACCGTGTTTGTTGTACGACGACGGTCGCTGGCGCAGGCAGGCAGCTCACCCGATGGCCCGGACCAGCTGTTCTGGGACATCTTCCTCGGCTCCTGCGTTGCCGTTCCGGCCCTGTTGATCCCCACCCTTGTTTCACCATGGGCGGGGCTGGTGCTGGCCGGGGCAGCTGGCGCATCCGGCGTGGCCGCCTACCGGGGCAGCCCGAAGCTGCTGGCGAAGCGCGCCGCCCGGCGCGAACACAGGGAGCAGCTTTCCGCCCACCAGGCCGCCCGCATCCAGCATGATGAGCTGATGCTGCGATGGCAGCGCTATGAGCTGGATCCCGGCTGCAGCATCGACTACCCGGCATTGACCGACGTTCGGCGGCCGGAAACGTCGGCGCTGATCAAGGCCATGCGGACCGCAGACCAGCTGCGGACGGCCACGCACAAGGGATACCCTGCAGCTGTCGGAAGCCTGGCTTCCTCGCTGGCAGCGGCGGAACGGGCGGCTGGAATCCCCTCGGCGTTGCCGGCGAAGCAGGCCGGCTGACGTTAAGTGCTGTGTCGCAGGGTTGGATCGGCCTGGAGGCCCGGCGGTAGCATCCCAGGATGAAACCTGAGGAACTGCCAGCACATGACCAGTACGGCCGGCTCCTGGAGGACCGGGGAGTCTGGCGGCAAGCCACCACACTGGAGGCCGCCGGCGAGCTAACCGCCCGGTGGCTGGAAGGCGGGAGTTCATACCAGCCGGGACACCTTGCCGCCGCGTTCGACGCAGAGACCGTGCCATTGGCCAACGCCTTGGCGGAGCTGAACCGCAACGGGCTGTTCACCAAGGAGTCCCAGCCGGGCATCCTCGGCGGTGGCGCCGCGCAGCGGCAGTATGTGACCGGATTCTGCGGCGCCGAAACCGCGCGGGGTCTGCTGGCACTGTCCACCCGGACCGAGCTGGTGACCGTGGCGCATGCACCGGGAGAGGAAAGCAGCGCCGCCATTCCCGTGACGCTCGCCGGAACGGAGATCGCCACCGTGCTGGGCTCCAGTGAAAATCCCGTGACAGACGGACAGATCCGGGATTGGGCCGGGGAAACCAACGATGCCCTGGCCCTCCTGCTGGCTGATTCCTGGTACGTGGAGGTCCTGGACCCCGTGTGGGGACGCAATGATGTGCTGCTGCCGGCAGTCCTGCAGGCACTGAAAAGGGCGGAGCAGCCGTAGCCGCCCCGCCCCCGCCGATATCCGGCGCTACAGCTCCACAGTGCCGCTTTCGCCAACGCTCATGCGGCTGTTCGTTACTTTGGACTTGACCCACTGCAGGACCGTGGCAGCAGTTCCGCCCGGGCTGGTCCAGTACTCCGCGGAGTCCGAGTCCACCCGGAGGAGGCAGACCTCGGGGGTGTCCGGGCCGTCCGGGAACCAGGCTTCAACCACCTGGTTCCACATCTCGTGGATCTTGGCGCGGTCCGTGACCACCTCTGCGGTTCCGGCCACGGAGACCCATTCGGTGTTCTTGCCAAAGGACACGTTGACGCGGGGGTCAGCCCGGACGTGGGCAACCTGCGAGGTGCCAAGGCCCGTGAAGAACCACATGTCGCCGTCGTCCTTAACCTCCTGGACCGCCAGCGGCCGGCTGACGAGGGCGCCTTCTTCGTTGATGGTGGTGACCATGCCGATCTTGGAATCGTTGATGATCTCAGTAACCTTGCTGATGCTCTGGGCGTCAGTCATGCCTCACCTCGTTCGTCGAAAAGTTGGGGACAGTCCCCGGTCGCCAGCCTATTAGTAAGCATGCTTATTTACCAGCCGGATGCCACCGGAACCTTGGCCACCTCGGCAATGCGGGCCGCGGTGATGCGTCCCATGCGGATGGCGCCGTCCACATGCTGGTAACCCTCGGCCGCAAGGTCTGACGAGGACCAGTAGATGGGGCCGACCGGGGCGTGCTGGTCCTTGCCGTAGCGGTGGAGTCCGCCCAGGTCATAGCTGGCAGCATAGGCGCCGCGGGTCCATTCCTCCGAACCCCAGTCGGATTCGTAGTAGACCTCGGGCGCCAGGGCCTCTCCGCCCAGGTAGCCGGCGATCGATTCCAGGATGGCCTTCCTGCGGTCCTCAGCGCTGAGTTCAAGCAATGCGTCAGCTTTTTCATCGGAAACAAACCCCACCAGGGTGCCCCGGGGATCCCCGTAATTGGTGTTGTCGTATACCTCCTGGACCAGGGCATCGGCGCCGAAGCAGGTCCCGGAGAGTCCCTTGTCCCGCCAGAACGGTGTGCCGTACACGGCATGCACCTTGATGACCAGGCCCAGGGACTGGTGCTGGTGCATCTGGTGCTGCCGGCGCGGCAGCGGCGGATTGAAGGAGACCCGGGAGTAGAGGTTGGGCGGCACGGCCATGATGACGAAGCGGGCGTTGACCACTGCGCGGTCTGATTCGACGGTGACGCGGTGGCCGCCGTCCGGGTCCGCCTCCCAGTTAATGGCGCGCACGGGCGAGTTGAGGATGACGTCCTCGCCCAGCTCCTGCGCCTGCAGCTGTGATACCTGCTGCATTCCCCCGACCACGCGGCGGTCCAGGATGAAGTCCTCGTCCGTCAGGTTGGTGAAGGAGCCGGCCGAGGCGGCCATCAGGACTGCCTGCAGGGCGGAGAAGGAGTGCGCGGGCTTGGTGAGCATGCCGCCGGCGATGAAGAGGCCGATGTTCCTGCAGGCTTCCTCGTTGGCGGACTTCTGCCGGAGCCAGTGATGGAAGGAAATCGTGTCCAGTTCACGCGCCTTGGGGTGGGCCCAGGGTTCGGTGGGCCCGATCTCTGCGGCGAGGCCGTCCAGGAGCGCCACCAGGCGGTCCATTTCGACGGCGGTGTCCGGGTCTACGGGGAACGAGTCCCCCGTGTAGCGCACGGGACTGCCGCCGGCGCCGATGTAGATGGACTCCCCTTCGCGGTAGCGCGGGTAGGTCTCCAGGTTCAGTTCCCGAAGCAGTTCCAGGAGGGCGGTCTGGTCCGGGGAGACCCACTGGCCCCCGATTTCGAGCATGGCGCCGTCCACGGTGTCGGTCCACGTGCGTCCACCCACCCTGTCGCGGGCTTCCAGCACGGCGACGGTAAGGCCGGCTTTCTTCAGTTCACGGGCGGCGGTGAGTCCGGACGGCCCGGCTCCAACGACCACGACGTCGCGGTTCAGCTTCAGCATGATGTCCTCTCTGTGCCCCGCTGTAACGGGAGTCACTAAATGAATGACGTTCATTTAGTTGAAACTATAGCCGGTGCCTGCCGGGAGCGGAAGTACCGGATGGAATAATGCAGGGGACACCGACGAAAGGGCAGTGATGCCGACAGTATCAGCCGCGCAGGGGCGCACCACCAGCAGTGGCGCGGCGCAGAAGAGGCGTGCAGGCCGGCCGTCGGCGGCGGTGCTGGATAAAGCAGGGATCACGGCAGCTGCACTGGAGCTGGTCCGGCGCAAAGGCTATGAAGGGCTGACCATGGCCGCGTTGGCCAGGCTGCTCGACGTGGCACCTTCCGCCCTCTATAACCACGTTGCGTCAAAACAAGACGTTCTGCTCCTGGTGGAGGACCACCTGATGTCGCTGGTGGACGTTTCCGGTTTCGGCGGCGGAACGTGGGAAGACGCCGTCCGCACCTGGGCCTGGAGCTATCGCGACGTCTTCGCCGAACACACCCCGCTGATTCCGGTGATCGCCGTGCTGCCCGTGACCGACGCCCCGCAGACCCTCGCCATGTACGAGACCGTCAGCAAGGGATTTTCCGACGCCGGATTTCCCCAGGAGCGCATTGTGCCCGCCATCGTGGCGCTGGAGTCCTTTATCTTCGGCTCTGCGTATGACGTCACGGCGCCGGAGGATATTTTTGACTCCGGATCCATGGCCGCCTCCACTCCGCACTTCACGGCCGCCGTGCGGAGCTCAGCCGAAGGGCAGGACGTACCGGCCGGACAGGAACGGGGCCGCCCGGCCGACACCGCCTTCCGCCTGGGACTGGAGGCCCTGATCGCAGGCTTCGGAACCACCAGGGCCTGAGCGCACCCTGCAATAACCGGACCGCCGCCTTACTTGTAATACAAGTTTTGAACTTATATCCTAGGGATGTGGGCGAAGGAGCCCAATCACGCCCTAGGAGGCTATATGAGCACCGTCGATTTCATCCGGCACGTCAAGCTGTCCACCGCCACCCTTCCCCTCGCCGTTCCCATCAGCGATGCCAAGGTTTTCACCGGCCGGCAGAAGCCCATGACCGAAGTGGTCTTCCTGTTCGCCGAGATCACCACCGGGCTGGGCCACTCCGGCATCGGCTTCAGCTACTCCAAGCGTGCCGGCGGCCCGGCGCAGTACGCGCACGCCAAGGAAGTTGCCGGGGGCCTCATCGGCGAGGACCCCAACGACATCGCCCGGATCTACACCAAACTTCTCTGGGCAGGCGCGTCCGTGGGCCGGTCCGGCGTCGCCACCCAGGCCCTCGCCGCCGTCGACATCGCCCTGTATGACCTCAAGGCGAAGCGCGCCGGGTTGCCGCTGGCCAAATTCCTCGGCTCCTACCGCGACTCCGTGCGGACCTACAACACCTCGGGCGGCTTCCTGAACGCCACGCTGGAGGAGGTCAAGGCACGCGCCACGCAGTCCATCGAGGAAGGCATCGGCGGGATCAAGATCAAGGTTGGCCTCCCGGACAGCAAGGAGGACCTGCGCCGCGTCGCCGGCATCCGCGAGCACATCGGCTGGGACGTCCCGCTCATGGTGGACGCCAACCAGCAGTGGGATCGCACCACCGCCCTGCGCATGGGCCGCCGGCTTGAGGAATTCGACCTCGCCTGGATCGAGGAACCGCTGGACGCCTACGACTTCGAAGGCCACGCCCACCTGGCCCGGGTCCTGGACACTCCCATCGCCACCGGTGAAATGCTCGCGTCGGTGGCCGAACACAAGGGACTCATTGCAGCCGGCGGGTGCGACATCATCCAGCCGGACGCACCCCGCGTCGGCGGCATCACCCAGTTCCTCCGCCTTGCGGCCCTTGCGGACGAGCGCGGCCTGGGCCTTGCCCCGCATTTCGCCATGGAAATCCATCTGCACCTCGCCGCCGCCTACCCCCGCGAGCCGTGGGTGGAGCACTTCGACTGGCTGGATCCGCTGTTCAACGAGCGGCTCGAAACTAAGGACGGCCGGATGATCGTCCCGGACCGCCCCGGCCTTGGCATCACACTGAGCGACCAGGCGCGCGCCTGGACCACCGAGAGCGTTGAGTTCGGAGCCTAGGGCGGACGCCGTAACCTTGAGCCATGAGCCGGAACCTCACCTCGGACCTTGCCGCCGACCTCCGCAACCGCATCGTGGACGGCGTGATCCAGCCGGGCGACAAGCTGCCCAGCGAGAACACGCTCATCACTGAATTCGGTGTCAGCCGGACCGTGGTCCGGGCCGCCCTCACCCGGCTGCAGGCGGAGGGACTGGTGGAAACCGAGCGCGGACGCGGAAGCTTCGCGCTCACGCCGCCGTCGGACGGCCCCCTGGCGGTCCCGGGCGTCCGGCCGGTGGCCAGCACCGAGGACCGGCTGCACCTGCTGGCGTTCCGCATGGGCGTGGAGACGGAAGCTGCGGCCCTGGCTGCCCGGAACCGCACTGACCGGCAACTGCGGGCAGTCGGCACGGCGCTGGAGGCCTTCACCGACAGTGCCGGCCATCCGGCGCGTGCCATGAAATCGGATTTTGAGTTCCACCGGGCCGTGGCTGCAGCATCGGGCAACCCCTATTACTCCGATTGCCTGGCTGCGCTGGGCCAGACCATGATTGCCATGCCGCGCACCCGCCTGATGACCGGCGTCGAGCATTACGCCCGGGACCATTTTGACCAGGTGGTGCAGGAGCACCGCTCCATCCTGGAAGCGATCGCCGACGGGGACGGGGCGGCCGCGGCGGCAGCCATGCGCAGCCATTTGGCCAACTCACGACGCCGGTTCAAGGCTTCGGCGCGCCCGTCCAGCTAGGTCCCGTCCGTTAGCGGCGCGGGCCAGGCGCCCAGCACACCCGCCAACGGACAATTCACCCTGGAACGCGCGGGTGCAACGTCCACGCGGGGGTGCTGTGTCCCGGCGGGTGCATCCACCAGAACGGTTGTGTCATGCGGGAAACGCAAAAGAGCCCCGGTCCAAGACCGGGGCTCTTTTATTTGCGTGCGCGAGGGGGGATTTGAACCCCCACGCCCTTTCGGACACTGGCACCTGAAGCCAGCGCGTCTGCCGTTCCGCCACTCGCGCGCAACTTCTCCAACAAAGCCCGCCCGGTTTCCCGTTCCGTGCCTTGTAAAAGCAGCGAGATCAAGCATAACGGACAGATGCCGCAAATTACCAATTGGCGCCCGGGAGCGCCCGCGCAAGCCTCCGGGACCGGGCCTGAAACCGCCCAAAACCAGGCACCACGGGTTCGGCCGCTGCACCCGGCAGCCCCCGCCGGGGCAGCCCCGAACAGCGGGTGATCCGAACTTTTGCCGGCACCCGGCCGTTGTGGATTAAGGTCATTCGCAGGGCTGGCCATTAGTATCGGATGTAGGAGTGGCCACTGCCCGCGGGCATCACCGTGCAACGGTGGACCTTCCTGCAGGTGCTGGACAGCAACAACGACTGCCCCGGAGCCGGGGGGAAAGGAGAAGAACCATGGGTCTGCTGGACAAGGTTGAACGTGGCATTGAAAAGGCCGTCCGCGGTGTCTTCTCCACCGGTTCCAAAGCGCAGGTCGAACCCGTGGAGATCGCCAGCCGGCTCCGCCGCGAGGTGGACCACAAGGCCCTCACTGTGGCGGCCGGGCGCACCCTGGTCCCCAATATCTTCGACGTCCAGCTCAGTGACGATGACTTCGGACGCGCGCAGGAATGGGGCACCCCGCTGGCAGAGGAACTCTGCGACGTGGTCATCAACCACGTCCGCAGCCAGGGCTACATCCTGCAGGGGCCCGTCCGCATTTCCTTCCGGCGTGATTCCCAGCTTCGGGCCGGGGACTTCGAAATCGCTTCCTCTGCCGAGAAATCCCAGGGCGCAGGCCCGGCCCAGCCGAAGCCCCAGCCCAATGTTCCGGCGGCCCCCAGCAGGCAGCCGGCCAGGCTCCAGCCCGTGCTGGACATAGACGGCCAGCGCTATTCGCTGAATGCCCCCTCCATCATCCTGGGCCGGTCGTCCGAGGCAGACATCCACATCGACGACACAGGCGTATCGCGGCGCCATTTGGAGATCCGCACGGCCAACGGTGCCACCAGTGCCGTGGACCTCGGCTCCACCAATGGCAGCTACGTCAACGGCCAAAAGGTTTCCGGAAGCACCGAACTCACAGACGGCTCCACCATCACGATGGGACGGACAAAGATCATTTTCCGCCTGCTTCCTGCCAACCAGGGTGGCCGCGCATGAGCGACCTCACCATTACCGCGCTGCGGTTCGGTTTCCTCCTGCTCCTGTGGGTACTCATCTTCAGCATCGTCTCCGCCATGCGCAGGGACCTCATGGTGGGCCGGAAAGCAGCGGCCGGTGCGCCCACGGCACGGCAGGTCAGGCGCAACCCTGAACTGGCCGAAGCACCTCCGCAGCCCGTGAAGCAGCAGGCCCGCGAACTGGTGGTGCTGGAGGGCCCGCTCAAAGGCCGCACCCTCCCGTTGGCGGCCAGCCCCATCCTGCTGGGACGCGCCCAGGAGGCCACATTGGTCCTCGAGGACGATTACGCTTCCGGCCGCCATGCACGGCTCTTCCCGCAGGGCAGCCGCTGGTTCATCGAGGATCTTGGTTCAACCAACGGAACCTACCTTGGCGACCAGCAACTTACCCGTGCCCTGCCCGTCGAGCCAGGGGTACCCGTGAGAATCGGCAAGACGGTCATTGAATTGAGGCCGTAACCGTGGCCGAGGCTGAAAACCCCGCAACCGGCTCCAGTCCGGCTCAGCGGCCCCTCATCATGCGCTTCGCCGCACGCTCTGACGTCGGCAGGATCCGTTCCAAGAATGACGATTCCGCCTACGCCGGCCGCCACCTCGCTGTGGTGGCTGACGGCATGGGCGGCCATGCGGGCGGTGACGTCGCCTCGGCCGCGACAGTCCTGGACATGATCCACCTGGACAGCCCGGAGTACGGCGAGGACGCCGGAACGGTTTTGGCCGACGAAATCCAGACAGCGAACTCCCTGCTTTCCGAGTTGGTGCACATCAACCCGAAACTGGCAGGGATGGGCACCACGGTGACCGCCCTCCTGCTGGCCGATGACAAGCTGCACTTCGCCCACATTGGCGACTCCCGCGCCTACCGGCTCCGGGACGGTGAATTCAAGCAGATCAGCGTGGACCACACTTTTGTCCAGCGGCTTATTGACGAGGGCCGGCTGCGGCCCGAAGAAGCGGAAACGCATCCCCACAAGAACGTCCTCATGCGCGTCCTGGGCGACGTTGATGCCAGCCCGGAACTGGATCTGGACACCTTGGATGCCCGCCCGGGTGACCGCTGGCTGCTGTGTTCCGACGGCCTGAACTACGTTGCGGCCCATGCCGTGGAGCGGACTGTCCGCGAAACCCACAACCTGCATGAGTGCGCCGAAACCCTCGTCGAACTGACACTCGAGGCCGGTTCCCCGGACAACGTCACCGTGGTCATGGTGGACATCGTCGAGGAAACGCCCGACGACGTCAGCACGGCCGCCGTCGAAATCATCCCGCCCGTGCAGGGCAGCACGCCCGCTGCTGAAGCAGATGCCGGCCCGGCCACCACAGCTGCTGCCGCCACCGCCGCGGGCAAGGAATCGTCCACTTCAGGTCCGGCAGATACGGTGCCGGGCTCGCCGGCGGCACAGCAGCCGGCAGATGGCGTGGCCAAGGATGGCGCTGCGGCCGAATCCGGCAGCACCGACCCCCATCTGGGCGAACACCTCTCCGCAGAGGTCCTGCGCGAAGAACTTGCCTCCCGCCCGCACGAACTCGTGGGCGCTGCGGCTGCTGCCGCCGAATCCGGTTCCATTCCCACCGTGGCCGGCCGTACCGTGGCCCGGCGGGCTGCAACGCTGCTCACGCACAAAGCCGGCCCGGCAGACGGGGAAGAGGCCCTGCCGTCCCTGCGCCCGCGCCGCTGGTTGACCTGGTCCATTGCGGCCGCCGTGGTTGTGGTGGTGGGTATTGGCCTTTGGCTCGGGTACGCCTGGACCCAGACCCGCTACTACGTGGGTGAATTCGATTCCCGCGTGGCCATCTACAACGGAGTGTCCCAGCGGCTGGGTCCCATCCAGCTCTCCTCCCTCGAGGCAGTGACGGATATCCGCATGGATTCGCTCCCGCCGTTCTCGCAGCAGCGGGTCCGCCAAACGGTTCCCGCCAATGACCTCTATGACGCCCAGCGGATCGTGAAGAACCTTGAGCTCACCGGGACAACCTCCCCCGAGGAAGAGTGCCCCAAGCCTTCCGCGACGCCCACTGCCACCGCCCCGTCCAGCAGTGCGCCTCCTGCCAGCGCAGCGGCGCCCCCGCCGGCACCTGATGCATCCGCTCCTGCGCCTGCTCCGTCCACACCGACCCCCTCACCCACTCCCACCATCACCTGCGAGGCGGCCAAATGAGCCAGGTAAGCACCATGCCCAAGCCTCGCCGGAACGTTGAACTTGCGCTGATCCTGCTGGCCCTCGCCGTCGGCATCGGCGCCAACATGCTGGTGGGCGTGGACCAGGAGAAGGCCTTCGACTCCGATTTCTGGTTCCAGTCCAGCCTGCTGGCGGTGGCTGCGCTGGTATTTCACGGCGTCCTGCGCTTCCGGGCTAAGTATGCCGATCCGGTAATACTTCCGATAGTCGTGGCCCTCAACGGCCTGGGCCTGGCGATGATCCACCGCCTCGACGCCCCCGGAGAGGACACCGGAAACAACCAGCTCCGGTGGACCCTCATCGCCATGGCGGTGGCCATTGCGGTTGTCTTCTTCCTGAAAGACCACCGCATCCTGCGCCGGTTCACCTTCATCTCGCTGGCGGCCTCGGCCCTGCTCCTGATCCTGCCGCTTGTCCCGGGGATCAGCGCCGGTGAAATCCTGGGTGCCCGGGTATGGATCAGGGTCGGGCCCATGACATTCCAGCCGGGTGAAGTCGCCAAAATTACGCTTGCCATATTCTTCGCAGGGTATCTTTCCTCCAACCGGGACCTCATCCTGCTCGCCGGCCGCAAGATCGGCCCCATGCAGTTCCCGCGGTTCAAGGACATGGGCCCCATGATCACCGCATGGCTGGTAAGCATTGGCGTGCTCATCTTCCAGCGTGACCTGGGTTCATCCCTGCTGTTCTTCGGCCTGTTCATCGTCATGATCTATGTAGCCACCAGCCGGATCAGCTGGGTCGTGATTGGCCTGGCCCTGATCATTGGCGGCGGATTCGTGGCGGCGCAGGTGTTCTCCCACGTGCAGCAGCGCGTCTACGGCTGGATCAATGCCTTCTCGCCGGACGTCTACGAGAACGGCAGCCGGCAGGTCATCGAAGGCCTCTTCGGCATGGCGAACGGCGGCCTGGTGGGCACCGGCCTTGGACAGGGGCGTCCGGACCTGGTCCCCTTCGCCAACAGCGACATGATCATCGCCTCCCTGGGCGAGGAACTGGGGCTGATCGGCCTGTTCGCCGTCGTCCTGCTGTACCTGTTGTTCATCACCCGCGGTTTCCGCGCCGCGTTGGGCACCCGTGACGCGTTCGGAAAACTGCTTGCCTGCGGCTTGTCCTTCGCCGTGGCCCTGCAGTGCTTCGTGGTCATCGGCGGCGTCACCCGGCTCATTCCGCTGACCGGCCTCACCACGCCCTTCCTTGCGGCCGGCGGGTCGTCGCTCCTGGCCAACTGGATCATTGTGGGGCTCCTGCTGATGATTTCGCACGCGGCCCGAGGGCCGGTGGATACCACTCCGCTTCCGCCCACCGGCGCCGCAGCGGCAACCGGCATTGATACTCCAACCGAGGCGGTGAAGCAGGCATGAACCAGGCGATTCGACATTCATGGGTGGCCGCGGTGGCCATGTTTGCGCTGCTTTTCGGTGCCATCAGCTATGTGCAGGTGGTGGGGGCCGACGACCTCAAGACCAACCCGCTGAACCAGCGCGCCATCCTGCAGAACTACTGCAATGACCGCGGCGCCATCATTGTGGGCGGCACGCCCGTCGCCGAGTCGGTGGAGACCGGTTCGGAAACCTGCAAGTTCCAGCGCACCTACCCACAGCCTGAGCTGTATGCCGGAATCACCGGGTACTTCTCAAAGAACTACGGCGCCACAGGCCTTGAGCAGGCCATGGGCGCCGAGCTTGCCGGCAACTCCGACCAGCTCTTCCTTGACCGAGTGGGCCAGCTCTTCCTGGGCAACCAGCCAAAGGGTGCATCCGTGGAGCTGACCATCGATCCCCAGATCCAGCAGCTTGCCTACAGCTTGATTCCGGACGGCCAGCGCGGCTCAATCGTGGTCAGCAACCCCAAGACCGGTGCCATCCTGGCGATGGCGTCCAAGCCGTCCTACAACCCGAACCTGGTGGCCACGCAGGATGCTGCCGCTGAGAGCACCAACATGAACGAGTTGGTCAAGGTCCCGGGCATCAATCTCAACCAGAACGTCAGCGGCCCCACGGGTGAGCTCCTGGCCCCGGGGTCGGTCTTCAAGCTCGTGGATACAGCCGCTGCACTGGCATCGGGAAAGTACAACAAGGACAGCGTCCTGCCCAACCCGGCAGAGATGCCCTTTGACGGCATCCAGTACAAACTGCCCAACTACGCAGGCGGCAACTGCTACACCAAGGACACCGCCTCGTTCGCTTTCGCGCTGCAGCAGTCCTGCAACACCCCATTCGCCAGCATTGCCCTGGATTTGGGCCGCGACGCCATTGCCGAGCAGGCCAGGAAGTTCGGCTTCGGCGAGGACGTCGGGGACCAGCTGAAGCTTGGACACGCAACGGGCAACGGCTTCCCGGACAAGCTGGACGCCCCCGGGCTGGCCCAGTCCGCCATCGGCCAGAAGGATGTCCGCGCCACCCCGCTGCAGGTCAACATGATGACGTCCGCCATTGCCAACGGCGGCAAGCAGATGCAGCCAAGCCTCATCAAGACCTTGCGGTCCCCTGACCTGCGGGTGATAGATGAGCCGCAGCCGGCCGAACTCAGGACGTCCACCACCCCGGAGATCGCCAGGCAAATCACTGACTGGATGACCAGCGTGGTGACGGACGGCATCGCCAAGGGTGCCGCCGTCCCCGGCGTCCAGGTGGCGGGAAAGACCGGCACTGCCGAACTCGGTAACGGAACCAACAACTCGTGGTTCACCGGGTTCGCCCCGGCCAACAATCCACAGGTGAGTGTCACGATCGTCATGGAAGGCGTAGACATCTACGCGGGAGCAAAGCTGACCAGTCCCAACGCGAAGAAGATTTTTGAGGCGGTGTTGAATAAGTGAGGCCTACAACGGGAATCACCCTCGGCGGCAGATTCCAGCTGACCACGCGGATAGCGATCGGCGGCATGGGGGAAGTCTGGAAGGCCAAAGACCTGGTCCTGGGCCGCATCGTCGCCATCAAGGTGCTGAAGGAGGAGTACACCGGGGATCCGGGCTTCCTCCAGCGCTTCCGCGCGGAGGCCCGCCATACCGCACTCCTGAACCACGTGGGGATCGCCAATGTCTTCGACTACGGCGAGGAAGAAGGCTCGGCCTACCTGGTCATGGAGCTGGTTCCCGGCCAGCCGCTGAGCAGCATCATCGAACACGAACAGGTACTCTCGCCGGACCGTACGCTTTCGATCATCGCGCAGACCGCCCGCGCCCTGGCCGTTGCGCACGCACAGGGCCTGGTCCACCGTGACGTCAAGCCCGGCAACCTCCTGATCACCCCTGACGGCCGGGTCAAGGTCACCGACTTCGGCATCGCCCGCCTCGCCGACCAGGTGCCGCTCACCCAGACCGGACAGGTCATGGGGACCGCCCAGTACCTGGCGCCGGAGCAGGCAACAGGACAGACCGCCACCGGTTCCTCGGACATCTACTCCCTTGGAGTCATCGGGTACGAATGCCTCAGCGGCCACCGTCCGTTCTCCGGCGAATCACAGATCGCCATTGC
This sequence comes from Pseudarthrobacter sp. C4D7, assembly GCF_013359725.1. Lineage (GTDB taxonomy): Bacteria > Actinomycetota > Actinomycetes > Actinomycetales > Micrococcaceae > Arthrobacter. The sequence goes on along the minus strand of NZ_JABFMW010000023.1, from coordinate 872 downwards.
CCTGGCGCAGGTGAATGACGCTCCGCCGCCCCTTTCGGAAAGCCTGCCCACCCCGGTCCGGGCACTCCTGATGTCCATGCTGGCCAAGGACCCCAAGGACCGGCCGGCGAATGCCATCAAACTCGCCGAGGCCGCCGAGGCCATCCGCAACGGGGATGTGAACGCAGCCCGCGCCGCGGTGCCAGGCATGCTCCTTTTCGACGGCGATACCGGCCCCATCACCGCGCCCGTTGACACCGCTACAGCCCCCACCGGCGTCATTGGCGCACAGCGCGACTCAGCCCCCACTGCAACATCAGCCCTTCCGGTGCTTGGTGCGGCCGAGGCCGGCGCGGCCGCGGGAGTGGCTGCGGAGAGGAACTGGGACCAGAACGAGGACACGTACGACGACGAGCCCACCGATGAGCCCCGGCGCAAAGGACGCAGTCCCTGGACCTGGCCGCTGGTGGCCCTGATCCTGCTGCTCCTCTTTGCTTTGGTGGGGTTCCTCCTGAACCAGGTGGGGCTCTTCTCGCCGACCGGCAACCCGAGCTCCAGCGCCACTGCCAGCAGCGCACCGCCGTCGTCCGCCACTCCCACGCCGTCCACGGCGTCGGCCACGCCGACGCCTACACGCAACACGCCGACGCCTACTCCGACACCGACGCCAACGCAGACCACCGTCAACGTGGTGGCGGCCGGCTACTTGGGGAAGGACTACCGCCAGGTCCGTACGGAACTTGAACGTCTGGGCCTGCAGGTGACTGTCCTTCCGCAGGAAAGCAGCACCGATACGCCTGGAACGGTGGTGGAACTGAACCCCACGGGAACCGTGCCGAAGGGCTCGCTGATTACCGTTGTCTACGCCACGGCGCCCACCCCCACCCCCGTCC
>NZ_JABFMW010000022.1 GCF_013359725.1 Pseudarthrobacter sp. C4D7 | reverse complement strand
GGCATCGGCGGCACAACCCCCATCAGCCGCGTTCACAACCTCAGTGGGAATTACAGCTAGGCTCACTCCTGGTCCGGTTCCGGGCACTGACCCTGCACAGCCGGACTATGGGGGGCATATTCGTGGGGAAAAGCAGCGGCGGCATGAGGACATTCCAGAGGCCCGCGTGGTCACGCGCCGCGGTTATCCTCCTCCTGCTGGCGGGGTTGGCGGGATGCTCCTCCTCCGATCACCCCGCGGAGCCTGCGTCCGCCGTCCAGTCCACCCCCAGACCCACTGCGTCCTCCACCGCGAAGCCGGCCCTCAGCGGGGAAACCGTGCGGGACTCGTTTGGCAACGCAGACTTCTACACCACGGCGGCGGGCGACACGCTCGCAGCGGTAGCGAAGGCGTACAAGCTTTCGGAGGCGAAGGTGGCCGGGTTCAACGGACTCCAGCCCGGAACTCCGCTCGTTCCGGGCACAAGACTGCGACTGATGCCGGCCGGTCCAACGCGGGGCGCAATGGGCGCCGCCACCGGCGACGTAAACGGCATTCCAACGGGTTACACCATAGAGCCCGACGACAGCCTGGCCGGCATCACTTACCGGTTCAACCTGACCGATGAGCAGCTCGCGGAAGCGAACAAGGTCCCGTTCACCTATGAAAAGGGGAACGTTTTCTTTATTCGCGCCGGAAGAGTCATCCAGCTGCAGAAGAAGCCGGTGGACAGCCGCTCCGGAACCGGTAAAGAGGTCACTAATTCGTTTGGCCAGACGGTCTTTTACACCACAGTGGACGGCGACTCGTTCGACAGCCTCGGCTACAAGTTCCGGTCCACCACGGCACAGATCCTGCTGTACAACCCGTCCCTGGCGGCGGACCAGCCCATTCCTGCCGGCACGAAGGTCCGCCTGATTCCGGGCGAGCTGAAAATCGAGGGCGCCCAGGGAAGCTTCACCGCCGACGCCAACGGGATTCCGCTGACCTACACCACGGCGCCCGGGGACACAGAGCGCCAGATCGTCTTCCGCTTTGGCGTGACCGACCTGCGCGCGGCCAATCGCCCCAGCAGAGGCACAGGCGGGGCGTGGTACGAATTCACGGACCTGCCGGCCGGGGAACTGGCACCCGGGCAGACCATCAGTGTGGCGCTGGACAGGCCCATCAATAATCCCGAACGCTGACACAAACACCCAGCCCCCGGCCCCACTCACCGCGGGCAGGGACCTGAGGTGCCCTACTCTGGAGTAACCCTAGAGAGGACCCGACATTGGCGTGTGACGGCTGCACTACTTCTTCCCGGCTGGACTTTGACTTCAGCATGGCCTTCCAGCCGATCTATAACGCCGGGGCGGAACGGGTGTGGGGCTATGAGGCCCTGGTGCGGGGCTTGTCCGGCGAGGGAGCCTACGAGGTCCTGGGAAGAGTGCTGCCGGAACAGCGGTACCGTTTCGACCAGGACTGCCGCGTCAAGGCCATCGAACTGGCGGCGCGGCTGTTTCCGGCGGATGAGGAACTGATGCTGTCCATCAACTTCATGCCGAACGCAGTCTACGAACCTGCAGCCTGCCTCCGCGCCACGCTTCTGGCCGCCAAGCGCTGTGACTTCCCGCCGTCCTCCATCATGTTCGAGTTCACGGAAAACGAAGAGGTCGCCGACACTGCCCACCTCACCAGCATCATCACCGAGTACCGCAAGCACGGCTTCACCACCGCCCTCGACGATTTTGGTGCCGGCCACGCAGGACTGGGACTCTTGGTGGACTTCCAGCCGGACCTAATGAAAATCGACATGAAGCTGATCCGTGGCATCGACACCAGCCATGCCCGGCAGGCCGTGGTGGCCGGCATCGGAAACATCGCCAAGGAACTCGGGATCACGGTCCTTGCCGAGGGCATCGAGACAGAGGAGGAGTTTCGGGTCCTCAAGGCTGCCGGGATCTCGCTGTTCCAGGGCTACTGGTTTGCCAGGCCCGAGTTCGAGGCGCTTCCCAGAATCCGCGCGTTGGGCAACGTCGCGGCGTAGCACGCCAGACCTTTATCCGGCAGTCATCGTTGACCGGGATTGCCACTCCGGCCCAGCCGGTACCCCGCCCAGAACGCCAGCAACAGCAGCCCCGCAACCATGAACGCCAATCCGATCTGGGTGCCTTGCGTCATGAAGGCCGCCCCGTTGGCAACGAAAGGTGTGTTGCTGAGCGGCGCGTAGGCGAACCAGCCCGTGAAGTCGCGGTTCAGGTAGGCAATCAGGACCCCGGCCAGCACAGTCACCAGGCCCAGCAAGGGCACAAGGGCGGCAGCACCCGCGGCGCGTTTGGACGGTGGATGCTCTTCAGGAGTGGTGTTTTCCCCCATGCCCGCGAGTCTAGCCGGAAGCCTGGGCCGCTCACCCAAAACAGGATGCACCCTTTGCTCCACTCCAGAAACATCCGTCACTTCCCTTGCTGAGAAACCGTTTTCTCGATAGGGTCCTTGTCAGCGCCCTACGGTGACCGGCGTCATAGTGGACCGCGGACCGGGGCGCAGTTCATTCCAATGACGGAAGAGAGAACATGCGAAAAAGCCATGCCCACCTGTCTTTATCCGCAGCACTGGCCGTCGCCGGCGCCCTCATGATTTCAACCCCGGCAGGGGCAGCTCCAAACCCCGCCGCCGACCCCACCGCCCAGACGGCGCAGACACCGCTGGAACGCCAGATCCTCGCCACGGGCAACGGCTGGGCGTCCGAGGGACCAGGAACCACCGGCGGCTCAGCGGCAACGGCCGCCCACGTCTACGACGTGCGCAATAAAGCCGAAATGGTGGCAGCCTTCGCCGAAGCCGGCACCCAGCCAAAGATCGTCCGCGTGCATGGAGCAATCAACGCGAACTCGGCCCCCAACGGTTCCCTGTTGACCTGCCAGGACTACGCCGAAGGCACGGGATACAGCCTGGAGCAATATCTCCAGGACTTCGATCCCGCGACCTACGGCCGCAGCCAGGAGCCCTCGGGGCCCCAGGAAGATGCCCGCCGCCTGGCAGCCGCAAAGCAGGCGAAGACGATCCGCTGGGACATCCCAAGCAACACCACCATCGTGGGAGCCACTCCGGACAGCGGCATCACCGGCGCGGCACTGCGGATCAACGGAGCCACCAACGTGATCGTCCGCAACCTGACCTTGAACGATTCCGCGGACTGCTTCCCCGCGTGGGACCCCACTGACGGTGCCGAGGGAAACTGGAACAGCGAATACGACCTTCTGCAGGTCATCAACAAGGCCACGCACGTCTGGATTGACCATTCGGCCTTTACCGACGCTCCAAACCTTGACAGCTCGCAGCCCATCTACTTTGGCCGCCCTTACCAGGTGCACGACGGCGCGGTGGATGTCACCAACGGCTCGGACCTGGTGACGATGTCCTATAACCGGTTCTCCGACCACGACAAGCTGCTCCTGATCGGCTCCACCGATTCACCCACCCGGGGCGACCCCGGCAAGCTCCGCGTCACCATCCACCACAATGTCTTCGAAAACGTGGGCCAGCGCGCTCCGCGGGTCCGTTTTGGCCAGGTGGACGTCTACAACAACCATTACAAGGTCACGGCGGACAGTCCCATCCCCTACGAGTACAGCCTGGGCGCCGGCTTCAGCTCCCATCTGTATGCGGAAGCCAACGCCTTCACCCTCCCGGACGGCATCACCGCCGCGGACATCATCGGCCGCTACAAGGGGACGGAAATCACCACCATCGGCAATGCTGTGAACGGCAAGATCACGGACCTCCGTGCCGAGTACAACGCCGCTGCCGCGCCGGCCGACCAGCTGGCCGCAGACACCTCCTGGACACCCGCCTACCGCACCCAGATGCATCCGGCGCAGGCTGTACCGGCCCTGCTAAAGAACTCCACCGGCCCCATCTTCACCTCCGGGGCTGGCTCCTGATGGCCGCTACGCAGCCCAGCCGGCGCAGCGTGCTGGCAACGCTGGCCCTCACCGCCGGGTCCGTGGCGCTGTCCGGAACGGGTACGGCCACCGCCGTTACCCCAACCAGCCCGGACCCCGCCAGTCCCCGCAACAAGCCGGTCATCTTCGTCGTCGGGGACTCGACGTCGTCGGCGTACCAGCAGTCCGAGCGGCCCCGCGCCGGATGGGGCCAGGCGCTCCCGCTCCTCTTGGGCCCGCAGGCCACGGTGTTCAATTACGCGTGGTCCGGCGCCTCCTCGAAGAGCTTCGCTGATGCCGGGCTGCTGGACAGGGTCCTCGCCCTCATGCAGCCGGGCGACTACCTCCTGATTTCCTTCGGCCACAACGACGAGAAGGTCTCAGACCCCGCACGCGGAACGCTTCCAGAGTCCACCTACAAGGCGTACCTGGGCCGGTACATCGACGGGGCCAGGGCACGCGGCGGCAAACCGGTCCTGGTGACGTCCGTGGAGCGGCGGCGCTTCGATTCCTTCGGCAACGCCCAGGATTCGCACGGTGCGTACCCACAGGCGGTGCGGGAACTGGCCGCAGCGACGGGGACGCCGCTGGTGGACCTGACGGTTTCCTCCAAGGAGCTGTGGCAGCACCTCGGTCCGGAGGAAACCAAGAAGCACTTCCTGTTCCTGGCTCCCGGTGAGTACCCGCAGTATCCGCAAGGGTCGGAGGACAACACCCATTTCCAGGCCTCGGGAGCAGTTTCAGTGGCACGCCTTGTGGCACGCGAACTGCAGCAAAAAGCGATCATGCCACCGGGCTACTTTCAGAAGATCGACGCCGGCACTGACCCCTTGATGACAATGTTCTGGCCCAGCGAACGTCCTGTGGATGTCCCGGTGACCCTTGACGTTGGACCCGGGAAGACGTTCACCACGATCCAGTCGGCCGTCGATTCCGTTCCGTCCGGGAGTACCCGGCGAACGGTCATCAGGATCCAGCCCGGCACGTACCGCGAAGCAATTCGCGTCCCGGCGGACAAGCCCCGCGTCTCGCTGGTCGGGCAGGGCGGCCGCCCGGAGGATGTTCTGCTCGTGTTCAACAACGCATCGAGCACGCCCAAGCCCGATGGCAGCGGGAACTACGGCACCTCCGGCAGCGCGTCGGTCCGGATCGACGGACCGGACTTTGTGGCCCGGAACCTGACCATCAGTAACGATTTCGATGAAACCGCCAACCTGGGCATGAAAGACCGCCAGGCCGTGGCCCTGCACATCACAGCCGACAGGTCTGTCCTTTCGCAGGTCAAGCTGCTGGGCAACCAGGACACCCTGCTGGTCAATTCGCCCGGTGCCGGCGTCACGGCGCGGTTCTTTTTCGACCGGTGCTACGTGGAAGGGGATGTCGACTTCATCTTCGGCCGCGGCACTGCCGTGTTCAGCGGCTGCGAGATCAAGTCCCTGGACCGGGGATCCACCACGAACAACGGATACGTCACGGCCGGAAGCCAGGATCTGTCCATCAAGTACGGCTATCTTTTTGACCAGTGCAGGCTGGTGTCCGACGCGGCCAGGAACAGTGTCCACCTCGGCAGGCCGTGGCATCCAAGCGGTGACCCGAAGGCGGTTGCCCAGGTCCTGTTCCGTGATTCCTGGCTGGGCGCGCATATTTCGGCCAGCCCGTGGACGGATATGAGCGGCTTCTCCTGGCGGGACGCGCGGTTCCATGAGTACAACACCCGTGGACCGGGAGGGCAGGTGACCCCTGACCGCCCGCAACTGCCCGGATCTGAGGCTGACAAGTACACGGCCCGGAACTACCTGCAGGGTGCGGACGGCTGGGCGCCACAGCTGGAGGGAACGACGGCGGACTGCAGCGCAGTGCCGTCAGCGCCGGCAAGGTAACGACAGGAGGGGGCAGGCCCGGTTCCAGCGCGGAGCCGGGCCTCTCCCCTGCCGGCGGTCCCTGGCCGGGGCGCACCGTCCGGGTTTAGGCTGGCCGGATGTTGACCATCGGCACCATTGTCCTCGGCGTCAACGACGTCGCCGCCGCCACGAAGTTCTGGAACAATGCCATCGGCTATGTCCCCCGGGAAGCCGGTGACGATACCTGGGTGACCCTTGTGCCGTCGTCGGGCCCGGGCGCGGAACTGTCCCTCATGCTCAGCGAAACCCCGGTCCAGGACCACCCAAGAATCCACCTGGACCTGTACGCGGACGACCAGTCCGCGGAGGTGGAACGGCTGGTTTCGCTCGGTGCCCGGCGCGTGGACTGGGACTCGTACCCTGACAACCCTGACTTCGTGGTCCTGGCAGACCCGGACGGAAACCTGTTCTGCGTGATCGACAAGAGCCCACGGTAGGGCCGCCGGGAACAATGCCCCCTGCCAACCCGTTGGCATCCGTACTACCGCCTCCTTGATGTGGGCGGCAACCACGGAAGGGATGTCATGGTCAGGGCTGTCTGGAACGGACAAATCATCGCCGAATCCGCGGACACCGTGGTGGTGGAGGGTAATCACTACTTCCCGCGCGACGCCGTGAATCCCGCGTACCTGCGGGACAGCGACAAGAACACGTTCTGCCCGTGGAAGGGGACGGCGAGCTACCACACGCTGGACGTTGACGGACGGCTGAATGAAGCTGCGGCCTGGTACTACCCGGAGCCCAAGCCGCGCGCCGGGCATATTGCGGGCAGATTCGCCTTTTGGCGCGGCGTCACCATCGAGGACTAAGGGACTGGACGACGGCGGATACCCACCCGCCGTCGTCCACCCCCCCAACAGTGTGGCCCGGCACGCGCCGTTGAGCGCCGGGCCGGCTACGCTGCCAGCGGCAGGTTGAAAAGCTGTTCGGCAAGCCCGATGAGGTGGCGGGGAACGTCACACTCGCCGCCCAGCCCGTCGCGGCCAAGGAACAGGGCAGTTCCCTGGATGGTCCCGGCGAGATCGATGCCGGCCTCCCGGATGAGAACTTCGGCCCGCGGATTCGTGGCAGGCCTGATGGCATGTCCGTCCAGATAATGGCTGTCCAGGTAGACGTGCCAATCCGTGCCGGCCAGGCGGCGGACGCCCCCTGACGCGATCCTCTGGACGGCCTTCTGGTCAAGCGCGATCAGCCGGATGTGAACTGGCTGGGTAAGCCGGGTGGGCACGACGAGGGCGCTATAGGAGCTCATGGCGGTGTCCTTTGTTTGGTCTCCCTGCTTTGGGCATTGTGGAGCTTGCCGGGTTGGCGCGGGCGGCCGCGGGCTAGGAGTCCCGGGCGGCCGCCCGCTGGCCCGGTCAGCGCTGGTTCTTGCGCGGTTTTACAAAATTCAGTTCATTATGTTCGCTTTTTGCTCTTTTTTCGGCCCGTTTCTCCAGGATTGACTTGCCGGCTTTTTTCGCGGCGCCGCTTTTGGGGGATTTTCCGGACATCGGAATCACGCCTTTCTTTGCCTTGCGTTTACCCGATACCATACCTACTTTTATTTTTTTATCCAGTCCCAGCCAGGTGGCTTGATCCCTGCACTGGCGCCGCACAGCACCCCTTTCGGGACGCTCCTCAGGAAAACGAGGGATGCGCATGGATTACGTTAGAAAATTACCCGGAGACTTTCCTGCCGGAAACTTTGGAGAAAGTGGATAAACTTCAGGAATTCTCGGGAAAGCTGCTTTTTATTTTCCCGGCCAGCTCACCGCCAGAATTCCGAGAGCCCTCCGGCCAGCACTTTTCCCTGGCGGTACCCGGCCTCCGCTGCGGCAGGACGGAGTGACAGGTCCATCGCGTTGGACCCGAACAGGTGCCCGGCATCCGCGTCCGGGAAGACCGTTTCCACCCGGCTGCCGGACTCCCGCAGCTCCTGCACCTGCGCTGACAGCTGCATGCCCCACGCCACCGGCATCCGGGTCCTGCCGCCGAAGGGTGAGAGGACCAGAACCCGGCCATACCCGGCAGCCAGATCGGCGTTCTCATTGCGCCGGTAACCGCCGTCGATATAGCTCCTGCCACCAATCCGGTACGCGGAGCCGCTGGAGCAACTGGCGGCGACGGCGTCAACGAGGTCTGTGCCGCCGTGGCGGTCTAAGACAACCGGCTCACCCGTGCCGGCGTCCACCGCGGTGATCAGCAGTTCGTGCTCCGGCCATTGAGCTGCCGGCAGCCGTGCCGCGACGGTGGCGCGCCAGCGTTCCGAGGCGTCAAAGCCCTCAGCGAGGTCGATGGCCGCGGCACCCATCCTGCGCCGCATGTCCGCCGCATCCGCGGAAGCAGCAATAATCCGGCCAGTGCGCTCCAGGTGGCTGTGCGTGGGACTGCCGGCTGCCTGCGCCCCGGCCGGACGGGTTCGCTGCGGAACGGGACTGTCAAGAATGGCGGCATAGAGTCCGGGAAGGGTGGAGCCGGCGATTTGGGCAGCGGCGGTGGACCCGGCCGAGGTTCCGATGACCCGGTGGGCGCCGGTCACGTCCAGTCCGGCGTCCGAGAGCCCGGCGAGGACCCCGATCAGCCAGGCGTTGCCGGTGGAGCCGCCGCCGCCAAGGACGAGGGCGCGTGAAGCTGGTGTTGTGTTCATGGGAGTCGCCTTTCGCGAAGTTGCCTGTGCGGCGCTCCCGGTGGCGGCTGGTCAGCCGCGGATCGTGGGCTGGGAGGGAGCACCCATTACTGCTGCAGCGTTCATGGGTCTCACCTCCTGGAATCGGGTCACGATCAGATGAATCGTGGCACACCGGCGCGGACGTCCGCAACGGGTAAATTTGAACCGATGATTTCGATTGACGTTGACAGCCCCACGCGTGCTGACGTTCACCAACTCCTGAGTGAACACTTGGCCGACATGTACGCCACCTCGCCCACCGAGAGCGTCCACGCCCTGGACCACTCCGCCTTGTCGGTACCGTCGATCACGTTCTGGACGGCCCGCGAGGACGGCGGCCTCCTGGGCTGCGGGGCCCTCAAGCTTTTGGACTCCCCCGCCGGCATAGTGCGGCATGCCGAGATCAAGTCGATGCGCACTGCGGCTTCAGCACGGGGACGGGGCGTGGCCACCCTCATGCTCCGGCACATCCTTGACGACGCCCGCGGACGGAACCTTGAGCGCGTCTACCTGGAGACCGGAACCGAGGACTACTTCGCTCCGGCGCGGCGCCTGTACGCCCGGCACGATTTTACCGAATGCCCGCCCTTCGCCGCCTACGCGCCGGATCCCAACAGTGTGTTCATGGAGCTGCGTCTCTAGCCTCCACGCAAGGAAGCGGACGACGCCGGGTGGGCACCCGGCGTCGTCCGCTTCAGTTGGGAACTTACTGGCTGAACGGGACCTTCTCCCAGCTCAGCACGTCGGCGCCCTTGGCGCTGTTGCCTGCCACCGTGAAGCGGACGTAGTCCACGGCGTTGTTGGCGCCGTCCACGGTGATGCGCTGCAGGTTGTCCGCGGCGGGCGAGCCATAGATGCCCAGCCAGGGCGAGCCCGCGGCGAGGGGCTGGTTTTCGGTGAAGACGTGGCTGTCGCCGTTGACCAGATAGACCGGGGCGTCGAAGTTGTTCGTTTCCTCGACCATGGCTTGCACGATCCCGCGGAAGCCGGAGACCGTCGCCGGGTTTGCGGTGGCGTCGGCCAGCAGGGACGGATCGAACATGTCGGCCTGCTGCATGAGCACCACGGCGCGGTCGTTGCTGCGCCTGGCGTCGGCGAAGGTCTGGTGGATCTGCGCGATGACCGCGTCCGTGCGGTGTTCCACCTCGGAGAGCTGCTCCGGCGTGGCTTCAGTCTTGCCCAGCCCAGTCCACGGCAGGAGGGAATTATTGCTGCCCTGGACGTTGAGTACGGAGAAGGCCACCCGGTTCTTCTCGAAGCGGACGTCCTCCGGGAGGCCCAGGTTCTCCTGCGACTTCACCGGCATGGCGGCGCCCAGGGTCTTGCCGGGCTGGTTGAAGAAGACGTCCCGGATCTTATCCAGGCGCTCGAGCGGATTGTAGGCGCCGTTGTTGGTGCGGTGGCAGTCCACCCACTCGTTGTCCCCGGGCGTGTAGACCAGCGGGTGGGTGAAGGTGTCGAACTGGGTGCGGATGTACGAGAAGTACTGGTCCGAGCAGACCGAGGAACCGTTCTTGATATCGCCCACGTGTGCTACAAACTTGAGGTCCTTGTCCGCGTTGAGGTCCTGGATCCGGGACGGGAATTTGGCGATCTCCGTGGCGCCGTAGGGGATGTCGCCGATGGCCGCGAAGGTGAAGGCCTGGCCGCCGTCGCCGGTGTTGTCTGCGGCGTGGGCGGGAGCTGCCGCTGCGCCGGCCAAGGCGGCAACAAGGGCAAAAGTGGCGAGGGCGGATTTCACGGACACGGATGACTCCTTGAGCGGGGGCTGCTCCGCCGGCTTATCGGAAAGCCGGACGGACGGTGCCTGCCCATGCTGCTGGACCCGTGATAACGGCTGGGGGCTTCCCGGTAGCCGATCGATGAACGCGGAAATACCGGGGCTAAAAATGACTGCCTTTCCACCGCGGGCCGGCTATTTTCCCGCGGGCACCTCCGCGCGTGCCGTCCGGCCATGCGCCTGCGCGGGCCGCCGCCGTTTCCTTTGCCGCCGCCGGCCGCGCACAGCGAAGGGAGGACGGGGCGCACCAAGACGGTCGCCGGTCCAGTACCGTCCGCCGGTCAGGATGCCCGCGAGAACACCGATGACCCACGCATGCGGAAGGGCCATCTGCTCCATGGCTCCCCCGACGAACAGCAGCACAAAAAGGCCAACAGGGATGCCCAGGAGCAGCCAGCTCCGGACCGTGACGGGCAGCGAAAAGCGGAACAGTGCCCATCCGGCAGCGAAAGCACCAAAGAGCAGGGTGAGGGCTGTGGCGGTGGCGGCAGCAGTGGGCGACAGCAGCATCACGGTAGCCGTTCCGAAACCTAACAGCGCAAGCGCGCACAGCCCGTTGACCACGGCCAGCCAGCCACTACCGCCGAAACTTCCGTCGGCTTCCGGTTTGCGGCGCTTGGCCTGCCTGAATTCGGTTCCGGCACGCGGCCCGGACCAGGTGTAGCCACCGGCAATACCGCCGATGATGAAGCCGATAAACCACGGTCCCGACGCCGGAATGCCCACCTTCCCCGCGACGTCCAGAGAGGTGAGAGCGTAAAAGATCGCCAGGTGCGCCCAGCTCATCACGGTGAATGCGCGGACCGATACCGAGACCACGCGATACAGCAGGACCCCGTAGACCACCGCAGCGGCCAGGAACGGTGCCGCCTCCACAATCCTGCCGCGGGTCAGCCAAGCGAAGAGCCCCAGCATCAGTGCGATCATGCCGCCGTAGAACAGCCGCCCACCGGACTGGTCCAGACGCTTCAACACACTCTTCGCCATATCTTTTGCCCCCATGGGTCAAGGGTAAGTGACCCATGGCAGCGCATTTCCCGGGTTTCCGCCTCTGGCTGGCGACATCACCAGCACCACGGCACCGCGGCGTGGCTCCCGCCGCATGGCCGTAGGCTGGGGGTTTCGACGTTCTGCAGGGGGAACAGGAATGAAGCGAAGCACCATGATGGGAACGGCCGTCGCTGCCGCCCTTTGCCTGGCATCCAGCTTTTGCCTGGCATCCTGCTCGGCGCAGCAGCCAGCCCAGCCAACCCAGCCAACGGCGACGGGTACGGCCCCAGCAGTGCAGGAGGAGCTCGTCACCAAGCTGATCACCTCGGACGGGGGTACCAAGGCAGTGACTGTTGAAACCGCGCTGCCAGGACCGCAGGTGCCGGCCACCGTGGCGGGGCAGGTTTCCCGTGACGGCGCAGGGTGCATTACCTTGACCGCGGATGACGGCACCGACTGGACTCTGCTCTTTCCCTCGGGCACCACCTTGAACGGAGAAGCTGCGGAGTTGCCGGACGGCACGTCACTGGCCCAAGGAGAACAGGTAAGCCTGGACGGCAGCAGGGTGCCGGCCGATGAAGGTGTGAGCATGTGCCTGAACTACGCCAGGCTCCTCTCCGTTGAGAAGGCCGCCGCCTCCCGCTGAGTTCCCGGGCCCCCGGCCGGCGAAGCGTGCCCGCAAGGTTTTACATTCCCGAAACGCAAAAGCCTGTTCGCAAAGAAAATTGCAGAGTACATTAGATGCAATTGCAGTTGCAGAGTGATCTGCATTACAAGACAGGTACGTGTGTGAACACCAGCGCTTCCCCGGAGCAGGCATCCGAGCGGCCCGCCGAAAGCGACGGCATCATTTCCCACGCATGGCTTGGCGACGCCCTGCCGGATGTTCCGTTGACCAAGGCCCAGAGCCGGGTGGTGGAGGTGATCCGCCGCAACCCGCAGCTGTCCTCCTACGCTGACATTGCCGAGATAGCCCAGCGGGCCGACGTGAACAGTTCGTCCGTGGTGCGCACGGCCCAGCACCTGGGCTATCGCGGCTGGCCGGACCTCCAGCGCGAACTCCGCTCCCGCTACCTGGTGATGATCTCCACCGAGGACACCCTGGCCGAGCACGGCGAAACCCGCAGCCCGCTCTACGAGGCCATCAACCACGACATTGAAAACCTCCGGCTGACGCTGGACTCCAACACCCCCGAGGAAGCCCAGGCGGCCATCGCCGCGCTGGCTGCAGCGAAGTCCATCACCGTCGCCGGCATCGGGTCCTTCGCCGGGCCGGCCAGCGTCATGGCCCACCTGGGCTCCACCATGGGCTACCCCATCACCCTGGAAAACCGCTCAGGCCCGCACCTGGCCTCGGCCACCAACAGCCTGGGCCCCGGGGACGTCCTGGTGGTCATCAACATGTGGCGCTCGGTGAAACAGATCATCATCGCGGCCGAGGCCGCCAAGCAGGCCGGTGCGACCGTCGTCGCCATCAGCGACCTGCGCCGTGGCCGCCTGGCCACGGCAGCAGACCACCTCCTGGTGGTGGCCTCCGAAGGCATCTCGTTTTTCCAGTCAGTCACCGCCGCCAATTCCCTGATCTACGGCCTGCTGGCCGGCATGGAAGCAGCCCACCCGGAGCGCAGCCGGGCCACGATCCGCCGCACCCAGCAACTCTGGAAAGACCTGGACATCTACCTCGACTAAGCCCCCATCCTTCGATATCCCCCAGGAGTACCCCACTATGAACGAGCCCCAAAACCGCCGCGTCGCCGTGATCGGCCTCGGCGCCATGGGCGGAGCCATGGCCGCCACCCTGCATCAGGCGGGCTGGGACGTCACCGGTTTCGACCCCTCGGAAGCCGCCCGCACAGCTGCCGAAAAGTCCGGCATCGGCACCACGGACAGCCTGTCCAGCCTGGCCGGAATCCCCTACGCAGTCCTCTCACTCCCCGCTGCGGGCATCGTGGAAACCACCGTGCCGCAGCTGCTTGCGGAGCCCGGCACCACTGCCATCATCGACACCACCACCTCCGAGCCCGCCACCAGCAAGCGCATGGCCGAACTCGCGGAAATCCACGGCGCCGCGTTCATCGATGCGCCCGTTTCCGGTGGCCGGGACGGCGCCGCCACCGGCACGCTCAGTGCTTTCGTCGGCGCAACGGACACTGCACTGGCCGCCGCGGAGCCCGTTCTCATGGCCCTTACCGGCGGCAACTACAGCCACATTGGCGGCCCAGGCAGCGGCAACGTGGTCAAGCTCCTCAACAACATCCTGGCCGCCGCCAACCTGGCCTCAGTGGGTGAAGCCCTGGGCGTTGCCAAGGCGTACGGCATCAACCCCGCCACCGCCGCAGCCAGCATCAGCGGTGCGTCCGGCGGCAGCAAGGTGTCGGCCAGCATGTACCCCAACTGGGTCCTTACCGGCAGCCATGATTCGGGCTTCTCCATGGGCCTCATGGCCCGGGACGCCGCCCTCGCCGTGGACGTCGCTGAACAGATCGGCGAAAAGCCGGCGCTTCTGGCCACCGTTGCCAACCAGTGGCAGGAAGCCCTGGCCGCCCTGGGCCCGAAAGCCGACTTCACCGAAATCGCCCGCGCCGTGGCCCCGGCCATCACCCCGGCCGGCGCCCCCGGATCCACACCCGCAGCCTAAGGCCTCCCGGCATCAACGTCCCCAAAGGAACAACACCGTGAGCATCACCACAGCACCAACGCACTCATCCGCTGCCACAGCCAATGAAGTCCTGGACGCCGCCTTCCCCGGCGGCCTGGGCGCCTTCGTGGGCGGCCGCATAGCCACCGGCAGCGGCAGCAGAATCACCCTTACCGCAGCAGCCACCGGCGAGGCCTTCGCCTCCTACGCCGACCCCGGCGCCGGGGGTGCCGACGCCATCCTGGAAAGCTCGACGGCGGGCGCCCGGGTTTGGGGCGCACTGAACGGTTTTGAGCGGGCCGCCATCCTCCGGAACGTCAGCCGCGCCGTGGAGCAGCACGCCGAGGAACTGGCCATCCTGGAATCCGCCACCACCGGCAAGCCGATCCGCGACGCCCGGGCTGAGGCCGCCAAGGTTGCCGAGATGTTCGGTTACTACGCAGGCTGGGCGGACAAGCTCACCGGCCAGACCATTCCGGTCCCTGGCAACTGGCACACCTACACCGAGCGCGTGCCGTGGGGCGTCGTCGTCGCCATCACGCCGTGGAACGCGCCGATGTTCACGGCCGGCTGGAACTCCGCCGCTCCTCTCGCTGCGGGCAACGCGGTGATCATCAAGCCCAGTGAGTTCACCCCGACGTCGTCCGTCCGGCTGGCGCAGATCGCGTACGAAGCGGGCCTGCCCGCTGGGGTCTTCAACGTGGCCACCGGCCTGGGCCAGACCGTCGGTGCAGCCCTGACCACTGACCCGCGCGTAGGCAAGGTCAGCTTCATCGGTTCCGTCCCCACCGGCCGCCGCGTGGCCGTGGCAGCAGCGCAGGCCGGAATCCCGGCGCTGCTGGAGCTCGGCGGCAAGAGTGCCAACATCGTGTTCGCCGACGCAGACCTGGAGCGCGCCGCCGAGGGCGCCATCTCCGCCATCTTCTCCGGCGCCGGGCAGTCCTGCGTGGCCGGTTCACGGCTCCTGGTGGAGCGCAGCGTGCACGCGCAGTTTGTCGAGATGGTCGCCGCCAAGGCAGCCCTGCTGCGGGTGGGCGATCCGCTCAGCGCGGACACCGAGGTGGGCCCCATCATCACCGCGCAGCAGTTCGCCACGGTCACCGGCCTGATCGAGGCGGGGATGGACGACGGCGGCCGCCGCCTCACGGGGGCTGCGTTGCCGGAGTCGCTGAGCGGCTCAGCCCTGAAGGGCGGCCACTGGGTAATGCCCACGCTGCTGGATGGCGTCACCCCGCAGAACCGGCTGGAAACCACAGAGGTGTTCGGCCCGGTCGTCGGCGCCGACGCGTTCGATACCGAAGCCGAAGCCATCGCCCGGGCCAACAACACCTCCTTCGGCCTGGCCGGCGCCGTGTGGACCTCGGACGTGTCCCGCGCCCATCACGTGGCCCGCGAGGTCAAGGCCGGCACGTTCTGGATCAACGCGTACAAGACCATCCACGTGGCGGTGCCGTTCGGCGGATTCGGCGATTCCGGGCATGGGCGCTCTTCCGGCCCGGGTGTGCTGGACGAATACACGCAGACCAAGGCCGTCTGGGTGCCCACGCGCGCCGACGGCTCCCCCTTCCCCTCGCTGTCTTACTAGGAGACCCATGGATACGACTGACATGACCCCCGCAGCAGGTGACCTGCGCGCTGCCTTGGCGGACGGCGTCGAACGCTGGAAGCAGCAGGTGGAGGCGCTGGCCAAGGACATCCACGGCTTCAAGGAACTCTCCTTCGAGGAAGTGAAGTCTGCCGAGGCCATCACCGCGCTGCTGGCTGAGGGCGGCTTCGAGGTGGAGCACGGCAGCGCCGGGCTGCCCACCGCCTTCACGGCGACCGCGGGCAGCGGTGAACTGACCGTGGCGCTGTGCGTGGAGTACGACGCGCTGCCGGGGATCGGGCACGCCTGCGGGCACAACCTGATTGCCGGGGCGTCCGTTGCGGCGGCCCTGGCCCTGCAGCCGTACGTGGACCAGTTGGGCATCACGCTCAAGGCCATCGGCACGCCGGCGGAGGAGCACGGCGGCGGCAAGGTGCTGATGCTGGAGCAGGGAGCGTTCGACGGCGTGGGGCTGGCATTGATGGTCCATCCCGTTCAGGACGGGGTCACCTACAACCCTGCCGGGACCAGCGCCCAGGCCGTGGGCCGGTACAAGGCGACGTTCACCGGCAAGGCAGCGCACGCAGCGGCGGCTCCGCACCTGGGCGTGAACGCTGCGGACGCCGCGGTGCTCAGCCAGGTGGCGATCGGCCTGCTGCGCCAGCAGATCCCGTCCGACCACCGGATCGCCTGCTTTGTGGCCGAAGCCGGGCACGTCACCAACATCATTCCGGAGAAGGCCGTGGTGGAGTTCGAAGCCCGGGCGTTCACCCTGCCGGAGTTCGAGGCCCTGCTGGTGCGGGTGCGGCGCTGCTTCGAAGGGGCCGCGCTGGCCACCGGCACCACCCTGGCGTTCGAGGACACCGAACCGCTGTATGAGCCGCTGATCCAGGACGACGACCTGGCCGCCCACTGGACGTCTGCGATGGATGCGTTCGGCAAGGACACCTCCCCCGCGGCCGGCCTGAGCGGCGGTTCCACGGACATGGGCAACATCTCCCAGGTCATCCCGTCGCTGCACCCGTGGCTGAGCATCCCCGGCGCGGACGTCCCCATCCATTCGCACGCGTTCGCCGCCCTGGCGGACACGCCGCAGGCGTACGGGGTGATGTTCGAGGCCGGTACCGCACTGGCGTGGACCGTCGCCGCGGCTGCCTCAACCCCCACCCAACGTCAACGCTTCACCCAAGCGGCGTACCGCCGTCGTACTTCCCCCCAGGAAGCTGTTACCCAGGAAGGCGCATCATGAGCACTGTCAAAACCGCCCGGACCGATAAGGCCGGCACCAGGCTGACCATCCCCGTCGCCGCGTTGGCGTTCGTGATTGCCCTCGCTGTCCAGTTCATCGGCCAGGCGAAGATCGATCTGGGCATCGGCGCGATCATCATTTTCCCCATGGTCTGGGGCCTGATCCTGGGTCTGCTGGTGTCCATCCAGAAGTTCAAACCGCTGGGCATTGACCTGCAGCGGGTTGCAGCGGCCCTGGTGGGCGTGGCGGTGCTGCTGCTGGTGGCGCGGCTGGCGTTCAACATCGGTCCCAGCCTGCCCACGCTTTTGAAGGCCGGCCCTGCGCTGCTGCTGCAGGAGGTGGGCCATCTGCTGGGCACCATCGTGCTGGCGCTCCCGCTGGCTGTGCTGCTGCGGATGGGCAAGGCGACGGTGGGTGCCACGTTCTCGCTGGACCGTGAGCCGTCCTTCGCCATGGTGTCCGAGAAGTACGGGCCGGATTCGGACCAGTACCGCGGCGTGCTGGCGATGTACGTGTTCGGGACGCTGTTCGGTGCCGTGTTCATCACGCTGCTGACCTCGCTGGTGGCCAACTGGAAGATCTTCGACCCGCTGGCGCTGGCCATGGGTGCCGGCGTGGGGTCCGGGTCCATGATGGCCGCGTCCGTTGCGAGCATCACAGCCGCGTACCCGGGCGACCAGGACGCGATCCTGGGCATGGCCGCCGTCTCCAACCTGATCACCACGGTGCTGGGTGTGTACGTGGGCATTTACGTGGCGCTGCCGCTGGCGGACAAGTTCTACCGGGTGCTGACGCGGAAGCAGGAGAGCCGTGAGGTTGTGGCTGCTGGTTCTGGTGCTGGTGGCTCTGTTGCCCCTGCTGTTTCCGCTGCCGACGCCGAGCGCGAGGCTGCCCAGGCGGAAGAGAACCGGCTGTTCCGCGAGCGGGTGGCCGAGTCCTCCGCCGAGATCAAGCTGCCGCTGTGGCTCTCGCTGTCTGTCCTGACCGTCCTTGGCATTGGAACGGCGTCGATTGCGGCGAAGGGGCTCTCCCTGTCGATTGTGCTGGGCTACGTAATCCTGCTGGCCCTGGTCCTGGTGGGCATTGCGCTGGCGAAGGTCACGCGGAAGATCTCGGCGATCGTGTTCATCACGACTATCGGCGCGTACGTCTCCAGCCCGTGGTTCTTCGGGGCCGAAGCGCTGAACGCGGCGGTCAAGACCGTGGATTTCCTGTCCATCGCCACCGTGATGCTGACCCTGGCCGGCCTGTCCCTGGGCAAGGACATCCCGCTGCTGAAGAACATCGGCTGGAAGATCATCCCCGTGGGGCTGGTGGCCATCACGGCATCGTTCCTGCTGGCCACGGTGATCGCGGAGTTCGCGCTGGGGTTGTGGCACTGAGCTTCTAGTAGCCCGATCCCGGGCGGCTTAGGCGGAGCGGACGACGGCGGGTGGGCACCCGGCGTCGTCCGTTTTTTGTACGCTGCAACGTGACGGCGGCTATTAGCCGGTTGCGTGTAAATGTCGCTCCTCGGATGTAGGTTTTGCTGCAGCAGCTTTGAAATTGCTGGCGGGCACATGGTGGTGTCCGGTTACAGGAAAGTACTGGGGGTACAACATGGAATTTGCGGAGAAGCTTGCTGCTTTGGCGGCAAAAGTGCGTCAGCAACGGGGCGTTATTCAAACCGAAGAGGCAACGAAAAACGCCTTCGTGATGCCCTTCATTTCGACAATTCTCGGATACGACGTATTCAACCCTCTGGAGGTCGTGCCGGAGTTCATCGCCGACGTTGGACTCAAAAAGGGCGAAAAGATCGACTATGCCATCGTGAAGGACGGCGAAGTCCAGATTCTGATCGAGTGCAAGAAGTCGACGGAGCCTGTAAAGATCGAGCATGCCTCACAGCTCTTCCGATACTTCGCAGTTACCAACGCTCGTATCGCCATACTGACCAACGGCGAGGTCTATCAGTTTTTCACTGACTTGGACGCACCCAACCGCATGGATGCGAAGCCCTTCCTCGTGCTGGATTTGAACGACATCGATCAGTCCCTGATCCCCGAGCTCCAGAAACTCTCCAAGGACGTCTTCGACCTGGACTCAATCATCAGCGCCGCCGGTGAATTAAAATACATTGGCGAACTGAAACGAACTCTGGCGGCACAGTTCAAGGAACCAGAAGATGAATGGGTCAAGTTCCTGACGGCCCGGGTCTATTCGGGGCCTTACACGCAAAAGGTTCGAGAGCAATTCACGGTGCTGGTTGGAAAAGCCACAAAGCAGTTCCTCAATGACCAAGTCAACGAACGGCTGAAGAAAGCCCTCGGAAACCCCGGATTTCCGCAGACTGATGAATCGGCAGTACCTGCTGCTGTCACTAGCGCTCCGGTTGCAGAGGCGGACCTCGCTGAGGCTGATGGTTTGGAGACGACTCTTGAGGAGATCGAGGGCTACCAGATTATACGCGCAATCGTCTGCAGCGAGGTGAAGCCAGTGCGGGTCGCTCAGCGGGACGCGAAGTCCTATTTTGCAGTTCTTCTGGACGATAACAACCGCAAGCCCATTGCCCGCCTTCACTTCAACCGGACGCAGAAGTACATCGGCATCTTCAACGACAGCAAGGAAGAAACCCGGGTTCCCATTAATTCCCTCGAGGAAATTTATGAGCACACTGAAGCACTTCGAGCAACCGTCAAGAGCTACCTTTGACGGCCGGGGACAACTGACCTTGAGCGACACCTGTCGGCACTCGCCAATACTCCTTCGCCTGGAAAGAATGGCTCAGCGCCCACCTCACCAGAGTGGAGTTGACACCGATCTACGCTGACGCATCCAACCTTCCACTACGGCGGGAATGCCGCCGCGTAACTCCCGTCGGGTTTGAAGCCGTACCCTTATTACGCCAGCCGTAAAGGAAAAACTCCCAGCCGTTTGGCACGCAGATGACTTGATCTCAGCTATTCGCTCTTTGTGGGCGCATAGCACTTACTAGAAATACACAGAAACAAACTTATACGCATGGAATTAGAATCTCTAAAGATCACAAAATATCGAAGCATCCTTGCACCCACTGAGGTGGATCTGAAAGGACTAACCGTACTCATTGGTCCCAACAATCAAGGAAAGTCCAATATACTCCAGGCTATACGTCTCGGCATGGAAACTATCTCACTAGCCCAACGCCGCCTTCGCCTAAGTTCAGAATCCGGACTTGCCGAAATGCCCCACCTACCGAGGCCAAGGTCCGCCTTCTGGCGTAGTCAGGCCGCCCACCAGGCTGGATCACGCTACGACTGGCTGCGCGATTTCCCGGCCCAGTTGCGTGAAAACGGGCGGGTTAAGCAGGCTTCGGTTCTTAGATTCAATTTTAGTCTTGATGAGCAGGAACGAACGGAATTTTGGCGAGCCACGCGTACTAAAAATAATGGTGCGCTGAGCGTTGAAATAACATTTACCGAAGATGGCATATACCTCGATTTTCCCAAGCCCGGCGGTTCCGGATCATATCGTCGTGCAGGCCGCCAGATCTGCGCATTTATTGAAGAGCACTTCACATTTCTTTATGTTCCCGCAATTCGAACGGCAGACCAAGCAGTAGAAGTGATATCCGAACTAATTACTGATCGCCTAGCCTTGTTAGCAAAAATAACGAGTATTTGGAACTGGTCTCTCGACTCGATGCCCTGCATCAAGAACATGCCCGAGAGCTTTCTAAATCGATCGGCGAGCGACTTGATGTCTACATGCAGGGCAGGAGCGACCTGTCGATCCAACTGCAGACGGGTGGCATCACCGTTGGAGGTCTACGTTCCATCGATGCCATCGAGCTCGACGATGGTGTTTCCACGTCAATTCTCGAAAAAGGAGATGGTGTTAAGAGTCTACTTACCATGGCTCTACTCCATGACCTAGCGGACAGGGGGTCAAGTTCGCAAGTTCTCCTCGCCATCGATGAACCGGAAGCTCACCTCCACCCTGATGCGGTACACAAGATGGCACAGGTCCTTAGAGAGATTGCAGGAGAACAACACGTAATCGTTGCGACTCACAGCCCTGTCCTCGTGAATCGCACTCAGCTCGAAAAGAACTTGATTGTGGAGAACAACTCAGTGACAGAGGTGCATCGAATAGGGCAAATTAGAAATTGCTTAGGCGTGCGACCCTTTGACAATCTTTCCTCTGCTGAGTTCTTGGTATTGACAGAGGGCCCTACAGACTGCCAAGTTATCACGACCGCACTCCGTAAGTACTCCGAGATATGCGCTGATGCTCTTGCAGAAGGACGGCTGGCCGTCACGGATGCAGTCGGGGCAGACAATCTTCCGAATCGAGCAAGGTTCGCCTTGGAAATGATGTCCGACGTCGTCGTCATCGTTGACGATGACTCCTCCGGCAGAGGGGTCATCGAAAAGTTGAGCAATATTGCCTCGCTGGACCGCGACCGTATCCGCAAGCTCTCAGTGCCTGGAAGAAGCCAGAGCGTGCTTGAGGATCTTTATACGCGTGAACTGCAGGAGCGTGCCTATTTCGAATACATAGGTCTAAACCTTCCTGACGCGAAGCCCGCTGACAATGGTTCAACCTGGTCCAACAGGACAAAGAAGCACCTGGCGGCTGCGTCAGCTCTGTGCGAAGACGAAGACTTAGATCTGATGAAGAAGAAACTTGCGGGGTGGGCCGCGGCGGACCTCGACCAGTCGCTCACATGTGAAGCTAAGCGCTTGATGGAGGGGATCATTGCCACCGTCGAAAGGATGATCAGTCAGCGATGTTCCGCAGCCTCACAACTAAAGGCCGTGGTGACAGCTGACTACGACGATGAATGACTCAGCCAGCAGATAACCTTTGTACAACTTAAACCTCCGCCACCGGCGCCGCGAACTGGGCCTCGTACAACCGCGCGTAGGCCCCGCCCGCAGCCAACAAAGAAGCGTGCGTGCCCTGCTCCACGATCTGCCCGGCCTCCATCACCAAGATGAGGTCGGCGTCGCGGATCGTGGACAGGCGGTGGGCGATGACAAAGGACGTCCGGTCAGAACGCAAAGCGCTCATGGCCTTCTGCACCAGCACCTCGGTCCGGGTGTCCACCGATGACGTCGCCTCATCAAGAATCAAAACCGACGGCGACGCCAGAAACGCCCGGGCAATCGTCAGCAACTGCTTCTCACCGGCCGACACGTTGGCACCCTCGTCATCCAGCACCGTGTCGTACCCCTCCGGCAGGGAGTGCACGAACCGGTCCACATACGTGGCCGTAGCCGCCTCCAGAATCTCCTCCGAAGAAGCTGTAGGCCGCCCGTACGCAATGTTGTCTCGGATGGTCCCGCCGAACAGCCACGTATCCTGCAGCACCATCCCCATCCGCGAGCGCAGGTCGTGCCGGCTCATGGTGGTGATGTCCACGCCGTCCAGCGTGATCCGGCCGCCGTCGAGCTCGTAGAACCGCATCATCAGGTTCACCAGCGTGGTCTTGCCGGCCCCGGTCGGACCGACAATCGCCACGGTCTGCCCCGGCTCCGCCACCAGGGACAGCCCACTAATCAACGGCTTATCCGGCGAGTACGAGAAGGACACATCCTCGAACACCAGCCGCCCGCGACCGGCACCATCAGGGCTCTGCAGCCCGGAACCAACGGGATCGGCGGACTGCTCCTCCGTATCCAGCAGCTCGAACACCCGCTCGGCAGACGCTACTCCGGACTGCAGCAGGTTGGCCATGGACCCCAGCTGCGCCAGCGGCTGGGTGAACTGGCGCGAGTACTGGATGAATGCCTGCACATCGCCCAGCTGCATCGCCCCGGACGCCACCTGCAGGCCGCCCACCACGGCGATCCCCACATACACCAGGTTCCCGATGAACGTCATCGCCGGCATGATCAACCCGGAAATGAACTGCGCCCCGAAGCTCGCCTCATACAGCTCCGCGTTCTTCTGCCGGAACCGCTCCCCCACCTCGCGCTGCCGGCCGAACACCTTCACCAACGCGTGCCCGGTGTAGGTCTCCTCGATCTGCCCGTTCAGCTCACCCGTGTTCTTCCATTGCTGCACAAACAGCTTCTGCGAGCGCTTGGCAATCAACGCCGTGATCCCCAGCGTCAGCGGAATGGTCACCAAGGCGATCAGCGCCAGCGTGGGCGAGAGGATGAACATCATCACCAGCACGCCCACCACGGACAGCACCGACGTCACCGCCTGCGAAATGGACTGCTGCAGGCTCTGCGAGATGTTGTCCACATCGTTGGTGACCCGGCTCAGCAGCTCACCGCGCTGGATCGAATCGAAATACCGCAGCGGCAGCCGGTTGATCTTCGCCTCGATCTGCTCGCGCAGCCCGAACACCGTCCGCTGTACCACGCCGTTGAGCACATACGCCGTCCCCCACATGAACGCCGACGCCAACACATACAGCACCAGCGCCCAGGTCAGCACGCTGCCCAGCGCCGCGAAGTCGATCCCCGCGCCGGGCGTCAGCGTCATGGCGCTGAGCATGTCCGCCTTCTGGTTCTCCCCCGCCGCCCGCAGCTGCGCAATCAACTGCGCCTGCGTCACGCCCGGCGGCAGCTGCTTGGACACCACGCCGGAGAAGATCAGGTTGGTGCCCTCCCCGAGCAGCCGCGGGCCGATCACCTGCAGCACCACGCCCGCCACCGCCATGAACAGCACCAGCACCAGCCAGAACCGCTCGGGCCGGAGCGTGCCCAGCAGGCGTTTGGCGGAGCCGCTGAAGTTCATCGCCTTCTCCGCCGGGACGTTCATCCCAGCGAACGGTCCGCCGTGTCCTGGGCCGCCGCGCGGCCTGGGGATGCGTACGACGGCGTCCTGGCCGCCTGCGGAGGCGGGCCCGGCTTTGGTGCCGCCAGCGGGAGTTGGACCGTGGCTCATACCGTCTCCTCCGCTGCCAGCTGGGACGACACGATCTCGCGGTACGTCTCCGATGTCTCCAGCAACTCATGGTGCGCGCCCTGCGCAACGATCCTGCCGTCGT
Source organism: Pseudarthrobacter sp. C4D7 (assembly GCF_013359725.1). Classification (GTDB taxonomy): domain Bacteria; phylum Actinomycetota; class Actinomycetes; order Actinomycetales; family Micrococcaceae; genus Arthrobacter. The sequence goes on along the minus strand of NZ_JABFMW010000022.1, from coordinate 52,822 downwards.
CGAGCACCAGGATCTGGTCCGCATCCACGATGCTGGACACCCGCTGGGCGATGATCACCATGGTGGCCCCCGCAATGTTGCGTTTGAGCGCCTGCCGCAGCCGGGCATCGGTGCCGGTGTCCAGCGAGGAGAACGAATCGTCAAAAATGTACAGCTCGGGCCGCTTCACCAGCGCCCGGGCGATGGCCAGGCGCTGCCGCTGGCCGCCGGAAACGTTGGTGCCGCCCTGGGAGATGGGCGCGTCCAGGCCCTCCTCCATCTGCTCCACGAAGTCCCGCGCCTGGGCGATCTCCAGCGCAGTCCAGAGCTCCTCCTCCGTGGCGTCCGGGTTGCCGTACAGCAGGTTGCTGCGCACGGTGCCGGAAAACAGGTAGGGCCGCTGCGGCACCAGGCCGATGTGCCCCCACAGCAGGTCCGGGTCCAGGTCGCGGATGTCCACGCCGTCCATGAGCACCGCCCCGGAGGTGACGTCGAAGAGCCGCGGCATCAGGTTCACCAGGGTGGTCTTGCCCGAGCCGGTGCTGCCGATGATGGCCGTGGTCTGCCCCGCCCGGGCCGTAAAGTTGATCCCGGCCAGGACGGGCTGGTCGGCACCCGGGTAGGCGAAGCCGACGTCGCGCATTTCCAGCTCACCGCGCCGGACCGCGCTGGTGACCGGGTGCTCCGGCGGCAGGACGCTGGAGCTGGTGCCCAGCACCTCGCCGATCCGGTCCGCTGACACTGACGCGCGCGGGATCATCACCGCCATGAAGGTGGCCATCATGACGGACATCAGGATCTGCATCAGGTAGCTCAGGAACGCGATCAGCGTGCCCACCTGCATGGACCCGTCCTCGATCCGGAACGCACCGAACCAGATCACCGCCACGCTGGAGACGTTCAGGATGAGCATGACCGTGGGGAACATCAGGGCCATCAGGCGGCCGGCGCGGAGGGCAACATCCGTGACATCGGCGTTGGCGCCCGCGAACCGTTCGGTTTCCATGTCCTCGCGGACGAAGGCCCGCACCACCCGGATGCCGGTCAGCTGCTCACGCAGCACCCGGTTCACGGTATCGATCCGGGCCTGCATCTTGCGGAACAGCGGCACCATCCGGGTGACAATGAGCCCGACGGCGATCAGCAGCACCGGGACACAGACGGCAATCAGCCAGGACAGTTGGGCATCCTGCCGGATGGCCATGATCACCCCGCCAATGCTGAGCATGGGCGCGGCCACCATCAGCGTGGCTGACATCAGCACCAGCTGCTGGACCTGCTGGACATCGTTGGTGGATCGGGTGATCAGGCTGGGTGCGCCGAACCTGGTGACTTCCTGTTCGGAGAACTGCCCCACCCGCTCGAAGATGGCCCCGCGCAGGTCCCGGCCGAGGCCCATTGCGGCCTTGGCGCCGAAGTAGACGGCCACCACGGCGCACGCGATCTGCACCAGGGTTATGAGCAGCATGACGCTGCCCGTGGACAGGATGTAGCCGGTATCGCCGCGGGCCACGCCCTGGTCGATGATGTCCGCGTTCAGCGTGGGCAGGTACAGCGACGCAATGGACTGCGCCAGTTGGAACACCACGACGGCGGCCAGCAGCGGCCGGTGCGGCCGCAGGTATTCAACGAGTAGCTTCCAGAGCATGGGCGGCTCCAAACTGACGGTGTGTCCACAAACGTGGTGCGAAGGTCAGTGTACGTCCGGAAACTGGGACTTAGCCGGGCAGTTACAGAGGAACTTGCCGGGTTCTCTCACGGCGTACGGGGGCGGCTGCGGGCGGCCGGGCCTGGCCGCCCCGCTCAGGGAATCAGGTTCTCGGCGCGGTCCAGGTCGAACAGTGCGGTGAAGGCGTCCAGCGTCCGCCGGTACCCGGTAAAGCCGGCATCCCTGCTCTTGCCCATGTCCGTCACCACTTCGATGTTCCGCCCCAGGTCGCCGTCGGTATGCCACCAGCTCGCCACGCGGCCCAGGTCCGGCTCGCTGAGGTTGTTCTCCGCGGCAATCCGCCGCCACTGGTCTTCCCTGCCTGCCATGGACTGCTCAAGGGGACGCGGCTCCCCCTGGAACCCTTCCCACTCCACGCCGAAGTAGGCGGCAAGCTTCGGCCACATCCACCGCCACCGGAACATATCGCCGTTGACGATGTTGAAGGCCTCATTGCCGGCCGCGGGGGTGGTGGAAGCCCAGAGCATGTGCTCGGCCAGCAGGCCGGCGTCGGTCATGTCGGTCAGGCCGTTCCACTGCGTCTCGGACCCGGGGAAGACGAATGGCTCCCCGCTGTCCCGGCACAGGGTGGCCTGCGCGGCGAGCGTGAGGCCCATGTTCATGGCGTTGCCCACCGCGTGCCCAATCACGGTGTGGGCGCGGTGCACGGACCAGGTGAACCCCTGTTCCGCCGCCGCGGCCCACAGTTCGTCCTCCTGGGCGTAGTAGAAGTTCTGGACCGGCAGCCGCGGCTCTTCTTCGTGGAAAGGCGTGTCCGGCATTTCTCCGGCCGCGTAGGCCTCGAACGGTCCCAGGTAATGCTTAAGTCCGGTCATCAGGGCAACGTGGGCCACGTCCTTGCCCCGCAGGGCAGCCAGGAGATCCCGCAGCATGCCGGCGTTGACGGCGATGTTCTCTTCCTCCGTGTCCCGCCGGGACCAGGCAGTGAAGAAGACGTGGGACGGATTCTCCGGACCGAGCACGGCGGCCAGGGACTCAGCCGAGGTCAGGTCCGCGGAGAGCCACCTGACGCCGGCCCGGTCGGCTCCGGGCCGGCGGGACAAGGCCAGGACGTCCCAGCCTCCGCCGGCCAGGGTATCCACCAGGGCGGACCCCGCGATGCCGGTGGCCCCCACCACCAAGGCCGTCCGTCCGTTGCCCGCTGCTGTTCCTGCTCCGATGGTCATAGTGCTCCTTCTGGTAGCTGCTTGGTTGCATCCGCGCGCCAGCACGGCCTCACGCCTGGGCGGAGGCCCGCGCGCTGCGTCGCGGCGGGACGTCGGGCCGCCAAAGGGCCCTCTTGCGACAAGACGGAGCGCCCGGAAGATATTCCGGCGGCGGAGAAAAGCCGTCAGGAAGAGCCGAACAACTTCCTCAAAGAAGGTCAAAAACAGGCAGGGTTTCACCCATGGCTTAGGAGGGTCTCCCCCTGTCACCCGTCCATGTTCAAATAGGAGGGTTGCACCGGCTGCCCGAGTCCAACCGCGGCCTCGGCCCAACGGAAGGAATAAGCACATGACCGAACCCCAAGACCATCCCCCGGTCCCCACGCCCGGGAGTGCACAGGGCCTGGACCAGAAGGTTGAGGGCGGGTGCCCGGTGGCCCATGGCAGTGCCACCGCCCAGGGCAGTGAAAGCGAAAACCCTGCGATCGATTCGCCCACCCCCAAAGGGCACCGGCCGCGCACCAACCAGGACTGGTGGCCCAACCAGCTGGATCTTTCCGTGCTGCACACGCACGGCCAGGCAAGCAACCCGCTGGGCCCGTCTTTCAGCTACCGCGAGGAATTCCAGAAGCTCGACGTCGAAGCCCTCAAGCAGGACATCAGCCAGGTCCTCACAACGTCCCAGGACTGGTGGCCGGCGGACTTTGGCCACTACGGCGGACTGATGATCCGCCTGAGCTGGCACGCTGCCGGTACTTACCGCGTCCACGACGGCCGCGGCGGCGCCGGCGACGGCAGCCAGCGGTTCGCCCCGCTGAACAGCTGGCCGGACAACGCCAACCTGGACAAGGCCCGGCGCCTGCTGTGGCCTGTCAAGCAGAAGTACGGCCAGAAGCTCTCCTGGGCCGACCTGCTGGTCCTCGCCGGCAACGTAGCCCTCGAATCCATGGGCTTCAAGACCTTCGGCTTCGCTTTTGGCCGCGAGGACGTCTGGGAGCCTGAGCAGATCATCTGGGGCCCGGAGGACGCCTGGCTTGGCGATGAGCGGTACACCGGTGAAGGCACAATGGCGGACAACGTCGGGTCCACCGAAATGGGCCTCATCTACGTCAACCCCGAAGGCCCCATGGGCAACCCGGACCCGGTGGCAGCTGCGGCGTTCATCCGTGAGACGTTCAAGCGCATGGCGATGAACGACGAGGAAACGTTCGCGCTGATCGCCGGCGGCCACACGTTCGGCAAGACCCACGGCGCCGGCCCTGCAGACGCGCACGTGGGACCCGAACCGGAGGGTGCGGACCTTGAGGCGCAGGGCCTGGGCTGGCTCAGCACCTACGGCAGCGGCAAGGGCGGCGACACCATCACCTCCGGCCTGGAGGTCACCTGGACGGACAAGCCCACGCAGTGGAGCAACCGCTTCCTGGAGATCCTCTTCGAATACGAATGGGAACTGGTCAAGAGCCCGGGCGGCGCCCACCAGTGGGTGGCCAAGGACGCTCCCGAGATCATCCCGGATGCGCACGACCCCAACAAGAAGCACCGGCCCACCATGCTGACCACGGACCTGTCGCTGCGCTTCGATCCGGAGTACGAGAAGATCGGCCGCCGCTTCCTGGACAATCCCGACCAGTTCGCCCTGGCCTTCGCCAAGGCCTGGTACAAGCTGCTGCACCGCGACATGGGCCCCGTGGGTCCGCACATGCTGGGTCCGTGGGTTCCGGAGGCCCAGCTGTGGCAGGATCCCGTTCCCGCCGTCGACCATGAACTGATCGGTGAGCAGGACGTCGCCCAGCTGAAGGCTGCACTCCTTGATTCCGGCCTGACCGTCCCGCAGCTGGCGGGCACCGCCTGGGCATCGGCAGCGACCTACCGCAAGACGGACCGCCGCGGTGGTGCCAACGGCGCCCGGATCCGGCTGGAGCCGCAGCGCAACTGGGAGGCCCACGAACCGGAGCAGCTGGCTGCCGTGCTTCCCGTGCTTGAGCGGGTACAGGAGGAATTCAATTCGGCGCAGACCGGCGGCAAGAAGGTCTCGCTCGCGGACCTGATTGTCCTGGGCGGCGCCGCCGCCGTGGAAAAGGCAGCAGCCGACGCCGGGTTCCCCGTCACGGTGCCGTTCCGTCCGGGCCGCACGGACGCCACCCAGGAGCAGACCGACGTCGAGTCCTTCCAGTACCTGGAACCGAAGGCCGACGGATTCCGCAACTTCCTGCGTCCCGGCGCGAAGGTGCAGCCGGAAACCCTGCTGCTGGACAAGGCGTACATGCTGGACCTCTCCGCGCCGGAGATGACGGCGCTGCTGGGCGGCATGCGCGCCCTGGGCACCAACGTGGGCGGCTCCACCCACGGCGTACTGACGGACAAGCCGCAGGTGTTGACGAACGATTTCTTCGTCAACCTGCTCTCGCCCGGCACCAAGTGGAAGGCCTCCGAGTCGGAGGAGAACATCTACGAGATCACCGATGTTGCCACCGGCGAACTCAAGTGGACGGCCACGCCCGTGGACCTGGTCTTCGGCTCCAACTCGCAGCTGCGGGCCCTGTCCGAGGTGTACGCGAGCGATGACGCCAGGGAGAAGTTCGTGCACGACTTCGTGGCTGCCTGGGCCAAGGTCATGGAGCTGGACCGGTTCGACCTGGACTAGCCTGCATCACGCGGGTCCCGGGCCGGCCGCACCCAGCGGCCGGCCCGGGCCCGTTTAACCCGTCTACAGTTCCGCGGGGAAGCTGATCACGGCCGTGGTGCCGCCTCCCGGAGTCTCCTTCAGGCTCAGCTCCCCGCCGTGGGCCTCAGCAATCCGCCGGCAAATGGCCAGGCCGAGGCCCGAGCCCTGCCCGTCGCCCTCCCGGTGCAGCCGGACGAGCGGCTCCAGTACGCGGTGCCGGTCCGCAGGGCCGATCCCCTTGCCGTTGTCCGCCACCAGCAGCGTGGTCCCCTGGTAGTTGGAGATACCGCTGATCCGCACACTCAGCTCCCGGTCTGTGCTCCGGTAGTTGACGGCGTTGGCCACCAGGTTCTGCAGCAGCGTGCGCAGCTGGCCGGGATCCACGTGGAGGGTCATATCCTCGCTGTCCAGGACCGCGCCGGGCCCGAACGACAGGCCCAGGTCCTTGGCGACGTCGGCAGCCGTCCTGCGGAGGGACACATTCCGGCGCTGGATGCCCCCGCCCATCCGTGAGTAGGTCAGGACGTCTTCGAGCATGGCAAGCATCCGGCGGCCACTGGCTTCGATGATCTCCAGGTAGTCGGCTGCCGGATGGTCAACGTCCACTTCGTCCCCGGCGAGCTCCACGTAACCCAGCATGGTGGTGAGGGGCCCCCGCAGGTCATGGCTGACGCGGCCGGCGAACTCCGCCAGTTTCGCGTTGCTTTCCCTGACCTCGTCCAGGGCGGTGTTCAGCTGCAGGGTGCGCCGCTGGAGTTCCAGGAGCTGCACTGCCTGGCGGGCCAGGATCTCCAGCATGTCCAGCTGGTCCCGGCCGGGGATGCCGGGCACGTGGGAGAAAACGCACAGCGACCCCAGCACGAACCCCGAGGACGTTTCCAGCGGCACTGAGGCGTAAAACCGGACGTTGGCGATCTCGCCTGTGACGAACGGATTCGATGCGAGGCGGGGGTCCTGGGACGCATCCGGCACAACCGTTGTCTTTCCGGAAAGGAACACCTGGGCACACATGGAGTCTTCGCGGGCGCAGACGGCGGCCTCGAACCCGATGGCGGCCACCTGCTGCTGTTCATCAGACGTGACAACGTTGATCACGCCGTAGGGCACACCGCAGAGCTTCGCTGCCAGCTGGACCAGGTTCTGAAGGGGCTCCGTGGCCGGCGTCCCGTCCACGCCCGGCTGCTGTTCCTCGCCGCTGAAGAAGGAGAAACCGTACTCCTGGAGTAACTCGTCCCGACCTGCTGAGTCCCTGGGAGCCGCCGTTATCGAGTGCATGCCCGCCACTTACCGTCCCTTTCCAGACCGCAAAAGGGTCCCCCGGAGATGCTACCTCCCGGCGGCAACTTCCCGGGAACCGGTTCCCGCGTGGCCATCGGCACGGCACCGGGCGGGTAACCGTCGAACACGATGCTGTGATGGCCCAGCTCATTACCCCGGATCCAGCCCTCCACGCTTCCTGGCTTGAGGCAGCCGCGGAATTTCAGGGCGCCCACCTGGACGGCGCCGGGGCCGAAGGATGGCCGCTGGAAAGCCTCGGCGACCCAACCGCCTTCGGCACCTTCGTGGACACCCTGGTCAAGGATGCGCTGCCGGAAACGGTGCGGAAGCCAGGCTACGTGCCGTGCACCTACCTGTGGATTGCCGACGGCGGGACGGTCCTGGGGTCGCTGGCCATCAGGCACGAACTGAACGGCTACCTCCTGAATGAAGGCGGGCACATCGGTTACAGCGTCCGGCCGTCGGCCAGGCGCCGCGGCCACGCTGCCCGGGCCCTCGCCGACGCATTGCCCCTGGCACGGGAACGCGGCATCACGAAAGTTCTCCTGACCTGCGATGAGGACAACGCAGGCTCGCGGGCAACCATCGAGCGGAACGGCGGAGTGTATGAGGACACGCGGAACGGCAAGCGCCGCTACTGGATAGACACCGAACGGACGGCCCGCCCCGCTAGCTTCCGGTAGCCGCCGCCCGCTGCTGCCGCAGGATGTAGCGCTGCAGCTTTCCGGACGGCGTTTTGGGCAGGTCCGCCACGAAGTGGATGCGGCGCGGGTAGGCGTGGGCAGCGAACTGGGTCTTGACCATGGACTGGAGTTCGGCCACCAGTGCCTCGCTGCCGATAGTCCCGTCCGCCAGGACAACGTAGGCCTCCAGGACTTCCCCGCGCAGTTCGTCGGGAGCGCCCACCACGGCGCTTTCCAGGACCGCCGGGTGGGTGGACAGCACGCTTTCGACGTCGAAGGGGCCAATCCGGTATCCGGCCATGATGATCACGTCATCGTCGCGGGAAGAGAAGAAATAGTAGCCATCGGCATCCACCATGCCCGCGTCCCCGGTGAGGTACCACTTGCCGTCGGCACTGTACCTTTCGGCGGTCTTCTTCGATGCATCCTGGTAGCCCTTGAACCACATCATGGGGCTGTCTGCCACGTTGACGGCGACGCGGCCCAGTTCCCCGGGGCCGGCCGGCTCGTCGGCGTTGTCCTTGAGGACCGTGCAGCTCCAACCCGGCAGGGGCCGGCCCATGGATCCGGGCCTCAGCTCCGTCCGCACCTCGTCATGCCAGGCGTTGATGATCATCATTCCGTGTTCGGTCTGCCCGTAGTGGTCCCGGACCGGGGCGCCCAGCACCTCCCGGGCCCAGCTGATGACTTCCGGGGTCAGCGGTTCGCCGGCGGAAGAGGCACGCCGGAGCTTGAACGGCCCGGTTCCGGCGCCCGCCTTGGCCCGCATGGTGCGGTACACGGTGGGTGCAGCGGCGAAGTTTGTCACCGAGAACGCCTCCAGAACCTTGAAGCTGAGTTCCGGGGAGAACCCGGGGCGCAGCAGGATGTTCCGCCGTCCCGCAGCCATGGGGCCGAGGATCCCGTAGTACAGGCCGTAGGCCCAGCCGGGGTCCGCGGCGTTCCAGAAGACGTCTTCTTCGCTGACGTCCAGGCCCAGTTCGACATACTGGCGGAATGCTGCCAGTGCCCGCACCGGCACCGGCACGCCCTTCGGGGCGCCAGTGGTCCCGGAGGTAAAGATCAGCACCAGGTCGCCGTCACCGCCCACGGCTTCGGCGGCGATCCCGGGCTGCTGCCTGGCCAGGAGCGGAGTGAGCGCAAGATCCGGCGCGGAGGCTTCTGCACCGGCCACCAGTACGGCAGCCCCGGTTTCCTGGATCTTCACCCGCTGGTCCGGATCCGTAATGACCACCTTGGCGCCTGAGGCGTTCAGCCGAAGTTCAATGGCAGGCCACGCGAAGGCCGTGAACAGCGGCACGTGGACCGCCCCGCGCCGCCAGATGGCCAGCAGCATGACCACCAGGTCTGCCGACTTTCCCATCAGGGTGGCCACGGCGTCCCCGGGACCCACCCCCAGTTCCGCCAGCGCCGCGGCTCCCCGCTCCGAGCGCTCCCGGAGCCCGCCATAGGTGATGTCCTCTGCGGAGAGATCGGCCTCAACCACCGTAAAGGCAACGGCGCCGGGGTCGTGGCTGTCGCACAGGAGCTCGGCGGCGCAGGCGTCGGTCGCACCATAGGTGGCGAGAAGGGCATCAACGGCTGGAACCGGACGGGACATTCATTCTCCTTTGAACAACGTGGCCTGGAAACGGCGGCCCCTGTAAGCACAGTGGAATAAACCTACTGCACTGCGACGGCCGTCACATGCCGCCTGCCGCCGCGCTGCGCCGACAGGTCAGCCTTTGGCGCCCGGCGGCCTGATGATCCGCCGCTGGGTGGCCGCGGCGATCGCGGCGGTGCGGTTGTCCACGCCCAGCTTGCCGTAGATGTGCACGAGGTGGGTCTTGACCGTGGCCTCGGAGATGAAGACCTGCCTGGCGATGGCCCGGTTGGACAGGCCCGTGGCCAGCAGTTCCAGCAGCTGCACCTCCCGCGGAGTCAGCGACGTTCCGGGGTTGCTGATCCTGTCCATCAGGAGGGCGGCCGCACGCGGCGCCAGGACCGTCCCGCCCGCAGCTGCCTGCAGCACCGCCTGCCGCAGCTGCGCCGGCGGCGCGTCCTTGAGCATGTAGCCGCTGGCCCCCGCCTCCACGGCGGCGAGGATGTCCGCGTCGGTGTCATAGGTGGTAAGGATGAGCACCGGCGGTGGAGCGGCCAGCTTCCGGATTTCGGCGGTGGCCGTGACGCCGTCCATCCCCTCCCCCATCTGCAGGTCCATCAGCACCACGTCAGGGGCTTCACCCAGGGCCGCCAACCGGGCCAGTTCCTTCAGCGCGGCCCTGCCGTCAGCGGCCTCGGCGGCGATCGAGATGCCCTCAAAGCCGGTCAGCATGGCACGCAGACCGGCGCGGACCACGGGGTGGTCATCCACCAGCAGCACCCGCACGTCGGTCATGGGTCCACCACCGGGAGCCTGATCGCCACCACCGTACCCTCGCCCGGCGCCGACTCCACGGCAAGCGTGCCGTTCAACGCGGCAACGCGGTCCCGCAGCGAGCGCAGCCCGAATCCGCTGCCGTCCGCTGCGTCCAAGGCACCCGCCGCAGCCTCCGGGTCAAAGCCCGTGCCGTCGTCGTACACGTCCATGGTCACCTCACTGCCCAGGAAAGCGAGGCTGACGACGGCGTTCGCGGCCCGGGCGTGTTCGCGGACGTTCGCAAGGCTCGCCTGCGCCGCCCGCAGCAGGGCAACGCGGGCAGGTTGCGGAATGTCCTGCGGTTCCCCGTCCACCTCCAGCCGGCAGCGCAGCTGCGCCCCTGCCGCCGCGGCCTCCGTCCCGGTCCTGCGGCACAGCCGGTCCAGGGCTTCCACCAGGGTGCTGCCGTCCAGCTGCGGTGAGGACAGGCCGCGGACAAAGCGGCGCGCCTCGGCGAGGTTGTCCGCGGCGGTCTGCTCCACCAGCGCCAGCCGGCCGCCAGCTGTGGCGGCGTCCCCCTCGGCGAGGGACTGCCCGGCCGCCCGGCCCAGCAGCACGATGCTGGACAGGCCCTGCGCCAGTGTGTCGTGAATTTCGCGGGCCAGCCGCTCCCGCTCCGCCAGCACGCCCGCCTGGTGCTGGGACCGGGCCAGCTCCTGCCGCGTCCGCCGCAGCTCATCGGCCGCGCGCCGCTGGTTTTCGGCCTCGCGGTACAGGGCCGCGTAGGCCAGGCCGGTAATGACGGAGAAGACCGCGCCCAGGACAGGTCCCACGACGGCCGCCGCATGCGGGACGGGGGCACCACTGACGGCCCATTGGGAGGCGACCACCGCCGCCGTCATCAGGCCGACGGTCAGGAGTGCGGCACGCCGCGGCAGCAGGTGCAGGTGCAGGAAGAAGATGGGGAAGGCCAGCCAGGCGAAATCGGCGCTGCCGGCAAGCAGCAAGACCCACAAGGCCGTGACCAGGCAGAGCCACAACAGGCCGTAGCGGCGCGGGTCCATGCCGCTCCGCCCCTCCGCGTGGCGTTTCTCCAGGACAGTGCCGGCGAGGTAAACGGCAGCGAGGACCACGGCGGTGGCCGCCCACACCCAGCGCAGGGAACCTCCCACCGCCAGGGTCCGGACCATACCGACGGCCAGCAGGAGCGCGAACCCGGCGTGCAGCGTGACCCGCAGGACTCGGAGGATGGCGGCCGATGACGCATTCTCCAGTGCATCCAAGGGCCCGCGGGAGGGGTTGGCTGCGGCCTTCTCCTGTGGTTTCGGCAGGGGCGTGGCAGGCATTCCCTCAGCTTATGCCGGGGACCCGGTGGAGGGGATCAACCGAATGGTTGACTCCGGGTTCCACCCTTTTGCGCCGCCGGATCAACCGTCCCTGCGATGCCCGGTCCGGCTCCGGCCGGGAGAGTGGAAGGACAAAACAATCCACCCTGCTGAAAGAAGAAACAACGTGTTCCTGGCAATCCGCGATATCCGCTTCGCCAAAGGCCGGTTCGCCATGATGGGCGGCGTCGTAGCCCTGATCACCCTGCTGCTGGTGATGCTGTCCGGCCTGACCGCGGGCCTCGCCGAGCAATCCACGTCAGCCATCGCAAAACTGGGTGCAGGCGCCGCGAAGCCGGTGGACACCATTGCCTTCGGCGCCCCCGGCGCAGGTTCCCCCAAAGCGTCCTACACCGAAAGCTCCGTGACCGCCGCCCAGGTGGACAGCTGGCAACGGCAGCCGGGCGTCCAGTCCGCCGAGCCGGTGGGCATCACCCAGACGAGGGCGCAGACGGCGGACGGTTCGGGAACCGCGAACGTTGCGGTGTTTGGAGTCTCCCCCGGCAGCCTGCTGGCTCCCATGGAGGTCTCCGCCGGCACGGCCGTGGTGGGCTCCTCGGTGGCGGAGGCCCTGTCGGTGGGCCAGGGCGGCACGGTGTCTTTGGGCGGTGTGGACCTCTCGGTCGCGGCCGTGGTCCCGGACCAGTGGTACGCGCACACCAGCGTGGTGTGGACTGCGCTGCCGGCGTGGGCGAAGGCCGCGCACGTGTCCGACGGCGGGCAGCTGGCCACCGTCGTTGCCGTGACCCACGCGGACGGGGCCGCCGTGGATAAGGCCGCGGCAGACGCGGCCGCAAACACGGTGAGCGAGTCCCGCACCGGTTCCTTCCAGGCGCTGGGCTCCTTCAAGAGCGAAAACGGGTCCCTCACCCTGATGCAGGCGTTCCTGTACGGCATCTCGGCCCTGGTGATCGTGGCCTTCCTGAGCGTCTGGACCATCCAGCGCACCCGCGACATTGCGGTCCTCAAAGCCATGGGCGCAGCCGGCGGCTACATCCTGCGCGACGCGATGACCCAGGCGGCCATCGTGCTGCTGGCCGGGGCCGGGGTTGGCGGCGCTGTCGGGGTGGCCGCGGGTGCATTCGCCGCCCAGGCGGCCCCTTTCCAGCTGACCCTGGGCACCACGGTGGTTCCCGTCGTCGGGATCGTTGCCCTGGGCCTGGCCGGCGCCGCGCTGGCTGTCCGGCGCGTCACCAAGGTCGATGCGCTCCTGGCGCTCGGCGGCAACTAAACCCCCTCCCCGAAAGGAAACCCCGGACATGAGCACCTCCACCCCCTTGAGCCTGGTCGATGTCACCCTCGAATACCCGGACGGCAGCGGGACCACCACCGCCCTGGACCGGGTGAACCTCACCGCTCGGGCGGGCCAGCTGGTCGCCCTCGTGGGCCCCTCGGGCTCCGGCAAGTCCAGCCTGCTGGCCACCGCCGCCACCCTGGTCCGCCCCACCCGCGGCCAGGTCCTCGTGGACGGCGCCGACACCGCGGGCCTTAAGGACAGGGAGCTGACGGCACTGCGTCGAGACAAAGTGGGCATCATCTTCCAGCAACCCAACCTGCTTCCTTCGCTCACCGCCGTCGAGCAGCTCATCATCAGCGACCACCTGCGGGGGAAAAACGCCAAAGCAGCCCGTGCCAGGGCAGCGGGGCTGCTGGACGTGGTGGGCCTGTCCGCGGGCGCGGACAAGCTGCCCCACCAGCTCTCCGGCGGCCAGCGCCAGCGCGTGAACATTGCCCGGGCGCTCATGGGCAGCCCCAGGGTGCTGCTGGTGGATGAGCCGACGGCGGCACTGGACCACGAACGGAGCGCCGCGATCGTGGGGCTGCTGCGGGAGGTGACCACGGAGTTCAACGTGGCCACGGTGATGGTCACCCATGACACCGAATTTGTACCTCTGACGGATGCGGTGGCCACCATGCGGGACGGCAGGCTCACGGCGCCGGTGCTGGCGGGAGGCTGAGGGGCCGGGCCGGTGGAGCGGAAAGCTAGACTAAACATGTGACGTCCTATCTCTCTGCTCCAGCGCTCGCAGCCTCCCCCACCGTGGAACGCGTCCTGGCCACCCGCGGCCGCGGCGGATACCGGCAGTACCGCATTCCCGCACTGGCCGTCACCACCAGGGGCACACTGCTGGCGGCCTACGACGGCCGCCCCAACCTGGACGATCTTCCAAGCCCTATCGACCTCCTGCTGCGTCGCAGCACGGACAACGGCCGGACGTGGAGCGCCCAGCACGTGGTGCGGACCGGAACCGGCCTGGAAGGCTTCGGCGACCCCAGCCTGCTGGTGGACGCGGACACGGGACGCATTTTCCTGTTCCATGCCGCCGGCACCCGCGCCGGATTCTTCGAATCCACTACCGGGACGGCGCCGGACGACGACTTCATCCAGCATTGCGACCTCAGCTGGTCCGACGACGACGGCGCCAGCTGGCGGCACCGGCGGCTCACCGCCGAGCTGAAGGGCTCCGTCCCCGGCCGGGACATCACGGGAATCTTCGCCGCGGCAGGGCAGGGAACCCAGGTCCATGCCGGACCTTTACGCGGGCGGCTGGTTCAGCAGTTCGTCCTCCTGTGCGGCGGTGCGATCATGGCAGCGTCGGCCTACAGCGACGATCATGGGGACAGCTGGACGCTTGGGGACCTCATCAGCGCCGAAACCCACGGCGCCGCACCGAACGAGAACAAGGTGGCCGCCCTGGACGACGGCCGGCTGCTCCTCCACAGCCGCGCCACTCCGCGCCGGCTGGCCGCCACGTCCGCCGACGGCGGCCGCAGCTGGAGTGCGCTGGCTCCCGTCGGGGACCTCCCGGATCCCAGCGACAACGGCTCCCTGACCCGCTTCGACGGCCTTCCTTCCGTGGCCGGCCTTGCCGCACCAGACACGGACAGTTGGCTGCTGGCAACCAACAACCAGGACACCGCCCTCCGCCGGAACACCGTCCTGAGCTTGTCCCCGGACAACGGCCGCACTTGGCCCGCACGGGTGCTGCTGTGCGCGGGAAGCTCGGCGTACTCCACGGCCACCCGGCTGCCGGACGGCAACATCGGCGTCCTGTACGAGCGCCAGGGCTACCGCGAAATCGTGTTCGCCTCCATCCCGGCCGCGCAGCTGACCGGCCAGCTCAGCACCCCTCCGGAGACGTCCGGCAACCCGAAGCAGGAGGCCAGCCTCAGCTTCGACATCGAACTCCGGTCCGTCACACCCGGGCTGCCGCCCGAGTGGCAGCATGCGGGCGAATTCCACGTCATGGCGCCCGGCGGGGCGGACTGGGGAGCGGCGTCGAAGGAGATCGGCCAAGGCTACGCGGCCGGGCAGGGCCAGGTCCTGGGCACCCGTGAAGCACAGGACCTCAACTACGGCCCCATCGTCCCCGGCTACAAGGCAGGGGACATCCTTGCCTTTACCGGCCGGGCCAGGAACGACGGCGGCATAACAGTTGAGCGGGTCCGGCTGTCAGGCCCCGGAGCCGCCGCCTTCCCCACAGCCGACCTCAAGGCCGGCGGAGAGGCGCTCTATTTCACGCCCTCCTACACCCTGGCCGCGGAGGATGTGGAGCGTGACGTCCTGGAACTCCGGTTCTCAATCGAAGGGCTGCGCGCCGGCTTGCCCGTGGTGCGATCCAGGACATTCCGCTTCGATATCGCTTCAGGCAGCGTCACCGTGGACGATGCCCCTCAACCAGGGCGCACATCTGCCTGAGCCGCTCCACCCGCTGCAGTACGGAAAGCCCCTCGCGGGGCAGGCCGATCTTGAAGCCCGTGATGGGCGGCTCCCCCGCCGCGACGAGGCACCGGCGGATTTCATCGGAGGTCAGCAACGAACTGCCCGGCGCACCCTCCACCTCAGCGGCCGGCAGGTGGGCATCGATCCAGGGATAGCCAAACCCGGTTTCCTCCGGGGAACACCCAGAGAAGATCACCCCCGCCAGGACGCCGGCTTCCCGGGCGTGTGCGATGTGCTCCGCAGCAGTGCCGGGGTTTCGGCTTTCAATGACGGAGCGGGCCCAGTTGACCACCATGTCCACCGGCGCACTCCCCTGGTCCTGCAAGGACCGGAGCACATCCACCTCCTCGACGAAAGGCAGAAATCCCTTCTCCGGCCGGCTCCCGGGACGGGGTGCGTCGCAGTGCTCCACGAGCACGCGGGCGGGGCCCCAATCCCAGTCCAGGACTTCCTTCAGGGACTCCCTGAACCACCGCGCGGAGGCACGTGCCGCAGGGGCGGAATGCAGCTCCACGCCCTCCACCACGTGTCCTTCGCCCTGAAGTTCCAGCACAAATTCCCGGATTCCGGCCGCGAAGCCGAGGGCTTCCCGCCTGCCTTCCGCGTCCGGAGAGGCAAGGCCGAAAGTTGGATCATCCTGAAGCCGCTGCATGGTGCCGGGGATGGAGGTCACCACTGCCGACCAGTCCCGCGGGGCCCCGGCCGGCCATCCGGCACCCCCGAGGGGCCCATAGGGAAGTTCGAGTCCCCGGACGGCGGGAACGGTTCCCAGCCCCTGGTAGAACTCGTCCGCGGGCTCGCCGGGCTGTGCGGCATAAGCGCCAACGATCAAAGACATGGATGCTCCATTCCGTAGGGGTTCAGTGGCAGGCCGGCACGAGCCCCCTGCCACGTGCCGCACTTCAGTCCACTTGACGCTCGCTGTGATGGGACTTACAGTTTTCACTACGAGCTAGGACATCCTACATCCGATAAACATCTTCTGAACGGTGAGGCACATGAATAACACCAAGAACCTGCCGCTGGTCAATGACGCCAGCCGCCGGAACTTCCTCAAGCTCGGCGGGGCCATAGGCCTGGCCGCAGCCTTCGCCAGCTCCATCGCGGCATGCGGTGGCCCGGCAGCCACTACCACGGGTGCCACCGGGAACAGCTCACCCATCAACAAGGACCTGACCATCGAGGCCGGCATCTCCTATGCCCTCTCCACCGGCTTCGACCCCATCTCGTCGTCCGGCGCCACCCCCATGGCGGCCAACCTGCACGTCTTCGAAGGCCTGGTGGAACTGCACCCGGCAACCCGCGAGCCCTACAACGCGCTGGCCGCCGCCGACCCCAAGATGGTCAACGACACCACCTACCAGGTGGCCATCCGCGACGGGGCAATGTTCCATGACGGCACCCCGGTAACCGCGGAGGACGTCGTCTTCTCCTTCACCCGCGTGATGGACCCGGCCAACAAGTCGTTGTTCTCCCAGTTCATCCCGTTCATCCAGGACGTCAAGGCCCTCGACGCCAAGACCGTCGAGTTCACCCTCAAGTACGCCTTCCCCGGGTTCGGACCGCGCATCTCGGTCGTAAAGGTCGTCCCCAAGGCGCTCACCAACTTCCCGGCCGGCTCCGACCAGCTGAAATCCTTCGACGCCAAGCCCGTTGGAACCGGCCCCTACAAACTGGTCTCTGCCGTCAAGGACGACAAGATCGTCTTCGAAGCCAACCAGGCCTACAACGGCCCCATGCCGGCCCTGGCCAAGGGGATGACGTGGCTGCTGCTTTCCGATGCGGCCGCCCGCGTCACCGCCATGCAGTCCGGCCGCGTCCAGGCCATCGAGGACGTCCCCTACCTGGACATGCAGGGGCTTAAATCCGCTGCCACCGTTGAATCGGTCCAGTCCTTCGGGCTGCTCTTCCTGATGTTCAACTGCACGGCCGCCCCGTTCAACAACAAGCTGGTGCGCCAGGCATTGCATTACGGCCTGGACAAGGATTCGATCATCAAGAAGGCCCTGTTCGGCAACGCCAAGCCGGCCAGCTCCTACTTCCAGGAAGGCCACCCGGACTACGTCAAGGCCAAGAACGTCTACTCCTACGACCCCAACAAGGCGGCCGACCTCCTCAAGCAGGCCGGGGTGACCAGCCTGGAATTCGAACTCCTCACCACGGACACCGCCTGGGTCAAGGACGTGGCACCGCTCATGCTCGAATCCTGGAACAAGATCCCCGGCGTGAAGGTGACCCTGAAGAACCTGCAGTCCGGCGCGTTGTACGCGGACCGCGTGGGCAAGGGCGATTACACCGTCGTTGCCGCTCCGGGCGATCCGTCGGTCTTCGGCAACGATGCCGACCTGCTGCTGAGCTGGTTCTACTCCGGCCCCACCTGGATGGACAAGCGCGCGTACTGGACCACCCCGGAACGGACCCAGCTGCAGGACCTGATGGACAAGGGCTCCAGGGCCAGCAAGGACGAAGCCAGGAAGATCACCGGGCAGATCGTGGACCTGGTCTCCGAAGAGCTTCCGCTGTACCCGATGTTCCACCGCCAGCTTCCCAGCGCCTGGGATGCCAAGAAGCTCAGCGGCTTCAAGCCCCTGCCCACCACCGGAGTTTCCTTCGTTGGTGTGGGCCGCACCGCCTAGCCACATCAACCGGAGACTACATTGACCACGATATTGCGCCTCCTGGGCCGTCGGCTGGCAGCCCTGCCGCTGATGGTCCTGGGCATCACCCTGCTCGTGTTCCTCGTCCTGCAGGCCGCACCCGGCGACCAGGCGGGCAGCGCCCTGGGCGAAGGAGCCAGCGAAGAAGCCAAAGAGCAGTACCGCCAGGCCAACGGCCTGAACGATCCCCTGCTGCTGCAGTACGTCCGCTTCCTGGGCAAGCTCCTCCAGTTCGACCTGGGGGTCACCACTCCCCCGGCGAAATCCGTGGCAAGCATGATCGGCTCTGCGTTTCCCCTGACGCTGCAGCTGACCTTCCTGGGCGTCATTATCGCCGTCGTGGTCTCCCTGGTCTTCGGCATCATCGGTGCCCTGTACCGGGACAAGTGGCAGGACCAGCTGGTCCGGGTCTTCTCCATCGCCGCGGTGGCGACGCCGTCGTTCTGGCTGGGCATCCTGCTGATCCAGTGGTTCGCCTTGGGTCCGGCACCGATGTTCCCCTCCGGCGGCATCGCCACCCCCGAGTCCGGCTTCGGCGGCTGGCTCAACTCCATGGCGCTGCCCGCCCTGGCACTGGGCATCCCGGTGTCGGCGTCCCTGATCAGGGTGGTCCGGACCTCCATGGTGGAGGAACTGGACCGGGACTACGTGCGGACGGCCATCGGCAACGGCGTCCCGTACCGGGAAGTGGTGTCGAAGAATGTGCTCCGCAACGCCCTGGTGACCCCGGTGACCGTGCTGGGACTGCGGATCGGCTACCTGCTGGGCGGCGCCGTCGTCATTGAAATGATCTTCGCGCTGCCCGGCATGGGCCAGCTGATCCTCAACGGCATCACCAACCTGGACGTGAACCTGGTCCAGGGCGTGGTCCTCACTATCTCCGTCACCTTCGTCCTGGTGAACATCGCCGTGGACCTTCTCTACCTGCTCATCAACCCCCGAATCAGGACCGTGTGACCCATGCGCAGCAAACTCGCTGAACGTCTGAGCGCCCCCGGACTCCGCTTCAAGGCCCTGCCCTGGGGCTCCCGGCTGGCCCTCGCCTTCCTGGTGGCGATCACCGTCGCCGCCGTCTTCGCCCCGGTCCTGGCACCGCACGATCCGCTGGAAACCTTCATGCCGGCCACGCCTCCGGGCGCCGAGCACTTCTTCGGCACCGACCGGCTGGGCCGTGACATCTTCTCCCGCCTGCTCTACGGATCCCAGTCCTCACTGATGATCGGCCTCGGGGCCGTGGGCCTGGCCGTGCTGGCGGGTGCCCTCCTGGGCTCGCTGGCCGCCACCTCCAGCAAGGCCGTCAACGAACTGCTCATGCGCATCATGGACATCCTGATGGCCTTCCCCGGCATCGCATTGGCCGCGGTGCTGCTGGCGGCGTTCGGCAACTCGGTGCCCACCATCATCATTGCCATCGCCATCATCTACACCCCGCAGCTGGCCCGGGTGGTTCGCGCCAACGTGCTGTCCCAGTACGGCGAGGACTACGTCCGCGCCGAGCGCGTCATCGGCGCCGGCCGGTTCTACATCCTGGCCAAGCACATCGTGCGCAACACCGCGGCCCCCGTCCTGGTGTTCGCTACGGTGATGGTGGCCGACGCCATCATCCTGGAAGCCTCGCTGTCCTTCCTGGGCGCCGGCGTGCAGGACCCTGCACCGTCCTGGGGCAACGTGATCTCCTACGGCCGCAACCTCGTTTTGTCCGGCGGCTGGTGGGCCACCACCTTCGCCGGCCTCACCATCCTCCTCACCGTCCTGGCGCTGAACATCCTCGCTGAGGGACTCACCGACGCCATGGTCAACCCCCGGCTGCGGCGCGCGCCGGCGGTGAAGGACGACGACGGTGCTGCCGCTTCCGTGGCCGGCGCCGCCGTCACCGGCTCCGCGGTGGACACGGAAGTGGCCACCTCGGTTGCCCAGCCGTCGGTCGTGGAACAGCACGAACTCGACGGCGTCCTGCCGGCTTCCGGAACAACCCCCACGGAAGGCCGGCAGGACACCCCATCACCGTTCACGGATAGCCGGACCGCCACCAACCCGCATGCCCTGCTGGA
Organism: Pseudarthrobacter sp. C4D7; assembly: GCF_013359725.1. Lineage (GTDB taxonomy): Bacteria > Actinomycetota > Actinomycetes > Actinomycetales > Micrococcaceae > Arthrobacter. The sequence goes on along the minus strand of NZ_JABFMW010000022.1, from coordinate 33,188 downwards.
CCGCGAGCTGGAACTGCTGGCCGCCGTCGAAGCAACCCGCACCGACCGGCTCCCGCAGGTCCCCGCCGATGCCCGCACCGTGCTGGAGGTCAAGAACCTCTCCATCCGCTTCCCCGACCGCTTCGGCGAGACAGCCATCGTGGACAACGTCTCCTTCACCGTCCGTGAAGGAGAAACCATGGGCCTGGTGGGCGAATCCGGCTGCGGCAAGTCCATCACCTCACTGGCCATCATGGGGCTGCTGCCCAGGACGGCCCGGATTACCGGCTCCATCACGTTCGACGGCAAGGAACTCCTGGACCCGGCCACCAACCACAGCAACGCCAAGGCCTACCAGAACCTGCGCGGCGAGCAGATCGCCATGGTCTACCAGGACGCACTCAGTTCGCTGAACCCGTCCATGAAGATCAAGGACCAGATGCTGCAGCTGACCCGGCGCGGCGGCCGCAAGACCCCCGCCGAGCTGCTGGAGATGGTGAAGCTGGACCCGGTCCGCACCCTGGCCAGCTACCCGCACGAGCTCTCCGGCGGGCAGCGGCAGCGGGTCCTGATCGCCATGGCGCTCTCCCGCTCACCCAGGATTGTGGTGGCGGACGAACCGACCACCGCCCTGGACGTCACCGTCCAGAAGCAGGTGGTGGACCTGCTCAACGAACTGCGTGAACAGCTGGGCTTCGCCATGGTGTTCGTCAGCCACGACCTCGCCCTGGTGGCATCCCTGGCGCACCGCATCACCGTGATGTACGCGGGCCAGGTGGTTGAGTCCGCCCAGGCCTCAGCGCTGCTGCAGAACCCGAAGCACGAATATACGCGCGGCCTGCTCGGCGCCGTGCTCTCCATCGAGGCGGACGCAGCGCGCCTGCACCAGATCCCGGGGACCGTGCCGTCACCGCAGGATTTTGCCCCCGGCGACCGCTTCGCGCCCCGGTCCCTGCGCGCTGACGCCGATCCCAACCAGCGACTGGTCCTCACCGCAGTGGGCGGCGGGTCGGACCACTACTGGGCCAGCCACCTGAAGGAGGACGCAAAGTGAGCGTATCCACCGGCAAGCCGGTCATCGAGCTCAAGGACGTAAAAGTCCACCACCGCGCCAGGACCGGAGGGCTGTTCCGGCCCACCATCGTCAAGGCGGTCAACGGCGTGGACTTCAGCATCAGCCGCGGCGAAACCGTGGGTATCGTGGGCGAATCCGGCTGCGGCAAATCCACCCTGGCCTCCGTCCTGGTTGGCCTGCAGGCTCCCACATCAGGCCAGGTGCTGTTCCATGGCAGGCCCGCCATCAAACGGAACGCCGCCATGCGCAAGGAGTTTGGCCGGGCCGTCTCGGTGGTGTTCCAGGACCCCGCCACCGCGCTGAACCCGCGCATGACCATCCAGGACATCCTCACGGATCCGCTCCAGGTGCACGGGATCGGCAACGCCGCTTCCCGCGCTGCCAGGGTCAGGGAACTCCTTGCGCTGGTGGGCCTGCCGGCCTCCGCAGCGGAAGTGACGCCGTCGCAGGTGTCCGGCGGCCAGCGCCAGCGCGTCGCCATCGCCCGCGCCCTGGCGCTCGAGCCGGACATCATCGTTGCCGATGAGCCCACCTCGGCGCTGGACGTGTCCGTCCGCGCCCAGGTACTGAACCTGCTTTCGGACCTGAAAACCCAGCTGAACCTCGGCATGGTGTTCATTTCCCACGATATCCAGACCGTCCGGTACGTCTCGGACCGCATCTGCGTCATGTACTTCGGCCAGATCGTGGAGGAAGGACCGGCTGCCCAGGTGTTCGACAACCCCCGGGACGACTACACCCGGAAACTCCTCGGCGCCGCCCCCAGTTTGCTTCACACCTGATTTTCCGAACCCCCAACCTTCCACCTTTAACCTTTCACATTGGAGTTTTCCGTGCCTTCCCAGTTCTCGGGCGTCATCCCCCCTGTCCTCACCCCCCGCCACGCAGACGGCAGCATTGACACCGCTTCGCTGCAGAACCTGACCAGGCACCTCTTGGACGGCGGCGTGTCCGGCCTGTTCGTCCTGGGTTCCTCCGGCGAAGTTCCGTACCTGACCGACGCCGAACGGTCACTGGTGGTCAGCACCATCGCCGACACCAACGCAGGTGCCGTCCCGCTGATCGTCGGCGCCAATGAACAGACCACCAACCGCGTCATCGACGAAGCCAAGAAGGTGATCGACCTGGGCGCGGACGCCATCGTGGTCACCTCCATGTACTACGCCATCGGCAACGCCGACGAAACCGAAACCCACTTCCGCAACATCCACGCAGCCGTTGGCGTCCCGGTGTTCGCCTACGACGTTCCCGTCCGCACCCACTACAAGCTCCCCACCGACCTGCTGGTCCGCCTGGGCCGCGACGGTGTCATCGCCGGCGTCAAGGACTCCTCAGGCGACGACGTCTCCTTCCGCCAGCTCCTGCTGGCCGCAAGGGACATCGACAATTTCGATATCTTCACCGGCCATGAAGTGGTGGTGGACGGAGCCCTCCTGGGCGGCGCGCAGGGCGTGGTTCCGGGCCTGGGCAACGTTGACCCGCGCGGCTACCGCAACCTGGTGGATGCTGCCGCCGCCGGCGACTGGACGAAAGCCGCCGCCGAACAGGACCGCCTGGCCGACCTCTTCGAGATCGTCTACACCCCCAAGGGCCGTGTCTCCGGCGGCGCTGCCGGCCTGGGCGCCTTCAAGACCGCGCTGCAGATCATGGGCGTGATCGAATCCAACACCATGAGCGTGCCGATGCAGGCGTTGAACGAAGAAGAAACCACCGCGATCAAGGTCATCCTCGAGCGCACCGGCCTGGTCTAGGCCCGGCACATGTACGCCATTGGTGTCGATCTTGGCGGGACCAAGACTGCAGCCGGAGTTGTCTCGGCGGAGGGCCGGGTCCTGTTCCAGGAGACCATCCCCACGCTGAACAGGGACGGCGGTGACGCCATCCTCGATGCCACGGCCGCCCTGGCCGCCCGGCTTCGGGACAGGGCGGCCGACGCCGGGATCACCGTCGCGTGCGTCGGCGTCGGTTCCGCGGGGGTCATCGACGCCGCCCGCGGCGTGGTGGTTTCCGCAACCGATGCCATCTCCGGCTGGGCCGGCACGGCACTCACGGCAGGCCTGGCCGCACGGCTGGGCCTGCCGCCGTCGTCCGTGCGTGCGGTGAACGACGTCCATGCCCATGCCTTGGGCGAAGCCTGGACGGGTGCCGCGTCGAACACCGCCACATCCCTGCTGGTCGCGTTCGGCACTGGCGTGGGCGGCAGCTTCGTGGTGGACGGCCGGCCTGTCCTGGGGCAGCGGTATGCGGGCGGCCATGTAGGCCACTTCGCCTCGCCGTATGCCGGCCACAACGGCCGGCCACTCCCCTGCGTCTGCGGCGGTTCGGGGCATGTGGAAGCCATCGCCTCCGGCCCGGCCGTCCTGGACGCCTATCTCCGCTCCGGCGGCACGGCGCCGGCAAGCGATGCGCGCGCGGTGTTCGCCCTCGCCTCCGGCGGCGATGCCACGGCAGCCGGCGTTGTCCGCACGGCCGCCGCCGCGGCGGGCCAGGCGGTGGGCGGCCTGGCCAATATCCTTGATCCTGGGGTTGTGGTGGTCTCCGGCGGCCTCGCCGGTGCCGGCGCACTCTGGTGGGAGCCCATGCAGGCTGCCCTCCGGTCCGAACTGCTCCCGGCCCTGCACGGCCTGGCCGTGGTGCCTGCGATGCTCGGCAATGCTGCCGCCATCGTCGGCGCAGCCCGCCTGGTCACCACCCCGCTGTCCTACCAAAGCTAAGGAACCCGATGCTCCTCCCACCCGAAGCCCTCGAATCCCTGCGCGGCCGGCTCATCGTGTCCTGCCAGGCGTACCCGGGCGAGCCGATGCGCGATCCGCGCACCACTGCCCAGGTGGCCGCGTCAGCAGTGATCGGCGGCGCGGGCGCGGTGAGGGTGCAGGGCCTGGCCGATGTGCAGCACGCGCGTTCAGCCGTGGAAGTGCCCGTGGTGGGGCTCTGGAAGGACGGGCACGACGGCGTCTTCATCACCCCGACGCTCCGGCACGCCCTGGCAGTTGCCAACGCCGGGGCACACGTCGTGGCCGTTGACGGGACGCGCCGCGACCGTCCGGATGGACTCACCCTGGCCCAGACCGTGGCCGGCATCCACCGGGGCTCCCACGCGCTGGTCATGGCGGACTGCGGTTCGCTGGAGGATGCTGCCGCCGCCGTCGAGGCCGGAGCAGACCTGATTGGCACCACCCTGGCCGGCTACACCGGCGAGCGCCCTAAAACCCACGGCCCGGACCTGGAACTGCTGGAGCAGGTGGCTGCGGCTGGTTTCGATGTCCCGCTGATCGCCGAAGGCCGCATCCATTCGCCCCGGCAGGCGCGCCAGGCCCTCGATGCCGGCGCCTTCGCCGTCGTGGTGGGAACAGCCATCACGCACCCGGCGTCCATCACCGGCTGGTTCGTGGACGCGCTGAAGTGACGGCCCAAGCCGGCGGGGCTGCGCCCGCATACGTACTGCAGGGAACCCTCCTCACGGACGGCACCCGGACCGAGGACGGCGTTATGGCGGTTTCCGGCACACGGATTGCCTACGCCGGGCCACGCGCCGGTTTCGATCCCCGCTCCCTGCCCGCGGCCCGGGCGCTGGAGTTGCCTCCCGGGAGCCTGATCCTCCCCGGGATGGTGGACCTCCACTGCCACGGAGCCGCCGGTGGAGACTTTCCGGGTGGCGACGCCCCTGCGGCTCGCACCGCCGTCGAATACCTCCACCGCAGTGGCACCACCACCTTGCTGGCAAGCATGGTCACCGCCTCCAGGGAGGACCTGTTGCGGAGCGCGGCGACGCTGAACCGCCTGGCCGGCGAAGGCCTGATCGCGGGGATCCATGCCGAAGGCCCGTTCCTTTCCCATACCCGGTGCGGCGCGCAGGACCCCCGGTTCCTGCTGGATCCGGACCTCGATCTTCTCAGCGAGCTGGCGGCAGCGGCCGGCGGTCACTTGCGCACCATGACCTACGCGCCGGAACTGCCCGGCGCCGGCCACCTGGTAGCCGCCCTGGTGGAACAGGGCGTGCTTCCCTCCCTGGGGCACACGGACGCAGACGCCGGCACGACGGCGGACTCGCTCACCGAAGCAGCCGGCCTGCTGGCTGCCTCCGGTGCCGAGGGAGCGCGTCCCACGGTCACGCACCTCTTCAACGGCATGCCGCCGCTGCACCACCGCAGCCCGGGCCCGGTGGCCGCCTGCCTGCGCCTCGCGGCAGCCGGCACCGTGGCCGTGGAACTGGTGGCTGACGGTGTCCACCTGGATCCCGAAACCGTCAGGATGGTGTTTGCCGTGGCTGGCGCCCGGAACATCGTGCTGGTGACCGACTCAATGGCGGCAACCGGACTGCCGGACGGCGACTACGACCTGGGGCCCGCCGGTGTCCGTGTCACAGGCGGCGAAGCACGGTTGCGCAGCAACGGCTCGCTGGCCGGCGGGACAGCAACCCTCCTGGACGTGGTGCGCCGGACGGCGGCAGCGGGCGTGGACGCGGCCCAGGCCGTCCTGTCAGCCACCGCCGTCCCGGCAGCAATCCTCGGCCTTGGCGACGAGCTGGGAAGTCTTCGCGCCGGCTTGCGCGCCGACGTCGTGGTGACTGACGCCGGATTCAATCCCGCCGTGGTCATACGCCACGGCCGACGGTTGGCTTAAAGTTATCCGTTCATTTCACTGGACTTCGAAGGTGGCGGTCAGCCTGGCCCGTCCGATCGCGTGCGAAAAAAGCTGGAAGCCAAGATAGGCGGGGTTTGCATCTGCAGGGATGTCGAGGTGCTCCACATCCACGGCGTGGACCACCACGTGGTAGTGGTGCGGACCGTGTCCCGCGGGAGGAGCCGCGCCCACAAAGCCCCGGAAGCCGGCATCGTTCATCAGCTGCACCGCAGGTTCGGGCAATCCCGTCTCCGCGGCACCCGCAGCAAGCGATGTGGTGGACGCAGGCAGGTTGAAGGCTGCCCAATGCCAAAACCCGCTGCCAGTGGGAGCATCCGGGTCCAAAACCGACACAGCAAAGCTCTTTGTCTCCGGCGGGAACCCCTCCCAGGAGAGTTGTGGGGACCTGTCTTCTCCGCCGTCGATTCCCATCTTCCCGCTTGCCTGGGCCGTGGCAAACGGTTGTCCGTCCTGGATGTCGGTGCTGCGCACGGTGAATTCAGGAAGCGTGGGAAGGGCGGCGTACGGATCGTGGGACATCTCTGGGGTACCTTTCCTGGCAACGGGAGGAATCGGCACAACGCGGTTGGCACGCGTTGCCTCGTGCACACTCTAACGCCGGGTCCTGGAGAAAAGTTCGACGGCGGCGCGGCCAAGGCCCAGGAGCGGCACCGGGCCGGCCGTCAGACGCCGACGGAAGCGTCAACCACGCGCACCTGGACGGGGTTGTTTCCAGGCTCCAGCCGCGCGGCGGCCGCTTGATCAGCCACGACAGTGACGTGCGGGTGGCGTTGCAGGACCGATGCAGGACAGTCTGCCGTGACAGGCCCGTTGAGGGCGGCGGCAAGGATTTCGGCTTTGTCCCGCCCGCTGGCCACGAGGAGCAGGTGCCTGGCTTCCATGATGGTGCCAAGCCCCTGGGTGATGCACCGGGTGGGGACGTCGGCGGGAGAGTCGAAATAGCGTGCATTGGCTTCCCGGGTGCGCGCAGCCAAGGTCTCCACGCGGGTGCGGGAGTCAAGCGCGGAGCCGGGTTCATTGAAGGCAATATGGCCGTTATGGCCGATGCCCAGCAGCTGCAGGTCGATGCCACCCGCGTCCCGGATGGCTGCATCGTAGTCAGCCGCGGCCTGGTGGGGGTCTGCTGCGGAGCCGGCCGGGACGCGCACATTGACGGGGTCAAGGCCCAGCCGTTCGGTGACCTCCCGGCGGACCACCTCGCCGTAGCTCTCCGGGTGGCCGGTGGGGAGCCCGACGTATTCGTCCAGCGCATAAGCCCGAACGCGGGACATCTCCAGTCCGTGGCTGGAAAGGGCCGCATAGACCGGCAGGGGTGAGCCGCCCGTGGCAACGCCGAGGACGGCGTCCGGCTTGCTGCGGATGACCGCTGCTATCAATCCGGCGGCCACGGTTCCGGTGGCGGCGGCATCGGGGACAACAAAGATTTCCACGGGGGAGGTCTTTCTCTTAGGTGGCGGAGCCCGTTCAGGGCAGGCGAAAGCCAGGCAGGAGGGCAGGATGATCCGGCGCAGGAGGTGGGAGCCCTGGCGCGGCCCCCGAAACGATCCGCTAGGCGGACGCGACGTCCTTGAGTTTTTGCCGGATACCGTCGAAGTGGCGCTGGAGCCGTTCCGCAGCCAGGGCCCTGTCCCTGTTGTCCACGGCTTCAAAGATGTCCCAATGAATCCGGGCCTGCTCCTCGAGGTTGACCGGCCCGTGGCCCAGGGCCTCATGGATCTGGCGGTAGACCTGCCAAAACACGTCCATGAGGTTGATGAGGAGCTCATTGTTCAGCGGCGCATAAAGCTTGCGGTGGAATTCGGCATCATGCTCGGCCAGCGGCTCGCCCTTCGCAGCGGCATCCTGCATCGCCTCCATGGTCTGCCGAAGGTCCGCCAGGTGCTCCTCGGTCAGCAGGTCGATGGCCGAGCCAATCAGGCCGGACTCCAGCGCCTGCCGGACGTCGATGAGTTCCATGGCTTCTTCGCCCTTGTGCCGGAGTGACAACCTTCCGCGGAAGGTCAATCCGGACACCAGGGCACTGAAGTTGTTGGGGGCGACGAACATCCCGAAGCCGTGCCGGATCTCGATGACGCCAAGGGCCTGGAGGACCTTAAGGGATTCACGGACGGTGTTCCGTCCCACCCCAAGCTCGGCGGACAGTTCACTTTCGGTGGGCAGGGCATCGCCCACATCCAGCCCGCGTTCCAGGATGAGCTCCATGATCCGGTTCTGGAGGGCGTGGGAGCGCAGTTGCGCACTGAATCTTGCGGGCGGCACCGCAGCGGATGTTACTGTCACGTCATCTCCTTCGGCCGCACCTGGCGGCGGCCTCTCGTCTTAGTTGAGTGTACAGGAGATGGGACGTCCTTCATCTGGTTTTCCACGGCCAATTTTGCAGGCCAGTTGCGCCGCGCCATTGGAGGGACGTCAGCCCAGGTGATGCACCGTAAAAGCGGTCAGGAACCCCACGGCCGCCGTCAGTCCGGTCAGGTTGTGGTGCTCCTCAAAAGCCTCCGGAATCATCGTGTCCGCCAGCATCGCCAGGATGCCACCGGCCGCAACGGACGTAATAAAGGCCACCAGCTCATCCGGCGCACCTTCCAGCGCCACATACCCCAGCAGGGCCGCCACCCCGCTCAGGACCGCGATGCCGCCCCACAGGCCGAACACGTAGCCCCGGCTCCGGCCGGCCTTCTTCATTCCCGCCGTACCGGACAGCCCCTCCGGAACATTGGAGATGAAGACCGCAGCGAGCATGGCAGGACTCACGGCCCCACCGGCCAGCAGGCCGACGCCCAGGACCACGGATTCCGGAATACCGTCCAGCAGCGCCCCTATGGCGATCGCCGTGCCGCTGCCGGGACTGTCCTTTTCGGAAGGTTGCTGGCTTCCGGAGCGCTTGCGGTGCTTGCCGCCGGCCTTGGCCAGGAGCGTGTTGGCGCCGACGTAGACCACCGCACCGGCCAGGAATCCCGCTGCGGTGGGCCATAGGCCGCCACCTTTGACGGCCTCGCCCACCAGCTCGAAGGCCAGGGCCGAGATCAGCACCCCCGCACCAAAGGACATGATGGTGGACACTACTTTTGACGGAATGGACCAGCGCCATGACACGGCTGCTCCCAGGACCAGGGCTGCACCGGCGCCGGTGCCCCACATCAGTGACATCAACCAATCAGGCATATGGTTTCCTTCCCCAGCCGTGCGGACATCAAACGTGCGACCGGTCACAGGGGCACCGTACGCCCGGTGGCCCATCCTTCCGGCACGCGGTGCGCCGCTGTCGAGATGCACCGCGCAGAATTGATGTGATCTTGAGCCAAACCTTGCCATCCCTGAACACTGCGGGTCCACTCTGGAGGCATCAGAGCAACAGCTTGTGGGGAGCAGGACGTCATGGGAAGCAGAACAGTCTTGGACAACGGTGTCACCACCGCAGGTGGCGTGCTGACCGACCAGCAGCCGCTGGACTTTCTCACGCTGGGGCTCGCCGGCTGCATTGACCGGCTGACGGCACCACTCCGCCAGCGCGGAACAGTGGTCCACTGGGATACTCCGCACTGGGGCATCGAAATCCCGGCGGATACCGCGTCCCTCCTGTACCAGGCAGCCCGTGAGGCGCTCAGCAACGCCTTCAAGTACTCGGCGGCGCACACGCTCACCATCCAGCTGGCAGCCGTTGACCATGGCATCCGCCTGGTGGTGGCCGACGACGGCACAGGCTTTGACAGCAGCCTCGCCACATGCGGGCGGCACCATGGCTACGGCCTGCGGCTCATGGCAGTCGCCGTGCAGGAAGCCGGAGGCGCCGTGGACATCAGCGCCGCCCCGGGGACGGGCACCAGCGTGACTGTGACGTTGCCGCTTGATTGAGCCAATGGCCCCGCCCGCAGGTGACACGCACACCTGCCCATAGACCCGGATGTCCGCCGTTGCTGGGACGGCGGACATCCGTATTTCCCGCCGGACCTATCAGCCCGGCAGCTCAGCCCCTTCGGCAGCGCCCGGCGACGAACGCCGGCTGATCCGCCCGCATCGCACTCAACCCTTGCACGCACGCCTGACGTCTACTACGTTGTAGATAAGGCGAGAAAGCGCTTTCCCATCCTATGTGGGATCTCAGCGCGCAGCAACCAAGCGGAATTGGAAATGACATGGCGGACAGCACACCCATCAGGTGGATTGACGGACCGGCCCCCACGGAAATCAGCGGCGGATGCACCTGGGGCATGCCTTTTGCACGCGGCACGGTGCCCGGCGCGGAGGCACTGCGCGTAACGGATTCCTCAGGCGCCCCCGTATCCAGCCAGGCGTGGCCTTTGGCCACCTGGCCTGACGGGTCCCTCAAGTGGGCCGGCATCGCACTCCCGGCACTGTCCTCGCCCGCGGACACCTTCGTCTTGACATCCGACGCCGGCACACCCGCTGACACCAGCCCGCCGGCGTCGGACCTCACCCCGGTCACGGTCACCGAAAGTGCCGACACCCTCACCGTGGACACCGGCGTCCTGCGCATGGTGATCAACCGCAGCGGGTCCACCCTGTTCAGCAACCTTTCGCGGGACGGTGCCACCGTGGCCCGGGACGCCCGGCTGGTCAGCCTGCTTCAGGACGGCACACCCGAAGAAGCCGGGACGGTACGGCGCGATGCCTTCACCGGCCAGGTATCCGCCGTCGTTCTGGAACAAAGCGGCCCCGTCCGCGCGGTGGTACGCCTTGAGGGCACCCACCGGCCGGACGCACCGGCGGACGGCAAGCGGGAGTGGCTGCCCTTCGTGGTTCGCTTCTACTTCCACGCCAACGCCCGCAGCGTGCGGATGGTGCACTCCTTCATCTGGGACGGCGACGCGGAACGGGATTTCCTGGCCGGACTCGGCGTGCGCTTCAGCGTGCCGCTGGAGGCCGAACTGCACAACCGGCATATCCGCATTGCGGGAGCGGACGGCGGCTTCCTCGTGGAGGCGGTCCGCGGCTTGACCGGACTCCGGCGTGACCCTGGGGCTGAGGTGCGGAAGGCACAGATCGCTGGGCGCGCCACTCCCTCGGAACAGACCTGGAACCCCGAGGTTTCCGGCCGCCTGCAGCTGATCCCGGCATGGGGCGACTACACCCTCACCCAGCTCAGCGCCGACGGCTTTGAGCTGCGCAAGCGTACCGCCCCCGGCCACGGTTGGGTGGGCATATCCGGTGGCACCCGCGCCGCCGGCTTCTGCTCCGTGAGCGACACCCGGGGCGGCCTGGGCGTGGGAGTCAGGGATTTTTGGCAATCCCATCCGGGGCAACTGGACATCCGTGGCGCAGCCGGCAATGCGGCCACACTGACGGCATGGCTGTACTCCCCCGAAACGCAGCCCATGGACCTGCGGTTCTACCATGACGGACTGGGCCAGGACACGTTCGAGGAACAGCTCGAAGGACTGGAAATCACCTACGAGGATTACGAGCCAGGCTTCGGCAACCCCACAGGCATTGCCCGCACCCATGAGTTGACCCTGTTCGCCTACGAGTCCACTCCGCCCACGGAGAGCCTGGCAGCCGACGCCGTCTCCGCCTCCACCCCTGCCCTGCTGCAGGCCACTCCCGGGTACCTGCATTCGGTGGGCGTTTTCGGCGACTGGGCTCCTGTGGACCGCAGCACGCCGGCACGTGCACGGCTGGAGGACCGGCTGGACTTCCTCTTCGATTTCTACGCCGGCCAGGTGGAACAGCGGCGCTGGTACGGCTTCTGGAACTACGGCGACGTCATGCACACGTACGACTTCGACCGGCACGTCTGGCGGTACGACGTGGGCGGCTATGCATGGGACAACTCGGAGCTCTCCCCGGACCTCTGGCTCTGGTACTCCTACCTGCGCTCCGGCCGTGCGGACATCTTCCGGTTCGCCGAGGCCATGACCCGCCACACCGGGGAGGTGGACGTCTACCACCTGGGACCGTGGAAAGGCCTGGGATCCCGGCACAACGTCCAGCACTGGGGCTGCAGTGCCAAGCAACTGCGGATCAGCACCCCCGCCTACCGCCGCTTCTACTACTACCTGACCGCGGACGAGCGCACCGGGGACCTGCTGACGGAACTGGTGGACAGCGACCAGAACTTCCTTGGCCTGGACCCCGTCCGCAAAGTGCGCCCTGACGCGGACACGTACCGCCCCAACCGGGGTGCACTGGGCGTGGGCCTGGGAACAGACTGGGGTTCACTCGCGGCAACCTGGCTCACCGATTGGGAGCGTACCGGCAACCCACGCTCCCGCGACCGGCTGCTGGGCACCATGGCTGATATCGGCACGCTCAAATACGGCTTCCTCACCGGCGAAGCGCTGTACGACCTGGACAAGGGCAGGTTCGACACAGGCCGCGAACAGATCTCGGTGTCACACCTGAGCGCGGTGTTCGGCCTGGTGGAAATATGCAGTGAACTGGTGGACCTGGTGGACGATCCCCAGTTTGAGCGGGCCTGGCTGCAGTACTGCCGGTTGTTCCTGGCCACCAAGGAGGAGCAGGTGGCGGCCGTGGGACAAGCGCTGGAGGGCATCTACCTGACCCAGGCGCACAGCCGCCTCACGGCCTATGCAGCGGCAAGGTTGCAGGATCGTGACCTGGCGGCCCGGGCCTGGGAGGCCTTTGCGGAGGGTGGCGAGCACCTGAATCATGGATCCGCGTTCTCACTGCGGCAAATCGAGCCCCCGCTGGTGCTGCAGCCGGTGGCCGAAGCGCCCACCGTCTCCACCAATGACACCGCGCAGTTTGGACTCGCCGTTATCCAGAACCTGGCGCTGGTGGGCAGCTACCTGGAGTGAGGAAGGCCGCCGGGCGGACCGCGACGGCGGCACCTGGCCGGGTGCCGCCGTCGTACGTTCGGCCGCTCCCCGGACCCCCCTTGGATAACGCCCGGATAACGGCCTTTTGGGGTGGTGAGAAGTTATCCAGTCGACGCCCGGGATCTGTTTACACCCCCTTTAAGGCGGCCATAGGGTGCTCACCTAATCAAGGTTGAAAGCAGCCTTGGGAAGGGGAAAGAGCACCATGAAAAGCAAGATTGCCACCACGGCCCTGGCCATCGCCGGCCTGGCCATGGCCCTGCTGGTGGGTGGCCCTGCATCGGCCCAGGCGGCCGACAAACCGCTGATCGGACTGACCTTTGACGACGGGCCCTCGCCCGAGCGCACCGCTTTTGTCCTTGACATCCTGAAAGAGAAGAACGTCAAGGCCACGTTCTTCCTCCAGGGCTCCCACGCCCAGCTGTATCCGGACCTTGTCCGCCGGATCAGGGACGAGGGCCATGTCATTGGAAACCATTCGTGGGACCACGCAAATTTCCCGGACCTCACCCAGGCGAACCAAAAGCGCGAAATTGACAGCACCAACGCCACGATCAAGGCCATAACCGGAACGGCCCCCACGCTGATGCGCTTCCCGTTCGGCAACAGCAGCTCCTACGCGATGAACTACATCCGGTCCATCGGCATGAGTGGCGGAATCCAGTGGCACTGGCACGTCGGCCAGCCCGGCGACTTCGAGTGCCCCGGGGCGGCGGGCGTCCAGAAGTACGTGACGGATGAGGCGGCCCCGGGCGCGATCATCCTGCTGCACGACGGCAATGACGTCCTGTCCTGCCCGGCATCGCAGTGGAACTACCTGGCCAAGACCATCGACGCACTGCGCGCCAAAGGCTATGGGTTCGGCGTAGTGGCACCTTCCGCCACACCCAGTGCGCTCAACGAGGGGTCCTACGGCGTGGTGGTGGCTCCCTGAGCAGTCCTGCCCGGGCAGCCTGACTTTTGCCCGGCGGAACTCTGGAATTGGAAGCCACCAAAAGGTATGTTGATAAGCATGCTGATGATTTTTCCCGGGTCGTCAGTCCCCGCAGCACAGCGAAGGAGACGTTATGGGCACGAAAGTGGAAAAACGCATTCTGGTGAACGTTCCGGTGAGCACCGCATACAACCAGTGGACCCAATTCGAAGAGTTCCCGCACTTCATGGGCGGGGTCAAGAGCGTTACCCAGGTCAGTGACGACCGGTTGGAATGGGTGGCCGAAATCGGCGGCGTCCGCAGGCAGTGGGAGGCCAGGATCCTGGAGCAGGTCCCGGACCGCAGGGTTGCCTGGGCCGCCACCGAAGGCGCAACGAATGCCGGCGCGGTGGACTTTGAGGATGTGGGAGGCGGCCAGACCTCCCTCCAACTCACCCTCGAATATGAACCCGAAGGCCTCGTCGAAAAGGTGGGCGACAAACTGAACGTCGTTGACCGCCAGGCTGAATCGGACCTGCAGAAGTTCAAGGAGTTCATCGAAGACGAAGGCTATGCCAGCGGTGCCTGGCGCGGATCGGTCAACGCCGGCTCCGCGATGGGAACACCCGGCGTCGAACACGCCGGCGCCTCCCGGGGCGATTCCGGCAAGGTCGGCTTCTCTGGCAAGGTTGCCGCCGGCGTTGGCATTGCGGCCGCCGCCGGCGCGGCAGCGGCGATGTCATCCGGTGGCAACAAGGACACCCCCGAGACCCACGATGTGACGGTCACCGAGACCACCCCGGTGGTTCCGGCCGGGCACGTTGCTGATGCGGGTACTCCGGCTTCGGCTGGTTCCACCGGTTCGGTCGCTGATCTGAACGATGACAGGATTGGGCACGCCTTCGACCAGACCAACGGCCTGGTGGATACCACCGGCGAGTCTGATGAGACCGTCGAAGGTGAAAACCTGAGCGCCGCCGAACGGCGGGAGGATGACCGCGGCACCGAGGGAGGCCTTCCGCCCGTGGGCGGCAACCTCGGCGGCCACTGACCGCAGGATCCCCACTCATCTGCGCTGACCAGCACTGACCAGCACTGACGCGAAAAAAAGCGCCGCCCGCCTTCCCCGAAGGCGGGCGGCGCCCTGCTGTCACGGCTTAGAGGCCGGACCCTGCACGCACGGCCCCGTCCTGGATGACCAGCTCGAGGTGATCGGCAATGTCCGCGAGTACCGCAATGTCCTGGAGGGGATCTGCCCCAAGGACCAGCAGGTCCGCATCGGCCCCGGGGGCGATCACACCGATCTCACCCACCCTGCCCAGGAGCTCTGCCGCCGTGGTGGTGGCGGAACGGATCGCATCGATGGCCGGCTGCACCTTCCCCAGCAAGCGGAACTGCTCGTTCTGGTGCCGGTGCATGCCGCCAAGCAGGTCTGATCCGTACACCATTTTCACTCCGGCCTCGTGGGCCCGGGCAATGGCTTCAAGGCCGCTGCTCAGGACCGAGTCCACCTTGGCCCACATCTCATCGGTCAGGCCGAACTCCCGGCCTTCTTCCTTCAGCGCCCAGTAGGTCACCAGGGTGGGCACCAGGAAGGCATCCTTTTCCAGGAAGAGGCGCAGGCTCTCCTCGTCCAGCAGGTTGCCGTGCTCAATGGAGCGGACGCCCGATTCAAGGGCCCGGTTGATGGCGCGGGCAGTGTAGGCGTGGGCAGCAACGTAGCGGTTGGCAGCCTCCGCCTCCTCCACGGCGGCACGCATCTCCTCGAGCGAATACTGGGTGGAGTCAATGCGGTCCGTCGGGGACGAAACGCCTCCGGAAGCCATGATCTTGATGTGGTGGGCGCCCTTGCGGAGCTCATCGCGCGCCGCGGCCCGCACCGCGTCAACGCCGTCGGCAACCCGCCCGATGCCGCAGCACCCCCGGCCATTGGGCTCGTGGTCCTCACCGGGAAGGCGCATGTCGCCGTGGCCTCCGGTCTGGCTGAGGGCTCGGCCGCAGAAGTGCAGCTTCGGTCCCTCCAGGAGCCCTTCGGCCTGCGCTTTCGCCAGGCCAAAATCGGCGCCCGACAGGTCGCGCACGGTGGTGAAACCCCGGCGCAGCATCCCCTGCATGATCCGGGCGGTCTGCGCGTACACGTAGGAGGCCGGGGTCCAGGTCAGGGAACGGAAGTCGGCGCTGGAGGCCACCACGTGGACGTGGGCGTCGATGAGGCCGGGGATGACGAATTTGCCCGTTCCATCGATGACCCGCGCGTCTTCGGGCTGGTCCGCGCCCTGCGCGATGCTGCGTATTTTTCCGTCAGCGGTCACGACGTCGGCCAGCGAGAACGTGCCCGCGTGGACATCCAGGACACTGGCGTTTTTGATGACAAGCGGTTCAGTGGAGTGGCTCACGGGAGGACTGGGTCCTTTCCTGTAGGGGTGGTGTGGTCTGAACTAATGAAGGCTGCAGCCAGCTTTTCGGCGTCGGCGGACACTGCCCCGGATGCAGCGTCGAGGCTTCGCCGGGTGTACGTTCCTTCGGCGTCAAGCATCGCCAGCACGCCCACCACCGCCCCGTTGGTGGTTACCGGAATGTTGATGACTGCGCCACAGCCCAGGGACTGGATGAGGGCGGAGTCGCTGAAGACCTCCGCCAGCGCGGCGGCATCCGGGGCCAGGAAGGGCTCCTGCTTTGCTATGACCGTGTCCAGCCAGCCTTCGGAAATTTCCACTGACTTTTCGGCTCCGAGGGGGTACTCAGCAGGGTGGCTGGTAAACACCCGCCGGAGCACGGAGGAACCGGGAAGCCAGCGCAGCGCGGTGAACAGGATGACGCCTGGATCGCTGTTCAGGCGGTCGAAGGTTTCCTGGAAGACTGCGCGGGGATCATGTTGCGTCATTTCCCGCCGCCTGACATGGCTGCCTTTTCGGGCTCGGTGCGGGCGTTGATGTCTTCCAGCGACTTACCCGCCGTGGACGTTCCAAAGATGACGACGCCGATCACGCCGACGGCCAGGACCGCCGTGGTCATGGTGAAGACGCCGCCGAATCCGAGCGTCGCGGCGAACACGCCGATGATGGACGGTGCCAGGATGCTGCCCACACGGCCTACCGCACTGGCCAGCCCGACGCCGGTAGCCCGCATCCAGGTGGGGAACAGTTCCGGCGTGTAGGCGTACACCCCGGCGTAGGTGCCGTTGAGGAAGAAGGACAGCGTTGCCGCCGCCACCAGGATCATGCCCGAATCGCTGGATTGGCTCAGCCAGAACGCGCTCAGGGCCGAACCGGCAAGGTACAGGGCGATGGTGTTCTTGCGGTCGATGCGGTCGCACAGCCAGGCAGCGGAGAAGTAGCCCGGGATCTGAGCCAGGTAGATGATGATGGAGTATTCGAAGCTCTTGGTGACCGTAATTCCACGTCCCACCAGCAGCGTGGGAATCCAGGAGAAGAAGCCGTAGTAGGAGAAGGTGATCACGAACCAGATCAGCCAGATCACCGCGGTCCGCCTGCGCAGGGCGGGAGACCACATGACCTTCAGGGCGTTCCAGATGCTGATCTTTTGTCCGTGCTTGGCGATGTCCTCCCCGCCGGCTTCCACCGGTGGGAGGGCCTTGCCGGTGGCCCGGAGCACGTTCTGTTCAAACCCTTCCACCACCCGTTCAGCTTCGGCCGCCCGGCCTTGGCTCATAAGGAATCGGGGCGATTCCGGAAGGCTGCGGCGCCACCAGAGAAGCAGGAGGATGGGAACGGCCGTGATCACCTGGGCCCAGCGCCATCCGTCCTCACCCATGGGAACCACGAACCGCCCAATCAGGGCAGCGGCCACGAAGCCGAACGAGAAGAATCCGGCGAGGGTGCCGATGAACCAGCCGCGCCGCTTTGGCGGAATGAACTCCGAGAGGAACGGGGCGATGATCACGCTCTCCGCGCCGGCGCCCAGGCCCGCCAGGACACGGGCCACCAGGAAGACTTCGAAGTTGGGCGCCATGGCGGCCACGACCGACATCGCGCAGTAAAAGGCGAGCGCCCACAGCATGACCTTCTTCCGGCCGAACCGGTCACCCAGCCAGCCGGACAGGATGGCGCCGAAGAAGAAACCCAGCGGCGCGGCCGAGCCCACCAGGCCCAGGCTCGCGGTGCTGAGGCCCCAGAGCTCCTGGATGCGCGGTAGCAGGAAGGCCACCACAGCGCCGTCCATGCCGTCAAAGGAATAGCCGAGTCCGCCGATAAGGAGAAGCTTGTAGTGTGGACGACTGAGCGGGAGCCGGTCCAGGCGTGCTGTTAGTGACATTGGAAATCCTGCCGAAGTGGGCCAAGTTGTACATTTTTTAGGATTTGCACAGATCCGTGCATGTAGATTGAAGTTACGTGCATCACTTGCGGAGGTCAATAGGTGAAACAAGAAGTTAACAGCCCCACCTTGACCGAATGGCTCGACAGCCAGGCCCAGGGGCGCAAACTCGCCACGCGCCAACTGCAGGTTTTGGGGGTCCTTCGTTCCCAGCCCCGGCTCGCCTCCTACGGTTCGGTCAGCGACATCGCCGCCGCGGCGTCGTCGAACGCTTCCACCGTGACCCGGACTGCCCAGACGCTCGGCTTCAAGGGCTGGGCGGAGTTCCAGTTCGAGCTTCGCTCACGGTTTCTCGCGTCCCTGAGCGCCGTCGAGATTGCCGCCGAACACAACGGCCATGTGAGCAGCCCGGCGCAGGCTTCGCTGACCACGGACCGGTCCAACCTGGCCCATTTGGAGCGGACGGTGGATCCCGGCGTGGTGCGTGCGGTGGCCGAGGGCATCGCGGGTGCACGCCAGACCCTGATTATCGCGGCCGGCAGCTACGCCATTCCGGGCAAGGCGCTGGAGCACAACGCCATCATCGCAGGCTATGACGTCAGGCTGTTGGACGCTGACGTGGCTGCGCTGACCAACGCAGTGGCCCGCGTGACACCCGACGACCTGGTCATTGCCATCAGCCTCTGGCGGGTCTACGACAGCACGGTCCGCGCCGTGGACATCGCCCATCAGCTGGGAGCCCGGATCGTCACCATCACCGATACTGCCAGTTCGCCGGTGGCAGCGCACGCACTCCACAAGATCGTCGTACCGGCCGAGAGCGCCGGCTTTTTCCCCTCCCTCACGGGCGCAGTAGCCGCCGTCCAGGCAGTGGCCGTCGAGCTCGCTTCGCTGGACAGCGAGCGGTCCACCCGGAGCATTGCCGCTTCCGAGCGGACCTGGGACCAGATGCGGATCATGCATCCACGCCCCAGCGCCTAGGAGGCCCGCGCGCTTAAGTAAATTGCCGCCCCGCCCCCTTCAGGGCGGAGCGGCAACATGTCCCTCCGGTGGCTACTTGGCCTTGCCTGCGTAGTACACAGCCGGCATGGCCGGGGCCTGCATGCCCTCACCGAGGAAGAAGCTCGGGTGCGGAGGCTGGTTGTAGCCAACGGTCTCCCGCGCCACGCCGGTCCGGTACATGGGATCGTGCATCAGGGTGCGGAGCCGGACGTCGGTGGGCGAGGTGCTGGTGTAGATCCGCAACTCGGTGCTGTCAGCCGACGGGAACACCAGCTCTTCCCGCCAGTCCCCCAGCAGGTCAGCCTGCAGCGACGGATTGCCCTTGGTGTAGTTGTTGGTGCGGGCGCCGGTGGCCGTCAGGAGCCGGTCGCTGGATTCGGTTTCCCAGTTCCACTTGGAGATGGTGGGCACGCCGTACCCGGCCTCGGCGTCAAAATCGTGGTCCACGATTTCCCGCAGCAGGTCCCCGTCCCACCAGGCCATGAAGTTGGCGGCGGGGATCTTTTCGGAAATCCGCTCACCCTTGGCGGACATCAGGTAACCGACTGTCGAGTTCCACGCGGCGTCGCCACCCACGGCCCAGCTCTCCGAACCGGGGAAGCGGGGATCGATGTCGCCGGTGGCTCCCCGGCCGGTGTCCTTGAACGCCGGAATGCTCCACAGGACCTCACCCGTGGCAGCGTCACGGAAAGTGGCGCCGCGGTTGCCGCTCTGGCTCATGCTTTCGTGGACCGCGAAGGTCTCCAGGCCCGGTCGGGACGGGTCCAGGTCACCGGTATGGATTGCGTCGCCGTGGCCCAGCTTGGTGTTGTAGAGGGGCGTACCGTCGTCGTCGATGGTCATGGATCCAAAAACGAATTCGTCCTTGCCGTCGGAGTCCACGTCCGCCACCGACAGGTTGTGGTTGCCCTGTCCCTTGTATTCGGCGCCTGCCACATCGGAATCGAATTTCCAGCGCTTCTCCAGCTTGCCGTCCACCAGGTCATAGGTGACCAGCACGGTGCGGGTGTAGTAGCCGCGGCTGAACATCATGGACGGGTGCTCGCCGTCCAGGTAGGCCACGCCCGCAAGGAACCGGTCAACGCGGTTGCCGTAATTGTCACCCCATGCGGAAACAGCGCCGCGCGGCGGATCGTAGGGCACGGTGTCCATGATGGTGCCGCTGGCGCCGTTGAATACCGTCAGGAACTCCGGCCCGGACAGGACGTAGCCGGCGCTGGTGCGGTAATCGGCCGCAGCATCACCGATCACGGTGCCCGCCGCATCGGTGGTGCCGTCCGCCGTCTTGAACGCCACTTCGGCCTTGCCGTCGCCGTCGAAGTCGTACGCCAGCATCTGCGTGTAGTGTGCTCCCGCCCGGATGTTGCGGCCCAGGTCGATCCGCCACAGCTTGGTGCCGTCCATCTTGTAGGCGTCAACGTAGACGTTGCCGGTGTACCCGGACTTGGAGTTGTCCTGCGCGTTGGACGGGTTCCACAGCTGGATGATCTCGTAGGCGCCGTCACCATCAAGGTCGGCGACGCTGGAATCGTTGGCGCTGTACGAGTACGGCTTCCCGTCTTTGCTGACGCCGTCAGCGGGCTTGTCCAGCTTGATGGGCAGGTAGTTCTGAGCCAGCGGGCTGAACGCGGCACTGAGCTTGTCCTGCCCGTTGCCGTTGCCCACGGTCTTGATCACGTAGGTTGAATCCGCGGTTCCGGACGGATCCAGGTATGTAGTGGTGTCCCGGATGGGTTGTGGCGTCAGGAGGACACCGTCCCGGATGACCTGGAAACCGATGCTGTCCTTGTCCAGGCCCAGCATGCGCCAGCCAAGGCTGACACCCTGGTCCGTCAGGACCGCGACAGGGGCGCGGTCCAGGTTCTCCACCTGGCGCGTCAGCCCGGACTTTGCGGGGGCCGCGGGAGCGGCAGGGCTTCCCGGGCCGGGACTGGCCGCGGCCAGCGGTATGCCGGTGAAGGCAAGGGCCGCCGCGGCGAGGGTGGCCGCAGCAACCGGCAGCGCCTTCCGCGTCTTGCCCGGGGCGGGGTTGTGGGAACACATTGAGGGGTTTGCCAAAAGAACATCTCCTTTGATGCAGCGCAGGACGACCTGGCGCCGATTTTGGAACGTTTCATTCAAGCTCAGAATTGCTCCCGCGAGTGATGTTTCGAGGAAGGGTGCGGGCTTGAGGAAGCGCTTTCTGCCCTTTAGGTTTATCAGGGCTTTACAAGATGGGTCAAGGGGTTGACCGATTGTTAATGGGAGAAATTGTTCCATTGCGTTAGCTTCTGCAAGGCGCCCCAGCGGCATTTCTGGGGCTCTTTACCCGGACGCCCGCTCACTTCCGGTAGCCCAACCTGAAACGCTCGCTCACTTCCGGCAGCCAAACCTGAAACGCCCGCTCACTTCCGGGAAGAAAGAGAGCGGGCGTTTCAGGAAAACCTGCCAAAGGTGAGCAGGCGTTCCGGTTGGCGTTAGCGGATGCCGCGGTACTTCACCCCGGCGGCCAGTGCGGCGAGGGTGATCATTGCAATGACTGACAGATAGTATCCGGGGGCCAGCCCTGCAGATCGAAGGCCTCACCCCATCCATCACCCTGCAAAGCGACCACATCAACCCGGTGATCCAGTTCGCCCGCTCAGGGACCGGGGTATCCCTGGTCAGCGGTTTGTCACTGGACTGCCGGGACCGGGAGGACCTGGTGGCCGTTCCCGTTGATCACCCGGTGCTGCGCCAGCGGCAAGGCCAGATCCAGACCATGACCGGCCGGACACAGCCTGCCATCCTCACGGCTTTCGTGGACGCGCTCATCGATGCCCTGGAGATGCTCGCCTGAAAGTGCCCCGGCTACCTGCGCGCCGCCGCCTGGAGCAAGGGCACGGTGCGGTTGGGCATCACTTCCACCAGGGACATGGCGGTGCTGGTTCGGACGACGCCGTCAATCGCCAGCATCGCGTTGGTGATGCGGTGCAGGTCGGCCGGGTCCCTCGCGGCCACCTTGGCCAGCAGGTCGGCATCGCCGGTGGTGGCATGCATTTCGATGATCTCGGGGATGGTCTGCAGCGCCGCTACCGCGAGGTCGCTGGAGGACTGGCTGATGGAAATCGAGATGAAGGCGACGAGCGGCAGGCCAAGGGCCCCGGTCCGGACCCGCTGGCTGAAGGGTGCCAGGCTGCCGTCATTCGCGAGCCGGCGGAGCCGTGCGTGCACCGTATTGCGGGCCACGCCCAGCGTCCGGGAGAGCGACAGGACGGTGGCCTGCGGGTCCCGGTCGAGTGTGAGGAGGATCTCTGCATCGAGGGCATCAATAAGGTGCATAGTGAGCATTTTGCCACTCTTTGAGATTTCAGGAGCCGAATCTGTCCTGCACAATTCCCCTCTGTTGCGCAGACGTCCTGAAATCACTGATCATGCTGTCCATGACCAGCATCCTTCCCGAAGCCGCGGCACCCGAGGTGCGCGCCGCCGTCGCCCAGCTTCCCGCCTACGTTGCCGGCAAGAGCGCCCAGTCGGCCCTGACCGCCGCCCTGGCCTCGAACGAAAGCCACTTCACTCCCCTGCCGTCCGTCGTCGACGCCATTGCCGCGGAGGCCGGAAGGATCCACCGGTACCCGAGCATGGGTGCGGTGGAGGCACGGGACGCCCTCGCCGCCCATTTCGGCGTCAGCGCCGCTGAGGTTGCCGCAGGCCCGGGAAGCTCCGGAGTGCTGCAGCAGATCATCTCCGCCGTCTGCGGGCACGGCGACGAGGTGGTGTACGCCTGGCGGTCCTTCGAGGCCTACCCCATCCTGGTGGCGGTGGCCGGCGCTGTTTCGGTCCCCGTTCCGCTGCTGGCCGATGAGCACCACGACCTCGCTGCCATGGCTGCCGCCATCACGGAGCGCACCCGGCTGGTGATCCTGTGCTCGCCCAACAACCCCACCGGCGTGTCCATCAGCCCGGAGGCGCTGGAGGCGTTCCTCCAGTCCGTTCCCCCGCGGGTGTTGGTGGTCCTGGACGAGGCGTACATCGAGTTCCAGCGCGGGGCCGGCATCGATTCCCTGGACTTCTACCGCCGCTACCCCAACCTCTGCATCCTGCGGACCTTCTCCAAGGCGTACGGACTGGCAGGCCTGCGGATCGGCTACGCCATTGCCCGTCCGGAGATCGCCGAGGGGCTTCGGCGCACGGCCGTTCCGTTTGGCGTCAACAGGATGGCACAGGCCGCCGCGGTCGCCTCGCTCGCTGCGGAAGACGAGATCCTTGAGCGCACTGAGGCGGTGGCGCGGGAACGGACCCGCGTGATCGGCGCCCTTCGCGGCTATGGCTGGGACGTTCCGGACAGCCAGGCCAACTTCTACTGGCTGCGGGCTTCGGATGGACTGCGCGTCCAGCTCATCGACGCGCTGGCCCAGGCCGACATCCTGGCACGCGGCTACGCTGCCGACGGCGTGCGCATCACCCTGGCCGATACCGCCACCAATGACCGCGTGCTGGCGGTCCTGGCAGACCGCGAAAAGCTTGGAGCCCAATGAGCACGTCCGCCGAGATACGCACTGAAGCAACCAGCGCTGCCCCGGGCACGCACCCGGAAGGGCCGACGGCGGGAGGTTCAGCGCCGCCGTCGGCCGTCCGCCATTCCGCCGTCGAGGATGTCGTGGGCATCCTCACCGGCACCTTCGCAGCGTCTCTGGGCTTGTTCCTGCTCAAGTCCAGCGGAGCCGTCACCGGCGGCACCGCGGGCCTGGCGCTGCTGCTCAGCTACTCGGTGGCGGTGCCGTTCGGTGTCATCTTCTTCGCCGTGAACCTGCCGTTCTTCGTGTTGGCGGTCTGGAAGAAGGGGTGGAACTTCGCCCTCCGCACCGGCGCAGCCATCACCCTCGTCTCAGTGCTGGCCAGCCTGCACCCTGCCGCCCTGGGGCCGATGCACCTCGACCCGGTGTATGGCGTGGTGGCCGGAAACCTGCTCGCCGGCGTCGGCCTCCTGATCCTCTTCCGGCACCAGTCGAGCCTTGGCGGCTTCAATATCCTTGCCCTGCTGTTGCAGGAGAAGCTGAACTGGCGTGCCGGTTATGTGCAGATGGTGCTGGATGTCGCCATTGTGCTGGCCTCGCTGATCCTGGTTTCGCCGCCGCTGGTGCTGCTGTCCGCCGGCGGCGCCACGCTACTGAACCTCATCCTGGCCCTGAACCATCGGCCCGGGCGGTACACGGGCAAGTAGGCCCGCACGCGCCGGCGGCCCGATCGCCGCCAGGGGGCCGCCGCGGGCCCGCCAGTTTATTCCCGAACGACCGTTGAAATATCTGCAGGGACCCCGCTGTTGCCGCATCTATGACAACAATCGGAATCATCGGTGCAGGACATATTGGCAGCCAGGTTGCACGCAAGGCCGTGGAACTGGGCTACGACGTAGTCATCAGCAACTCGCGGGGCCCGGAAACGCTGCAGGACCTGGTGGCCGAGCTCGGTCCGAAGGCCCGGGCGGCCACGGCTGCCGAAGCGGCAGCCGCCGGCGACTTCGCAGTGGTCACGGTGCCGCTGAAGAACTACAAGGACGTCCCGGTGGAGCCGCTGGCCGGCAAGGTTGTGATCGATACGAACAACTACTACTGGGAGCGGGACGGCAGGATCCCCGCCCTGGACAACGGCGAAGCAACCACCTCGGGAATGCTCCAGGAGCACCTGCCGCAGTCAAAGGTGGCCAAGGGCTTCAACCACATCATGGCCTCGGACATCACCACTGACGGTTCGCCCGCGGGCAGCGACGACCGGCGCGCACTGGCCACCGCCAGCGACTACCCGGAGGCCGCGGAGCTGGTCACCCGTCTTTACGACGAGTTCGGCTTCGACACCGTGAATGCGGGCCCCCTGTCCGAGAGCTGGCGCGTGGAGCGGGACCGTCCTGCCTACGTGAAGCGGCAGAATGCAGCCGAGCTGAAGGACAACCTGGCCAAGGCCCCGCGCACCGTCTGATTCGTTTCTCCGTTGCAGGGACGGAAAACTGGCTGGCAGGACAGACTGCCAGCCAGTTCCCTTTTAAGTCGATGCTTTGCCCGGCATGCTTACGTCCTGGCCGGAACCAGCACTACTTCGAACGGGCTGGGCGGCCGGTTGAACTGGGCGTTCACGGCAGCCAGCGTGCTTCCGAACAGGGCCACCGTGGTGGGGACATCGAAGGAGCCGCTGGTAATGGTGCCTTCCACCGTTCCGGACGACAGGTCACCGGACAGGTCGATGCGGGCTATCCGGTTCAGCTGGTTCTGGACCGCCCAGAGGGTGTGGCCGCGCACCAGAATTCCGTCCACGAAGGGGACGCTGACGCCCTCGATGGCTGCGCTTTCCCCCGTCTCGGGGTCCACGGTATACAGCGCGCCGTCGGCGGAGTGCGCGACGATCAGCACCTCGCCATCCCGGGCTGAAGCAATGCCGTTGAGGTTAAAGCCCGGCGTGAGGTTCGCTGCGGGACCGCTCAAGGCCAGTGTTTTCACCGTGCCCAGTTTGCCGTCCCCGCCCACCGGCAGGAAGTAGAGTTCCGCGGCGGCCGAGTTGGTGAACCAGGCGCCCTCGCTGGTCAGCGTGACGTCGTTGATGAATCCCTTGCCGAGGCCAACATCGGCGACAGGTGCGCCGGTATCCGTGTCGTAGACGAACGCCTTGCCCGTTGCGGCACCTGCCACGAACAACAGGTTGTGGCAGGTATCGGCCTTCATCCCCGCTGCGGCACGTCCCGCGGGTGCGTCGATGAAACGGGTAGCGGTGCTGCCGCGGATACTGCCACGGAAAATGTCTCCGGTGGCGAGTTCCCCGGCGTAGAAAGTCTTTCCCTCCCCGGCCGCGATGCCCTCGGCGGAGGTGGCGCCGTCGAACACGATCTCCCCTGGCGGCGGCGAGGCCGACGCCGGAAGGGCCGTGGGGAGAAGCAGGGAAAGCAGGGCGACAAGTCCCGCGGCGGCAGGGCGGCGTACTGTTCGGCGCATGCTGGGTTCCTTAGTCTGGTTGATGCGCGCGGGCCCATCTGCGGTGGCTCCGCACGATTGGTGTTGCCAGTTTAAGCTCCGGTCTTGGGCTTGCGAAGGCGCCGGGGTACCCAATCTGCTTACAATCGAAACCTCTGACCACTACCGAGGGACCCATGAAGAAATTCGCCACAGCCCTGTTTGCCGCCGGCCTCGTTGCTTCCGCTACGTCCTGCACCGCCACACACCAACTGACCACCGCTGAAACCTGCGAGCGGATCCAGGCCGTTGTGTCGAACCCCGCCAACAACGCCGGCAAGACGGGCATGAACAACCTCGCCAACCAGATCCGTCCCATCCACGCCGTGGCCTCGGACGACCTTAAGCCTGCCCTCGCACAGATCCTGGCATACACGGACGAACAGTCCAAGGAGAACCCGGACAAGGACAAGCTTGCCGATCTTCAGTCCGGCTACCAGGAGGCCGGCAGCACCTACAGCAAGTTCTGCGGCCAGGCAGGCGGCTAAACACTTTCATCCGGGGCCGGCCTGGCTGCAGGAAGGCCGGCCCCTTCGGGTTTCCCCGGCGATTTTCCTGCCTAGAGCGTGGCCGGATCCGTGTTGGCGCCGCAGAGGATGACGGCAACCCGCTCGTCCGGCTCAGGTACATACGTGCCGGAAGCAAGTGCGGCGAAGGCGGCCGCGGCACCGTGCTCCACCACCCACCGGTAGTCGTTCCACAAAGCCGAGCGAGCGGCGATGATGTCCGCGTCACTGACCAGGACACTTTCGACGCCGCAGCGGACCGCCACCGAGAACCCAATGTCGCCAACGCGGCGGGCACCCAGGGAGTCGGCTGCCACGCCCGATACCGGGACGTCCACCGGCGCTCCTGCTGCCAGGGCAGCATGCAGGGTCGGCGCGCTTTCCGGTTCCACGGCTACCACTTTGGCGGTGCCCTCGACGGCGGCGGCCACCCCCGCCATCAGCCCGCCACCGCCCACCGCCACCAGGACGGTGTCCACGTCCGGCACCTGCTCCAGCAGTTCCGAGCCCACCGTTCCGGCACCCGCGGCGATCTCAGGCTGGTCATAGGCGTGGCAGTAAACCGCACCGGTTTCCGCGGCGTAAGCCACGGCAGCCTGGTAGGCGGCAGCGTATTCAGCACCGCCCTGCACCACGGTGGCGCAGATTGCCTTCAACTTGGAGACTTTGACGGCGGGCGCAGCTTCCGGGACGAACACGGTGGCAGGAACCCCCAGCTGCTTCGCGGCGTAGGCGTTGGCCAATCCCGCGTTACCGCCGGAAGCCACGACAATGCCTACGCCGGCCCTCAGTTCCCCGCGCTCCTTGCTGGCCAGGATCCGGTTGAGCGCGCCACGGGCCTTGAAAGTGCCCGTGTGCTGCATGAACTCGCATTTGAACCAGACCCGGCCGGCCGAGAGGCCGCGGTCTGCCTCCATGACGGGCGTCCTGCGGAGAAGGCCGGCCGTCCGGCGCGCAGCCTGGTCGATGTCGCTGTGGCTGATCATCCCTAGACTTCGTCGTCCCAGGTGCCGGGTTCACCCACCGCCCCGTCCGGATTGCTGCCTTCCGGATTCGTGTCGTGCGGATTGGCGTCACCGGCCGCGTCTTCGCCGCCAACATACGACGCCGGCACGGCTCCGGCGGCGTGCACCTGCTGTTCCTCACGGATGTTCGCCGCCCCGGACTGGTCCGGATGCTGGCCGGACTGGGGTGCGTCGTTGGCTGACTTCATTGCCTGGTCCGGATCTCCCGGACCCCGGAGGTCTGCGGTGTTCTGGGGCTCGTCACTGGAAACGGTCATGGTCCTGCCTTTCACCTGTTTATCGCGTGTTCCGGGAACTGCCGGTTGGGTGCCTGTCCTGGAATAGCCGTAGCCGGCAGGGAAAACCCTGCCGGCCTTCAGCCTACGGTCTGGAGGAAGCCGCCGGTCCGTTACCTCGTGTGAGTCCCGGCGGCGTCGAAGGAATGCCATGATGCTTCCATAGGCAGGCCGCACCCCGAGAGCCTTGCCTTGGTGACCGGCGGCATGTTCACCCCAGGCAGCCGCCACGAAAGCGGAGCCTTTATGACTGCTGTCCAAATCATCCCGCTGTTGATCCTTGTGGCGATGTTTGCCGTTGCCACCAAGTGGCCGCTGAACATCGGGGTGATGGCGCTGGTGGCCTCATTCGGCGTGGGCTATTTCATGCTGGGAATGTCGGACCGGGAGATCCTGGCGGAGTTCCCCGCCAGCATCGTGCTGACCATTATCGGCGTCACCTATTTCTTCAGCATGGCGCAACAGAACGGCACCATCGGCATCGTCGTCAAGGGCTGTGTGCGGATGGTGCGTGGAAAGACCCTGCTGCTCCCGTGGATGTTCTTCCTGATCGCTGCCGCGTTGACCTCGCTGGGCACGTTCTCACCCGCAGCCATCGCCTTGCTGGCCCCCGCTGCGATCGGGTTCGCCTACGAATCGAGGATCCACCCTGTCCTCATGGGTGCGTTCATCATCAACGGCGCCCACGCCGGCGGCTTCTCCCCGCTGTCAGTTGCCGGCGTGCTGGTGCATGACATCGCCCTGAAGAACCAGTTTCCAATCTCCCCGATCGGCCTCTTCACCGCCAGCTTCGCCATCAACCTGATCCTCTCGGCGCTTACCATCATCCTGTTCAGCGTGATCGGCAAGCTGCGTGATGGAGCGGCAGGACGGCATGTGGACGTTGACACCTCTCCTGTGGGCCGCCCGCATGGCCAGCAGGTCCTGACCCTGGTCCTGATCGCCGTCATGCTGGCAGCCACCCTCGGCTTCCACCTGCCCATCGGCTTTGTTGCCCTGTCAGCCGGCCTGCTCCTGGCGTTCATCAACATCAAAGAGCACAGGACCTTCATCGACGGCATCTCGTGGTCCACTGTGCTGCTGGTCGCCGGCATGATTACCTATGTCTCCCTGCTGGTGCGCGTCGGCGTTATCGATACCCTGGCCGGGCAGGCGCTCGCCCTGGGCACGCCCCTTCTGGTCGCCCTGGTCCTGTGCTACGTGATCGGTATTGGCTCGGCTTTCGCGTCGTCCACCGCGTTGCTCACCGCGTTCATCCCGCTGGCCGGCCCGCTCCTGGCCACCAGCTCGCTCAGCGCCTCCGGAACTGTTGCCGCGCTGGCCATCGCAGCCACCGTCGTCGACGTCTCACCCTTTTCAACCGACGGCGCGCTGGTGGTGGCCAACGCCCGGGAGGACGACCGGCAGCGGGTCTACAAGCAGCTGACGTTCTACGCCGGCGGGGTGGTGCTGGTGGCTCCGGCCCTCGCCTGGGCGTTGCTGGTGCCCACCGGAATCATGTGATTCACCGCCTGCCGGGCGCGAGGCCTGCCGGCATCTGCGGGGCCGGGACATTGCGGCCGCCTCCAGCGTTAATCAGGCGGCGGTAGGAGGCCGGATGATCATTGTGCTCACGGGCATCGACGGATCGGGAAACTCGACGGCGGCCCGGACTTTGGTTTCGACTGTGCGGTCCAGGGGCGGGCGGGCCCTGCTGGTGAGCAACCATGCGGGCCGGCGGGTCATGTCCCTTGCGGCGGGCGGGCTGGGCGTGCGGATGCCCGCCCGGCTGGCTGACGCCGTCGAAACCATGTTGCGGGTGGGCAATGTCCTGGTCTCGCACCTGCGCGCCAGCCGCTTTGACGGCCTGGTGGTGATGGACCGCCACCTTCACTGCCAGCTGGCCCTGCGGCACGCAAAAGGACTGCCCCGGGGACGGTTCCTCCCCTGGCTGTTGGCCCGGCTGCCGCAGCCGGACGCCGTTTACCACCTGGACCTAGAGCCCGTCTGCGCGCACCAGCGGATCATCGCGCGGGGTACGGACTCGGAAAGCCTCGAGGACCTGGCCGCGTTCCACGCCGGGTACCGGGAACTCCCCGAGTACGCGGGCTTTTTGCGGATCGACGCGTCTCCCCCTGCGGACGAGGTGGCGGCGGAGCTAGAGTCACGGATCGCTCTGAAACAAACAGGTTGAGCAGCGCAGGCCACTCACAACAGCAGGAGCGGGCGGGGACACAAGGTCCCCGCCCGCTCCTGCTTTTGCGAACCTACTGGCGTTAGCGCGAGGCAGTCGGAGAGGCCGACGACGAGGCGCCACCGCCCGTGGACATGGTCGCCGATGAAGTGGCCGACGCCGAAGGTGAAGCAGAGCCGCCGGGTGCGGACGTGCCCGTCGAACCGGAAGAACCGGTGGCGGACGGGCTGGACGTTGCGGCCCCGCCGTCGGCCTTCTTCAACACGTCGTTGATAAGGTCCTCAAGTTCCTTCTGGTCCGCGTCACCCAGGTCGGTGCCGCTCTTGGTGGCCACCACCAGCAGGCGTCCCTGGGCGGCGGAAACCTGCATCAGCTCCTGCCGGCTGTCCCCGCTGCGGGTGCTGACGGTGGCAAAGGTCTTGTCCGCGTTCGTGTCCGCCGTGAGTTCCTTGCTGGTCACGTCATAGCCCTGCCCCAGCGCGGAGACCGAGAAGGTGGCACACTGGTCCATCTTGGCGCTGATGTCGCTCAGGGTCTTGACGGCGTCGGGGCCGTCGCTGCCGGACTGGGCAGACAGGCTGCGCGGCTGGCTGCCCTCGGACAGCGCCACGGCAACGTCACCATTCTCCACCTTGTCCAACAGCCCGGCGGTGGCGATGTCCTTGCAGTCCTTGGGGTCCACGGTTGCCGCGCCCATCAGCAGGCTGGCAATGCTTCCGCCCTGGTCAACCTGCTCCTTGGAGTACAGCTTGAGCTCGTTACCGTCGGCGTCCTTCATCCCGGAGATGAGGTCGCGGAGCTGATCCTCCGAATATACGGTGGCGTCCGCAGTCTGGCTGGCCGAAGCCGAAGCGGTCGCTGAACTGGACGGGCTGGCCGTCCCGCCGCCGCCATCTCCCGAGCAGCCGGCCAACGCCAGCATCGCCGCAGCCATGACTCCCAGCGCAGAAACTTTTTGCATCCGGTTCACCCTCCAGAATAGACAGCATGCTTAGTAGTTTCACTGTAGGGGGTCACACTGTCAGAGTGAAGTACCGCCACGGGGCCGCGGCGGAGACCTTGTGATGCGGAGCATGGTTCGCGTCAATCACCTTGGCTGGCGCTGGAATCCTGCGGCTGGACATGCCGCCACGCGCCGCTGGCTTTAGCCCGGTGGCCCAGGTTCCGGGAGATGGCGCGGGCCGCGGCCCTGACCAGTGGCACCAACTCATGCGCCGGAACTTCCTCATCCGGAACAACGATGGACAACGCGGCCACAACACCGCCGCCGGCTCCATGGATGGGGGCTGCAACGGAGACGGTGCGGGAAGGATGGGTCCTGCGGACCACAGCGACCCCTGCTTGCTTCACGTCCGCCAGGACAGCGCGGAGTCCCGCGCTGTCCGCACCACCCGGCCCTGGTGCCGGCCCCGGCCCGTCGCCGCCAGCGAGCAGTTCGTCCTGCAGTTCAGCGCCCCCATAGGCCAGCAGAACTTGGCCGACGGCGGTGGTCCGCAATGGCATGCGGCCTCCTACGCGGTAGGCCACCTCAGTGGCGGTGCGGGATGAAAGCCTGTCAATCAGGACCGCTTCCCGCCCTTCCCGGACGGAAAGCAGCACGTGATGCCGCGTGACTTCATAAAGGTCCTCAAGGTAAGGGAGCGCTATCTCCCGCACCCCGTGGCCGCGGGGCGACAGCGAGGCGATTTCCCACAGGCGCACCCCCACCACATACCGGCCGTCCTCCAGGCGTTCCAGCGCACCCCACTCGGTCAAGTGCCTCAACAGCCGGAGCGCGGTGGCAGGGGCCAGCCCTGACAGGCGGGACATTTCGGACAAATTCAGGGCACGGCGCTGTTCGCTGAACTGGCCCAGCAGCGTGAGGGCGCGCACCAACACGGGTTGGCCCGGAAGGTCCGGATCCTTCGGGGCCCCTCGTCCCGCTCCTGCCACGGCGCCTCCAGGGTCTAACCGGTTCTCCTCCAGCGTGGCCTGTAGGTCAGCGCGGCATGAAGTGCAGTTTCACTCAGTGAAAAGTACGATTTCGGCGGCGGATGCATACGGGCAGGCTGAAGGGCGATCCGCCAGGGCGTGCCTGGCGCCCTTACCGATTGGAATCAACGATGAACTCCAATACTCCCAGAAAATCCCTGGTCCTGATCTTCGTGCTGTGCTGGCTTGGCCTGCTCGCTGATGGTTACGACCTCTACGTCTACGGCGCCACCCTGCCCGGACTGATCGGACACCCGCCATTCAATGTGACACCAGCCGCTGCCGGCGCCGTGGGGTCGATTGCGCTGGTGGGGATGTTGCTCGGCTCCCTCATCGTCGGCACCTTGACGGACCGGCTGGGACGCCGCCGCATCTTCGTCGGTGCGCTGGGCCTCTTTTCACTCGCCATGCTCGCGTGCGCGGCCGCACCGAGCTGGGAACTGTTTTCGGTGTTCCGTTTCGTTGCCTGCTTTGGCGTCGGAGGTTTGCTTCCGACGGCGGTTGCCCTCACCAACGAGTTCGCTCCGCCCGGAAAGAAGTCCCTGGTGCTGGGCGCAGTGCTGACAGGGCCCGCCGTCGGAACGGTCGTGGCGTCCCTGAGTTCCCTGGCCCTGCTGGAAAACAGCAGCTTCAGGCCTGTCTATGCCATCGGCGCCGCGGGGCTGCTTCTGGTCCCGGCAGCGTGGTTTTTGCTGCCGGAGTCGCCGTCGTTCCTTCGGGCACGCCTCCGCGCTGCCGAGGCGCAGGCCGTGGAATCCGCGTACGGCCTGCCGTCCACACCTGAGGCGCCGCCGTCGTCCGCCCGTATCTCCCCCACGCGCGCCCTCTTTGCGCCCGGCTCGGTCCGGCCCACCCTCCTGCTGTGGGCCATCACCATGCTGAGCCTGCTGACAATTTTCGGCGTAAGCACCTGGCTGCCGCAGATCATGCGCACGGCGGGTTTTGGCGTGGGCTCCTCGGTGTCATTCCTGCTCGCCTACTCGGTGGGGGCCGTCGTTGGAACAGTCCTGGCGTCCTTTGCCAGCCAGAAGTTTGGGCCGCGGCCCCTGGTCATCGTGGGCTTCATCAGCGCGGCGGCGGCCCTGATACTGATGGCAGCCAACCCGCCGGCAGTGCTCCTGACCGTATTTGCCGCGATAGCGGGTTTTGGCGGCCTTGGGACACAGAACATGATCAACGACTACATCGCACAGTTCTACCCTGCTGCCACACGTGCCACGGGCTTGGGCTGGGCCCTTGCCGTGGGACGGCTTGGTGCCATCGCGGGGCCCACCTACGGCGCAGTGCTTGTGGGCCTCGGCGGCGGGGTTCCGGTGGCTGCCATGGCATTTGCTGCGCCGGCGCTGCTGGGCGCCGCGCTGATGCTCGCCCTCGGCACCAAAGCGGCACGCCGTCCGGCCGTGCGTGCCGACGCCGAGCTCGTTGGCTGACCACCCGGCGCAGCCTCCCTCAGCCATGGCCCTCAGCCGCTGCCCTGCCGGACCGCAGAGTGGCTGCCCCGTTCCTTGAGGGACACCTCTGGGACTGAATGTCAGTGGGTCCGTGGATGATGTGTTCATGGGAATCAGCGGTGGTGTTGGGGTGGTGGTGGAGGGTG
>NZ_JABFMW010000021.1 GCF_013359725.1 Pseudarthrobacter sp. C4D7 | reverse complement strand
CGGCGGCACAACCCCCATCAGCCGCGTTCACAACCTCAGTGGGAATTACACCTAGGACGGATCGGTAAAGCCGAGCCCACGCTCCGCAAGGGCCGCTTCGAGGAGCCTGATGGCGCGGGGCCCAACGCCGTGCAGGGCGAGCAGCTCCTGGCGCGAGTGGTTGGCGATCGTGCTGAGAGTAGTGAAGTCTGCTTGAAGCAGAGCCCTGTTGGCAGGCCGGCCGAGCGGAGGAAGGTCGCCGATCTGGGCCGGGGTGCCGTGGGTGCTCATGCCAGCCACGGTACCGGGGCCGGCTCACCCAAGAGAGGGGAGGGCGCGGCTCACCCAAGCGAAGGGGAGAACGAGGACGACGGCGTCCCGCGCCCGGGCGCCGTACCGCGCCACGGCATCACAGGATGGTGACTTTGCCCGCGTCGCCGTCAACGCTCACCTTCCGCCCGCCGGCCAGCCGCTGCGTGGCCACGCCGGTACCCAGGACGGCCGGGATGCCGTATTCACGGGCCACGATGGAGCTGTGGCTCAGCGGGCCGCCCACATCGGTCACCACCGCCGAAGCCATGGTGAACAACGGAGTCCAGGCGGGGGTGGTCATGCGGGCCACCAGCACCTCGCCGGGCTGCATCAGGCCGAAGTCTTCCGGGCCCCGCAGCACACGGGCCGTCGCCGTCACCCGGCCCGAACTGGCACCCGCGCCCTTGATCACGTCGCCGGACTGGTGCTGCGGGCCCGCCGGCATCACCGACCCCAGCGCCTTCTCCATCCATGCCCTTTGCGGCAGCATCTGCGGGGCGGCAGCCTTCGCCTGGCCGCGCCACAGCATCCTGCGTTCCTCGACGGCCGCGGCGCGGACCGGCCGGGCCGCCCCGGCAAGAGCCACACCCGCATCCGCCTCCGCCAGTCCAAACTCCACCGCCCCCTGCAGCTCGGCAGAACGCAGCCAGAACACGTCCTCCGGCGCGGCGATGACACCCGTGGCCACCAGCCGCCGCCCGAGTTCCAGCAGCAGGCGCCGGAGCAGCGGCCAGGCCAGTCCGACGTCGGCCAGGGCGTCCTCGCGTACCGGTGCCGTCTCCTGCGCCCACTTCAGCACCCGGAGGAACAGGGCCCGGCGCCGCGGTCCCAGCCGGCCCGAAACGTCCAGGGTCAGCTTCTCCCGGCGCCCGGTCAGCAGCCGCTGCCGCTCATGTGGATCGGTGCCCTGCCCGCGCAGGTAGAACTTCACCGTTTCCAGCTGCGCGGACGGATTGTCCGCCGGCACCGGGGTGGCGAAGTCCAGGTTGTAGACCGCGTGCCCGTAGAGGTTCAGATGTTCCTGGAAGGTGAACCGCCATTCCTGCCACAAGACGTCCTCCACCCCGGCCGGCGCGGAACCTGTCCGCAGGCACCCGGCGAGTTCCGGCGTCGGCCGTTCCAGCAAAGCCGCCACCAGCGACGGGTCGCTGCGTGCCCAGCCGGCGAGGTCGTACAGGGACTTTTCCGCCCGGATGGGCTCGCTGTCGAAACCCAGCAGGAAGTCCTGGGCCGGTGGATCGCCGTCGCGCCGGACGGCCTTGTAGCAGGCCCGGAAGAAGAGTTCGCCCATGTCGGCCAGCGGAATGATGGACTGCACAGCGGTGTAGTAGACGGTCCCGGCGTCCAGGAGCGCCTGCGCACCGGCCAGCAGCTCCGCCCCGGACAGCCCGGCCGGCGGCTGCGCGGACCACTCCTTGATGATGCGTTCGTAGCGGGGATGGGAGTGCTCGCGCCAGCCGGCGATGCCCATGTGCGCCTTGCCGCTGAACAGCGCCCGCATGGCCGGTACCGTCCTGCCCGTCATCCGCAGCATGGGCCACGTGCGGTAGTAGTAATAGGCGTAGCCGTTGACGGTAGGGAAGCGGACGTCGCCCTCGCGGAGGGACCCCGGGCCCAGCGCCTGGTTCATCAGGGCGGACAGCGAGCGGGACACCGAGCCGTCGATGAGGTCCGCAAAGAGCGGGGACAGCGGCTCCGGCATCTGCTCCACGATGCTCGCCCGGAAATAGAGACCCTTGGGGTAGGGGACAGTCCAGTCCGTGGGCACGTCCGCCGCAGGCTCCGGCAACGCGGTGATGGGGCGGGACTGGAGCAGGAAGAACGTGCCGCCCACCCGCGCCCACTCGATGTCCTGCGGCGCCCCGGAATGCTCCGCCGCCCGCCGGCCGAAGGCGGCGAGTTCAGCCGCCGCGGCATCGTCCAGGACCGGCGCACGACGGCGGGCGTCCGCCACCTGTTCCTTGGCCGTTCCGTTCTCCACGGGTACGGTCATGACTTCCTTGTCGGCGGTCTGCCGTGTGATGACCTTGCCCGTATAGGTGTCCACGGTCAGGTCATCGGTGGTCACTTGCCCGCTGACCACGGCCTCGCCCAGGCCCCACGCGGCGCTGATTACCGTCTGGTCGCGGCGGCCGTTGGCAGGGTTGGCAGTGAACATCACGCCGGCGGAGTCGGCCGCCACCATCTGCTGGATCACGACGGCGAGGCGCACCTGGGCGGGCGGCACGCCTTCGCGGGACCGGTAGGCCATGGCGCGCGCCGTCCACAGCGAAGCCCAGCAGTCGATGACTGCCCTGGCCAGGGCGTCCGCACCGCGGACGTTGAGGTAGCTGTCCTGCTGCCCGGCGAAGCTGGCGGAGGCGAGGTCCTCGGCGGTGGCGGAGGAGCGGACCGAGACGGCGGTGTCCCCGCCGCCAAGGCCTTCATAGGCGGATGCGAGTTCGGCCTGGATGGCTGCAGGCATGGCGCCTTTGCTGAAGAGGGTCCTGATCAGCGCGGACGCGTGGTCATAGTCCTCCGGCGAAGCATCAGGCGGCAACGCGGCCAACTCCTGGATGAGTGCCCCAAGGTTGTTCCCGGCGACGAAGTCCGCGTACGCGGCAGTAGTGAGGACCACCCCGGGCGGGACCGGCAGTCCTGCCTGGATGAGGCCGCCGAGGCCCACGGCCTTGCCTCCCGCCGCGGCAGTATCGCCCCGGCGCACGTCGCCCAGCTCCATGACATAGGTCATGACGGTGCCCCCTTACTGTCCAGGGGTGGGGAGGCCGGTGCTGTGCGTTACCGTGAACCGTCCTCCGGCAGGCGGCCCGGCCCACGGCACGCGGAAGGTGCTTTCGCGTCCACCCGTTCCAGCGTGGTCCGGGCAGGCCCGCACCCGCTAGGGCCGAACGGCCCGGGGCTTGTGGGTGAAGCTCAGGGATGGCGGCCTGCCGGCGCCGGACGGATTACTGCGGACACTGCCTGGCTGCGAGGAGGGCCAGATCGTAGATCAGTTGCTGGACTTCGCGCTCGCGGCCGCTGACCCTTGGGGCCGGCGTGGGCCGCGTGCGCGGGGGAGCGGGGACGGGCCGGTGGGGTGCCGCCGGAGCCTTTTGCCGGGCGCGGGCGCTGGTCCGGGTTCCGTCAACGGTGGTGGTGTCAAAGCTGTCGGTAGCTGGCATCATTCCCCCCTGGTCGAGCCTGTGAACACCTTAGGAACGCTTTCCCGTCAATCGGAAGGGCTTTTGTCCACTCAGCGGATTTATTGCTTCAATCTTGAGCGAATCCTGTCCTGGCCTTCACCACTGCACGGTTCCGGCGGCCCCGTCCACGGTGACGGTCTGGCCGTCGTGCAGCCGGGTGGTGGCGTCCGCGGCACCCACCACCTTGCCACCACTGTCAGGTCCACATACATGCGCAGCCCTGGGTTCGCCGCGCCGGACACCACCGCCTGCCCCGGCCCGCGGTGCCGCCGTCCGGATCCGGGGTCAAGGGAGCCATGTCCTGCTGCTAGGCGTTGTCCGTGCCCTGCCCGGTGTCCTCCCACAGGACATCCAGGTTGTGGAAGATCACGGGCCCGTCGCAGAGTTCGGCCATCCGGGCGGCGAACTCCGAGGTTTCCGGCCGGCCGGAGTTTTCCATGGCCGAGTCGAAGGAATCGAAGTCCACCACCGTGAAGTAGTGCCCCGGGTGGTCCCGGTCCGCCGTGGCGATGATGCGGCGGAACGTGGGCGGCGTGCTTCCCTCGGTCCGGGAGGGGCGGCCCAGTTCCTCGATCTCCTTGATGCGGGAGGACGTGAATTCGATGATCTGCACAAACCCGGCCATGATGGCTCCTCGACGGCGGTGGATGCTGGTGCGGATCACGGTAAACCCCGCGACGGCCTGCGGACAGGGGAGAAGTGCCCTACTTTGGGGCCTGTCCCTGGCCGGGGTTTACGCCAGCTGCAGCCCGTCCGCCACCACGTGTCCGCGGTGGATCACCATGCGGCCGGGGAGCTTGTCCATCACGGCGGCGGTCACGGAATCGCCCTCCAGCAGGACCAGCTCCGCGGGATCGCCCACCGCCAGGCCCGGACGGTCCGCCGTTGACGTGAGCCGCTGCGCCGCAGGGTCGATGACGCTGGCCCCGCCCAGGGTGGCCACGGCGGCACAGTGTTCGATCAGTTCGTCGGCCCGGAACTTGTTGGTGAACGCCAGCTGCCAGGTGCGGTCCAGCATGTCCGCATTACCGTAGGGGGACCAGTAGTCGCGCTGGCCGTCCTCGCCCAGGCCCACCCGGATGCCGGCGGCGGTGAGCTTCTCCAGCGGCAGTGGCCTTGCTGGTGCAACGGTGGCCACGGAGACGTCCAGTGCGGCCATGTCCGCGAGAAGGGTGTCCAGCTGGCTGTCCGGCAGGTCGCCGAGGGCAAAGGCGTGGGAGATGGTGACCAGGCCATGCATGCCCAGAGCCCGGGTACGTTCCAGGATCAGTTCCATGCTGAACAGGCCCAGCTGGCCCGGCTCGTGCAGGTGGATGTCCACCGGCAGGCCATACTTTTGGGCCAGGCCGAAGACGATGTCCAGGTGTTTCACGGGGTCGCGGTCCAGGGCGCAGGGGTCGATGCCGCCTACCACATCGGCACCCAGTTTGAGCGCCTCCTCCAGGACCTCCGTGCTGCCCGGCTCGCGGAGCAGGCCGGCCTGCGGGAATGCGATCACTGCCACGTCTGCCCTGTCCCGGTGCGTTTCGCGGGCGGCGAGGACGGCCTCGAAACGCTCCAGCCCGGCGTCGGCATCCACCTGCGCGTAGCTGCGCACCCGGGTGGTGCCGCGCGCGATCATCGCCCCCAGCGTATGGGTGGCCCGCTCGGTGATGGAGGCTTCGGCGTTCCGCCAGTTGTTGCGGTCGTTCAGCATCATGTTCCACACGCCGGGGCTTCCGGTGTGCGGGCGGAACGGCAGGCCCAGCCGGGTGGAGTCGAGGTGGACGTGCACGTCGGAGAAGGACGGCAGCAGGATGCGGCCACGGCCGTCCACCACGGCGGCGGCTGAATCGGCTGTCTTTGAAGCGGCCCGGGCTGAAGCAGCCCCGTTCACGGCGGCGGGTACGACGGCGGTGATCGCCCCGCCGTCGAGCGTGACGTCAGCGGCGTCCCCGCCCCAGGGACGGACGTTGGTGAGGGTCAGGGTCATGGGTCCCAGTCTAAGGTTGGCCGGCGGGGCGCTCCGGGGGCGCGGGTAGGATCGGAGCATTGCCGAGGGGGATCGGCACGATTCTTTGGGGGAATTCTTATGGCGACCACGCCGCGTCCGTTTGTCCCGTTGCTGCCGGCTGCCCGGCGGGCACTGCTGGCGGGCGCCGCCGTCGTGCTGGCTGCCGCCGCGGTGGCCCCCCCGGCGTCAGCTGCCGACCCGCGCACGGTGGACGTGCCCGGCCAGCCGCTGGGTGTTGCCGCCGGCCCGGACGGCACCCTGTATGTCAGCGACTACGGTTACGACGGCAGCGTCCTGGTGTACAAACCGGGGGAGACCACGCCGTCAGGCCGCATCACCCCCGGGCACTTTCCCACCTCCGTGGCGGTGACCCCGGACGGGACCCTGTATGTGGCGCAGAGTGACGGCGCGCAGTCAGGGGTGGGGATGGTGGCGCCGGGCGCCGACGAAGTGTCCCTGGTGATGAAGGCGCCCAGCGGCACGCACTGGCTCACGGTGGGGCCGGACGGGTCCCTGTATGTGGTCAATCCGGACGAAAATTCGGTGTCCGTAGTGAAGCAGGGCGAGGCGTGGGTGACCCGGACCGTCCAGGCCGGCCAGTACCCGGTGCGGCTTGCCGTGGGCAGGGACGGGACGGCCTACGCCGCCAACGAGCTCGCGGGCACCGTCACCGTGATTCCGGCCGGGGCGGCATGGCCGTCACACACCGTGGACGTGGGGGTGCAGGGCCACCCGCACGGGATTGCGGTGGCCCCGGATGGGACCGTCTACGTGGCCAACATCAAGACCAACGACGTGGCGGTGATCGAGCCCGGCGGCACCGCGGTGGCCCGCCGGATCCCGGTGGGCGAGGCGCCGCAGGAGGTCCTGGCCGCCGCCGACGGGACGGTGTACGTGACCAACAGCCTGGGCGATTCGGTCTCGGTGATCCGTGCCGGCGTGGCTGCCGAGACCATCCCGGTGGGCGACGATCCGGGCCGCCTCGCGCAACGGGCGGATGGGTCCGTGGTGGTGGTGAACCGGCACGCCAGGTCATTGACAGTGCTCGACGCCGGGCCGGTTGCGTCTGCTGCGCCGCCTGCCCCGGGTGGGGAAGAGGCTGCCGCGGCGCCTGACGCCGGTGGGTCCGGTGACGCCGTCGCGCAGGCCTCGTTTGATGTGGCGCTTCCGGCGGTGGCCGCCGGGGCGGGCGGGATGATGCTGGCGGGTGCCGCGGTCCTGGTGGTGGTGCTGCGGCGCAGGCGGAAGGCCGGGCCGGATCAGGCCTGATCCGCGGGGGCGGGCGCTACGCCGTCCGTCGGAATGGTGCGTTCGGCGTAGAACGAGCGAAGGCCGTGCTTTACGCCCAGCCGGATGATCCAGTACAAGAGCGTGGCGCCGACGGCGATCGGCACAACAAACACGGCCGCGCTGATGAGAATTGACGCAATGTCCACAGTGTCCCCCAATGTGAGTTTTTCCCAGCCTCTCACGAACGTTGCGTGTACAGCGAAGGCTCCGTCCCAGAGGGACGGAGCCTTCGTCAGACAATGACCGCGGTTAGGAGTCCTGGTTGACGGACAGCACGATCTTGCCGCGGGTGTGGCCTTCCATGTTGGACCGGAACGCGTCGGCGGCCTTGGCCAGCGGGAACACCTCGGCGACCTCCACGCGGAGCTTGCCGTCATCCGCCATGTCGGCGAGTACCTGCAGGTCCGGGCCCACGGGGGTGACCCACATCCACTGGCCGCCGTGCTCTTCCACGTCGCTGTCGGCAATGGAGGCGTGGCGTCCGTTCTCGGCCAGGACCGCCAGGGTGGCCTCGAGGTTGCCGCCCACGAAGTCGGCCACCACCTCAACACCGTTGGGGCGCAGGGCGCGCACGCGGTCCGCGAGACCGTCACCGTAGGCCACCGGCTCGGCGCCGAGGGAGCGCAGGAACTCGTGGTTCTTCTCCGAGGCGGTGGCGATTACGCTGGCGCCCATGGCCACGGCGATCTGGATGCCCAGGGAGCCCACGCCGCCGGATCCACCATGGATCAGGACCGTTTCGCCGGCCTTCAGGCCCAGCCGGTTGAGCACCTGGTAGGCGGTGAGGCCGGCCAGCGGCAGTCCGGCCGATTCGTTCCAATCAAGCGCCGCGGGCTTCTTCGCCAGGACCCGCTCAGGCAGCGCGATGTATTCGGCGAAGCTGCCCCCGTGCACGTAGTCCTTGCGGCCATAGGCGATAACCTCATCGCCGGGTTGGAACTGCCGGGAGTCGATGCCCACCGACTCCACCACGCCTGCCACGTCCCAGCCGGGAATGGCGGGGAACTGCAGGTCCATGGCCGCGTCCAGGCCGCCGGACATGATCTTCCAGTCCACCGGGTTCACCGAGGCTGCCTTGACCTTGACCAGGACCATCCCGGGACCCACCTTCGGCATCGGCTGGTCGCCGTACTCGAGGACGTCAGGGTTTCCGTATTCGCTGTAAGTGATTGCCTTCATGACTGGCACAACTGTGCGTACCTGCCGCGCTATTCCGAAGGTGAGGGAGAAGTGGTGAAGCGCACGCCGGGACTGAGAGAGTTCCAGGCCGCAGACTCGGGCCATGTCAGCTTTTGGGGGAAAGCCGGGCCGGCGCCGGGGCGCCGTTCTCGCATGGATTGTCGCGGTGGTGGTGCTTGCCGGGTGTGAATACACGGGCCCGGACGAACGTGGGCCGTCACCGACCGCCACCGCAACGCCACAGCAACGCTCCTTCGAGGACAACATGGTCACCGGTGCGTGCGCGGGAGTCCATGGATCCAAGCTCACCATCGTGCGGCACGACGGCGTCCCGGAGGCCTCCGAATTCAAGGGCGGTTCGGTGCTGGACCGGTTTTTTAGGCACGACGGCGGGCCCGTCACCATCAGCGCCATCTCCCGCATCGGAAAACTGTCCGCCACCGGCGTCAGGATTCGCCCAATCCGGACCCCAGGCTCTCGGAACTTGAGGACCTGTCGGAATGGTCGGCCCCGTTGCTCCATCCGGCGGAACGGGGCGAGCTGCGCGGCACGAACATGGCGAATAGCACCACTGGCGTGACGTTGTTGGCGGAGCCGGGAGGCTACAACCTGGACTTTGTCTGCGCTGGAGCTGCGTTTGCTGAGCTGTCCGTGGCGCCGCCGGCGGGGAAGGCCCTGAGTGGGCTGGCTCCTATGCCGGTCTTGTGGCTTCGAGCCACTCCCGGAAGTTCTGGCGTCCGACGGCGGAGCCCGGCGCCGGGATCAGGTCACCGTTGCGCATTGCCTTGCCCATGGGGCCGGGGAGGCGAAGCTGGACGAGCCGTTTTTTCTGCTGCGTTCTGGCCAGATAGGCCGCGACCAGATCCTTGAGGTGTTCAGCCTGCGGTCCGCCGAGGTCCGGGAGTCGTCCCCGTGGACCTGCCTCGGCCGCGTCGACCAGGGCAGCGGCCACCTCTTCTGCCGCGACCGGTTGGGTGCGCATCTGGGGCACGACCACCATCGGCCCCAGAGTGGCGGTCTTGATGGACATTGGCACGAATTCGTGGAACTGGGTGGACCGGAGGATGCTCCAGGGGATGCCGCCGTGCCGGACTTCGTCCTCCTGCGCCAGCTTGCCGGCGTACA
This sequence comes from Pseudarthrobacter sp. C4D7, assembly GCF_013359725.1. Lineage (GTDB taxonomy): Bacteria > Actinomycetota > Actinomycetes > Actinomycetales > Micrococcaceae > Arthrobacter. Next base: position 67,950 of record NZ_JABFMW010000021.1, on the reverse strand, counting down.
GCCCGGACTTGGCGTTGTCGATGCCCACGATGGACAGCGCCACATGGTGCTTCACACCGGCCTTTGTCTCCGCCGCCAGCAGGTTCTGCGTGGCGTTGGTGAAGTAGCCCACGGCTTTCTTGGTGGACAGGGTCTGGATGCCGGTGACATCAATGACCGTTTCCACATTCTGGAGCGCCTGGTCCAGGCCGCGCCCGTTGACCAGATCCACTCCTTCCGCGCGGCTGAGGCTGATCACCTCGTGCCCGCGCTCCCTGGCGATGGCCACGACGTGGCGGCCTACGGTACCGGTTCCCCCTGCAACGGCAATCCTCATGAAGTGATCCTAAACCGCACCGGGGGCAGCTCCGGGGACCTTGGACTCTACCCCCAAGGACGGCGCGGACGTCCGATGGAACCATGACAGGTGGCGGAACGGAGCTGTTTCCCCAGTCATGTCTCTGTCCGGAGCATTATCGAAGGAGCGCCCATGGAACGGGTCATCGACAAAGTAGCACTCGTCACCGGGGGAGCGCGGGGGATTGGAGCTGCTGTCGCAGCACGGCTGCATGGCGAGGGGGCGCGCGTGGTGATTGGGGACGTCCTGGACCAGGAGGGAAAGGAGACCGCGGAGCGGATAGGCTCCGGAGCGCTCTACGTCCACCTCGATGTGACCAGTCCGCAGGACTGGGAGGCAGCGGTGGGCGCCGCCGTCGAAACGTTCGGGGGCCTCAACATCCTGGTGAACAACGCCGGCATCGTGAACTTTGCCTCCATCGAGAACTACACGCTGGAGCAGTGGAATGCTGTCATCGGGGTGAACCTGACCGGCACATTCCTGGGCATCAAGGCTGCAATCCCCGCTATGAAGAAGGCCAGGGGCGGGTCGATCATCAACATTTCCTCGATTGCCGGCATGCGCGGCTATGAGCAGATCCCCGGATACACGGCGTCGAAGTTTGGGGTGCGTGGCCTCACCAAGAGTGCTGCGCTGGACTTGGGACCGCAAGGCATCAGGGTCAATTCCGTTCATCCTGGAGTCATCGCCACCCCGATGACCGCTGACATCGAGTCCGACATGAGCCATGTGGCGCTGGGACGGATAGGCCATCCCGGGGAAGTGGCCGACCTGGTGTTGTACCTGGCATCCAACGAATCGTCGTTCGTTACCGGGGCCGAATTCGTCATCGATGGTGGTGACACCGCGGGGACGGTAAACCGGCCGCAAGAGACGTAGCCTGCGCGGTAGGGCTTGGCTGTTCCCGGGGAGGCAGTTGCCGGACGGTGGGGCGCGACGGCGGGGGCTTAGGTTTGGTCCTTGGCGAGCCCCATGAACATGGTCCGGTGCAGGATGTCCACGTGCTTTCGGGATATCTCCACGGCCTCTTCAACCTGGCCGGCGCGCACGGATGCCACCAGTTCAATGTGGTCGAGGTTCGATTTGTGCAGCTTCTCGATGGGGTAGGGGATGAAGTAGTCGTACAGCTCGGCGAGGGTCTGGTGGTAGACCTCGACGGCGGTGTCCAGGCAGGATGCCGTACCCACCAGTTGATGGAACTGCTCGTCCATCCGGTGGTAGTAGGACCAGTCGCCCGCCCCGGCCATCTCTTTAGTCAGCCGCTCCATCTCGTCCAGCTGCTCTGTGGTGGCATTGACTGCCGCGTAGGGGGTCACGGCGCATTCGAACAGGAGCCGCCGGTCCACCAGCCGGTTCGCCGCCTGGGACTCGGCCGGGGAAGCAGAGAGTTCCGCGAGAACGTCCAACGGCGGCGCGTCCGCCACGAACGTCCCGCCGGCCCGTCCACGGCGCCGCACCACAACACCTTGCTCCGCCAGGCTCGCCAGGGCGCGGCGGGCAGTAATGGGACTGACCGAGAGGCCAAGGGCCACGTCTACCTGGTCCGGCAGCCGTTCGCCGGGCTTCAGAAGCCCCAGGGAAATCGCCATGCCGATCCGCATCCGCACCGCGTCCATGGCGCTGCGCCGTTCCATCCCGGTGATCCTGCCGGCACCAAGGCGTGAGGGCTCGGCGGTCTCCTCCGGCTGATGGGTCATATCTGCGGGCCGTGGAGGTTTCCCTGGAGATCGTCGAGCGGGTGCGGGCGTCATTCCCGATGTTCCGGCAGCGGCGGTTGTGAGGGACGAACGTAGCTCAGCATCCGAGGCTTCAGTAGCACGGCTAGAAGCCCTTTCCACCGTGGGATTGGGGTCGGAAGTAGGAACGCTGACTAAATCTTCGGGTTGTCTGCCCTGTTGGGTTTTCTTCGCTGCCAGCTTAGCCAGGAAACGACATTTCGTTTCCCACTTTGCAAGGCTAGTCTCTTTCATCGGGACAGTCGTCAATCGACTCCGGGCTGTTTATCAGCGGATCAACGGAGAAGCATCTATTCTAAAAAGTTGGTTTTGACGGAATGATCCCCAAAGGCAAGCCCTGTGAGGGCCTGAATGCGTAAAAAACGCTTGAATGGTCTACTCTCAGCTAGTGACGAACAGTAAGCGAACACCCAAGTCGTTCCCCGTAATTCTGTTGCTAATCGGCATCCTTGCAGGGGTCGCGACTGCGGTCGCAATATTTTATGACGCTACGACTCTGACGGTCGTATTAGGTACTCTCATTGCCGTTGCGGCCATCGTCCTAACTTTCATAATCGCTCTGAACCAGAATGCGGACACTGACGACTTGCTGACCCTCGTTCAGGCTAGTCGTGATCTGGGTGAGAAGACCAACCAAGTGCTCGCGGACGTTCAAAGTGTGCTGCTGAAGGTTGAAGAGCAAACAGCAACGCGCGATTATAGCCAGGCATCGCAGCCCATGGCTGAGGGATCTCCAAGTGAAGAAGAGGAACTGGAGGACCTGACCGCCGTACCAGCCTACGCGGATGAGGCGGTCGCACAGTTACGCAGCCGAAAAGCAAACCTGAACTTCGACGATTTGATTTGGCGCCCAAAGTCAACCTATCCGGTAACTAGGGGAAATCACGGTTGGTTTGTGGAATCTGAATCTGGCAACGGGGAGCGATGGTTTGTTCGCAAGGCCAATGGGCTAACCGTGCGCAAAGCAATGCCCCGAGAGTTTTTGGACACACTAGAGGAGAAGGCTCCACTCGACCCAAGGGAAATTAAACACGATTTCCAGCTGACCGACCACGGGTTAGCAGCGTGGTACGCAAGGACCTACTCCGGCGACCTCTGGAAGGTTTCTAAAAGTAACCGTAACGCTTCTGCCGGCATCACAGTTACGAGAGAGGAATCGGAGGAGTAGCCGCGTCAGTGGAGGGATCCGGCAATTAGCTGCGTTAGATGCACGAAAACGTTGCTCAGCATTGGCACGGTTGCCGCGCGTGAGGATCCTGATGTTGCCTGGCTTCCAAGGCAGACTGCCATGCTAGAGATTGCAGCCCTCCTGCTTATCTAATTCTGGCGGTGGCCAGAAGACGACAAGGTAATCAGCGGTGTTGATATGGCGGGCCGAGGTCATGTAATAGCCACAGCCGCCTTCGCAGCCTGGGAAACCGCCATCCACTCGGTGATCCACGGGGCGCGGACTGAGGACGTGATCCGGCAGTCCGCCAGGAAGGTGCCGTTGGCGCCGGCGTCGATCCAGTCCTGTAGCGAGGACAGGTCGGACAGAGAACGGATCACTGCAGACTCGGCACCCAACGCCCGTGCGACGCCGCTGAAGTCCACCTCCGGGATCAGCATCGGCTTCTCGGTCAGGCCCTGCGATCCGTACTGGTGGATCTCGGCCCCGTACGCGGCGTCGTTGTAGATCACCACAATCGCGCTGCGGGCGGCGCCGATCAGGGATTCTAGGTCGGACAGGCCCATCAGGAAGCCGCCGTCGCCCGAAGCCAGCACCAGGGTGCGGCCGTCCTCCACCGCACGGGCAGCTCCGACGGCACTCGCCAGCCCCAACCCGATCGACTGGAACGCGGTCCCCACCATCACCAGGTCCTGCGGCCGCGGAATGTTCCAGTACATGGGCGCCCAGCCGATGAAGTGCCCGCCGTCCTGGACCACCGTGCGGCGCTCCGGCAGCACGGCATCGAGCGCGGAGGCGAGGGCGCGCGGATCCAGCCGCCCGTCCACAGTCGAAGCAGAGCCGGTAGCATGGCCAGGCCCAACAGCCAGGCGCCGGACAGCCTCCGAACGCCACGCACCAGCAGCAGCGCCACTATCAAGCAGAGACAACAGCCGCGCAGCGGCAGCCTTCACATCCGCGGAAACAAACAAATCAACCCGCGGATTCGTCGGCTCCACAGCGGTGTCGATCTGGATGACCGTGGCGTCCGGACCGAGCAGGTCCCCGAACCGCATGGTGAACGGGCTCAGGCTCGCCCCGGCCACCAGGACCACGTCGGCCTCGCCCATGAGCCCGGCCGCGCTGTCGGTGCCGAAACCGCCGGCGACGCCCAGGTATCCCTCGCCATTCAGGAGATTGAGCGCCAGGGCGGTTCCGGCGGTCAGTGCGCCGAGCCGGTCGGCGAGATCTCGGAGTTCCGGGCCGGCGCCGGCCAGATGCGCACCACGGCCGGCAAGGATCAGCGGCCGCTGTGCCCCTGCCAAAAGGCGGGCCACCCGCGCAAGGTCCGTGCCGCCGTCGTCCGTCACTTCCAAAGCCGCCGGTTCCGGAAGGTCCTCGTCCGCAGCCTCAAGTGCGGCGAGGTCGTAGGGGATGGCAAGCACGACGGCGGTACGCCGGGTGAGTGCGTACTCCACCGCCTGCCGGGTGACGGCGCCCGCGGCGTCGCGGGTAACGGTGAAGGTGGCGGCGCCGAGGCCGGCGGCGATGGCGGCCTGATCCACGTCCCAGGGCCGGGCGCCGGTGGTGGGCGCATCCCCGGTGACCAGCACGACGGGGATCTGCGCCTGGACCGCCTCGGCAAGGGCGGTGAGCGCGTTGGTGTAGCCGGGGCCGTAGGTGGTGGTGCCCGCGGCGAGCCGTCCCGAGGCGCGGTAGTAGGCGTCGGCAGCGGCAATGGCGGCGCCCTCATGCCGGACCGCGGTGAAGCGGAGGCCCTGCTGCTCCGCGGCGTCCAGGAAGTAGACGTTGCCGTTGCCCATGACGCCGAAGACGTCGCTGACATAGCTGCTGAGGACCTCTGCCACACGGCCCGAGACAGTGAGAGTAGTCATGCAGGAATCCTGTGGCCCAGCTCACTGATCGGCAAGAGCTGGATTTACTGTTGGGATTTTTGGCAGCAGGGGAGCGGAGAAGTGACAAAACGCCCACCGGGAGGCTACCTGCGCTTCATGTAAGTTCGAGATCCTGTCTGCTGATCTAAACGACCCGCATTTCAGCGGCAGGTCACATGTCGCCTGCTTGAGTGCCCGACCGGCGTTGGCTTTCGTCATTGGCGGGAGTGGACCAGACGGTGCTGGCGAGCCACTCGCGTCAATAGATGGCTAGGAGTCTAGGGTCTGCAAGGTAGCAGCTGGCGCGCCGACGACCAGATCTGCGACTCTTAGCCCAACTACTCGCCAGATCATGCCGCCGCTACAATCGGCTGTAGTGGTGTCTGCATAACTTAAGTGAAGGCTAAGCTAAATAAAATTCTCCCTGCTGGGCTTTGCCGTGAAGCAACATAGGATCAGCCCATGGGGAATTCAAAGGCATACTCGGAGACGTTTGACTCGTTAATGCAGGACGTGCAAAATCTGGACGCGCTCCACCCGGCGCCAAAAGGAACGAGAGGCCGGCCGCCAGGGGACACGGGGCCCTTGTTGCGGTCGATGGTTGTCCTCCTGCACACCGCCTGGGAAAACTACGTCGAGCAAGTAGCCCTGGAGGGACTCGACTTCCTCCTAGGGGAGATCGCTCACGACCATTCAAAGCTGCCGCACACTCTCAGGCAGAGAGTCGCAAAGGTTCAAAATCCTTGGGCCCTGGCTGGCAACTCGTGGCAAGCGGAATCCCGGCAGGCGCTTGTCATCGATGTAGGAAGGCTGAACACGCCCAATGTGGAAAACACCGAAAAGCTGTTGGAGCTGGCCTTTGGATTCGCTAATGGCCTTCGGGGTATTCGTTGGCGAAATATGAGTAACGCAAAGGTCCTCGCCAACGTCAACGAATTCGTTCACGAAATTCGCGGCGAAATCGTTCATAAGGGGACAACGCCGGGAGCGCTGAACAAAGCCGGGGTAACTTCGTGGATCACTTTCTTCAGCTACCTCACATCCCGGCTGGACGATGAGATTGGTAAGCACCTCGTGACGGTGACAGGAAAATCCCCGTGGTAGCGAATGCCGATGACCAGCAAGCATTGGCCAGCAAAGTACCGTTGGGCTGAGGGTCCTCGCTCGTAGCCCTGAATGGTGAATCCGAAGGCTGCCTTGTCCGTTTCTCCGTGGTACAAGAAACTGCTGGCACCGCCGTCGAGCGCGGACACGGCCATCGCTTTGCCGGTGGAAGGTGCTGGTAATGCGGTGGGCCCAGGCCCGGACGCACTTGCGGTATGGCCAGGCGTTGGTACGCTGCTCAGCGGAAATCTAGTCCGCCGGGCGCGATTCCTCCTTCGACAGCCGGCTGATGAGCCCGTCGTACCGGGGTGGCATGAGCTCCAGGATGGAGATGGCGGTGCTGGTCCGCTCGATCCCCTCGATCTCCAGGATCTCGTTGGTGATGCGGTAAAGGTCGGCGGTGCCGCGGGCCACCACCTTGGCCATGAGGTCCGCGTCGCCGGTGGTGGCGTGCACCTCGATGACCTCCGGGATCGCGGCGAGCCCGTTCTCCACCGATCCGGTCCGGGTCTGGCTGATGGACAGCGAGAGGAAGGCCATCAGATCGTATCCCAGCGCGGCGGGGTCCAGCCTGCGGCTGAAGGACCGGAGCGCGCCGCTGCGCTCCAGCCGTGCCAGCCGGGCGTGGACGGTGTTGCGGGCGACGCCGAGTGTCCGGGAGAGTGCCAGGGCGCTCGCTTCGGGGTCCTTGTCCAGGGCAAGGATGATCCTGCCGTCGAGCGAATCGAGGGTGCGAGAGGTCGCGATGGTCATATTTTCACCAGAGGTACTAGAAGTTGAGCAGAAGTCCCAAGCATGGAAGCGTACCTTGCATTGTGGCCCGGGTCACTTCCATGATCGGTCTTCATGAGCCCTGATCAACTCCTGGCCCCGCCGGCAAAAAAGTTGCCCACCCTTCGCAGCGCCGTCACCGGACTCCCTGCCTACGTCCCGGGCCGGCGCAGCGCCGGCGCGGACATCGCCGCCCTCGCCAGCAACGAAAGCCACTACGAGCCCCTGCCCGCAGCCACCGCCGCGGTGGCCGAAGCGGCGGCCAGGATGAACCGCTACCCGGACATGGCCGCCGTCGAACTCCGCGAACGGCTCGCCCGGCACCTGGGCGTCACCGCCGCGGAGGTAGCGGTGGGGCCCGGCAGCGTTGGCGTCCTCCAGCAGATCATCACCGGACTGTGCGACGCCGGGGACGAGGTGGTCTTCGCGTGGCGCTCCTTCGAGGCCTACCCCATCCTGGTGGAGCTGGCAGGCGCCCGGCCGGTCCGCGTCCCGCTGGACGACGCGGAGGCCCACGACCTCGATGCCATGGCCGCCGCCGTCACAGACCGCACCAAAGTCGTCCTGCTCTGCACGCCCAACAACCCCACCGGCGTGCCGATCAGCCACGACCGCCTCGAAGCCTTCCTGCAGTCCGTCCGCCCCGACGTCCTGGTGGTGATCGACGAGGCCTACGTGGAGTACGCCGACGCCGGCAGCGGCCCCGACTCCCTGGCGCTCTACCGCCGGTACCCGAACGTCTGCATCCTGCGCACCTTCTCCAAGGCCTACGGGCTCGCCGGTCTGCGCGTCGGGTATGCCATTACGACGGCGGCCATCGCCGAAGGTCTGCGCCGCACCGCCCTGCCGTTCGCCGTGAGCGCGCTGGCGCAGAAGGCGGCCATCGCGTCGCTGGACGCGGGGGAGGAGATGGCAGCGCGGGTCTCCGCTGTGAAGCAGGAGCGCTCCCGGATGAGCGCGGAGCTGGAGGCACAGGGCTGGAAGCTGCAGCCGAGCCAGGGCAACTTCCTGTGGATCCGCACCGACGACCAGCTTCTGGCGGCGCTGGTGGACGCCTTCAACGCCGCGGGCATCCTGGTCCGGGCCTATCAGGGCGACGGCGTGCGGATCACCGTTGCCGACACCGCCTCCAACGACCGGGTGATGCGGCTCCTGGCAGCCCACGCGGCCTGACACCTTTCTGACCTTTCCCCAATCCGTTCCACCCACAACCAGAGGAATCCCCATGGAACAACAGACAAAGACGTCTGCCCGCCCCCTCGGCGCGGCCCTGAAACCCCGGCAGCTCACCATGATGGGCCTGGGCAGCGCCATCGGCGCCGGCCTGTTCATCGGCTCCGGCGCCGGCATCCAGGCCGCCGGCCCGGCCGTACTGATCTCCTACCTCGTGGCCGGCACGCTCATCATCCTGGTGATGTGGGCACTCGGCGAGATGGCGGCCGCCAACCCGGACAGCGGCGCCTTCTCCGTCTACACCGCCAAGGCCTACGGGCCGGTGGCCGGCGCAACCGTGGGCTGGCTCTGGTGGATCCAGCTCGTGGTGGTGATCGCCGCCGAGGCACTCGGTGCTGCAGGCTTGCTGGCCACGATCTTCCCGGCCCTGCCGGTGTGGCTGATGGCCTTGGTGTTCATCATGGTGCTCACAGCCGTGAACCTGACCAGCGTGAAGAACTTCGGCGAGTTCGAGTTCTGGTTCGCCCTGCTCAAGGTAGCCGCGATCGTCGGATTCCTGCTGGTGGGCGCCGCATTGCTGTTCGGCTGGATTCCGGGCGTGCAGTCGCCGGGCCTGGCCAACTTCATGGGGGAGGGGTTCGCGCCGAGCGGTTTCGGCGGGATTGCGACGGCCCTGTTTGTGGTGGCGTTTGCGTTCGGCGGTACCGAGATCGTGTCCGTGGCGGCAGCCGAGACCGCCGAGCCGGCCCGCAGTGTGAAGAAGGCAGTCCGAACGGTGCTGTGGCGCATCCTGGTCTTCTACATCGGTGCCATCTTCGTCATCGCGGCAGTGGTTCCCGTCGGTTCGGAGGGGCTGAAGAGCCCGTTCGCCGCGGTGCTGGACTCCGCCCGCATGCCCGGTGCGGCCACCGCGATCACCCTGGTGGCCGTGGCTGCACTGCTCTCCGCGCTCAACGCCAACCTCTACGGGGCTTCCCGGATGGCGTTCTCCCTCGCGGAGCGGGGCGAAGCGCCGCGTTGGCTCGCTTCGGTATCCAAGGCGCGGGTCCCGGTAGTTGCAGTCCTGGCCAGCGTTGCCTTTGGCGTTGTCACGGTGGTGCTGGAGCTGGCCTTCCCGGAGATGGTGCTGGGCGTCCTGCTGAACATCGTGGGCTCGACGTGTCTGCTGGTGTGGACCTCCGCCCTGCTCGCCCAGCTCGCGCTGCGCCTCCGCGCCGACCGTGACGGAACGGAGCTTCCCCTGCGCATGCCCGGCTTCCCGTGGCTCAGTTCCCTTGGCCTGCTGATCCTCGCCGCCATCTTCACGGTGGGCTTCATCGGCGAGGACTCCCGTCCCCAGCTCCTGAGCACCTTCGGACTCGTGGCGCTGCTGGCGGTGGCTAACTGGGTGAACCACCGTGGCGGCCGGAAGGGTGCCGGTGGCATTCAAGCCTCGGACTGTGACAAGGAGCCGGTGCTCATCGACTGAATTAGATGACCCGCCCGAAGGGCGCGTCCGGCTTCGGCCGGGCGTGCCTTTTGCAACCTACCCCGGGCTGGCCGCAGCTGGCTGCCCTAAATTCGGGTCTTCCCGAACATCATTCACGCACAGTCCGCGAATATCGAAGCGAGGTTCCCCGGCACATCTCACGGCACCCAACGCTGTCCGATCCTGCCTGCCGCCTGCGGCCGCAATCGGAAAAATTTGTCAGACATCACCCGAACTAAACGGGGTCAGCAAATCCCTGGTGTCTCCATCGCGTGTCGGTAAGGCTGCAACATCCGCTCTTGACTGCAAATACGCCAGGATGTGGGGCACTCCTTCTACCAGATATTTGAAGGCCGCTTCTAGCCGCTCAGGGTTGTGATCAAACTGCCCGAGGGCGAGGTTGCACGATCCGCAGAGCAGCCCGCGTATGCAGCCGCCGCATGTTTTGTACTTGTCGGCGCAGCAGTTGTGATCGTGATCCACGCTCAGCGAATTGCGGCCGAAGTTCGGGAGCTGCTTACATAACCAACAAACGCCGCCTTGCAAGGATAGGAGGGCATCGTACGTCTCCCGAGTAATCCCAAACTTCCGCGCACGGGAGGCATCATTAGCGCACTGTAGGCAGCGGGACGCCAGCCCCCCCGAGCCGCCTTTTCCGAATTTGTCTACGGGCAGCCATTGTCGACACGTCGTGCATTGCTTGTTGCCATCGGCGTCCCTCACCAAGGAAGCGTGCTTGTAGCGCGGGACAATCACTCGCATAGCGCCCGTATCGTTGTACTGCGCGGTGTGGGACTTGCATAACGGAATGGGATCATGCTGGTGCATGTCCTTCCGTCCGCATTCTGTGCCGTCAGGGCCGGGGCCTACGCACCTTGTGCCGTTGGGCGCCTTCCGCTTGATGGGGGTCAGTTCCCCGCGGTAGTGCTGGTTATAGTGAGTGCCGCAGAACCGTGAGCCTTTTGTTACTGCCTTACGTCCGCAGCTGTAGTCGAGGGCGGCGCAATCGTTCCATTCGTCCCCTTTAGGTGGAAACTGCCACATCGTGCCGTCTCGTTCAAGCTGCGTCGCATGCCCTTTGCAGAGCGGCCCTGGGTGAAGATCGACCCGGGTCACCAACCGGTCGCACGGTTCCCCGTTGCGCCTCGGCCCGGAGCAGGTTAGTCCGTGGCCCACGCCCCACGTTCTGAAGGGTTTGAACTCCTCACCTCGGTTCATTTGAAGGGCGTGCGTGTTGCAGTACTTGCCGCCCTTGTTCCGAGTGCGACGGTGGCACTCATAATCGGGGAGGGCGCTGCACAGGTTCCACCCTTCGGCATCCTTTTTCATCTCCATGCCGGAACCCTAACCGACACAACCGACAAAACAGGCTAAGCGCCGTAGCAGAAGGGGTATGCATCGCCGGTCTGCCGGGAATGTGCGCTGTGCATGGAAAACGAGCCCGCTATCAGTGCCATCGACTGGACTACCGCCTCCGGACGATGCGGCTTCCCCGAGTCGGTTGGCTTCGGGAAAAGCAACACGGGGGTAGCACGTAGTCATGCAGTCATTGCGCTGAAGCTCAGCCCTTCGCCAGCCCCATGAACATCGTACGGTGCAGGATGTCGACGTGCTTCCGGGAGACCTCCACAGCCTCCTCAACACGACCAGCCCGTAGGGCTGCTACGAGCGCGATGTGGTCATGGTTGGACTTGTGTAGCTTCTCGATGGGGTAGGGGATGAAGTAGTCGTAGAGCTCGGCAAGCGTCTCGTGATAAACCTCGACGGCGGTGCCCATCCCTGACGCCGTCCCTACCAGCTGGTGGAACCGCTCGTCGGCCTGGTGGTAAACGGACCAGTCGGTGGCCTCGGTCATGTTCCGGGTCAGCCGCTCCAGCTCGTCCAGCTGTTCACCCGTGGCGTTGACCGCGGCGTAGTGCGTCACCGCGCACTCGAACAGCAGCCGCCGGTCCACCAGCCGGTTCACCGCCTGGGACTCCGCCGGTGACGCCGAAAGTGATGCCAAGACATCCGTAGGTGGCGCATCCGCAACAAACGTTCCGCCGGCCCGCCCACGCCGGCGAACCACCACACCCTGCTCGGCCAGGCTCGCCAACGCGCGCCGCGCAGTAATCGGGCTGACTGAGAGACCCAAGGCCACGTCCTCCTGGTCCGGCAGCCGCTCGCCCGGCTTCAAAAGCCCCAGCGAAATCGCCATGCCGATCCGCATCCGCACAGCGTCCATGGCACTGCGACGCTCCATCCCGGGCATCCTGCCGGCGGCGAGACGCGGGGAGTCGACAGTGTCCTCCAGTTGATCGGTCATAACCGCTACTTTACGGTTCACAGCCGCCCCCTTTCCTTTATTGGTTCATTCTGATCTAATATAACCCGGATCACACCCCAACGCGGAGACAAACTCATGCAACGCATCCTTCCCCTCATCGCTGCCCAGGCCCGGCCGCGGCTCATCGGCGAACCCGTCTCGGCCTTCGCCGAGGAGGTCAAAGCGGCACTGGAAGCCCAGCCGCACAGCAAGCTTGTAGTCTTCCCCGAGCTCCACCTCTTCGGCGACGAAGACCCGGACCAGCAACGCACGGAAATGCTCCAGGCTTCCGCCGAGCCCCTGGACGGCCCAAGGGTCAAAGAGCTCAAACAGCTGGCCAGGGACCTCAACATCTGGCTGGTCCCCGGCAGCGTCTGCGAGCGCGGCCCCGAAGGACAGCTGTTCAACACCCAGCTGGTCCTGTCCCCGGACGGGGAACTCGCCGGCTACTACCGGAAAATCTTCCCCTGGCGCCCGTTCGAGCCCTACGACCCCGGCGACAAGTTCACCACCGTGGACCTGCCCGGCATCGGCAGAGTCGGCCTGAACATCTGCTACGACGCCTGGTACCCGGAGGTGTCCCGCCAGCTCGCATGGATGGGCGCCGATGTCATCCTCAACGTCGTCAAAACCACCACCCCGGACCGCAAACAGGAACTGATCCTGGCCAAAGCCAACGCCATCGTGAACCAGGTGTTCATGGTCAGCGTCAACTGTGCCGGCCCCACCGGCCAGGGCAAGAGCATCATCGTGGACCCGGAGGGCAACACCCTTGCCGAGGCCACGGACGATCAACCGCAGCTGCTCACCGCGGAACTGGACCTGGCCGCCGTCGAGCATGTCCGCACGCACGGCACGGAGAACCTCAACCGCCCCTGGTCGCAGTTCCGCGACGGGGAGCCCGCCGTCGAACTTTCCGTCTACCAAGGCCGCATTAACCCGGCCACTTGGACACCGCCGTCCTACAAGCCCTAAGGAAACACCGTGACAACCACCCTCACCCGCACGCTGAAGCTGCCCTCGCTGGTCCTGTTCGGGCTGGCGTACCTGACCCCCATCATCGTCCTGGGGATCTTCGGCATCATCGCCGAAACTACCGGCGGCGCCGCGCCCGCCGCGTACCTCGTGGCGCTGGTGGCCATGCTGTTCACCGCGCACAGCTACGGCCGGATGGCCATCGCCTACCCCGTGGCCGGCTCCGCCTACACCTACGTCCGCCACTCCATCGATCCCCGCGTCGGGTTCCTGGTGGGCTGGGCCGTGCTGCTGGACTACCTCTTCCTGCCCATGGTCATCTGGCTCATCGGCGGCTCCTACCTCAGCGCCCAGTTCCCGGGCATCCCCATCGGCGTCTGGATCGTGGGCTTCATCGTGATCACCACGCTGCTGAACATCCTGGGCATCAAGGTGGCGGACAAGGCCAACTACGTGCTGATGGCCTTCCAGCTGCTGGTCCTGGTGTTCTTTGTGGCGCTGGCCATCGGCAGCGTGGTGTCCGCCAACGGCGCCGGGGGACTGGCCAGCGCCCAGCCGTTCTTCAACGACACCGCCAGCTTCGCCACCATCTCCGCCGGCGCGGCCATCGCGGCGTACTCGTTCCTGGGGTTCGACGCCGTCACCACCCTCACCGAGGAAACCATCAACCCGCGCCGCACCGTGCCGCGCGCCATCATGCTCGTGGCCCTGATCGGCGGCGGCATCTTCGTGTCGGTGTCCTACGTGACCCAGCTGGTGCACCCCGGCGGCGTGTTCGAGGACTCGGCCTCCGCGGCGAGCTCCATCGCCCTGCAGATCGGCGGGCAGCTGTTCGGTGCCGTGTTCCTGGCCGGCCTGGTGGTGGCACAGTTCGCCTCAGGCCTCGCTGCGCAGGCCAGCGCCTCCCGCCTGCTGTACGCGATGGGCCGCGATTCGGTTCTGCCCAAGGCGGTCTTCGGCCGGCTCAGCGAGAAGTTCCACACCCCGGTGGCGAACCTGGTGGTCACCGGCATCGTGGGCCTGATCGCGCTCTTCCTGGACGTGGCCACGTCGACGTCGTTCATCAACTTTGGTGCCTACACCGCCTTCACGCTGGTGAACGCTTCGGTGGTGTTCCACTATGTGCGCCAGCGCCGGGCCGGGCAGCAGCTGAACCCGGTGTCCTACGTGGTTGTCCCGGTGATCGGCGCCGCCGTCTGCGCGTACCTGCTGTGCCAGCTGGACAGCAACGCGATTACGCTGGGGGTGTCCTGGCTCGTGCTGGGCATTGTGGTCCTGGCCCTGATCACCCGTGGCTTCAAGGCGGCGCCGCCGGAAATGACGGCCACGGAGAAGGCAACGGTCGAGGCAGCCGCCTGATCTCTGTCTTGTAGCGTGGTTTTTGGGCCAAGGGAAGGAACACTCGTGAGGATAGCGCTGGGGCAGCTGGAGTCGGGCGCCGACATCCGGGCCAACCTCGCCGCGACCGGCCGGTTTGCCGCCGGGGCGGCGGCCGACGGCGCCGCGCTGGTCGCCTTCCCGGAGTACGCCACCTACGAGAAGAAGAAGGTGGACGCCACCTTCCCGGCGGTGGCCGAACCGCTGGACGGCCCCGTCTGCCGGGAGCTTGCCGCTATCGCCGCCCGCTACCGCATCGCGCTGGTGGCGGGCGTGGTGGAAACCTCGGACGAGCCGGGCAGGGCGTACAACACGCTGGTGGCTTTCGGGCCCGACGGCGGTCGGCTGGCTTTCTACCGGAAGATCCACCTTTTCGACGCGCAGGGCTTCGGGGAGTCCGAGTTCATCAAGCCCGGCGGATCTCTTGAGCCGGTGGTGTTCGAGCACGGGGGAGTGCGGTTCGGGCTGATGACCTGCTACGATCTGCGGTTCCCGGAGCTGGCGAGGTCATTGGCCGACGCCGGCGCGCAGGTTTTGCTGGTCTGCTCGTCCTGGGTGCCGGGGGAGCACAAGACGGAGCAGTGGCTGGCGCTGAACGCAGCCCGGGCGATCGAGAACAGCGTGTACGTGGCCGGGGTGTGCCAGGCGCCGCCGGTATCGGTGGGGAGGAGCGTGCTGGTGGACCCGATGGGGGTTGTCGAGGCGGACCTTGGGCTTGCCGCTGGGGTGCGGGTGGTGGAGGTCTTGCTGGAAACGGTGGAGCGGGTGCGGGAATCGTTCCCGATGTTCCGGCAGCGGCGGCTGTAGTTACATCACGCCAGCGACCTTTAAGCCAGCATTGTTACCAATGTCGGGGCACCGTGGCGCCTTGGTGCTGGACCAAGTAAGTAGGATTGCTTGTAGAACCAAGTTGGCGCGGGAATATCGGGACGAAAAGGAAGCTCAAATATGGGGATCCTGCAGATTCAGCAGGTCCGCAACCGGCTGGAAGCGGAAATCATAGCTCACATTGATATGTCTGACGTAGCAGGTCACAACGAAGCTAACCAAGCCACATTCAAGTTGACCAGAGCTCTTACTGCATTCGTAATGATGAAGCGTTCCGGTTTGAGCGCGGTGGAGGCAGCCCAAAGCGTTGTGGATGGCGGGGAGGATAATGGTATAGATGGTATTGCCATCCTTCCTGACGACAGCAAAATTATTCTCGTGCAGACCAAATGGTCTGAGGCTGGAAAAGGAAGTGCCGAAGCCGCGGAAATGATGAAGTTTCGCGAAGGCGTCAATGACTTGCTCTCGATGCGGTGGCACAAATTCAACTCGAAAGTCAACGCACGTGTTCACGAGCTCCAGGCAGTGCTCATGAAGACGGATATCAAGGTAGATATTGTCTTCGCTCATATGGGAACTGGCGCTTTGGCTGAGGCGGTGGGTTCTGTAATGACTGACTTCGTTAATGATCAAAATGACTCTGTGAGTGATTCACTTTCGTTTTCATATCTCGACCAAGCCCAAATTCATCGACTGCTAGTTGAGGAACAACAAGCAGGTGATATCGATTTACAAGTGTCTCTTTCGGACTGGGGCTCCATCGATGGGCCGCCCCGTGCTGTGTACGGACATGTTCAGGGTAGCGACGTAGCAAGTTGGCTAACTACACACGGTGAGCAGCTTCTAGCACAGAATGTTCGTGTTTTCCTTGGTGACTCTGAGGTCAACAAGTCGGTTAAGGAAACAGCCCTCCAAAGCCCCGAACAGTTCTGGTATCTAAACAACGGAATTACTGTACTGTGCAAATCCTATGAGAAAGTGCTTGCTGGAGGAGGGGATCGCCGTTTCGGGTCATTCAACGTTAAGGGTGCCTCGGTTGTTAACGGAGCCCAAACAGTTGGATCACTTGCAAGTCTTACCGCGGCGACAGATTCCGAAAAGCTTGCCCAAGTAAGGGTTAGCGTACGCTTCATATCGCTGGATGAGGCGGACGAAGACTTTGCTAGCAGGGTAACAAGGGCCACGAACACTCAGAACCGAATTGGGGGAAGAGACTTCGTTGGTTTGGACCCGGAGCAGGACAGGCTTCGGAACGAATTCGCTGTTGATGGATATATCTATGCTGTACGGAACGGTGAAGCGGAGCCGGAAAGTTCAACAGGCTGTTCGTTTGACGAAGCTGTAGTCGCCCTCGCTTGTGCGGCGGACGACGTTAACCTCGCCACCCAGGCGAAACGTGAGATTTCCCGGCTTTATGTAGACACTTCTAGAGCCCCGTATAAGGCACTGTTCAACGCACAAACGACGTCGACGGCTATTTGGCGCCGGGTGCAGGTTCTACGGCATGTCGATAGCTACCTCGCTAGTCCTGATCGTGGTTGGGCGGATAGCCGGGAAAAGGGCTTCGCTGTGCATGGAAACAGATTGATCTTGCACTTAGTTTTCACGCAACTCCAGCGTCGTGAGTTGGACGATCCCGGCTTCAACTGGACGCTCGACAAACCTGCCCTCGATAATGCGACAGCATTGGCCTACTCCAGCATGAAAGACGCGGCTGAGGAGAAGTTTGACGGGTACCTGGCGTCTTTGTTCAAAAATGCCGCTAAGGTAAAGGTTATCCGAGATATTGCTGTCCAAAATATTCGCGGGTCCATTCCAGATGCGAAGGCTGTCGCCGGCGAGAAACCGTAATTCTGTCATTGAGTTGGTACCGGAGGGACGCAACGTGATCCAGACCTGTCCAGGTCACCGGCTACCAGTTCCGCATTCGAGCCAGTGCATCAGATGGGAAATGGCCTGAATGCTCGTTCTTACAGCTGGTCGGATTAGGCAGTAGCTTCTGAACAGCCCGGGCGTTGTCACGGTGGTGCTGGAACTCGCGTTCCCCGAGATGGTCCTTGGCGTCCTGCTCAACATCGTGGGCTCGGCGTGCCTGCTGGTGTGGACGTCCGCGCTCCTGGCACAGCTCGCGCTGCGCTCCATGCCGACCGCGTGGGGACGGAACTGCCCCTGCGGATGCCCGGCTTCCCGTGGCTCACGTGCTTTGGCCTGGTCATCCTCGCGGCGATCTTCACGGTTGGCTTCATTGGCGAGGATCCCCGTCCCCAGTTGCTGAGTACTTTGGGACTCGTGGCGGTACTTGCTGCGGGGTGCTGCGTGAACCACCGGAAACGGAAGGTTTTGCCGCGTATCGAATCTTTGGACGGTGCCCAGCAGCCGATGCTCGTCGACTGACGGTTATGAACCTCTTGTGGCTCCCGCGACTGCTCAGGGCGCACATTCGGTTCAATCGGGCGTGCCCTCGCCGATATGGCCAAGTGCAAACCTAGAATTGTCCGGTCACCTATGAAACATCGAGGGAACATGTCGAAATCTGCTCCTGCTGATACACAAAAGCTTCAACTGAGACGGGTTGGCCCAGACCTGGAGGTGCTGCGTCCTGCACACCGATCCGAGAATTGGCCCCTATGACCACTAATAGGGATTTCATACCTGCTGCTATCAAGCGCAAGGTGCGCCAGCGGTGCGGCTTTGGATGCGTCATGTGTGGCTCGCCAATCTTCGACTACGAGCACATCGACGGATACGGGAAGACTGGCCACGACGCAGACCAGATGACCCTGCTCTGTCCGATGCACCACCGGGAAAAGACTGCTGAGCGCCTACCAGTGTCCCGGGTCCGGAAAGCTAATAAAAGCCCGTATAACAAAACCCGGGATTTGGGATCTAAACATCCTCTTTACTTTGACGGCAGCTCCCTCACTGTCGAACTGGGGTCGCTAAAAGTGGTGTGGTCCGCCGACGCGCCTGAAGCTTCAGCCATCGAAGTGGATGGGGAACCGATCATAAAAGTTGCCTTCGTCGACGGGGCCATATCGCTTAACCTCCTCATACGCGACGCGGATAACAAGCCTCTCTTGGTCGTCCGCGACGGAGAACTAAGACATGCGGTTGCGACATGGGATGTCGCGTTTGAGGGAAGGACGCTTATCGTCAGACGCGCCCTTGGCGACGTCGTTCTAAGAATCCGCTTGATGCCGCCGAATCGGATCGTTATCGAGCGTGCGGAGATTTGGTGCAGGGGCGTCCTAATCCGGTTAGGAAAAGCTTGTGATCAAGGCGATGGCATAGAGGTGGCCAACAATAGAACTACCTATAGGGACGAGACCGTCTATGGGAACAGGCTGTTGCTGGCTGTCGGCGACTACTTGGGGTTTGAGGGTCAGATTTTCACGACATTCATACCTCAGCGCTGGCTGGGTGGAATTCCCGCAAAACCCGGAAGTTTTTCAAGAATTGGAGGTGGGCAACGGATGAGTAATAAGAGCGGCGGATATCTGGATGATTGCCGCGCGTTGACCAGTAACAGTTTCCTGGCGCCAGCTGTTTGGGGCTTGCCAGATAAGCGGGGACGCCGAGAGGAATCCTGATGGCTCGGAGAAGGTGAAATGACAGAAAAGCCCGGCGTAAGAGACCGTCCTGAAACCGCGTCCCTTTGTCAATTTTAGGGGAAGAAATCGGCCACATGGGCCCGCTTGGGGGTGACAAGTGCGGATTCTTCGCCCCTTTATTGGATCAGTCTGATCTAAGAGCTTCACACTCCCAGCACGGAGAAACCATGTCACACCTTTCAGCTGTTTTACGTGATGGGCCGCGACTCCGTCCTGCAGGGTAGTAGTTCCGGCTCAATGTGATTTCCACACTCCAAGCCGCACCTGGGAGTACCTGAATCATGGGTATGTTCGCTCTTCCTGGACGTGACCACGTCGAGATGGTTCATCAACTTCGGTGAGTCCGTGTTCAATGCCCTGTGGAGATCCGGGAATGGGACAGTTCACTTAGTCTTAGTCAGCATCCTATTTTTCGCTTTCTTTTTGCTCTTGCCGATCGCCGACTCGGGGAGCTCTATTGCCTTTCGGACTTCGTTGACAACCAGTAGACGGGCTGCCGCAACCTTCGCCTTGTTGTCGTCTGTATCTGCAGCATGAAAAATCTGGGCGGCCAGGAGCTCTGCTTGCAGGTCCCTTGCTGCGCTAGTCAGAGAATCTGGGGCAACAAACGACAAGAGGTCGGCAGACTCCTGAGCTTTGTCCCTGACCCCAAGCATGGCCTTGTACTCAGGTGAATCGCTGGGACCATAGGTGTTTTCGTCGTCATGCTGAATCTCTTTCATGAAACCAGCAGGTTTTGATCGAACTAGCTTTTGAAGCGCCTTCTGGTACCGGTCGCATGACTGTAGGAATTCGGCCCCGTAGGCCTTAATATCGGCGTCGAAGCGGCGGGCGAGCTCTCGATTGCCCTTGATCCTGTCCACGGTCCAGGCTGAACCGAAGCTCATGCTGGCACCGATCATGAGGAAGATTCCGGCTATAACAGGTACTCCCCACCAAGGTGCATCCTTCTGCGAGAAGAGTGTAATTAGCCAGGTTAGGTCCATGAGGTGTCAATTTCCTTAGCGATCGGTTCGTTGGTTTGGAACACCGCGCTCCGTCATTTCTCGTCCTGGTTGCCCGGGGAGTGCAAGAGCGCCCAGTGATTTGCTCTTACCCGGCGCGGGAGATCGAGGACCCTGCACGTCACGGCGGTGAAGCTTCAGGCCGAAAGGGACGCGGCGAGATCGTCTAGTTCGTCTTCCTCTGCATGCCCGAAAACATCGTGGCCAGCTTGCTCGTAGCTCAGGACAGGCTTGCCCATCGCAGCTCCGACCAGGTCGAGGAGCCGAAGTCGGCGGTCTTCAAAAAAGGCGTGAAAATCGTCATCAAGCAGATGTGAAACGTCAATGTGATGGGCTGTTAGCGACTCTTGCATTTCCTCGGGAGAGATTTGAGCTCGCAAAGCCAATTCTCCGACATACCTACTTGGTGCCTTTGCAGAAATGAATCGGTTTGTCGCGCTGGAAATTGGTGTTTTATTCACGATACTCTGCACTAGCGTGTTTTCGATGCCTGCTTTTTCGCACCATTTTTGAGGGAATATATGATGGATATCTATCGCAAAGTCCTGGTACGATCCCTGGTTGATTTTCTGATTATAAACCCAGTCCTTCACATCGCCCCGCATCGTTAAAGCATAAATGCCCTTGTAGGCAGCGGAATTGCGTGTTCGTAGAGTAAGGAGACGATCTGGATTAAAAGAGGCACCAGCGACGGTACCTGGCTCACTGGCCCCGCCGACCCACGCCTCAACTTCCTCGAGATCGCGTGCGAAACGGGTTTCGACGGCTCCGCCGTATAGCTCGCCCATGACTCCGCTCCAATACCATCGCGTAATCAGACGGGCGACCCCCTGAAGATCAGCATCCGTTCCCAATGCCACACGTATAGCTGCCAACGGCACTAACTGAGTCCGATAGGGAAGGTCTTGATGCCGGAAAATGAATTGGTTGTTAATGAACTGACCAGCCCAGATGAACGCATCTGTCAGGTGATCTGCCCATTCCAAGTAGTCGTCAAGGGAGAGCTTGAGAATATCCTTCCGCTTACAGGTGATGCCGGGTACCTTTTCTGACTCACCTGCGTAGTTGAGTCGCCGCTTCCGGCTAGCTAGGAGGCTGACGGCCTGGAGGAAGTCTGTGTTCTCTAACCCGGACAGAACCGGACGGAGCGATACGATTTTCCTCTTGCGTGCCGTCCAATCGTCATTAAGTCTGAAGTCTGCACTTCCCGCTGCAAATGTCGCCGTCAGCAGCTCAAATACGTTGAGAGCCACCCCGCCCGTGTTGACTTTTTCAAAGACCGTGCAAACCGCTTCGCGCTTAGTGGTGTTCGACAGTTCAATAACAGGAACCTTGTATTCTGAAAGCTGCTTTAGCGGTCCGTCGAAAAATTCATCCAGCATATCGTCGGAGTTCGGATGGCTGTGATGAAAAAGCCTGCTGTATTTTCGAGTGTAGCTCGTATCGAGAATTTTGTTGAGCGGAAAAACTCCAGCTGCTATCTCCTTCTCCATATCGGAGTAGTCCCCGACTATGTCGCGGTCAAAGTTGGTCCGTACTATCCGGTCTTCCTTGACAAAGAAGATGGCATCGTCCTCCATATCCATGTCTGGGTCAATCGACTCTGCAACACGGATGTAGAAATAACCCTTCATCACTTTGCCGCGCGGATCACATGAATCGACGGGATCCTCACTGAACAATGCCTGGTAGAGCGATGTCAGGCGTTGCTGTCCGTCAAGAAGTAGGAAGTCTGGCCGAGTGTGCGGTTCTCTTGCTCCTGAGAGCGGCCGAACCGCGAAGTTAACCTCATCTGATCCCGTCTCAAGTGTCATTACGACACCGACGGGGAAGCCCTTAGCAATGCTGGCTAGAAGACTCTGAATCCTATCGACATCCCACTTCCAGGGCCGCTGGAAGTCCGGAAGCTGAATCTTCCCACTGTCGATGTCCTTAAGCAGTGTCTCAAGATCCCGAATAGGGCTGTCGAATGACATGTTTCCTTCCTTATTTACAATCGCTGTCTCTAGTTACGCACAGTACTAGTTGTGGGCACTTTTGGTTTTTAGGGGTCAACGTGTCAAGAACGTGTCAAGAGTGGCTTGCAGCTGCCTTAAGGCAGCTGCAGCACGTGCGTGTTCCGAATCGGCACGTATGCTGGCGCAGCAGGCCCCAAGCTGGAACCAGATCAAGCTGTTCGGATCAGAGGCCACTCGGGCAGCGAGTGCAGGAAAATGGCCCAATGAATACCAGATTGCCATACATAATGGCTTGGGAGGGTCTACCGGACTGATGAGTAGAGCTCCACATGGGGAAGCAGCAAACACAGGAGTAGGTCTTGACAGTTACAGCCGAAAACCGGGAACTCAACGTCGCACCTGGTTCGGTAGTTCACGTCCGTGATGAGGAGTGGCTGGTGACCAGCCTCGAGAAGTCCGTGGACGGAACGCTCATCAGGGTCCAAGGCCTCAGCGAGCTCGTCAGAGACACCACGGCGGCCTTCTACTCCGCCCTTGACGACATCGAAGTCGTAGACCCGGCCAAGTCCAAAGTCGTCGCGGATGACACCCCGAACTACCGTAAGGCGCGCCTCTTCCTGGAGACCACCCTCCGCAAGACCCCCACACCGCAGTCCGCGGAGCACCTCACGGTCTCAACGCGCATGCTCTCTCGAAACCTGAAGTATCAGCAGATCGCCGTCGCCAAAGCCCTGGACACCAAAAACATCAGGCCCCGTATTCTCATCGCGGACGCCGTCGGCCTCGGCAAGACGCTCGAGATCGGCATGATCCTCAGCGAGCTGGTCAAGCGCGGCCGCGGTGAGCGCATCCTGGTAGTCACTCCCCGCCACGTCCTGGAGCAGATGCAGCACGAACTCTGGTGCCGCTTCGCCCTCCCGTTCGTCCGCCTCGACTCCGCCGGCATCCAGAAGGTCCGCCAAAAACTGCCGGCCACGCGCAACCCCTTCACTTACTACAGGCGGGCCATCATCTCCATCGACACCCTCAAGAGCGCCCGCTACCGCGCCCACCTCGGCAAGCTGAACTGGGACGCCGTCGTCATCGACGAATCCCACAACCTCACCAACACAGGCACACTCAACAACGAGCTCGCCCGCATCCTCGCCCCCAATACGGAGGCCTTGATCCTTGCCTCGGCCACCCCGCACAACGGCCGCAATGAGTCCTTCGCCGAGCTCCTCCGCCTCCTCGACCCCACGGTCGTCCGCCCTGACGGGACCTTTGATCCCAAACAGGTGGAGAACCTCATCATCCGGCGTCATCGCCACAGTCCCGAGGTCGCCCAAGAGGTCGGCGCAGACTGGGCCGAGAGGGAGGAACCGGACAACCGGCTTGTCGCCGCGTCGGCAGCTGAGAATGCAATCGCCGAGGAGCTCTCCGATACCTGGCTTTACCCCAAGGGTCGTCCGTCCCCCTACTCAGGACAGAACGGGTCCCTGTTCTCCTGGACGCTCGCCAAGGCTTTCCTCTCCAGCCCAGCCGCTTTGCTGGAAACTGTGACGGAGCGTCTCAAAAAGCTCGACGCCGATGCCCCCACCGAGGCCAAAGAGACGGAGGCGTTGGGTCGCCTCCGTCAGCTCGCCGAAAACGCCAACACCGGCGAATCAGGCAAATACAACGAACTTGTCGCTTACTTGAAGAAGATTGGCGTCGGCAAGGTCTCCCCAGTGAGAGCCGTCGTCTTCGCCGAACGCGTCGCCACGCTTAAGTGGCTACAGGAGGCCCTGCCCAAAGCCCTCGGCCTCAAGCCCGAAAACGTTGGCCTCCTCCACGGCGGTCTCAGCGACGTCGAACAGCAGAACATCGTGGACCAGTTCAAGCGCGGCAACAGCCCGCTCCGTGTTCTGGTAACGGGCGACGTGGCCTCCGAAGGCGTCAATCTGCACGCCGAATGCCACCACCTGATCCACTTTGATATTCCGTGGAGCCTTATCCGGATCGAGCAGCGCAACGGCCGTATCGACCGCTTCGGCCAGCGCCACAAGCCCCAGATCACCACCCTTCTGCTGAACCCGAGCAACACCCGCTTCTCGGGCGACATCAAGGTGCTCACCCGGCTGATGGAGCGGGAGCACGAAGCCCACGCCGTACTGAATGACGTCGCCTCTCTCATGGGAAAGTACAGCGTCAAGCAGGAGGAGGACGCCATCCTGGATGTCCTTCTCGGCAAGAAGGAGTTCAAAGACACCGTCGGCGAGCCAGACCCGGACCCCGAGTCAGGCGACGTCTGGGACTTCCTGGACTTTGAAGCCCTCAAACAGGACGGACCAAGCGATGACGTACCGGTGGAGAAGCCATCAGGCCTGTACGCCACGGACCTGGACTTCCTCGAGGAAGCGCTGAACGAGGCCTTCGGCGAACCCCAGAAGAAACTCGGCTGGACCATCCACGCAGGCCACGGCCTGGCCGAGCTGAATCCGCCGGTGGACCTCCAGCACCGCCTCGGCTATCTCCCCCAGGACTATCTGTCCGAGCGCAAAGTCACGGAGCGCCTCAAGCTCGCCACCACCGTGGAAGCTGGCACCCGGGAGCTGGACCGGGCCCGCGAATCCGATGACATGAGCTGGCCTGAAGCCCACTACCTCGGCCCGCTCCACCCCGTCCTCGACTGGGCCAGCGACCGAGCCCTGGGGTCGATGTCCCGCAGCGAAGTGCTCGCCGTCCGTGGTGATGTTGATGCGCCGCAGGTCCTCCTCATGGGAACCCTCATGAACCGCCGCGGCCAGGTGGTGTCCAAGGCCTTTATCGCCGTCGAATTCCCTGACCCAAGCAACCCAAACTTCTGTATGGACCAGCCTCTTGAGGACCTGGGCGACCATCTGGCAGCTATCGGCGTCCATAACAAGTCCACCAATCCCGGCCCCGTTAGTCTGGACGGCCTGCAGGCCCTCATACCACGCGCAGTGGAGAACGCCAGACAGACAATGCAGATGACCTTCGAGGCCGCGGCCACGGCAGCTGAACAGCGGCTCCAGGCATGGACTAACCGTGCCACCGGCTGGACCCAGCTGTCCTTTGAACTCACACAGCGGGCCGAGGTCAAGAAACAGCGCGAGCGCGTCACCGAGGAACAGCTCATCGCCGAGTCGCTCGCGCCAGCCCAGCGGCTAGTCCGCCCGCTTCTGATCGCCGTTCCCCGCAATACTCCTACCGCCGTACCGGAAGGCGCTGACCAGTAATGCCGTCCTTTGATTCGATCGTTGTCGGTGAAGACTGGATCAGCGAACACTTCTTCACCACGGATTCCACCAAAGAGTCCTTTCAAGCGGAAGTCATCAGACTCCGGAAGTCCTGGGACGAGCAAGCCAAGGAAGGCCACCCGACCACGCTCTCCCGCTTCTCTGAAGTCCGCGGCCGGCTGCAGATCCTGCTTGCCGGGCTGGCCGAGGACCCTGCGGGCGCTCGCGAGGCATACGCCCTCCTGCGCACCGCGCTCGGGTTCAAAGGTACGACGGCCGCGGTCACCTTTCAGCGCAGCGGCACGGAGACATTGGTTCCCGGCGTGTGGGAGACAGACTACGCCGACGTCGTGTTTCTTGAGGCCGGTGCAGCTGACGCTGCTGAAGATGTTTTGTCATCGGTAAAGCCGCTCGGACGTGTGCTCGTCGACGGCAAGGAGTTGCCATCACTGACTCTGGCCAAGGTCGTCTCCGAAATTTACCTTTCAGAATGCGCGCCCAAGTATGTCGTTATTTTGGCCGGGCGGTGGATGGTTCTGACGGAGCAAGAGCGCTGGGCCGAAGGCCGGTACCTCGCGGCTGATGTCCTGCTGGTAGCGGATCGAAACGACATCAAGAAGTATTCTGAAACTGACCGCTTCCTGACCATCTTTGGTCGCGACTCGCTCATGCCAACTCCAGATGGATCCATCTGGTGGGACGGCGTACTTGAGGCATCCGTCAAGCACACCGTGGGTGTCTCCCAGGACCTGCGGGAGGGCATCCGCCGTTCCATCGAAATCATCGCCAATGACGTTCTCAAGAGACGAGTCTCGCAGGGTTTGCCCGTGGACAACGTAGACGGCCAGGCCCTGGCCCGCCAGTCCCTGCGCTTCCTCTACCGGATTCTGTTCCTCCTTTACGCGGAAGCGTCCCCGGAAATGGGTGTGTTGCCCATCGGGACCAGCGAATACAACGAGGGCTACGGCCTGGACCGCCTCCGGGAACTGACGCTCGTAAACATCCAGTCGCAAGAATCGCAGCGTGGTACGCACATCTATGAATCGTTGGAGCGGCTGTTCCGGCTTGTTGACGGTGGCCACCAACCTCGCCGCGAAACATCGGCCGCTGATGACCCTGCCGGAAATAACGAGGGACTCGTCTTCCAGCCGCTGAAGGCCGACCTTTTCCAAAAATCAGCCACGTCTCTCATCAATGACGCCAAGTTGAGTAACTCTGAGCTTCAGCGCGTCCTGCAGCACCTGCTACTGACCAAGGAAGCCCGCGGACAGGACCGCGGATTCATCTCCTACGCAGAACTCGGCATCAACCAACTTGGCGCTGTCTATGAAGGTCTCATGTCTTATACAGGCTTCATCGCGGCAGAGCCCCTCTATGAGGTAGCGAAGGACGGCAACCCGGAGAAGGGTTCCTGGGTGGTCCCGGTGGACCGCTCGGAATCGATCGATGCTAAGCACTTCGTGAAGTTCGAGGACGAGAGGACAGGCGAAAAGAAGCTCGTCCTACACGAAGCTGGGTCATTCGTCTTCCGGCTCGCGGGCCGCGAACGTCAACAGTCGGCGTCCTTTTATACGCCCGAGGTCCTGACCAAATTTGTTGTGTCCCAGGCGCTCGAAGAACTGCTGGATCAGAACGAGCAAACAACCGCAGCTGACGACATCCTGAACCTGACCGTTTGTGAGCCAGCACTGGGCTCCGGCGCGTTCGCCCTGGAAGCTGTCCGTCAGCTCGCCGACGAGTACCTGAAGCGCAAACAGGAAGAGCTGGACGTCCGTATCTCCGCGGACCAGTACCCGCGGGAGCTTCAGAAAGTCAAGGCGCAGATCGCCTTGCACCAGGTCCACGGCGTGGACCTTAATTCGACGGCGGTTGAACTCGCCGAAGTCTCCCTCTGGTTGGACACCATGGTGGAGGACCTGCAGGCGCCGTGGTTCGGGCTTCGTCTACGCCCAGGCAACTCGCTGATCGGCGCGCGCCGGGCTACGTATTCGCGGCAGTCAGTCAGCGACAAGTCCTGGCTCAAGAGCGCCCCGCAGGATGCACCCGTAACCGGGCTTGTCGAGGCCATGACTGGTGAGACGGACGATCCTAACGTGGCAGGTCGCATCCATCATTTCCTGCTCCCGGCCGAAGGATGGGGCGCGGCCGCAGATGTCAAAGAAGTTAAGGACCTGGCAGGGGAGGCACAGCAGGAGCTCAAGCGCTGGCGTAACAAGATCAAGGCCAAGCTCAGCAAGACCCAGCTGGACCGGATGGTTAGCCTTGGCCGCCGGGTGGAATCGCTGTGGAAGCTGACCTTGCGCAGGCTTCAAGTCGTCGAGGCTGAGGCCCGCCGGAACATCGACTACTTCGGCAAGCAGCCCTCTACTGTAGAGATGGACGATGCAGGCAGGCGGGTTCAGGCTGTCACCCGCGAACAGATTGAGCAGACTCTCAACGACCAGAATGGAGCCTATCAACGACTCCGCCGGGTCATGGATGCCTGGAACGCTCTGTGGTTCTGGCCGCTGACTGCGCGGGCGACCGGCGGCGGGGCAACACCTCCTACCCTGGATGATTGGATTGGTGCGCTCGAAGCGATTCTGGGCCTACAGGGCAAGGAATCGAAGATGGCTGGGCAGCACACCTTTGGTGCTGCATCGACCTGGGAAGAACTCAACGACGCCGAACGAGCTGACCTCGACTTTGCCCTGGTGGCCAACATCGAGATTGCCAAGAACCAACATCCATGGTTGCAGGTCTGTGAAGAAATTGCGGCTGACCAAGGTTTCTTCCACTGGGAACTTGACTTCGCTTCAGTGTTCGGACGTGGTGGCTTCGATCTCCAGGTGGGGAATCCACCTTGGGTTCGGCCGCGGTCTGATGAAGCTGCATTGTTGGCCGAAGGCGACCCATGGTGGCAGTTGGTCGAGAAGCCGACACAGGGTCAAATCAAGGTCAAGCGCGAGGAGACTCTCGCTCGACATGGCATGCAGGAATATTTCGTTGAGAACGCGCTTCCTACAGCGGTACTTTCGGAATTCCTTGGGTCAACCGGCGACTACCCGATGCTAGCTGGCCTGCAGCCGGATCTGTATAGGGCGTTTATGGTGCGCACTTGGCGGTCCACGTCGAAACGAGGTGTGATCGGCTTGATACACCCCGAATCGCACTTCACGGAGAAGATTGCTGCCCATCTCCGTGCCGAGACGTATCGACGAATTCGACGACACTGGCAGTTCGTCAATGAGCTTTCTCTCTTCGAAATTCATCACCGTATAACCTACGGCGTACACGTATACGGAACTCGTCGTGATTCTCCGCTCTTTCGCATGGCTGCATCTCTGTTTCATCCAGACACAGTTGTCCGTTCGGAGGCGCACGACGGATCTGGCGATGTTCCAGGCCTAAAAGACGCGGAGGGAAACTGGGAGATACGAGCACACGCGGAACGGATCATCGTCGTTGATGAGTCCGTGCTTGCCGTGTGGGCGAGCATTCTCGACGAGCCCGGCACGCCCGCTGTTCAGGCGCGGATGGTATATCCGGTGAACCGTGCAAGCTCCCGAGTGCTCGAAAAGTTAAGTCAAGCACCTCGAGTTCGGGACCTCCCGCTTCAGTATTCGTCTGGCTGGCATGAAACAGCTGACCGCAAGAGAGGGTACTTTGAGGTTGGCTCTGCTGTTCCCAACTCCTGGGACGACGTTATCCTGCAAGGCCCGCACTTCACGGTCGCAAACCCTTTTGCCAAGCAGCCCAACCCCACCATGAAGCACAATCTTGATTGGACGGAGCTGGACCTCGAGGCCCTCCCCGTAAACTTCATCCCGCGCACTAGCTATCAACGCGCCAGCGAGAAGCCCCTATATGACTCCAGTTTCGGGTCATGGGTGGCACCCGATGGGCGGCCGATTCAGCAACGGAGCCAGTACCGCATGGTTTGGCGGAGAATGGCCGCCGTCACTGGCGCTCGAACACTCCATCCTTCGGTGATCCCCCCAGGGGCTGCGCACGTTGATAACGTCTATGCTGCTGGGGTAGTTGTAGCGGACGACGCTCGAACGTTAGTGGCCGTAGCCGGTTTTTCGTCCTCATTGGTTGCTGACTTCCTGATGAAAGTCGTCGGTGCTTCCAAAATCTCCGGGGATGACATCGGACGGCTACCAATACAAATAAAGTCCCCATTCATCAACTCCATTGTGGAAAACTTCCTTAGGCTTATTTCACTTACAGAAGCCTTTACTTCTTTGTGTGCGGAGGCAGGAAACGCAGCGGCGGCCAAATCCGTCGTCCGTAAAGCAGCAGAGCGCCGTTTAATTCATGTGCAGCTGGATGTGCTGGCCGCTTTGTCTTTGGAGGTCACCGTCGATGAACTGTGCACCATCTATCGAACTCAGTTCCCTGTACTCCGAGGCTACGAAGATAACGACCTCTACGACGCTAACGGCCGCAAGGTGCCCGGAGACATCAACCGCCTCTACCGAAAGGTCGGCGAAAACCTGACCCTTCAGGAACGCACCTGGACGCACCCGCAGAGCGGCATCGAGTACGTCTTCGAGTTCCCATTCCAGAGCTTCGACCGGGAAGAGGACATGCGCAAGGCATACGCTCACTTCTCAAGCTTGTTGGAGGATAAGGCCTGATGTCGGAACTCTTGCCGACTATTCAAGCTGGCGACCTGCGCCGGGGTCTCTCGGACTACTTGGCAACGACGTTCGCCCTCACCGACGGGAATGCCCAGTCTGCCATCAAGGGCTTTCTTGCTGACCCGGAGAACGGCCTCTATAAGGGTTCATATGTCCGACTGCGCCTGCCGTTCGAGTCAGCTCCGCCGGGGTGGCGGGACTGTTTGGACTGGTACGAGGGGTTTGAGCCGTACGGCCATCAGGCTCGAGCGTTTCAGCGGTTGAGCAGCAAAGCCATCGGCAGCAACGCTGCCACCGCCAGGCGACGTCCAGAGCCTACGCTCGTGACCACAGGAACTGGCTCAGGGAAGACCGAGGCGTTCCTGTATCCCATCCTTGACCACGTGCTGAGGGCCAAACGTGACGGCGCCACCGGCATGAAGGCACTCATTCTCTACCCGATGAATGCACTGGCCAATGACCAGGCCAAGCGCCTGGCCGAGATGCTGACCACCTATTCCGAGCTCGCAGGAGTCACTGCCGGCATCTACACCGGGCAACAGGACACTAACCGCACCAAAGTTGCCAAGGACGGGCTTATCAACGACCGCCAGGTCTTTCGGGAAAACCCGCCGGACGTTTTGCTGACGAACTACAAAATGCTGGACATGCTCCTGCTCCGCCAAGAGGACGCCCCTCTCTGGCAGAAGTCCGCCACAAGCCTGCAATACGTCGTCCTCGACGAGTTCCACACCTACGACGGCGCCCAAGGCACCGACGTCGCCATGCTGCTGCGCCGGCTCGGGCTGTCGCTGAAAGGCTATTGGCCGGAACACCTCGTAAATCGTCCTGACGGTCTGACCGAAGAAGACCGAGCCCGCCCGCTCGGCCGAGTCACCCCCGTCGCCACATCCGCCACCCTCGGCAGCAAGGGTGACCCCGCGGCGATGCTCCGATTCGCTGAGACTGTCTTCGGTGAGGCATTTCCCCCTGAGACCGTTGTCACCGAGTCCAGGCTGAGCTCTGAAGCTTGGTCAGCGATGGGTTCCGGCAGGGTGCAGGCGAAGGACCTGCACGCCGTCGCACTGAGTCTTTCCGAAACTAACACGGCCGTAGCGGCACTGCGGCAATCCGGTGCCGGGCCGGAAATCGTCATTGAACCAGTCCTCGACTCTCTCTTCGAACAGCGTCCTAGGGACCTGCTCGACGCCATGCGTACGCACCCGCTCACCGCAGCCCTGCTGGATCACGCAACAGCCGCCGTCGAGTTGGCCAAACTCTCACAGAGAATCTTCCCGCCGCATGACCTGCCGGAGGGCGTTAGCGCCTCGGACGCCGAAGAATTTTTATCCCATGTCATTGGGCTCCTCAGCCACATCCGTGCACGCCATGGCCGTGAGGCCATTACCGTCGAAACCCACCTTTGGATCCGAGAAATGTCCCGGGTCGATGCAGCTGTGGACACAGTTCCACGGTTCCGATGGTCGGATGACGGTATTGACCAGTCGAACGACATGTTCTTGCCCGCCGTGTACTGCCGGCACTGCGGGAGGTCCGGCTGGGGCGCCGTCCTGGCACCAACAGGCATGGATCTGGAGCTGGACGATTCCAAGATCCGGGAGGAGCGCCTGGCGAACAACCCGAGGTTCAGAACTCTCATTTCCGCCGCCGCCGAGGCCGACATCATCGAGTTCGGTCAGGACGGTGTGGAACAGGTCCAGGGATTGCACTGGCTGCACACCGTCAACCGGGGACTCTCCAAGACTCCTCCTGCTGCCGACAGCGCGGACTTGGCTGAAGGCCGAGTCATTCCTGTGCTGATGCTGACCGGACAGGATGCGGACGATCAATCAAAGCGGGACGTCTGCCCGTCTTGCCTGGCCAAAGAAGGCATTGCGTTTATGGGCAGTGCGATCGCCACGATGCTCTCCGTGAGCATCTCCAACCTCTTCGGGGCTGAGGGTTTGGACGAGGGAGAGAAGAAGGCCCTGGTCTTCACAGACAGCGTGCAGGACGCCGCCCACAGGGCCGGCTACGTCCAATCGCGCTCGCACACCATGACGCTCCGTACAGCGCTGCGCCGTGCCCTGACCGAAAACACGGCGACACTCTCAGAGGTAGTCGAAGCGGCCATCACCAATGCGAAAACTCCGGCGGAGCGTTATCAGCTGGTGGCACCCGAATACGTAGACCGGCAGAGCTTCCGCCAGTTCTGGAACCCGAAAGCCACACCGGCAGAACAAGCCCGGGGACGCCGGTTCGCCAGGCGCCGCCTGCAGTTCGACGCCCTCCTGGAGCTCGGCTTGCAGTCCCGCACGGGCCGGACTCTGGAGCTCACCGGTTCGCTCGCCGTCGAGACGGACGCTGGCAACGCCACCCGCATGCTCGCAGTCGCCCGCCGGGCGTACGATTCGGCGCAGCACCAGACGATGGCGGGAGACACTCCGCCTACAGACCAGCAATTGCTGCAGTGGATCCGCGGCACCGTGGAGCGCGTCCGCCTTCAGGGCGGCATCAATCACGAGTGGCTCAAGGGATACATCGCTACGGACGGCAAGCGGTGGCAGATTTGGGGAGGCCGGCCCAAAGGTGAAGGCATGCCGGCTTTCCCGTCCGGGCGTCCCGCACCAGCCTTCCCGCGGATTGGCCGTGCGGACGCCGCGACGGACAATCTGGATACCGTCACTCCATCAACCTCCTGGTACTCCCGGTGGACGGCACGCTGCCTCGGCATTGCGCCGTCGGACAGCGGCTACCTTTCGAAGGCTCTGATCATCGCGCTGGAAGATGACGGGGTGCTGGGCAAGACCAGCACCAACTCTGGAGCTGACGTCTATTGGCTGGATCCGGCAAAGATCATGCTCTCCGTTCCCGCTGTCGATGACCTCGAGTCCGGCCGCCATGTCCTCGCGTGCAAGGTCTGCAAGGCCGTGACGCCGGGGAGCCTGACCGTCATCGACCAGCTCGACGGCGCCCCGTGCACTCTGGTTCGGTGCAGCGGCAGGCTGGAACGCCAGGCGGGCGACGCCCGGAACTTCTACCGGGACCTCTACTCCTCGCGGGAAAGCAAACGCGTGGTTGCCCGGGAGCACACCTCCCTCCTGGACGACAAGACCCGTATTCTCTACGAGACCCAGTTCAAGTCGGGATCCGACAATCCGCAGGCTCCCAATGTCCTGGTGGCCACGCCCACTTTGGAGATGGGCATCGACATCGGCGACCTCTCCTGCGTCATGCTTGCCTCGCTGCCTACTTCGGTCGCTTCCTATCTGCAGCGCGTCGGCCGTGCAGGCCGCCTGACCGGCAACTCGCTGGTCCTCGCGTTCGTCCGGGGCCGCGGCGAGCATCTGCCCAAACTTCACGACCCCCTCTCAGTCATCAACGGTGAGGTCCGTCCGCCTGCAACCTATCTGGACGCAGAGGAGATTCTGGGGCGCCAGTACGTCGCTCACGTGGCAGACCGGTTCGCCCGGACCGCCGGCCGCCCGCACCCGCGCGACGCGGTCCAGGCGCTGGGAAGCGTTGCACCGGGCTCGTTCATCGGGGACCTCATCCAGGACGGCACGATGAATGCCAAAGGTTACCTGACTGAGTTCCTCGGCCAGTTCGGCGAAAAGGTCTCCGAGGGAAGCCGCCAGCGGCTGATTGCGTGGGCCTCGGAGCACGACGACGGCGAGCCCAGCGGTCTCGCCCGTCACCTGGTCCGGGCGGCGGGGGAGTGGAAAGCCGACATCGACGAGCTGGAGGCCCGTCGCAAGGAAATCGACAAGGCTCTCCCGGAGCTGGAGGCCGCAGCCAAAGAAGCGGAGCGGTTGGAGGACAAGTCCTCTGATGCAGTTCAGGCCCTCCGCACTGCCAAAGCGACGCTCCGCATGATCGGCGACCAGCTCAAACAGCTCCGCGCTGACTATTGGATCTCCGTATTGGAAGCGTACGGCGTCCTGCCCAACTACACGTTGCTGGACGATTCCGTGTGCCTTGACGTGGGGCTGTCCTGGAAGGACGCCGACACACAGGAGTTCGTCACGGACACCGTGACGTATAACCGCGGCGCCTCCGTAGCGCTCAGCGAGTTCGCTCCGGGCGCGACGTTTTACGCCCAGGGCATGGAGATCCTGATCGACGCAGTGGACCTCGGGCCGCAGCAAAGCCACATTCAGAAATGGCAGGTGTGCCCGCAGTGCGGCTGGATCAAGACGGACGTGGGAACCAGCGCACCGGTGACCAGCTGCATCAGGTGTACGACGGCGGCGATCGCCGACATGGGCCAGATCTTCGACGTCGTGGTCATGAAGAAAGTCTCCGCCGAGGTCCGGCGCGACGAGGCAGCCATCAACGACCGCCGCGACAACCGCGTCCGTGAACGGTTCACGATCGCTGCGGCGGCTGATATTGACCAGCAGCACCTGCAGAAGCGCTGGTTCGTGGAAGGTTACGAGTTCGGCGCGGAGTACTTCAACAGGGTGGACATCCGGTGGATCAACACCGGGCGGACGGCATCGAACGGCGGGGTACGGACGATTGCCGGCGACGACGTGCGCACACCGATGTTCCGGCTGTGTTCCTACTGCGGCCAGCTGGACCAGTCAGCCAAGGAGAACCGGCCGAACGAGCACCGGTTCTGGTGCAAGTTCCGGAAGGAAACCCAGGAGAGCATCAAGGAAGTGGTCCTGGCGCGCGAGCTCAATACGCAGGGCGTGGTGCTGCACCTTCCGCTGGATGTCACCTACGGCGATGATTTCTCCGTGCCGAGTCTTCAGGCCGCGCTGCTCATGGGTCTCCAGAAAGTCCTGGGCGGAGCACCGGACCATCTCGGTGTCCTGCGGATCAACGATCCTGCACATGGCGGTGGCCGAATAGCGCTGATGCTTCATGACAAGGTGCCCGGTGGCACGGGTTATTTGGCCGAGTTCGCAGATTCAAAGCGAGTCTGGGAACTGCTCCACGCAGCGTGGGAAATAGTGCGTGACTGCAGCTGCCGTTTCGAGGAGCGGCTCGCCTGCCACCACTGCCTCCTTCCTCACGCCGAGCCCTGGCAGGTCGACAAGGTTGCCCGCGCAAGCGCGGAGCGGCTGCTTGGTCTCCTGCTGCGCTCTGGGCAGAAACCCGCTGATGGTGAGGTCCCGCCGTCGTTCGCGGACTGGACGGTGACTGAAGAAGCGCCGAGCGCGCAGACCTCCATCGAATCACTTCTGGAAAAGCGGTTCCGGAAGGCCTGGATGGACCGCCTCAAAGCAGTGGGCGCGCACACCAAGATCACACCAGATGCGCTTGCGGACACTATTACCTTCCGCATTCCCGGGCAGGACTTCCAGTGGCAGCTTCTCCCGCAGGTGGATATTGCCGGCACCCGACCGGACTTCCTGCTGAAAGGCCCGCCGGACCCGAACTTTCCGGTGCTGGCGATTTATACCGACGGTTTCGCGTTCCACGCGTCGCCGGAGCACAACCGGATCGCGGACGACGCCGAGAAGCGCGACAAGCTTCGGCACACCTCGGCGTTGTCTTCGGCTGTGATCCCTTGGGCCGTTACATGGGAGGACGTGAATGCCTTTGAAGCTGGTCCGTCGGCGCCGGTTACGTTGCCGTCCTGGGCAAACGGCAAGCTGAACGCGCAGCTGATGGCCAAGTTCCCTGTGGACGCGTCCATCATGGGTGTGCTGGGGCGGGATGCCATGAGCATGCTCTGGCAGTGGGTCAACAAGCCGGATCCTGAAGCCTGGACCAAGTTCTCGGAACTGGTGCCGCTGATGCTGATGCAGGAGAAGCCGCAGCCTTCGGAGGCGGACGCTGTTTACGGGCATGCTGTGGCCTTGGCCCGTGGAGAAGGGCCACCGCTGCCCACCGGCAGTGTGCCCGCCTGGACGTGCAGATCCGGCAGCGATGGCTTTGCTGCCGCGGGCTCGCCTAACAGCCTGTCCACGATCGCCGTCGGCCTTTGCCTTGATGATCGGCAGGATGCACTGGCTTCTCCTTCACACGAAGCCTCTTGGCGTCTTTGGCTGCAGCTCTCGAACCTCCTGGCATTCAAACCCATAGGTTTGACCATCGGATCCGTAGCTTCCAACGTGAGCGCCGGTGGTTCGGTTACTGCAGAAGTCGCTCGACAGCAGATGGCGGACGAGGTCGGACCTGCGTGGAGGCCACTTCTGGATCAGGCAACTGAATTCGAAAAAACACTGCTGTTGCAGCTTGCCACTGCCGGTCTGGACGTTCTGCCCGAGCTGGGATACGAGGTGGACGGCATGCCAGTTTCAATCGCGTGGCCGGACCATCATCTTGCCGTTGTATTTGATGGTGACGAACGTGAAGGGCTGGAAGCCTCGGGATGGACCACCGTGGGAATTGACGTTGATGAGATACGTGAACTGCTGAAGGTAAAGGGGGCTTGACGTGGCACTCGTGACATGGATCAAGCAGAAGGACAAGATCGACGGCGCAATGAAGGCTAAGGTCTACTCCTTCTTTGAGAAGTTGCAGAAGGATGACACTGCACCGGGCCTCCATATCGAACCGATGCATACGCCTGCCGACCCTCGCGTCCGCACTGGCCGTATCGATTTGAACTACCGGGCAGTGCTGTTCAAGGTCGCCTTTGAGAACATTCCGCACTACTTCTACTACGGTGCATGGCCCCACGACCAGGCCATCGACATCGCCCGATCCAGCGTGCTGCAGGTGAACTCGGTCAACGGTGTTCTCGAGGTTGTGCGTGCCTCAACGCCGGCTCCCGTGCCGCCGTCGGACACTGTCATCGAGGAGCCAGCCGACGTAGTCGAGCCTGAGGCTCCTGAGGAGGAGACAGAGACCGAATCACCACAGCTCTGGACGAACCCGTTGGCAGCGTGCGGAATGGATCAAAGCGAGTTGGTGGCAACCCTCGGCCTCGCTGCTGATCTTGTGGACAGAGTCTTCGCTGCTTCTTCTGATGAGGAGCTTCTGGATGTTCTAGGCGATGCCCCGGAGTGGCAGGCCACTGCGCTGCTGGAGCTTGCCGCGGGTACGTCTATTTCGGATGTTCAAGACAAGCTGGCCCTGAGCCGCTACGTCGACAACCCGGAAGAGTCCGAAGAGGACAAGATCAAGCGGGCGCTCGAGCACCCGGCAACGAAGATGCAGTTCACGTTCGTGGGGGACAACTCCGAAGAACTGAAGAAGGTCATCGAAGGCGGCGACTTCGACTCCTGGCGTACCTTCCTTCACCCCGAACAGCGCGTTTATGCCGAACGCCGCTACAGCGGGTCCTTCAGGCTTTCCGGCGGTGCCGGCACAGGCAAAACCGTTGTGCTGCTACACCGGGCAAGGGCGATGGCGCATGCGGAGCCTTCTTCTCGCATAGTGCTGACGACATACACCACTACCCTTGCTGAGTCGCTTGAGAGTGGACTGGCAAAACTCGACGCCGATCTGCCTCGCGCATCGAAGCCCGGCGAGCCGGGTATCCACGTTGCCGGCGTGGATTCGCTCGTCAGCAAGGTCTTTCGCGCCGCCTCCGAAGTGGAACAGCGGCAGTCGATGAAGGATCTGTTTGGCCTTGAGGCTGCAGCTCCGGGCAAGATACTGGAGGCCGATCGAGCGCGCCAACAGTGGGAATCCGCGCTTAGCGACGTGGAGCACGAACTCGAGCCTGAGCTCGCCAACCCCACATTCCTTCAGCAGGAATACGAGACCGTCGTGCTGCCAAACTTCATTGCGGGTAAAGACGAGTATCTCAAGGTCCCCCGCGCGGGGCGCGGCACAGCACTCAATCGTGCCAAGAGGCTGTCCGTATGGAAGGTCATCGAGGGCTACAGGTACTACAACCGGATCGACATGCATGCCTCCTTTGTTGAGATGGCACACCTCGCAGCTTTGATCCTGAGGCAGCGCGCCGAGAAGGGCCTGACTCGGATGGCAGACCACGTTCTTATCGACGAGGCCCAGGATTTGCATGCAGGTCACTGGCTATTCCTTCGGGAACTGGTGCAGCAGGGTCCTGACGACCTGTTTATTGCAGAGGACTCCCACCAGCGCATCTACGGACAGAAGGTGCCGCTGTCCCGTTTTGGCATCGGAATTGTCGGCAGGTCTCGGCGGCTGACCCTCAACTACCGCACCACACAGCAGAACCTGGCGTACGCCGTCGGACTTCTGAAAGGCATTCCGGTCACGGACATCGAGGGCACCGATGAATCCGTAAACGGATATACGTCTTCCCGTGTGGGACCGAAGCCGCAGGAACACGCGGCAACATCCTATGTGGAGGAGCTGGACAACCTCGCCCAGACGCTGCGGACATGGCAGGAGGAAGGCGTGCCGCTGGAAACAGTCGGCATCCTGGTTCGCGCGAACTTCCAGATTGGCAAGGTAATCAGCGGACTAAACGAACGGGGACTAGAGGCGCGGATTGCCGGATCCGCCGCTGCTTCCGGTGTGCCGGCAGTGATGACTATGCACCGATCAAAGGGCATGGAGTTCACTCGAGTTGTTCTGTTCGGCATGTCGGATCAGTCGATGCCGGCCGCATACCAGCTGCAGAATCTGGCTCCGGCCGAACAAGCGGATGCGCTTCTGCGCGAGCGTTCGCTCCTCTATGTGGCTGCTACGAGGGCGCGGGATGGGCTTGTTGTGTCATGGAGCGGCAAACCGTCAGAGCTGCTTGGTACAAAGTAGTTTCCATACGTAACGGCAATTGGGGGAGAAATGGCGGCAGGATCGACAGCGACGAAGTCCCGATGGTGGGACGGAGACGCCAAACAGCGGTACTGGATGGAACTGGTCAACGTGGACACATGGGGGAGCGAGCTCATTGCACCCGATACACCGCGTTATGACTTGATGAAGGATGTACGCGTTGGAGATGTTGTTCTCCATTGGGTTGGGAAGAACAACCCAATGCGCTTCAAATCCGGTATGTATGGTGCGTCGATCGTAGCGGGGGAGCTTCAGCCCCGCGCAGGGGACTGGTACGGGAAGCCCGCAAACACGATTCCCCTGACGAACTACACGCCTTTGCCTCACCCCTATCTCCTGACCGATCTCCGTGCAGATCATCAGTCCGACATCCTCGGCATTAAGAGCGAACTTGAACGTGATTACTCCGGGCGTGGCAAGTTCACCATCTATTTTCCGTTTCAGGAGCATCCGAGGAGCGGGCTGAAACCGAACCAGGGATATCTGTTCAAGCTTCCGGCGGAGGTCATCGATGCGGCTCCGGACCTACTGCCTGATAGTGACTGGGGTGGCTTTGACCGGCCCCTAATTGCACCTCCTGTGAGTGGGCAAAACGGCGTGCGTCAGCGGTACGCTGGCTTTTGCGCGGATCCCGTCCTTAAGAAAGCCATCGAGGTGCAGGCCGTGCGGCAGGCGATTAGGCACTACGCGGCTTTGGGGTTCGCGGTGGAGGATGTCGGAGCCTACCGGTCCTACGACCTCGAAGCAGTGCGGGGGGACGAAGTTCGCCGTGTCGAAGTCAAGGGCTCGCAAGGTCACGTTCAGAAGGTCATCCTCACCCGCAACGAGGTGACAAATGCCAACGAGTACGCCCAAACGGACTTAGTTGTCGTTGCTGAGATTCCATGGGAGCGCCATCTGGATGGCAAGATCACTACCGCAGACGGGCTGATGAGTGTGTATCCCGACTGGACGCCGTCGCCCGAAAACCTCGTGCCCTTGAGCTATGAGTACTTCCTGGATTAGAACTGCTACGAGATGGGTGGGGGTCGGACCCCCGACCCCCCACCCATCAGGCCCTAGTAAACCTTGTCCGCCAGCTTGTCCGCGAGATCAGAAGGCGCGAAGTCCTTCGTGTGATAAGTGGTCCACCCCTGCTCCGCGAGCCAGTCGTCCCGTTCGTCGTCGCGGTCCACGAGTACTGCCACTCGGGAGGAAGGCCACAACAGATCTACCTGCCACTGGTTGTCTGGGCCGATGTCTGCCCCCCAGTCTCCGAGCTCCACCTCGACTTCTACAAGTTCGGGGATCAGTTCCTTCAATTCGTGACCGGATTCGGCAAAGACGGTCAGCCAGGCGCTCTGCCGGATGCTTTCGGGAACGTCGACATGCTCGGGCCCTGCAGATTGCTTCACAGCTGAACCGCCAGGCTCTCCCAGCGGATTCAACTTGGCCCACTCAAGAAAACCGAGCCCGATTTGGCCGTGCACGCCGAATAGGGTGCCTCGATCTAGATTCGAGTTAAACAGTTCGCAGCTGGTCTCCGGGACGAGGACGCAGCAATGGCAGGCCGCGAGGTTACGGGCATCTGTACCAGAGCCACGGGATTCGATGCACACAGGGTCCGCTGAGCACCATGACGTCCGGAACAAACCTTCGTCCAGGGCAGGGCCAAGCCGCTTTGGGCTCGCCTGCGCCGCAATGCCGCCCAGGCTGCCAGCCGAGTC
The DNA here is from genome assembly GCF_013359725.1 of Pseudarthrobacter sp. C4D7. GTDB lineage: Bacteria > Actinomycetota > Actinomycetes > Actinomycetales > Micrococcaceae > Arthrobacter. Next base: position 28,057 of record NZ_JABFMW010000021.1, on the reverse strand, counting down.
CGATGAGGCCGTGTAAAGGAGCACTCCGACCTGATCCTGACCCACATAGAGACGTTCCCGGATTGAAGATGCCGGGTAGCCTGCATCGAGAGAAAGCTGGTCAATGATGATGTGGGACAGTGTGTGGACCAGGGTCTCTACAATGCTCGCAGGGGCGGGGTCCAGTCCCCGCTGCTTTGCTGCACGCTTGGCATTGATCCACAAAGTGTTTTCCCGGCTTGCGGCAAAGTCAGTTTTTGCCCACGCTTCAACCTGTGACCTGTCCAGGGCTACGAAGAGTCCCTCGCCGAGCGTCTCGATTGCTGGCAGCCAATTCTGTCGGTTGTCGTCAGGGGAGAGCGGTGACAGCTTTGCGTCGGGCTTGTCCTCGCCTCTCGGTTGCAGGCGGCTAAACCCGTAGAGTGCACGTACTTCCCGTAGCCGGGTGATTTTTCGGGCAGCCTTGATCCAATGCTGGTGGTCGGCCGGCACGGCAACTTTCTCGGCGACAAAGTCCGTGTCCGGGCTATCCTTCCGGCCGTTCATCAGCGCAAGGAACTCTTGCTCGCGAAGCTGGTCTTCCGAGAGCTCAGTCTCTTCACTGCCGTGAAACTGGCGTCTGATTTCCGCCCGCAGCTCGTCCACAGAGAAGCGCCCATCAAACTCCTGAACAACGCCCTCCAAAACCCATGCGGACGCCGGTTCAAGTGCCTGGGGCTGGCTTAATTGGGCAGCCTTCGACGTCACGACCTTGGCGAGAAACTCCGAGTAGGGCGGAATCGAGATTGCAGATCGTACGACTGGAAACCAGACGTTAGACGCGCCACGCTGCACGGTCTTTGGAGGCTTACCGCATTCACGCTCCCGGTATCCCCAGCCCAGCCACGGCCGGTTCCCCTGGCATTTCATTTCCTTCAAGGCGATGGAATTGAAGGCGTCGGCCATTGTCCGGGATTTTCCGCACGAGCACCGGACCACCATATCGGCCAGGGAAGATGTCCGGCCTTCCGAGGCCAGCGAGAGCAAGTGGTTGGCATCCTCTGTCGGCGTGAAACCATGAACCCAATAGGAATAGGGAAAGTCGTCGATATGTCCGTCCTCGCACGCGACGACGAATCGCGACGGAGTCAGTGGTGCCAGCGACTTACATAGGCCACACTTGGGATCCTCGTAGGACGCCTGTAACTGCTGGACCCTCCCAAGGCGGGCGCAGTTCGGACAGACAAGCATCTGTGGGAAACGAACTACCGGAATCTTTCCGCGAACTCCCGCCGGGGGCAGGAGGAGCTCAGACACTCTCAGGCTTCTAGCCAGACGTGGCTCAATGACCGGCTTCAAATGCTTCCGGTCCCACTGATCAATGCTGGTGATCATGAAGCTGTTGTTTTCAGCAGGGAACAGGCTGCCGACTCCGAAGGTGGAGATCAACTGGCTGCGCCGGGCGGCATAGGTCTTTCTAGCCAAGGGTGGCATCCTTCCTCATTGGGGCCGGCCGGAGGGCGGTCTCTGCGTCAACGTCGCGCATACTGCGGGGTGTGGGCCACGGAATGGTACTTGTGCTGTAGACGAAATCAGGGTCTTCAAGGGCCTTGCTGGAATCGATGAGCAGCGAACGTGGCGAATTCCGCTTGCCCTCGTAAGGCAGATCGGCGTCAGCGAGGGCTGCTTTCCGCCATATGTTCAGAAGTCGCTCTAGCTCTTCGCGCGTGGCTGGTGCCTCATCTTGGTCCAAACACTTGTCGATTTCCGCGACTCGATTCCCGACGAGGGACAGGACTTGGTCAACTACCTGCGATTCGTTCCGTACATTTCCAGCACTAGTCCGGAGGTCGGGCACAAGCATTCTCAATGCGGATACTAGGACTGCGTGGAGGCCGCGATCCCTGGATCTGGCTGCAAAAGGCGTCGCGCTGGTTGCTTCAACGGCCCGATACAGAGCTCCATGAAAGTCGTTGAACGATTCGTAGTGTGAGCGGTCCCGTGTGCGCGCTGCGTTGAAGATGGTGACTACCAGGCCCGGGTGCTGTCGCCCGACGCGGCTCGTCGCTTGAATGTACTCCGCGCTTGATTGCGGCTGTCCCATGACTGCCATGAGACCCAGACGGTCGACGTCCAGGCCAACTGAGATCATGTTCGTGGCTAATACGACGTCTTCAGGGACCTGGCTACTCATCAAGCTCTTCTCCAAGGACTTGAGCGCCTCTGGAATTTTGTGGTTTTCAACGCGGCTTGTCAGCTCGCTCAGTTGAATTCCACGCCCCTCCAGCCTGCCTTCGCGTTTCGCCAGTAGATTAAGGCGGGCCCGGACGTCGTCGTATACCTGAAGGTAAGCGGAGCCAAGAACACGGAGACTGTTGAAGTACCCCATTAGCGTCCAGTAGGGGTCACGGTCTTCGGCCGTTGCCGCCTCGATAATGTTGGCCGAGTGCAACAACGAGGCGTAGGTGCGGACCATCAGCGTCGCGTGACTGGTGCCGGACGCGAGCACTCCAACGTATTGGCGTGTCCCGAATTGGTCGGAGGGAGCCTTCTGGGCAAAGAAGGAGTCGTCAGGATCAAGACCCGGGGGTGGGAAGAGGCTGGATTGTCGGTTGAAGACGGAGCGAATCTGGTCTTGTGCCCTTCGAATCGTAGCCGTGGAGGCAACGATCTTTGGCTTTCTGGCTTCTGAGCCCCCTTCACGCCCGATGCCACTGGCAGCCAAGTCGACAGCCGTTTCGAACAATCCAACGGTAGAACCGAGGGGTCCGGAAATAAGGTGTAGCTCATCCTGGATGATCAGGTCCGGGCCCAGGTCAGTAGGGGAGAGGCGTCCAAAAAGGGTAGCAATGTCGCCCCGCCAAGACATGCCGGCGAACTTGTCGACGGTGCCGATCACCAGCTCTGGGCGCTCCCTATAGACGTCCGTGTCGACTATATGAACTGGAAGGCCGCCAGCGAAGTCGCAAGAGCGATTGGAGCACGTCACAGTCATGCGATCTGTCGGTACCTTGGTGATCTGGTAGTCGTCGACTGTGAGTCGGGTGCCACACCAAGGGCATGCTTCTATCTGTTTGGGGTTGCCTTCGATGACTTCCTGGTTGTTCCTGAGCTTTCCGAGATTCGTCCTCGCAGTCGCAATATCGTTCGGGGTGGCGCCTCCGCCGACCCAGAGGCCGATGCTGAATGGTGCGTCTCCAAGACGCTTGTCGTTGTCCAGCCGCACGGATTCCAGCGAGCAGATGAGCATGGCGGCGCGCTCGAACTGTTGGATGGTCAGAAGTCGCAACGTGTAGCGCATGATCACAGCAACGCCGCGAACACTGGTATCGCGAAGTCGCCGAAGCAGCAGAAGATAGGCGATAAGCCCGAGATATGCTTCGGTTTTGCCACCACCCGTGGGAAACCAGAGGAGATCGGCTACGTCCCTCTCCTCGTGTTGGTCGTCCGTCAGAGACGGCAGGTTGATGAGGATGAAAGCGATCTGGAAGGGGCGCCAGCTCTGCTCGCCGAGATTGAAATCGCCCTTGGCTCCTTTTCGTACCCAGTCCTGGCGGGAACGCTGCATGTGCATTGCTTTGTTCGCGAGCTGGAAAGCCTCGAAGGCTTTCGCATCCTCGGCGAGCAATCTGATTCCAGCCTTGATGCGACTGTGGGCGATCCCCGCCTGCTTCATGTGTTCATCCGCGACTCCGCGCAGGTGGGGTGGCACGTACGCTGGCCCGTCCTGTGTTGCAGATGCAGTGGATGCCGCGATCCAGGTCGAGTAGTCCTCAGCGAGGCGGCTGAGTTCGGCAACAACTTCGTCACGTGGTGCTGTTGCCATAAAAGGCAGCGACAGATTGGCGGCACTGCCTCCAGCCATGGATCTGTGGACGTCTTGCCGGGGGACAAACGTTGACGAGACTCGTCGACAAAGCCGCCCTTCGACGTCGGAGTCTTGTACTTCGATTGCGCACCCGTGGCCTGCCCCGAAGACCATGTGGTTGCGGTAGAGAAGCTCCGAGGACGCCAAGTCGGAGTCGGACGGGACGCTGGTGCGGAGCTTGGAACGGTCTACCAGCGCCGGGACTGACGTGTGAACTGAAACGCCGGCCTGGAACCAGCACGCCACATCCTTGTCGGCGCTTGGGTCCGGCTTGGGCTGCGTGTTTCGGAGAACAACAGTGACGGTAACAACAGCATCTTCCGGGGCACGCACCAATGCATACAGCTCCAAGGCGCCGCCTTCAAGCAGGTGACGCTGAGGTCCAGATGCAGCAAGATCTACCTCGATCTCGGGAAGATCAGCGGCGGTTCGCTGCCAATCAAAAGTGTCACGCCGTTTGCTGCCGCTCTCCCTGACGGTAGCTATTGGCGTATACCGCGCTGCGGTTGGGGTGACAGCCACGGACGTGGAACGGTTTGTATCAACGGAGACGGTAACCCCTACACTGCTGGGATAAGTCAGGCGGGCGTTCGCGACGGAGCTGTCCACAGAGGCCTCCCCTGACGCTGCAGCGACCGACTCCGGCTCATCAGGGGCTTCGATGTAGGTATCGTCAGCAGCGGGCCAAAGTACTCCCGTCACATAGCGCTCCAGCGGACGTTCCGTGATGAGTTCGTCGGCAGACCCCGGTCCATAAAGATCTGTTTCGAGGCGGTCCACCATTTCACGGCGGAAGGCGTACTTGGCATCGAGTTTCGACACTTATTGCTCCTAGTTCTTCGTCCGCGTAATCAAACCAGTCAGCCGGGGGACCAACCACATGCCCGAGGAGCCCAGCCCCGTCAGCTTCGTCTCTTCAGGGTGGCCGGTAGCGCATTCGATGGATGTGACGCGCGCGCCGGTAAACCCTACGGGCCACTCGTCCCTGCGGTAGGTCTTGAATGCAAAGTTCTTTTTCAGTGCGTACGCGAAAGATGGGCTGGTTCGCCCGATAACCTTGCCTTCACCGGTCGTCAATACGTAGCGGGGCACCTCGCCGGGCTCCGGCTCGGATTGTAGGGAGCCAGAAACTACCTGGCCCAAGAGGTCCTCCAATACGAGGTTGTCCTGGATTGCCTGGGCGTCGCCGTCTTCGGGGTAGTACGGGGAGACGTCGTCGATGTCCGAGTTTAGGAACTCCATCCGGGCTGTGTACTGCATACGATTCCTGCCAAAGGCCTTTTCAAGCCAACGTCCCGTGGAGCCATCCGCGTACTGCAGGAGTTTCGTGGGCAACTTCGTTGAGATGACTTCTTCCCGCGCGCGAGTCAATGCTACGTACTTCTGCTTGAGAGTCGCTTCGTTCTGCTCAGCCGCTGGCGATCCAAACTCGGGCTGCAGATACAGGACGTTGGTGAACTCCAAACCCTTAGCCCTGTGGACAGTCGAAACTATAAGGCTGGCAGCATCTGCCACCGTCAGAGTTAACGGGATTGACCGGCTGCGGAGTCGCTGACTCAGCTGCGGAACATTCAAGGAGTTGTAAGCCGTGAAATTCCCTTCAGCCGTCTTTAGCGCAAGCCATAGGTCAGCCGCTGAGTCGCCAAAGAGAGCGGTAAGGCGTGACTTGATGTCGTCCGCATCGTACGTTCGATCCTCGAGGTCTTTGAAGACCTGATGCACCCAGGGCGCAACACTCATGTCCTGAGCTTTGCGGCGAACCAGATGGGGATAGCCGTTCTGCCACAGAAGCTCGCTTGCGATTAGCACCTCATAGTTTGTTGAACAGAGGAGGGCGGTCGTCTCGCCGTCGTTCGGGCACAATGCCCCGGATTCATTTAGCACTGAGGTGCTAGACACCTGCCTTCGGAAGTCGTCAAGAAGGCCGTGCGCAGTTTCGGAAGCCGAAGCATCAAGCTCACCAAGGCTCCGGATCTCCTCACCCACCGAGATGAGCTCCCGGGTACGGTCGGTGACCGCCCTGTAGTGCTTCGCCAGCGCGTAGTGCTCGGCGCCGTAATCGCTGACGAGTCTGTCGATAAGGTCTGCCGACGTTAGCTTCGACTTCGATTCATCCAGCTGGAAGTCGTAGATGCCCTGAAGGGGATCACCCAGAACGGTAAAGCCAAGGTCGTCTCCGAGGGCGGACAGCAAGGCCAGAACAAGTTCAGCACGATCGCCCACGAGGTCCTGGGCTTCGTCAACCAGAATGTGCTTCAGGTGCAAGATCCGGGCGGGCGTCTCTCCGCCGGCAATGTACTCCGTCGCTTTTCTGATCCGCGCGTCGAAGCTGCCACCGAGAGTATCTTCGCCCATGTCGATCGATATTTGCGCGGCAAAGGAGTCAAACGTTCTGATCTGCAGGCCATCCAAATCATGCACCCGAGCACGTTTCCGTACTGCTTCGACGGCGGCTCGTGAGAAACTCAGCACTAAAATCTCGTCTGCCGGGTTTAGACCGTCTTCTACGAGTGTTTTCACTCGAGCAAGAAGCACTTCGGTCTTGCCTTGCCCCGCCGCGGCGGTGACAAACAGCCTGTCCTCTGGTTCGGCTTCCGCTACCGCCCGCTGACTCTCGTCCAGCTCAATTTCAGACAGCACTGATTGCCTCGTTCCGCCAGAGATAGTCGAACTGTGTGAACGCCAATTTGTGTCCATACTGGTCCAGATTGTCCTTGACGTTCACGATCAAGACTTCTTCGCTACCGCCGTTACGCGGACCGCGAAGGCCGCGACCGATCATCTGTATGTATTTGTTCGGTGAGAAGGTTGGACGGCACACGTAGACAGCATCTACCCTAGGCGCGTCAAATCCTTGGGTGAGCACATCGAAGTTTGTGAGCACCCGGATCTTTTCATTCCGGAAGTCCTCGATAATGGAGCGTCTGTGGCCGAGGTCGGTCTTTCCTGAGATGGCGGCGGCAGGAATGCCTTCCACCGACAGGACAGCCGCAAGTGCCTCAGCATGTTCCACCGAGGCGGCAAAGACGAGCGTTGGCCCACTCGTCTTCGACGCCTTGATGTGATCCAAAATGGCTTCGTTACGCTGCGTGCTGTCCGCAACTTGCTGGAGGTCGATCCTTGCCTCGAGCATCAAGCTTTGTGACTCTTGATCCGTAGCGGAAGGCATGTCCTTCAGCCTTAGTTCGATGCCCTTCAGTTCCTCGTGGTTGACTCTGGCCAGGACTTCGATGCTTTGCAGGTACTCGTGCGCATTTTCCGCATTGAACTCATCTGGCTCAATGAGATTCCTGCCAAAACGTGCAACAAGCCGTTCTGTCTCTTTCTCATTGGATCCCCGATACGGCGTGGCGGACAGCCCCAGCAGTGATCGCGACTTCTCAGTGTAAGAACGGCCCAACCAGGTTAAAACCTGTGTGTACTGCGTAGTAGTTGCTCCGTGGGCCTCATCAATAATGACCAGGTCCGGATCGGACATCCAGTCGTACATCTGGCGCCGGTTTTGGTAAATGCTGAAGAGCGTCTGAATTGTCGCGACGACCAGGTGAAGTTTGGTCTCCTCACGGACGGCTTTGTTTCCGCCCCATAGCCTGCTCACAGCCATCCGTTCGCCAGGAGAACCTGCAGCTTGCCAAACGTATGTCCAGGTTTCGATGGCTTGCTCGCATAGCTCGTCAGACTGCGCAATCCACAGGACCAGACGACGTTGGTCCTTGGAAGTCGAGGCGATATCCCTGATCACTGATTCGACGGCAACTCGGGTCTTGCCGGCCCCCGTCGGAAGCTGCACTAAACCGCGCCGATTTGGAGTTCGCTGAGCCAGAAGATCGCAAATCTTCCGGCTTGTAGATTCTTGATAGGCGTGTAACGGCTTAAGGCCCACTGGTCCGACAAATTCTTCGCGTTCCGGTTTTCTCTTGATGGATTCGCCGGCAAGTGCGGGGGAGAAGCCGAGTTCCTTCACAAACTCCCGAGCCGTTCGACCTCCACGGAAGTGGTCAGGCGTTTCGATGCCAGCCTCTTCAAGGGCAGGTTTAAGAACCTTGAGCAAACTGCTGCCATGGAGATTACTGACGATATCGAACATGCGTTCATCGGTCAGTTCCAGATCCCGTGCTGCAAGCATTTTCATGACACTTTCAGGAATCAATTCACGGAGAGTTTCCCTACCCACGAGCTCGGCCACTTTGCCTGCATCGGTTTTTTGTTTGTTCACACGTCCGATTCGAGCCTGAGCCTCATCGTCCCTCTTCAGCTGTCGCATCGCCTGCATGACCTGCGCCGAGGAGAGGTTGCTTCCGAAGGCACCGAGAATGGTAGTCAGGAGTGCCTGGTCGCCTTGAGGAGCGCGGTAGTAGAGCATGCCATCTTGCAGGTATGAGGCTCGTGGGGTCGCAACCGATCCCGAGTCGTAACTGTTCGTTTGCACCTCTTCCACGGAGACGCAGGGAACGCATAGGGTTTGAACGGCAACTTTACTGGCTGCACGTTTGAGGTAGGGGAATCGCGATTTGATGCTCGTCGGCTCTTCTCCTTCAACCGGGATGCCCCGAACCGAGGTAAAGAATTCCACGGTGACTGGTTTGATTCCCCAGTTCTCGGTGAGAGCCTCATCCAGCTCCGGATGACCTGTGTACAGGACCGAAACGTCGGCTGTTTCGACGAGGTAATCCCGGGATTTGAGGTCGGAGGCTAGGACGACGTCCGTGGTCAGGTAGCGGGTATTCCGTCCTCCGCTGAGCGGTGTAAGGAGCTCCTTGGGAGGGCGAACATCAAGGGCTGCGAGTGCCCCATAAAGTTCATGCAGCTGTTGTATGGGCAACTGCTGCTCAGCAAGGGAAAGGACCATGCTCCACACGATTCGACTGTGGTCGGTTGGGAAACCCAGCGCCGCTGCTTCTTCTTCGCCGGGAAAGGGCAGGTAGTCGGAGGGGATCCCGTCGACTTTTCCCACACACTTCTGGGCGTCCACTTTTCCTAGAGGCGTTTCGAAAGCGCCGTAGCTTTTAACCCACCAGAGGTCCGGTCCATCTATCGTCTCTGCTGACCGGAAACCGCTGCTGAATTCGACCTTCGAAGGGTACTGCGGCCTCCCGAGAATCGTCTTTGTTACCTTCACACGAGTCGTTGCTGACGCGTCGATGAGAAGGTGGAGGCCATCCGTCGTTAGGGCCTGAGTGAAGCGTATTCCTGCTTCGGAGAGGGGCGCAGGCCCGGTGCGGGAGGCATCGGCAATGCGGGTTGCCTCAGCATGCTTCCACAGATCGTAGGTTGCACCGCCTCGTGCCATCTTGGCGTCAGCGAGCGCTGTCCTCGCTCCGAGGTTCTTAAGGAGGGCGAGGTCGTTAGCGTGGAACTGGTCGTCCACTACAAGATGCTCATCACCAACACTGTTTTGAGCGAACAGTCCGCCAGGGAGCCAAACGCTGCCAAGCGGACGCCACTGATGATCACGGCAGCGCACCAAGACTTTCGCGGGTTCCGTTCGCTCGTTGATTACAGCCAGACTCTCGGGGACTGCGAGCGACCGAGTAAGCCTCCATAGAGACTGCGCGAGCTCGGCGTCGGAGTAGTTCTGGGCCACTTCGCTTGCGACTCGGCTGACGATGCCTCGGCCGTCTTGCGCTTGGAGGTCGAGGGCACGGAGGTAGCCGTTTGCGTTGCCATGGTGCATCAAGTCATAGGAGACAACGTTTTCGGATTCGTCGTCGGCGCTCATAGGAAGAAACACCCTTGACGTGATCGGGGCTTGAACGCTGCCGTCGGACATAAGAACGATATGGCTCCGACGCATCGCTGGTCGGTAATCCGCATAGGACTTGTCGATCATGGCGGCTAATTGAAGCGCATTCTCGTAATCCTGCAGCTCGCCGCCGGCAACAACCTCTTCCAGCCATTCCTCAAGAGACGCGCGCTTGAAGTTCGATTCCTTCAGAATCCGCATAACCTGGAATTCTCGTCTCAAAGCAGACGAGTGTAACCACAGCCGGTCCGCAGGGACCCAGGACTCCCACAAAGCGATAAGACGGGTTGCTTCTTCTAGTGCAGGCTGTACCTTAATTTCATTCGGAAGCCTGAGGATGCCTGACCTGTCGGGCAGGCAAGGCGCAAATGGCAAAATTTCGAAGATCGGTTTGTTGATCATGGAATCTGCCCAAGAGCTTGACTCTTTGTCACGCGAGGGCAGAATATCCAGAAACAGCGCCGGATCTCCTGGGGTTCTGAGGTCGTTTAGTGCGCCTGCCACCATTCGCGGGAGTGTCCGGGTGAGGATTTCCCGGTTGTAGAGCGTCTCAAGCATGCTGTGGCGGTCTTCGTTCATCTTGAAAGCCGCATTAACGATGCCGCGAAGCGAGGTCTCGTGCTGGGTGGGGAAGTAGTTCCAGAAACGGCCCATCTTTCGGCGCTGATTATCCGTCAGGGGGACCGCCCAGGTGACATCCACCTGCTTGCGGGCAACAATGCTCCCGGCCTCGACGGCTGCCTGGGTGCTGACGACATGTTTGTCCCGGAAAATGCGCCATTCGTTTGTTGTGGTTCCGTCACTGAGGGTTACTCGGTTACCCTCTCTAACGGCGGACCAAATGAGCGCGGATCCGCCGATCCGATCCTCGAACTCCAGAGTTCCAATTTTTTCGGAGAAAAGAAGAAACTCGCCGGGAAATTTCTTAATCTCATCGGACAGCCAGGAGACAGTACCTGTCAGAGGCAGTTTCACAACTGTAGAGGCCCAGGGGAAGAGCTCGGCAAGAACAGCGTCGTCGGCTGCTGCGATGTCCGGGTCCACGGGCGTGGCTAGCCGAAGAATCGGGTAGGTTTCGAGGTTCGGGTACAGGCCCTGGAGAAGCTCCCGGCTTCGGGTCTGGCTCCACGAGACGGAGCCGCTCCGGCTGTAGATCTTTGGATCGGAGGTTATTTGGATAACCGACTTGAACCCTAACCCAAAACGACCAATCTCATCGTCACGCTTTTCAGATGAGTGGGAAAGCATTAGAGTCCGAAAGCCCGCCTCCGAAAAGGCCTGCCCCTCGTTGGCGCAGTAAAGCGCTTCCTCCGTCAAGACCACTTTGATGCGACCACCCGCGTTTTTGATGGCGTCGGCCGCATTTTGTATGAGTTCGTTTAGCTGCTTTCGGCCGTACCCGCCTTGGGAGATAGCGGCTTCAATGTTGCTGTGCTCGCGGACAAGGTCAGGACGGGCCCTGTAAGCGTTGACCGCGCTCTGTGTTTCAGCCGCAACAAACTTGCTGAGCGGCGAAGTTACGCCAGCCCACGAATCCCGAACCATCATTGGTTCCGTCCCCCACATCGAGATCAGTGCTATCGGCCCCCGCCGAAGTCTTCTCGATAATATTTACCACCAAGATGCGACTTTTTCGCGCAGACTCTTGATAAAGCGAGGCTTCTCAGAGGTGCTGCACGAGCTGGCGGGCTATGGCACTAGGGCTATGGGGACCGCGGCGTTGCGGTGGTTCATAAGTGACCGTCATCAGTCCCAGTGATTCACGATGCGAGGTATGGCAAACGAACACATTTGGGAAGAGAACTTCTGGAGACGGTCACTCAGGTTTGCGACGACACGAGGCTGGGGGACCGCCGGGTACTTCCGCCGATTGGTCGTGCCGGCACCGGTCCAGTCCTCGGCACAGGATCGTCGTGGGAACCCTCGGTGTTTTGTGGTGCAGTATCGCGAGCCGTGTCGGTCCACCGTTTTCTTATCATCGTGTCGAAAAAATTTGCGTCAAGATGTCGACCGAGAGCTGCTGCCAGCACGTGGGCAGCGAGTCGCGGTGGAATGGCGTTACCAATCTGTTGCGAGACGTCTTTGCCCGACCACGGGTAATTGGCGGGGAACGTCTGGAGCTGGCCTGCCTCCGAAAGTGTGAGGCGGTCGAGTTCGTTCCCGTTGTAGAACAACCGGTTCCGGGAAACTTTTCCGGTGACCGTGAAAGCCGGTTCCTTCGAAGTGCGCTGACCTCGGGCCTTCGGATCCCCGCCGGTTCCATAATTGGATATCATCACGAAAGGCTCCACCCGGCCCAACGTTTCGCCGATGCTCCGGCAAGGCAGCAACGAAGGCCCGCTCGTAATGGCTTTCACCTCTTTTCTCCTGAACCGGTGATGCGTTGGTGCGGGAAGTACGGGCGTGCGGTGACGGCTCGCGATCAGGATCGCGCGGCGGCGCGTCTGCGGCACCCCGTACTCATCTGCATGGAGAACGCCTGTCACCGTCCCATAACCCAGTGGTTCCAATGCCTTTGCCATGGCCTCCCACACGGGCAAAACCGCAGGCACCTGCTCCAAGACAATAACCTCGTAGGCGTTCCCCGCCTTATGGGCCTCCAATGCCCATCGCAGCGGCTGCAGCACCAGCCCGGTCCGCTCATCATCCAACCTGGCCAGCTCGGTTGTGACGTCGTCCCCCTCGGCCATGCGCGTGATGAAGGACAGGACCCGGTCCAGTGCCTTACGACCAGCACCTGCCCCGGCAACGGTGTACGTCTGGCACGGCGGCCCCCCGGCGAGGATAGTCGCATGGGGAAACTCGGCCGGACCGTGATCCCGTACGTCACCTTGCACGGTTCCAAGCCCGGCGGCCCGCCTGGTTGCACAAGCATTTTCGTCCCACTCAATGCCGGCCACAGACAATCCCAGCCAGCGTGCAGCGACATCCAGTCCACCAGGACCGGCGAAGAGATCCACCATGTGAGCGTCATAAGGAGGTGGGTCCAATTGCACGAAGGTCATGGGACACGATCATATCGGTCCGCAGCTCGCCGGTGGATTAGCGGCCCGCGCTTGCCGATTGATCATCAGCGCAACGGCCGGTCACACTGGCTATCAGTCATGAGACATATCAAGACCACAAGTCGCTGGGCGCCATGTGCCGTCACCGCGACTCCGCCTCCGGCACGGAAATTTACGGACGTGGGACACCGACAATAACCTACTCTCGCACCGCGTAGGGCACGCGAACCGGGGCACTCCGCGCAGGTATTGTTGGCGAGGGGGACCGTGCGCGGTCAAGTCCTACACCGGTGTTCGGGTTGACCGCCGCAGTCTGCGCAGCAGCACGTCGCCGGTGTCCGAGTTGACGGTGGAGGCGCCGTCCGGAATTACTGAGGAGCGTGACTGGTGGGCAACGTCAGCGATTGGGCATTGGGGCTCAAGAAAATTCATGAGAAGCAACTGGACCGTCCCCGCCGTGTACACCGGCTCGGCCGGACCAAAATTCTCTTCACGACCGGCCACGCGGCATGCACCCTAGGTGCAGCGGTCGGGGCAGTGTCGGTCGATGCTCCCGATCCAGTTTTCTGGATTGCAACGGTGGCAGGGTTTTTCGGCGGCAAGTACTTCTACCCGGTTCCCCGTAGCAGTGTTGCAAGCCCATATGGCGTCAGGGACTTCGCCAAGAAATCCCCGGCCGACCTGGACTTCATGACCCCGGCAGAGATCCGGGCCTACCAATTCAACGCGGAGTTCGCCCAAAAGGGCGTGACACCATTGGCGCTGGGGACCGAGGACGCCCTGGGCCGCCAGCGTGAAGCAGTCCGAACAGGGTCCCAGGCCTCAGGCGTGGATGCCGCGTTGCTGGCTGATCTTTCCCTGGCGGAGCTAGAGGAATACGGAAAGACCGCGGACCGCCACGATCTGCTGAAGCGGCGGTGGCTCACCTACGAGGTGGACCCCCAGCTGCAGTTCGACTATCCCGCGATGACAGATACGTCCCTTCCGGCCACTTCGGCCATGCTCAGGGCCATGCGCGCCGCCGACCACGAGAAAACCGCAGGTAACCCGTCCGAGTACAAGCTCGCCGTGGACCGGTTTTCCCAGGCCCTGGCAGCGGCGGAAGCAGCAGCGGGAGTGCCCTGACCACGGGGCCAGCGACGGGGTGACGGGCCAGCGCCGGGGCGGCTGAGCGCGAACCTGGTGGTCGTGCATCACCGGCCGGATCGTGCTGGAGGACCTGGTGAAGCAGGGCTTCGACACCCTCATCAACCACAAGGACACGGCGGTGAAGGTGCTGGTGCACCCGTAGCAGCTCGAGGGCGGGTGCCCTGCATGGAAGGAAGGACGACAGCGGGAAGCGAGTACCGCCGTCGCCCCTTCCGTGCCTGCGTGGGGGCAATCAGCCCAAGGTTTACACGGACCCAACCATTGCGTCTCAGCATTGGCGCAGGAACACGGAAGCATTGGATCAAGGCCGGTTTTGCCTGTGCGTTCGCGTGAGACGATTCAGGCACACCGCGGACAATGCACGATTTGGGGGTCTCCGACAGTGCAGTACAAAACCTTATCGCCGGCGCTTGCTCTCACAGCGCCTACGGAAGTGGCCATCAGGCGCGCTGAGCAACTTCGGCACCCTCAGACTGGTGAAAGTCACAGCCGTGGAATCCGCATCGGACTCGAGGGCCACCGATGACCTTCGACTTCCACTCCGACACCCCGGCCGGCAAGGACCCTGACTCCTTCAGCCCCGCCCTACGGAAGTACCACCAGCTGCTGTGGAGCAAGGAGTTGCCCACCGGCCAGCAATTCCACCTGGCTATGGAACCCCGCAGGTACCTCGTGCACCGATCCTCGTCCGGTGTCTTCTTCCTCGCCAGCGACGCCATCACCACCAGGCTGCGAAAGAAGGCTTGGAAGGTCATCCGTGACATACCGGACGACGACCTACCTAAGTACCTCGGCTACACCCTCGGAAGCACGCTCGTGTTTCCAGGCAACAGGATCGGCAGAAAGCCGACGATTAATGGTGCACGCGGGCTCCATCCCAGGATCGCCGACCGCTTTGATCTGACCCTGGAATGCATCCGCCGCCACTATCTTAGTAAGCCGAGCCCCCTCGCAGCGGTCCTGCTCAGGTATGCGGACTTCTTCGCACTGTTCGGGGATTTCGCGGGGTACGTCAAATTCTTCTTGCTCGAAGACCTCGTGGAGGATGACGGCCAGACAGTCCGGTTCTTCCAACCGTTCGCCGACTTCAGCACACCGGCTGTTCCGAAGGACCGCGACGAATACCTCGAGTATCTCCGGCTCAGCAACGCTTTCATCAGCGCGCGCAATCGTAGGATCGACGAAGAACTTCAAGGGCGGATCGCACGGTAAGCCGGAAGTCTCCTTGGTCGCAGCCCCTTCGGCGCTGCGGAACGGCGGCGTCCGCGGTAAACGCTCGCTGCCTTGGCCGGGCGGCTCTTTCTCGTGTCCGTAGCCTCGCGAGGGCCGAAAGGGCCTCAAACGACGAGCTCAATTGGCTACGGGCCGTAACTTACCGGTTTCCGGACCGTTGAACGACGCCAGAACCAGCACACAGACAGGATTGTCAGGGCCGGATGCCATGATTGGTTGCATTGATTGAATGACGGTACTGATGGCGGTGCCGTAGATGGGGGAATTTGATGAGTCTGTCCAACCGCGAGTATGTGGGCCGGGCACTTGAGGTCTTGGCGGTTGGCCTTGAGCCGTACATCGCAGGAGTGCTCGCTGAGTTGGCCCCCGGTGTCGCCTGGACCAAGATCATTCAGCACAAGGACGAGAACGCCGGCCGGGCTGCACAAACCTACGCCCCCACCGATCTCAGCCTGCAGCTGCGCATCATGACTGAATCCATGGGATCGCTCGGCTACCCCTTTAACCTCCCGCATGAGGCACGCAGCCACACCTCCGAGCTGCGCCAGGCACGGAACCGCTGGGCCCACAATGAGAGCTTCGACGACGCCGATACATTCCGTGCCCTGGACACCGCAGGTCGTCTGGCCAGAGTTATCGGGCTGGATCAGACTCACAGCGAGTTGGCTGCGCTTCTCGCCGAATACCAGGACCGGTCTTCTCCAAGCCGGGAACAACCGGAAGAAGACCAGCAGGCTCTGCCGGCCGCCGTCGCGCAGTCCGACCACCCGGAGGAAAGCCTTCCGGGTGAGCCCGCAGTTCACGAACCGGCTGCATCCGCTCCTCACGTTGTAGTCGAAGTGACCACTGCAGATGCATTGAGCTACGCGATGGCGCATAACGGGTTCCGCTTCGTCAGGCAGGTCAAGATCACCAACAATGGCGCGGAAATCCGTGGTGCAGTGGTCCAGGTGGAGGCCTCCGCGCAGACAGGCCGGATCTCCGGCGACTTCCAGCAGTACGTGGACCTTGCCGCAGGCCAAACCATCACGCTTGACGACCTCAACGTCCCGGTTCAGGCTGCCACCATTTATGAACTGGCGGACCGGCAGACGGGAAAGGTGCTGGTGACCGTCCACGCGGCGGGCGCCGATGCCGCCATGCCGGAGCTGGGCAGCGCAGAAGCAGACCTGACGCTCCTGCCCGCCCAGTTGTGGATCGCCGGACGGGGACTCGTCTCCTACGAGTTCCTTGCCGCGTACGTGCAACCGCACCATCCCGGCATTGCCAAGCTCATGTCCGAGGCCGCCGACATCCTCATGCAAACAACGGGCAGCGGCAGCTTCGACGGGTACCAGGAAGACGGGGACCGGGTTGACCAGATGGTGTTCGCGATCGCCCAGGCTATGAGCGCCCGCGACATCCGCTACAGCATGCCACCCGCCAGCTGGGGACTTGAAGGTCAGCAGGTCCGCACGCCGGCTCAAGTCCTGGAGGACCGTCTGGGCACGTGCCTCGACACCACGCTGGTCCTGGCCGCCGCATTGGAATTCTGCGGCATCAGGCCCCTGCTATGGCTAGTGGACGGCCACGCCTTCCTCGGTTACTGGCGCGAGGAAGGGAGCCTCAGCACTGCAGCGTCCGACGACGTGCCCGAGCTGGTCAGCCTTGTACAGCGGGGCTACATCGGCCTCGTGGAAACCACGCTCCTCACAGGCAGTCAGCCTATCTCGGCGGCCGCGCTCCGCAGCAGCCCGTTGAACCGCTACGTGGAACGCGGCAATGACGAGATCAACGCGGTGACTGACATCAGGCGCGCCCGCCTGGATGGCATCTACCCACTGCCGGCCCGGACCACTTCCGACGCCGGAACCTACACCGTGGTCAATTACGTCCCGGAAACTAAGACTGCGCCGGCGCTGCCGACGAAAGCAGCCCCACCTGGCGGAACCGCCAGGACCGCATCCGACGTTCCGCCTAGGGTCATCCAGTGGAAGAACGCGCTGCTGGACCTGAGCCTGCGGAACCGGCTCATCAACTTCACTGATACGGCCCGGTTCCCACTCGCGGTGCCCACCGCATGGATGGGCACCTTCGAGGACCTCATCAGCAAGGGCACGTCCGTCAGCCTGCTCCCGTCCAACCAGATCAGTGCCATCCACCAGGAGCGCGGAATCCGCTTCGGCAGGGACCTACCCCAGGATGAACTCGCCGACCTGCTCAGCTCCAAGAAAGCCGTGTTCGCCGAGGTCAGCGAAGACGGCTACAACGCCAAGATGCGCGGTCTCGCCTACAAGGCGAAGACCCAGCTGGAGGAAACCGGAGCCAACAACCTCTACCTGGCCCTTGGCAGCCTGATGTGGGAGCTGGACGGCCGGGCGCTTCGGTCCCCGCTGGTTCTAATCCCGGTGAAGCTGACTTCGGCAGGGAAGAACGGTCTGTACCGGGTCACACTCGACGAGACGGGGCAGTCCGCGCCGAATTATTGTCTTCTTGAGAAGCTGGCGCAGTCCCACGACCTGCGTATTCCGGGCCTGGCCGAGCCGGTTGAAGATGGATCCGGGATCGATCTGGACGCTGCCTTCGACGCAGTCCGCGCCGCCGTTTCGGCCAAGGGCCTGGCCTTCCGCGTGGAAAATACCGTGGACCTGTCCATGTTGCAGTTCGCCAAGTTCCGCCTGTGGAAGGACCTTGACGAGAACTGGGAGGAATTCACCGCCAACAGCCTGGTCAAACACCTGATCAGCACCCCCACGGAACTCTACGCAGACAGCGTTCCCGCCACGCCCGACGTCGACCTAGACGCCCTTGCAGCGCAGTGTCCAATACCAGCGGACTCGTCGCAGCTGGAGGCAGTCGCGTCAGCAGTCGCCGGCCAGACCTTCGTCCTGGAAGGCCCTCCGGGCACCGGAAAGTCACAGACCATCACCAACCTCCTGACCCGCGCCATTGTTGACGGCAAACGAGTTTTGTTTGTCGCGGAGAAGCGGGCCGCACTCGATGTTGTCCAGAAGCGGCTCGACGACGTCGGGATGGGACCGTTCTCCCTTGACCTACATGACAAGGGCAGCAAGCCCGCCGTAGTCAGGGCGCAGATCAAACACGCCTTGGAGCTGAGCCTGTCCGCGAATAAGCAGCAGCTTGAGACTGCCTCCACCGACCTTGCATCGGCTCGCCGTGGACTGGTCCGGTACGCCCACAACGTCCATCAGGAGAATGGCGCGCAGCTGTCCCTCTACAGCGCGCGGACCAAAGCGCTGACCTATGAACCTGATCATGCGACAGTTCCGCTCAGCCCGGAACTGACAGCGGCCTTGAATGACTCCCTGAACTCGATTCGTCAGGTGTTCCGGGAACTTCCGGAGTTCACTGACCCCGTCCGTCCTGGGCCAGACCACCCATGGCGGTTCGTCTCGGTTGCGGCGGGTGACCAGCAGGAGCAGCAGTTGCTGGCTGTGGGTCGCCGTCTTAATGAGGCGCTGAACGCCTTGCGGCCAACGCCCGGACTGCCGTCGGTTCTGGACGCAGCGCAGACGCCGACCGACGTCGCAACGCTCGCCACGCTGCTGCAGGACCGGGATGTCCCGTTGGGGACGTTGGACGTGGTCCGCTCGAGCGACTGGTCGGTTAACGCTGAACAGCTGGAGAAACTGGTTACGGCCGTTGCGTCCGTCCAGCATCCGGGCCTTGAGCACGTAGCGCCGGGGGCTATGGATCTTCAGCTGCCAGAAATCCTCGGCCGTGCGCAGCAGGCCGCAGCATCCGGGTTTTGGGGACGCAAGAAGCGGCTGCTCGCAGTGGCCGCCGAACTGTCGCCTGTGGTTGTATCTGGAGCTGAAATCCGCCATAAGGAGCTTGTGCCGCTGCTGGAGAAACTGGTGGCCGTCCAGCAGGAGGTCTCCGGCCTGCGGGCAACGCGGGGCTCTTTGCCTGGGCTTCCCGCGGATCAGCAATGGAACCCGCTGACGCCGGACGCCCAGGCCGACCTGAGACACCGCATTTCCTGGCTTCGCTGGGCCGCTCAGGCGGTGCAGCCGTCCCCGGAGCCTGACGCCCTGAGCTTCCAGACCGAGCTTCGTGCATTCCTCGAGGATGCCCCAAGCGTCCACCAGAACGTCGTCGGCTGGCTGCGGGAGCTTTCCCAGGCCTGGGAAGAATTCCTGAAGATCCAGGGTGTGGGTAGCGGTGACCTGCGTGCTTGGACCGGTGAGCGAGGCTTCCTGGCTCGATGGTGGGAAACGTCCGTGGCGCGGCGACTGGATGCGTCGGGATCGGTCCCGCTGTCGCGGTGGCTTGAGCTGGTCAATCATGTCGAGCCGCTGCGTGCCGCGGGGCTGATGGACGCGCGAATTGCCATCCTCGACGGCGAGCTGGAAGCGGATGACGCAGCAGCAGCTTTTGAACGCGGCTTGGCTGAAGGGTCGCTGGCCGAGCGGCGCATCGCTACCGGGTTAGCCGACTTTGATCCCACAGTGCACGAGCGCACCATCGAGCGGTTCACGACGCGCGCGGAAACCGTACGCGAGCTGCTCAAAACCAACCTCGCCGCCGGGGTACTGCGCTCCCGGACGGTCTCGTCGTCGTCGACCTCCGGGCGCATGGGCGAGCTGCAACGGCAACTGACCAGGCAGCGAGGCGGGTTGTCCGTCCGCAAACTGATGGAACATTACGCGGACCTCATCACGGGCATCATGCCCTGCACGCTGGTCAGCCCGGATTCGGTGGCGCGGTTCTTCCCTGCCAAGGCCGGTCTGTTCGACATCGTGGTGTTCGATGAAGCCTCTCAGATCCGCGTTGCCGATGCGGTGGGTGCCATGGGCCGCGGAGCCTCTGTAGTGGTGGTGGGTGACAGCAAGCAGATGCCGCCCACGTCGTTCGCGGAGATTTCCTCTGACGCCGGCAGCGATGGCGACGCCGAGATTTCCGTGGTCGAGGATATGGAGTCGATTCTTTCCGAATGCGTGGAAGCGCGGGTGCCCCGGCAATGGCTGTCGTGGCACTACCGGAGCCAGGACGAATCATTGATTGCCTTCAGTAACCAGCAGTACTACGACAGCAAGCTTTCCTCGTTCCCGGGCCCGTCCCACGGCGCTGCGAATGCGGGTGTCCGCGGATATGGCGTGAACTTTGTCCGCGTGGATGGCCAGTTCCACCGCTCAGGACCATCCAAGGTCCTTCGTACCAACCCGGTGGAGGCTGCTGCGGTGGTGGCCGAGATCCGCCGGAGGTTTGATGCTGACCCGGCGGGGACTCCCTCCGTAGGTGTGGTGACCTTCAACCTGCAGCAACGTGCACTGATCGAAGGGCTGCTGCGGGACACCGAGGATCCCCGGATCGTCGCTGCCCTGGACGAGGATTCGGAGGGGCTGTTCGTCAAGAACCTCGAGAACGTGCAGGGTGATGAGCGGGACGTCATCCTGTTCTCGACGGGGTTCAGCAAGAATGACAAGGGATACCTGCCGCTGAACTTTGGTCCGTTGAACCGGTCAGGTGGGGAACGGCGCCTCAACGTTGCTGTCACCCGTGCACGCCGGCAAGTTATTGTCTTCTCCAGCTTTAACCCGGCCGATCTGCGCTCCGAGGAAACCAGCTCCGTGGGGATTAAGCACCTGCGGTCCTACCTCGACCTGGCCGAGCAGGGGACCGCTGCGCTGCCTTATGACGGGCGCCGCGCTGCCAGCATCGACCTGCACCGGGAAGAAATCGCCGATGCGTTGCGGGACCGAGGGTTCGTGGTTGCAACAGACGTGGGGCTGTCCGACTTCAAAGTTGATATCAGCGTTGCCGTTCCCGACAAACCCAACCGCCCGTTGATGGCCGTCCTTCTGGACAGCCCCGCGTGGGCCGCCCGCCGGACGGCGGGCGACCGGGACGGGCTGCCACGGGATGTCCTGACCCGGATGATGCGATGGCCCTCAGTGGAGCGTGTGTGGTTGCCGGCGTGGCTGGCCGACCGGGACGCGGTGCTGGACAAAGTTGAAGCTGCTCTGGAGGAAGCGTACGAGTCGGCAGCTCCTGCGTCAGAGCCTCAGAATGCCTTGACTGGCGGAACTCCCGCGGTGATGCGCTCCGGACGACGGGCGGCAGAGGCGGCCGCACCTGAGCAGGAGTTCGTTCTGGTCGCCGGCAAGGACACTTCGCCGCTTGGCCAGGGAACCCTCCTAGAGGCCGTTCAAGCGAACCCGAGGCCAGCCGCGCTTGTTGCAGCATCCGCCCAGTCTAGCTACAAGCCTTGGACTGTCCGGCGCTTCGGCGGCCTTGAGGTACTGGACACGCTTCACTCCCGCCGCTCAATAACAGCCGTACGCGAAGCTATCCAAGATGTGATCGCAGCAGAAGGACCTGTCCACCAGGAGCGGCTCGCCAAGCTCGTCTGCGCTGCTTTTGAACTCAACAAGGTGAACTCGCAAAGGGCAAATTCCGTACTCGATGTTCTGGACGAATCACTCCACTACTGCGACGCCGACGGCTTTATCTGGGACGCCTCGGTTAACCGGGAGATGTGGGAGCAGTTCCGCCCGAACAGCGCTGACATTACCCGGAAGCCTGAGCACATCAGCGTTGTCGAGATTCGGAACGCGATGATCGACATTGTGCGTCTCTCCGGTGGCATCCCAGTGGACGAGCTCCACCGAGAAACCATTAGGACTTTCGGTGGCAGGCGTTTGACGGCAGGTGTGACAGCCCGCCTCAGCGAAGGGCTGCAGTATGGCGTCGACACGAAGAGGCTTGAGCTTCGAGGTGCATTCGTGCAGCTGACTAGCTAGGCAAGTATGGCATTTAGGCAATCATTGATTTTCCCAGAAGGCATAGCAAGCCGTCCTGCAGACGCCGTTAGCTGGCTGGCGCTCGCATCCTCAACAAATTGATCTAAATTTGATCGGAGTCCCCATGTCCCAAGAACCCACACTGCTCTTTCTGCACGGCGTCGGAGACGGAAACAGAGACCGTGCCTGGCTGACTGGCCTTGAGGCGGCGTTATCGCGCCTGGGGTATCCGGCCATAAACCCTGAACGCGTACTAGCACCCAGGTATGCTCACGCACTCAAAGACAGTGATGAATCCTTCCCTCTTCCGAAGATCAACGTCAAGCAGCCTGCGAGGGACAAGGTCCGCCAGAATCGCCGGGACTTTGAGCGACGCACAGCTGCGCTTGAGTTCCGGTTAGGAAGACATGACCACGGAACCGGCTGGGGTGGCGCCGAACTAGTGGTTAACGGGTCGGCGAACCTTCCTGGTTTCGCGCAAGTCCGAAAGTACCTCGGTGACGCTGACGTCAGAGCACAGGTTCTGCGGCTCATCCTCAGCAAACTGCCCGCAGCCGGCCGGATAGTAATTGTTGGCCATAGCCTAGGGTCAGTAATTGCTGCAGACCTGATTCAGCGGTTACCAAAAGAGCTCGAGGTGGTCGGCATGGTCACCATCGGCAGCCCACTGGCGAGCGGCAGATTCAATGTCGACAAACTGCGCGAGAATATGCAGGAGCCACCCACCAACTTGGCTTGGTGGGCAAATTTCTGGAACGTGCTGGACCCGGTAGCGGCCCACAGGGGACTGTCGTCGGTGTACAACTGGATGCTTGACTTCCGAATTGGAACTGGATTCAACCACCACGTCCACGACGCCGATGCGTACCTTTCACACGATGCCGTCGCCGAAGCCGTGGGGTTTGGGCTCTTCGGATCCAAGTCCAAGGAAATCGTCCTCGCGGAGCGAGGTCTCGATATTCAGCTGGATGCGTCTGAACTGACTGCATTGGTGGCACTGCGTTATGCCCACCTGCTCAAGGAACGGCTGGACGGCGAACAGGGTATTCGATTTGCGGGAGCGTTGCGGCAGGTGCAGGCCACAGTCGTCGACGAAATTCGTCAAAGGAATAAGGAAGCGGGGAGGCCGCTGCCCTCTCAAGTTGCAAGGCTGGCCTTCGACGCGTCCGACTCGAATGCGAACGTCCCTGAGCCCCGGCCGAGCAGTCATCTCACTAAAGAGGAGGCGGTAACGCTGTTGACAGTTCTGGCATCCGAAAATGTGATCAGGCCCTTTGATATCAATGTAGACCGCGGTAAATGGCTCGGCGCAATGCGGGAGCTCACCTCGGAGATGGGGTTGGGTAGCCAGTACGGTTCTCACGTTTTTGAGGCTGCCAAGGAGGCCCAAGATGTGCTCAGTGGAGCGCTCGTAATTGATTGGAAGAAATGGGGAGCACTCGGCGCGGGTGCCGTTGCACTAGTCGTTGCTACAGGCGGTCTGGCCCTGGCTGCGGCACCTGGGGTAGTCGGGGCCGCAGTCATCACAAGTGCCCTGGCCGGATTCGGTCCTGGAGGAATGATTGGTGGACTTCTAACTGCAGGAACGCTGGTGGGTGCGGGTGGTGGTGGCATCGCCTTTAGTCTTGCTAGCCCCGGCACTTCAGCCGAAACCGTGGAAGCAGTGATTCAGCGCCGCTTGGCGGCCGCAATACTGCGCCAGCGGCAGAAGCTTGAACCGGACTACACGTTGTGGAGCATCCTAACTTCAAATGAGATAACAGTCCGCCGCGAATATGAGCGGCTGGACGAGTTCTCCGATGAATCCTCTCAGGGACTCAAAGAGCTGAAGAAGAAGCTCGAGACAATTGGAAGAGCAATGAAGTACTTGTCCGAGAACGGCCTTGAACCCAAGCTGGTTGAAGATCCAGAGAAAGATGCAGGGGACTGGGCGGCGAGTCAGAACGCTGCTGCTGCGCACCAGCCGTCACCACTGAGCTAGCCGTACTGTTGACCTCAACTGGTAGCACACGGGTTGCACGCGCAGCCAAATGTCCAGGGTCAGTTGGCGCGTTAAACCGCCCAGATTCGTAATGCTAAAAATCATTTGACGGGACCGTGCCCGGCGATCTGTTACGGACCACGATCCTTACCGTGACAACCTGAGGGCGTTTTCGACGTCAAATGAAAATGGAGACCTAATGCTCGTAAAGCTATTCAAAGCACGATTCCGGCTTTGGCCTGTTCTGCTGATCGCCGCGCTGGTTGTTGCGGGATCGTGCGCCGCATTCGCATCCGGTGCAGTCAACGTGATGGCGCTCAAGTCGCTGTTCACCAGCAACTCGCATGAGCGCGATTCGCAGGTGATTCAGTCTGTTAAGCGCGTGCAAGAGGTGGCGCTCCTCAGCCTTCACATGGAGGGTATTTCGAAGCACGAAAGCAATGGAGGGATTTTCGGTGTGGCCGTACCCGCGAGCGAGAGAACGACCCTGATTCAGTACAAGTTCGACGCGAAATTAGGCATCGACGGGTCACAGGTGACGATAGAGCCCACTGGCCCCAACTCTTATCGGGTAACTATCCCTCAATTCATTGGCATCGGCTTCGACGAGCCCGTATTCGAGGAACCCCTCGAGATGAGCAACGCGCTCAGCTGGATGGCAACCCCAGCTGTCCAAACCCGCATGATCAACAACATCCTCAGTGACGAGAACAAGCAGAAATACATTTCCCAAAACGAAGCGGCGCTAAAGGAACAGGCCAAGGTCTTCTACTCCCGGCTCATCACAAGCGTTGATTCCAAAATCACTGTCGACTTTGCGTTCGCAGAATAGATGACGGCAGCGCTCCATCCTTGCCTTGGACGGAACCCCTGTGACCGCGAGTGCCTGGGGTGCCGGCCCAAACACGCAGCGCTTTTGCTGGCTCCAGTGCCGTGACACACTTTTGCAGGTAGGCGACGACTTCGGCGTCGTGTGTTGTGGCCGTCTCTCAGATCTGGCAATCGGTACAGGGGGGGGCGGTAGCGATGCCTGAAATTACAATCGCGAATGCGCCCTCTGCCTGGAGTAGACACCCCATCCTCCACGTGATCTTCTCCAAAAATCCTGGAGCCAAGGGACTGGTGCAGAGGGATGCTTCGGCAGCATAATAGGACCCCACAATTGGTAAACCGGATGGGTCACTAATGGGCAAGATGAAGGGCAACCGTCTCAATACAGCGGCAAACGTCGGGACCTTTGTCACAAACCGTGAGCAGCTCGCGCAACAGAGAGCAATCGCAGCAAATTCTCAAGCAGCGATGGAATTCCAAAAGCAACAGCTGGAGATCCAGCGGCAGCAGGCATACGAAGCGGACTACGATCGGCTGATGCATCGAACCGATCGGGAAGTCGCGCTGGGACGAATGACTCGACGTCAAGCCGACTTTGTACTGTTCGAGGCTCAAATCTGCCATGACGTGGAGGTGGGGCGTAAAAACCCCGACCAGGCCTTCTATGAGCTGTTAGTCCACCGTGCCGATCTGGATGTAGCCGAAGGGCGCGCCACCCAGGCGGAAGCGTCCTATCGTGTTCATCTCGAGTGGTACAATCACAAAAACCCCGCACCAAAGCCGGGCAGCCGCGTCACCCACTCGTTTGGTGCGATGATGAACGCGAGCATGGGCCCGGCAGTCCCCGGTTGGTATAACAAGGAACCGGGCATCGCACGTCGTTGGGACGGCGCCCGGTGGACTTTGGAAACGATGCCTGCCACAACAGCGAAGGAGATCGCTCGACGCGAGTGGCTGTCGGTTTCAGCCCAAGGGCACGTCCAAAAGTCGAGAACAACCGCGGGAATCCTCGGAATACTGCTCGGTTTTGTCGGCGCGCATAGGTTCTACTTGGGCGACAAAGGCTGGGGATTTCTACAGGCTGGCGTGTTCCTCCTGACATTCGCTTTCACTTTCGGGCTAGTGGGTTTATGGGGAGTCGCAGAGGGCATCATGATTCTCTGCAGAGCAGATATCTTCAGCCGTGACGCAGCGGGTGTGCCGCTTAAGTAACGTAGTTGAACCTCCCGTCGCGCTAGCCGGGCCAATCAACGCGGCAGAAGCCACCTTAGGGGAGCGGCTGACGTTCGCCCACGCTGATGGAGGACGACGGCGGCAGGTACTCCCGCCGTCGCCGTTCCATCCGGCGCTGCTGGCCTGGAGAGGGGATCTTTGCCCGCTTGGCGCGGTTGCACCTGGCGCACGCGGCAACGAAGTTCTGCAGGCTGGTGGAGCCGCCCTTGGACCACGGGTAAAAGTGGTCGCCATGCTCCGCCGGGCGGCCGCAGCGACGACCGAAGCCGGCTTCCAGTTCGCAGAGGCCGTTGGCCCGTGCCATCCCTTCGCGGCGCTGCTGGCGGGTGACGCGGCGTACCGGGTCGCGGCGTCGCATATCTCGCCTGCTGACGACGGCTGCGCCGAAGCCGAGCACGACTACGACCACAAGGGGGAGCGCAGCTGCAGAGACGACGCGGTCGAACATCCCGCGCAACACTGCAGCGGCGACGGAAGGCCCCGCTCCGGAAACCGGTGCTGCCTTTGCCGTGAGGGCCGTCATCACTGAGACGGCGAGCCATATCAGCACCGCCGAGTACGCCAACCGAAGCCCCTGCCGGGTCCAATAGATACCCCCGAGTTCCTGCATTACTTCCCCCAATTTTGTTCGCGGGCGTCCGTGGTCGCTGGCGCCCAGGGCACGCTATCGGCCAGGCTCAGTCCGGTGTCCCAGGATTGGCTCAATTTTTGCCGAGCTTCCCGCCCTGGTCCCGCCGTCGTCATGCCGCTGCTGCCGTCCCGTCGAATAGACGTAAGTCATTACCAGGTGCAAGGGTGGTCGGATGGATGCCGACATCAACTTCTACTTTGATCCCGTCTGCCCCTTCGCCTGGATGACCAGCAAGTGGGTGCGGCAGGTGCAGGCGCAGCGCGACTATGCGGTGGACTGGCGGTTCATCTCGCTGCGTCTGATCAACTCCAATGTTGACTACGACGCGCATTTCCCGCCGGAGTACGAGGCCGGGCACACCGCCGGGCTCCGGCTTCTGCGGGTGGCAGCCCGGGCGCGAGCGGAGCATGGCCGCGAGTCCATGGGCCGGCTGTATGAGGCGTTCGGCTCCCACATCTTCGACACTGCACCGGACGCGGCCGAACAGCGCACCGAGGGCGAAGTCCGTGAGCGGCGTGGGACACGGGAGTTCGTGGAGCCAGTCCTCGCCGACGCAGGCTTGCCCCTGGCCCTGGCGGACGCTCTCGACGACGAGTCCTGGGACAGCGAGATCCGCCAGGAGACGGATGAGGCGCTGGCGCTGACGGGCAAGGACGTGGGCACGCCCATCATCCACTTCGAGCCGCCGGCCGGGGTGGCCTTCTTCGGTCCGGTGATCAGCCGGCTCCCGGACGACGATTCGGCCGCCGAGCTGTGGGACCACGTGGTGGGGCTGGCACGCTTCCCTGGTTTTGCCGAACTCAAACGGAGCCTGCGCGAGCAGCCCCAGCTTGCTGCCTTCGGCGTCGACGCCGATACCGTCGGTCAGCAGGAGGACTGGCACGGCGGCAGCCGGCGGCAAAAGAAATGACGACAGCAGAGGATGGACTCATGAAGACAAACACCCGCCAACACCAGGAATCCGTCACGGTCCAGGTCTCAGCCGACGCGCTCTACGATCTGGTCTCCGACGTCACCCGCACCGGCGAGTGGAGCCCGGTCTGTACGTCGTGCTGGTGGGACGACAAGGCCAGCGCGGGTCAGGCCGGCGCTTGGTTCACCGGCCGCAACGAGATCCCGGGGCGGACCTGGGAGACCCGGTCGCTGGTGGTGGCTGCCGCGCGCGGCCGCGAGTTCGCCTGGCTGGTGGGCGGCAAATACGTCCGCTGGGGCTTCATCCTGACCCCGGCAGACAACGGGACGACGATACTGACCGAGACCTGGGAATTCCTGCCCGAGGGGATCGCCATGTTCGGGGAGAAATACGGCGATGACGCGGATACCCAAATCGCCGAGCGCACCCGGCAGGCCCTCGCCGGCATCCCGAAAACGCTCGCAGCGATTAAGCGGATCGCCGAGTCCGCAGACGCCACCGGGGACGTGCGCGCCTAGGCGGGATCCCGCCGTCGTCCGTCCTTCCCGGGGTGGTGCGGATCCCCGTGGTGGGCGTGTCGGTCCGTGCAAGAATGGCGCCATGACTCACGAGCAGCCGCGCTCCGTTGCGCCGGAACTGGACAGCGCCGACCTTCCCGCCTTCGAAGCCGCCTACCAGGCTGCACAGAAAAGCCTTGCCGGCGGCGGCATTCCCATCGGGGCGTCGATCGCCCGGGACGGCGTGGTGATTGCGGACGGACATAACG
>NZ_JABFMW010000020.1 GCF_013359725.1 Pseudarthrobacter sp. C4D7 | reverse complement strand
GTGCGGATCCGGGGGATCGGGGCGATTGATTCATCTGATGCAATACGCAGAGTACCGATTGACATAATGTAGATTATCGGCGCAATGGAGGAGGGTTAGAAGAGGGGCATGATCTGAAGCTCCGGGCCCGGCAGAACACGCCACATTCTCCTGCATCCACGCGGCGAAAACCGGCAAAGCCGCTGCTCAAACCGGCGGCAGCCATTGTCTTAATCCGGGTGCGCGTCAAGAATGACGTGATGACGGTCTACGTGCGTTCACTGGAAACTGCAGTTCCTACGACAAAATTGATCCAGTCCGAAGCCCGAGATGTGTTCGCCGCGCAGCCAGGCCTTTCCCGGCTGGGCTCACGCCTGGTCACCACCTGCTTTGACGGTGCAGCCATCGACACCAGGTTCACTGCGGTGGACGAGCTGACCAATTCATCCCGCGCGGACAACCCGCAGTTCTATGACCCGGAGACCGGACTCCTGCTGAATCCAAGCACCAAGGTCCGGAACGACATTTTCGCCCGCGAAGCCACCAAGCTGTTCGTGGCGGCAGCCCGCGCTGCCCTGCACGCCGCCCCGGATATCGATTTACTTGACATAACTCATCTGGTGACGGTCTCCTGCACGGGATTTTTCAATCCGGGACCTGATTACAAGGTGGTCCGCGAACTCGGCCTCAATCCTTCCGTGCAGCGCTACCACCTGGGATTCATGGGCTGCTATGCGGCTTTTCCGGCGCTTCGCGCGGCCAAGCTGTTCTGCGAATCGGACCCGGACGCCGTTGTCCTGGTGGTGTGCGCCGAGCTGTGCTCCTTGCACGTCCGCACATCCAACGATCCGGACACGATCATGGGCTCGGCCCTGTTCGCGGACGGTGCCGCTGCCGCCGTCGTGACCGCGCGCCCCGGCGCCGGTGAAACCGCGCTGCTGGCGCTGGACCATTTCGAAACAGTACTGACGCCGGTCGGCGAGGATTCCATGGCCTGGAACATCGGCGACCATGGGTTTGAGATGGTCCTTGGCAACTACGTGCCGCACATCATCGATGACCACATCGTGGGGGCGCTGCGGCCGCTCCTGGCCAAGGACGCTGACGTGGCACCACTCCCCTATTCCGCAATCCCCCACTGGGCCATCCATCCCGGCGGCCGCAGCATCCTGGACAAGGTTCAGTCCCGGCTGGACCTCAGCGACGAGCAGCTGATTCCCGCCCGTGACATCCTGCGCAACTACGGGAACATGAGCAGCGCCACGGTGCTTTTCGTGCTCAAGTACATCCTGGAACAGCCGCTGCTCAAGCAGGGCACCAGCAGCGGCGAACGCATCTGTTCCATGGCATTTGGCCCCGGCCTGACCGTGGAAACGGGCCTGTTCACCAAAATCCGGCAGTCGGCGCCCCCAACGCAGGGCCCAGCCCCGGAGCGCAGCGCCGCGGATGAGGTGGAGGGGCCGGGCCAGGACCGGGTGCCGGCCGCAGCACCCGTGGCCTGACCGGGCTGCCGGATGATGGGGATCCTGTTGCGGACGCGCGCCGCCGGGGACGTTGAGCAGATGGACCGCCTGGACTGTGATGCAGAACTCCTGGACAACACCTACCGCCAATTTGGCGTGGTCAACCGTGCCCTCTCCGGCTGGCGGCGCCTCTACACCAAAGAGCTGCGCACGCTCGCCCATCCGGACCAAAGGCCCATCACCGTGCTGGACATCGGGTCCGGCGGGGGCGACCTCGCCGTCATGCTGGCCCGCTGGGCGCACCGCGACGGCAAGCCGCTGCATGTCACCGGCATCGATCCGGACCCCCGCGCTGCCGCTTTCGCCGGCCGGCGCACCCCCACTCCCGGCGTCGCATTCCGCCAGGCGCACAGCGGCGACCTGGTCCGGGAAGGCTCCATGTTCGACGTCGTGATCTCCAACCACGTGCTGCACCACCTCCAACCCGGGGAGCTCGCGCAACTCCTGGCGGACTCGGAACTCCTTACCCGCCGCAAGGCGCTGCACAACGACCTCATCCGAAGCCCCGCCGCCTTCGCCCTCTTCGGCGTGGCCGCGCTGCCGTTCCGGAAGTCGTTCATCCGGGAGGACGGCCTCACCTCAATCCGCCGCAGCTACACCCGTGCCGAACTGCGCGCGGTTGCTCCCCCGGGTTGGTCCGTGGAACAGTCATCCGCCTTCCACCAGGTCCTGGCGTACCGGCGGGGCTGAAATGGATGCCGATGTCCTGATCGCCGGCGGCGGTCCCGTTGGCCTCTACCTGGCAGCTGCCCTGTTGCAGGAAGGCGTATCAGTGAGGGTATTTGAACAACGCCAGTCGCGGAACCTGCATACCCGGGCCATCGGCATCCACCCGCCCGCGCTGGAGGCACTCAACGCGGTGCATGTGGCACCTGCCATGGTGGACGAGGGCAAACGTATCCGGTCCGGCATGGCGGTCAGCCGCGGCAAGACCATCGGCACCATGACGTTCGACGACGTCTCCAGCGACTTCCCGTTCGTCCTGGCGCTCCCGCAGTTCAGGACCGAACAGCTTCTGGAAGAGCGCGTCCTCTCCCTGGATCCCGCGGCCCTTGCCAGGGGTGCCAAGGTCATTGGGGCCAGGGACGACGGCGGCACCGTCACCGTCGCGGTGGATTCCGGCACTGGCGCCACGCATCCCGGCGGCATCGCCACCGGGGCGCTCCTGGTCCTGGCAGACGGAGCCAAGTCACAGTTGCGGGATGCGCTTGGCGTGCCAGTGGTTCGCAAGGCGTATCCCGACCACTACCTCATGGGCGATTTCGACGACGGCACGGGCTACGGGGATAAGGCGGTCCTTTTCCTCGAACCGGACGGAATCGTTGAATCCTTCCCGCTGCCGGGCGGCATCCGCCGCTGGGTGGTGCGGCTGGATGTGCCGGCCGGAACCGGGTCAGGCGCTGGCCACCTTGCCGGGCTGGTGCATCGGAGGACTGGCATCCGCCCCGATCCGGCCACCAACTCCATGCTCAGCGCCTTCAGCGTAAGGTCCGTCATTGCCCAAAGGACTGTCGCCGGCCGGACGGTGCTGCTCGGTGACGCCGCCCACGAAATCAGCCCCATTGGCGGACAAGGCATGAACCTCGGCTGGCTGGGCGCCCGGGACCTGGCGCCGTTGATCTGCGCCGCCCTGGCGGGACAACCTACGGGCCGCCAGCTTCGGGCATTCGAGCAGAACCGGCTCCGGGCGGCGAACCTGGCCCGCCGGCAGGCGGAGATCAACATGATGCTGGGCAGGCCGCTGCCGCCGGCGCCGCTGCGGGTCCGCAGCGCCGTCATTGGTGCAGCCGCGGCGTGTCCCGCACTGAACCAGTGGGCCGCCAGGCGCTTCACCATGCACTAGCCGGCGCGCCGCAACTGCCCTGCCTGTTAACGGAAATAACAGTCGTAGCTGTCCTGGCTAACAATCACGCCGTTGCTGACCTCAAACACTGACGAGGTCCTGGCGCGGATGGTCTCACCGCTGTCCCAATACCGCAGATCCATCAGCACCGTGGCAGACCAGTCCGCTTCCACCACCACACGGCCGCCTTCACACGTGGTACGCCGGACCCTGAATTTCTGGTCCTTGACCACGTCGCGGCTTTGGTCCGCGCCGGCAAGCACCGCCGCCAGCGTCCGGGTGGAACCGTCCGGGGCCAGCAGGTGGGGCGCCTCCCTCAACACGAACTGTTCCGAGAGAAAGGGGCGGATGTCCGCAGCACCGCCGCCTGCTTCAAGGACCCGGATGAATTCAAGGACGTGTTCCAGCGGGGACGCTTCAGGGACGGGATCTTCAGCCATGCACTAGACCCTACCCAACGTCCGCGCGCAGTCCGCCAGTAGGCTGTCACCATGACCCAGAGTGTTCCCCAAACAGCCGCCGGTGCCGGCCACATCCGTGAAATTGTGGAGCGGATCCTGTCCGCCAATTCCCTCCCTCCCATCGTCCAGGCCGGACACCCGGCACTCCGCCAGCGCGCCGCGGACTTTGATGGCCAGCTGACGGAGGACCAGCTGGGCCGCCTGATCGGGATCATGCGGCAGGTCATGCATGAGGCACCCGGCGTGGGTCTTGCAGCGCCGCAGCTGGGCATTCCCCTGCGGCTGGCCGTGCTGGAGGACCAGTACGGGATCGACCCCGCTGCCGCTGCGCTGCGCAACAGGAGCCCGCTGGATTTCCTGGCCATCCTGAACCCCCGCTACACGCCGTTGGGACAAGGACACGCTGCGTTTTACGAAGGCTGCCTTTCCCTCAACGGGCTTCAGGCGGTGGTGGCGCGTCCGGAGTCGGTAATGCTGGAGTTCCTCACGCCGGACGGCGCAGCGCAGCGGCGTGAGTTCTCCGGCTGGCAGGCTCGGATCGTCCAGCACGAGACTGACCATCTGGACGGCATCCTGTACATCGACCGCGCCCAGCTCCGGTCCCTGAGCAGCAACGCGGAGTACGCAGCGCACTGGGCCGAGGCAGGCATCAGCAAGGCGCGCGAAGGGTTGGGTTTCGACGACGGGCCCGCCGGCATCTCCCTCGGCTGACCTTCACCGCTTTATCCCGCCGTCCAGGCCTGTCCGGGCCGCATGCCCATGCCCATGCCCATGCCCATGCCCATGCCACCCTAAACTGGATCCCATGCCTTTCGCGGACCTTCCCCTCCTGTGCCCCATCTGTTCCCGTCCGCTGCAGTACCTGGCTGCGGAAACCGCCCGCCAGCCCCGCCTCTCATGCCCGGAGGGGCACAACTTCGACGCTGCCCGGCAAGGCTACTTCAACCTGCTGGTGGGCAAAGGCACACCCTTTGAACCGGACAGCGCCGCGATGGTGGCGTCGCGGTTCGCTTTCCTGGGGAACGGCCACTACGCGCCGCTGGCACACGCCCTGGCCTCCGCCGTCGTTCCCGCCCTGCGGGAGGAAGGTGCCGTGGTGCTGGACTCCGGAACAGGGACCGGCCACTACCTCCGGGAAATCCTGGGCACCGCAGCCTCCGCAGGCCGGCGGGCATCGGCGATCGGCCTGGACATCTCGAAGTTCGCCCTTCGACGGGCTGCCCGCCTGAACCCGGAGGCCCTCAACCTGGTCTGGGACATCTGGCGGCCGTTGCCCGTGGCGGACCAATCGGTGGACGCGGTCACCGTGGTCTTCGCCCCACGCAACGCTGCCGAGTTCGCCAGGGTCCTGCGTCCCACGGGCGTGCTGGCCGTGGTGACTCCCCGCCCCGGACACCTCGCAGAGATCGCGGCCGTGACCGGCATGCTTGGCATTGAAGAGGGCAAGGATGAGCGGCTGGCGGAGGCATTGGCCGGGCACTTTGAACCCGACGGAGCCCTGGACGTGGACATACCGTTGGAGCTTGGCCTCGGGGCCGCCGCGGACCTGGCGTTCATGGGACCGGCGGGCCACCACCTGGACCGGGACCAGATCGCAGCCCGGCTCGAAAACTCCCCGGAGCCGGTCACGGCCAACGCAAAATTCAGGCTTTCGCTGTACCGGCCAAGGACGCCGGACTCCCCGTAACGACTTGGCCACTATCCCCCGGCATCCCTTGTGAACCGGCCCACAGGGCAGGTCCTCCGACTAGGATGAAAAGACAGTTACAGGCGGTGCCGCGGATGCGGCGCCCCCGGTGACGAAGGGGGAAGCAGGAATGTTCGAATGGCTTGGCGAAAACTGGTGGGCACTGTGGCTCACGGCTTTCCTGGCGTTTGCGGTGGTCGAGATGATCACCCTTGACCTGTTTTTCATCATGCTGGGCGGTGGATCGCTCGCCGCGCTGGTCGCCGATTTCGCCGGCGCCGAACCGTGGCTCCAGGTAGTCATCTTCTGCATCGTATCGCTGCTCATGGTCGCATTCGTCCGGCCGGTGGCCCTGTCCCACCTGAAAAAGGGACCCGCAGAGCAGAGGACCAACGTGGACCGGCTGATTGGCGAGCCGGCCGTGGTGATGGAGGCCGTGACGTCCGACGGCGGCTTGGTAAAAATCGGCGGCGACATCTGGAGCGCGCGCTCAGCAGCGGGAGTGCTTCCCGCCGGCCAGACAGTGGTGGTAGCGGCCATCGACGGCGCTACAGCAGTGGTTTCGGTACCGCCGGAGGCGGCCACCGGGCCTGATACAGCCTGACAATTGGGGAACAAGGAGTTGTATGGAAAACGCAGGCGGGACCGCACTGGCCATTGTGCTGGTAGTTCTGATCGTCTTTGTCATCATAGTTTTGGTCCGGTCCGTGCGGATCATTCCGCAGGCCCGGGCGGGGGTGGTTGAACGGCTCGGCAAGTACCAACGGACGCTGAATCCGGGCCTGACCATCCTGATCCCGTTCGTGGACCGGCTCCTGCCGCTCCTGGACCTGCGTGAACAGGTGGTGTCCTTCCCGCCGCAGCCGGTCATCACAGAAGACAACCTGGTGGTCTCCATCGACACGGTGGTGTACTTCCAGGTCACGGACCCCCGCGCGGCCACCTACGAGATCGCCAACTACATCCAGGCCGTCGAACAGCTCACCACCACCACCCTCCGCAACGTGGTGGGCGGCCTGAACCTTGAGGAAGCGCTCACATCCCGCGACCAGATCAATGGACAGTTGCGCGGCGTCCTGGACGAAGCAACCGGCCGCTGGGGCATCCGGGTCTCCCGGGTGGAACTGAAGGCCATCGATCCGCCCCACTCCATCCAGGATTCCATGGAGAAGCAGATGCGTGCCGAACGGGACCGTCGTGCGGCAATCCTGACCGCTGAGGGAACCAAGCAATCGGCTATCCTGACCGCCGAGGGCCAGCGCCAGGCCTCGATCCTGGCCGCGGAAGGCGAAGCCAAGGCGGCCATCCTGCGTGCTGATGGCGAATCGCAGGCCATCCAAAAGGTCTTCGACGCCATCCACAAGGGAAACCCGGACCAGAAACTGCTGGCCTACCAGTACCTGCAGACCCTTCCCAAGCTCGCCGAAGGCTCCGCCAACAAGCTCTGGATCATCCCCAGCGAAGTCGGGGAAGCCTTGAAGGGGATCGGCAATGCCCTTGGCGGCACCGGCGGGGAAGGCCCGGCCGCCGGTCCCCTCTTCCAGGACGCACCTGCCGAGCGCACCGAGCCGTAAGCAGCACGGGCGCGGGGAGGGTTTGGCATCAGGTGCCAAACCCTCCCCGTTTTGTTCCCCGCGGGATAACCAACGTATAGTTGGGTATTTGTCCGGCAGGAGACTATCGGCTGGAACAACCAAGCTTCGCAGTGCGTTGAATCCTATGATGCAGCACAGTGCACAGAGAAGTCCGGAGGCGCCTTGGCGCCACCGGCAATCGTGGAGATGTCATCCGCGAACCGACCAGAGGGAGAAATCATGAGCGATCGCAGCCTGCGGGGTATGCGCCTTGGTGCGCAGAGCATGGAGACCGAGTCCGGAGTAGAGCCGGCTCCGCGCCAGCGGGTCGAATACCGTTGCGCGGATGGCGAGCAGGTCTTCGTCACCTTCTCCTCCGAGGCGGAAATTCCTCCGGTATGGGTCTCCAAGACCGGTAAGGAAGCGCTCCTGGTCGACGGCGAAAAGCCGGATACCAGCAACGACAAGGCAGTCCGCACCCACTGGGACATGCTGCTCGAACGCCGCTCCCTTCCTGAACTGGAGCAGATCCTCGAGGACCGCCTGACCATCCTGCGCGAGCGCCGCGGAGAGCGCCGCTCGGCATAGGCCAGACGCCCAAAAAAGGGGGGCGGCCCCGCACATCAGTGCGGGGCCGCCCCCTTTTTTTGCCGGTCTGGTGGTCCAGGGGGCAGCGGCTAGGCTTGCTTGTTTTTCAGCTTGCCGGCCAGCGTGTTCCAGCGAGCTGCCAGCCCCCATTTGGTGACGTTGATCATGGCTTCGACCACGATGTTGCCGCTCATCTTGGATGCGCCGAGTTCACGTTCAACGAAGGTGATGGGGCGTTCCTCGATGCGAAGGCCGAGTTTGGCGACGCGCCAGGCCAGGTCTACCTGGAAGCCGTAGCCCACCGAGTCCACCTGGTCCAGGTTGAGCTTCTCCAGGGTGCTTCGTCGGAAGGCGCGGTATCCGCCGGTGACGTCCCTGATGGGCAGGCCCAGCATCAGCCGGGCGTAGGTGCTGCCCACCCGGGAGATGGCCTGGCGGTACAGCGGCCAGTTGACCACGCTGCCGCCGGGAACCCAGCGCGAGCCCATGGCCAGGTCGGCGCCCTGTTCCACGGCCTCCAGGAGCTGGGGAAGCTGTTCGGGCTGGTGGGAGCCGTCCGCGTCCATTTCCACCAGGACGTCGTACCCGGCGTCCAGGCCCCACTTGAAACCGGCAATGTAGGCGGCGCCCAGTCCTTCCTTGCCCTTGCGGTGCAGGACATGGACCTGGGAGTCCTCGGCTGCGAAGCCGTCGGCGAGTTGACCGGTGCCGTCAGGGCTGTTGTCATCGACCACCAGCACGTCCGACGCCGGAACAGCCTTCCGCAGGCGCTGGAGCGTCTTGGGCAGGGATTCCAGTTCGTTGTAGGTGGGAATGATCGTAAGGACGCGCACAGAGGGCCTTTCCTGGTGGAAGTGGTCGGTGCACCTGATGCCGGGCATGCCGGCGGCGGGCGCAACTCCCCATTATAGGGCGAGGGGTTGCCGGGTCAGGAACGCAGTGCCGGGCTGGCAAACAGTTCGGCACCGTCTTTGACCGTTTGCAGGCACACCGGATCAGACCCCGTATCCAGCGCAGGCAGCAGCGGGGTCCTGGCCCGCGGGTCGGTGCTCCAGGACTGCACACGCCCGTCAGCCACCTGGACCATGAGCTCTTCCACCTCCCAAACCGCGAAGCTTGCGGGGGCCCCGGGCACCAGCTGCCCTGCCATGGGGTTGGGGTGCCGTGCAGCCCGCCAACCGGCCCGCGTGTGGCCGAGGAACGCCGCGCGCGCCGATATTTGCTGGTCCGGGTTGTGGTGTTCAACGCACGCGCGCACGCTGGACCAGGGACGCAGCGGCGTGACGGGGCTGTCGCTGCCAAAGCAGACCGGAACGCCGGCGGAGTAGAAGGCGGCAAACGGGTTCATGGACCGGCTCCGCTCCCCCAGCCGCTGTTCGTAAAGGCCTCCGGGGCCGCCCCAGGCTGCGTCGAAGGAGGGCTGCGCGCTGACCGTTACGGAATAGTGCGCCAGCCGCGCGACGGCTGCGGCGTCCGCCATCTCCACGTGTTCAAAGCGGTGGCCTGCAGCGCGCACCCGCTGCTCCCCCACTTCCTTGGCCGCCAGGTCCAGTGCCTCCAGCGCGGCGTCCAGGCCGGCGTCGCCGATCACGTGGAAGCCGCCCTGGATCCCGGCGAGAGAGCACGCGGCAAGGTGGGCTGCCGCCTGCTCCACGCCCAAGTAGAGGGTGCCCCGTTCCTGGCCGGAATCGGTGTAGCCTGCGCGCAGGGCGGCGGTGCGCGAGCCCAGGGATCCGTCAATGTTCAGGTCTCCTGCAAGGCCGCGGACGCCGGCGCCCAGCTCAGCGACCAGCGCGCGGGCCTGCTCCTCGGATGACACCAGTTCGCCCCAGTACGGCATGACGTCCGGATGACGGGGCTGACCGTCGTCGGGGGCGTTCCATCCTGCAGCGAGCCGCAGGTCGACGGCGCCGCCGATGTGGGGAGCGCCCATTTCGGCCAGTGCCACGTACCCGTTGGCCGCGGCTTCCGCCAGTGCCCTCGCCTGGTGCCGCTTCAGCGCTTCCTCCGGCAGTTGCCGGGTGGCCAGCCGGGCAGCCTCGTGGGCGGCGCCCGCCACCCGGGCGCCGCCGTCGTACCCGTCTTTGTCCTGCAATCCTGCGGATTGGGCCAGGGATGCCGACACCAGCGCTGAATGCACGTCAATCCGGGACAGGTAGACCGGCCTGCCACCTGCGGCCCGGTCCAGTTCTTCTGCGCTGGGCAGGCGCGGGTCGGTCCAGGTGCTGTCGTCCCAGCCGTGGCCGAGCACCGGGCCGTTCCCCTTGGCGGCGGCGACGGCATCCAGCACCTCCCGGGCCGAGGTGAGCGTTCCCAGTTGGAGCGACTCCAAGGCGATGCCGGTTTCGGTCAGGTGCATGTGGGAGTCCACGAAGCCCGGCGCAACCAAGGCGCCGCGGAGGTCGATGATGTCCATCGAGCTGTCGGCAATGGATGACGCCGCCTGCTCCGATCCCACCCACGCAACCGTGTCCCCGTCCACAAGCATTGCTGTTGCGAAAGGGTCAGCGGCGGTGTAGACGGATCCGTTGCGGTACAGCACCGGGGCGGGACGGCCGGCGTTGCGGTGGACGGCTTCAGGGCTGGGCATAGAGGCAGGACTCCTGGGGTGTGGGCGGGCCGGGTGCAGCCCGCGGGTTTCAAGCGTTTTAGAGAACGGACGAGTAGGCCACGACGCCGCGGCGGATGAGGGTGATCGCCTCGGCGCAGAGGCGTGCCAGGCGTGGATCAAGGCCCGGGATCTTGGCGAGCTGGTCCAGCAGGTCCACTACCTGCTTGACCCAGCGGACAAAATCTCCGGCGGCAAGGTCGGTGCCGCTGAGGACATCCTGCAGGTGGCGTCCGCGGGCCCATTTGTACAGGGGCCAGACCAGGCCCAGCTCGGGTTCGCCGGTTAAGGGAAGCTTGTTCTCCTCTTCCACGTCTTCGAGGACGGACCACTCCTTGACCACAATGTCCACCGACGTCTCCAGTGAGACACTGGGCATCCGTGGCCGAAGGCCCCGGTCTTCGCGCTTGGCCTGGTACACCAAGACGCTGGCGAGGGCCGCGACTTCCGCTGCATCCAGGTCGTCGAACGCGCCCAGCCGCAGTGACTGCGAGATCAGCAGGTCCTTCTCGCCGTAGATCCGGCGCAGCCGCTGGCCGTCCGGGCTGATGTGCAGGCGGCCGTCTCCGGCGTCTTCAAGGTAGCCGTAGGCGGACAGGACATCGCAGACCCGGTCGAAGGTTTTGGCAATCGTGTTGGTGCGGCCCTGGATCTGGCGGACCAGGCCGTCGGTTTCACGCCGCAGCTTCCACCAGCGCTCAGACCACCGGGCGTGGTCTTCACGTTCGCTGCAGCCGTGGCAGGGGTGTGCCTTCAGCGCCCTGCGAAGATCCGCGATCCTCCGCTCTTGGTTGGGAAGGGCCGCGCCGCGGCCGAAATCGTGGTTGCGGTTCTGGCCGGGAGCAGGAGCGCGGTTCTCGCGCAGCGCGTTCCGTGCCGAGGACGCAAGGTCCCGCCGGGACTTGGGCACCTTGGCGTTGAAGGATTTGGGAATGCGGATCCGGGTCACCGGAGCGATGGGTCCCTCCAGGTCATCGGTGCCAATCCGGCGCAGCTGGTTGTCCAGGGTCAGGACGGCGGGCCGCGGTTCGCGGCTGCTGTGGTCTGAACTGAGGACGACGGCGGGTCCCGGCGCGCGTCCGCCGGGAACATTGACCACGTCTCCGGGCAGCAGGCGGGCCAGGGAGTCGCCGCTGAGCGACTTCTGGACCCTGGATTTGGTCCGGGAGGTGGCGTTCTCGGCGTCCGAGAGCTCCCGGCGCAGGCGTGCGTATTCGGTGAAGTCGCCAAGGTGGCAGGTCATGGACCTGGCGTACCCCGCAAGGGATTCCTCCCGGCTCCGCACCTGCCTGGCCAGCCCCACCACCGAGCGGTCCGCCTGGAACTGGGCAAAGGAGGATTCCAGGATTTCGCGGGCCCTGGCACGCCCGAACTGCGCAAGGAGGTTGATGCTCATGTTGTACGTGGGCCGGAAACTGGAGTTCAGGGGGTAAGTGCGCCGTGAGGCCAGGCCTGCCACCGCCGTCGGATCCGTACCGGGCTTCCAGAGCACCACGGCGTGGCCTTCGACATCGATCCCGCGCCGCCCGGCCCGGCCGGTGAGCTGGGTGTATTCGCCCGCCGTGATGTCCACGTGGGCTTCGCCGTTGAATTTGTCCAGCTTTTCCAGCACAACCGAGCGGGCCGGCATGTTCACGCCCAGGGCTAGCGTCTCCGTGGCGAAAACGGCCTTGACCAGTCCATCGGCAAAAAGCCGCTCCACCACTTCCTTGAAGGTGGGCAGCATACCGGCGTGGTGGGCTGCGAAGCCCCTGAGCAGTCCATCACGCCACGTCCAGAAACCCAGGACGTCGAGGTCGTCCGGCGGGATGTCCTGCCCGGCCTCATCCACCCGCTGGGCGATGATCCGCTGCTCCGTCTCCGTGGTGAGCCACAGGCCCGACCCCACGCACTGTGCCACCGCTGCCTCGCAGCCCGCGCGGGAGAAGATGAAGGTGATGGCGGGCAGCAGGTCCATCCGGTCCAGGCTGGCGATCACCTGCGGACGGCTGGCCGGACGTATGCCGGTTGGTTCGCTCCTGGCGGGGCGGTCGTACCCGCCGCGCCCGCGCTGGCCCCGGCGGCCGGCGCCCGGACGGCTGCGGAAACCCTGCTGGCTCTCATTGCGGGCAACCGTGAGGAGGTCCGGGTTGACGTCGAAGCCACGGCCCTTGGCGGTGTCAGCCGACTTGCCCGGCACCGCAGGCTGCACGCCGTTTTCATCGACGGGCGGCGCTATCTCATCGAACGTGGTTTCCCCGGAAAACAGGTCCATGATCTGCCGGCCCACCATGACGTGCTGCCACAGCGGCACGGGCCTGTGCTCGGAGACGATGATGTCGGTGTCGCCGCGGACAGTGTCCAGCCAGGCGCCAAATTCCTCGGCGTTGGAGACGGTTGCGCTGAGCGAGGCCACCTGGACCTCGCTGGGCAGGTGGATGATGACTTCTTCCCAGACTGCCCCGCGGAAGCGGTCAGCGAGGTAGTGGACCTCGTCCATGACCACGTAGCCGAGGTCACCCAGCGTGGCGGAATCTGCGTACAGCATGTTCCGGAGGACTTCGGTGGTCATCACCACAACCTGCGCATCACCATTAATGCTGGTGTCCCCGGTCAGGAGGCCCACGTTCTCTGACCCGTACTTTTCGCTGAGTTCACTGAACTTCTGGTTGCTGAGCGCCTTGATGGGGGTGGTGTAAAAGGCTTTCAGGCCCCGCTGTAGCGCCAGGTAGATGGCGAATTCGCCCACGATGGTTTTGCCGGCACCGGTGGGGGCCGCCACCAGGACTCCCCTGCCTTCCTGGAGCGAACGGCACGCCTGGCGCTGGAAATCGTCAAGTTCGAACTCCAGGGTCCGGATAAACGATCCCAAATAGGTGGCGGCCTCTGCCCGTCGCTCGGCGCTGGCACGGTATTTCTCGGCCGGCGAAAGTTCTTCAGGTTCGACGGGGCCGGTGGAGAAGGGTCCGGTGGTGGAGGACATACCCCAAGCCTAGCCGCACGCTACAGCTTCTTGAGTTCACTTCCGGGGGTGGCGATGTCCGCTGTGGCCTCGGTCTCTTCCACCTGCCGCGCCTGCCTGCGGTCGCGGCGCTTGTCGTTCATGATGCAGATGCCGATCGCTGCAAAGAAGAGTGCCAGGAGCGGGCCGGCCAGCATGAACATCGAAATGGCATCGGCGCCGGGGGCTGCGATCGCGGCCAGCACGAAGACCAGGAACACGGTGATGCGCCAGGCCTTGAGGATGGTCCGGCCGGAAACGATGCCGGCCATGTTGACGCCCACCAGAACCACCGGAACCAGGAAGGCCAAGCCGAGCATCAGCACCATTCGGGTGACGAATTCGATATAGGTCCTGGCATCGATGACGCTGGAAGACCCTTCCGGGGTGAACTGCGTCAACGCGTGGACCACCTGCGGCACCACCAGCCATCCCACCCAGATTCCAGCGAGGAACAGTGGGATGGCGGCTGCCATGTAGCCGAGCGTGTAGCGGCGTTCCTTGGATGTCAGCCCCGGCGTGATGAACGCCCAGAGCTGGTAAATCCAGATGGGACTGGAGATCACCGCCCCAATGAGGAGCGACATCTGCAGCTTGAAGTCGAAGGGCGAGGCGATGGTGCCGAAGTTGATGGCCGCGAGGCCACCGGTTTCATTCGAAATCCGGTTCACCGGTTCGGCAAGAGCCTTCAACAGCGGATCGTAAAGTATCCAGCCCCCAATGCCGCCGATCACGACGCCGATGGCCGACTTGATCAGCCGGTTCTTCAGCTCCTTGAGGTGCTCCCAGAGGGACATCCGCCCCTCGGGATTGGCTTTACGGCCCCGCGACTGTGCCACGGGAGGTCAGGCGCGGGTCGACGGCGGAACGTCAGTGCCGTCTGTCGGCTCACCGGGCTTCGCCTTGGGGTGGTTCACGATGGTGCCTTCCACCGGGCCGGTCGCCTCGGTGGAGTCGGCTTTGCCGTCGTTCTTCATTTCCTTGACCTCGGACTTGATAATCCGCATGGACTGTCCAAGGCTGCGGGCCATGGCCGGAAGCTTGGGAGCGGCGAAGAGAAGCAAAGCAACAACGATAATGATTACGATCGGCCAGGGGCCATCAAAGAGTCTTCCCACGGGAAATCCTTTCCTCTAAATACATCCTACTTCTATGTGAAGTCGAGATCTCCGAGCGCCTGCGGCTGGCCCCGGTCCTTTTTGCGCTGCACTCGCCGGCGGCGGCGCTCTTCGCGCCGGGCCGATTTGGATGCCTCGTAATCATGTCGCATCACGGCGGGTGAGGCAAAAACGGCAGAGCCCGGCGGGGCTGCCGGCGCCTCCGTGGATTCCTGGATTTCGACGGGGGCCAGGTGGCCCAGCTTTTCACCCGCAGCGCCGAGGTCCTTGACCGTCGCCATGAACTGGCGGAAGAGCCGGATGCCCAGCAGGACGTAGAACAGTACGGACACGGCGACGAGTGCCACCCATATGAGAATCCAGGACCACCAAGGCATGCTGAGAAGTCTATCCGCCGTACCGGTCCAGCGATGCCGCCAGCCACTCCCGCGCGGCGTCAGCGAGTCCCGCCGGGGCCAGGATGCGGGCTGACCCGCCGTGCTGGGCCACGAACATGGGGAGCCACGCGGTGTTGCCGAACCTGATGTCGGCCACCAGGCCGCCGTCGGGCAGCTCCGCGGTGCGCTCGGCGTAGTAGTCGTCCGCGAGCCCCCTCCCCTGCCGGGTGAGCTGGACGGTGACTGTTGTGTCGTCGTCGTTCGCCGTGAACAGTTTGGCCGGGACGCCGTCGTCCGATGTTCCATGCCGGGTGGCGGCCTGGCCGTTGGGGTGCACGTCCTGGACCCGGTCCAGGCGGAAGTTCCGGAGGCCGTCCACCAGGTGGCACCAGGCTTCGAAATACCAGGTGTTGTCCAGGGAGTAGAGCCGCAGGGGATCCACGTCGCGTTCGGTCACCGCGTCACGCTGGGGCGAAAGGTAGGTCAGGTGGAGCTGGGACCCCGCCTCGATGGCCCGGCGGACCGTGGCATGGGTCGCGGCGTCCGCGGGAGCAATCCAGGGACCGGCGATGGATGCGGCACGGAGCCCTTCCTCCCCGGCCGCGGCCAGCAACTTCAAGGTCACCGATTCCAGGGCACCGCCGCCGGGAAGGTCCGGCAGGCCGTTGAGGGTTTCCAGGCCGGTCAGCAGGGCGC
Organism: Pseudarthrobacter sp. C4D7; assembly: GCF_013359725.1. GTDB lineage: Bacteria > Actinomycetota > Actinomycetes > Actinomycetales > Micrococcaceae > Arthrobacter. The sequence goes on along the minus strand of NZ_JABFMW010000020.1, from coordinate 64,704 downwards.
AGGCCTCAGCCACCGTAAACCGGACCGGCCTATTCAGGTCGAGGTCCTGGGAGATGAAGACGTGGTCGTCCTCCCACTGGATGTCGAGCAGGTCATCCGGATACCCCTCGGGCAAGCCGGAGCAAATGAGGATCCGGAGGTCGGCCTCCAGCTCTTCCCGGCTGACGCCGAAGTGCCCCGCCACGTCCTGGATGTGCAGGCCCTGGTTATGGACCAGGAATGGAACCAGTTGCAGCATGCGCTTGAGCTGGTCCTCGGATGTTCCCTTCCGGGCCGTGCGCGCGCGGGCGTGCTGGAACGCGTAGTCCGGCACCGGGGAGTCGCTGAAGCTGGCAGCGGCCACCAGCCGGCGCCGCACCGCCTCCGCCAGTTCCGCTGGTTCCACTGCCAGGGCATCGGGTCCGTAAGAGGCCAGTTCCTCGGCGAGGACCTCCGGGTCGCGGTACTCCATGACCAGCCGGTCGAAGCCGTCGGCTGGTGCGCCGCCGCCGCGCTGCCGGGCATCATCGAGGGCACGGCGGCGCAGCGCCAGCAGGCGCCCCTGCCTGACATCCACGACGGCGGTGCGCAGCGGCATTTCCGGCAGCCGGCCCAGTTCTTCACGGATGTTGAAGCCGGCGGGAGGTTCGTAGTGGTCCCTTGCCAGGGTGGTCACGGCGCTGGTGAGGCGGGACAGGCGGAAGTAGCGGGGCGCTGTCCGTGCCCGGTCGTAGCCCACGAGGTACCACTGGCCGAACCGGCTGCCGAGGCCCCAGGGTTCGACGACCCGTTCTTCCTCCTTGCCGGTGCTCCCGGCGAGGTAGGTGAAGCTGACCGGATGCCGGGCATGCATGGCGGCAACGATGTCATCGAACGCCTGGCCGGCCGGTTTGATCCGGGGCTGGACGCCGGCCGGCAGTTCCACATCGGCCAGCCGTCCAGAGGCCTGCAGCTTGCGGAGCGCGCTTTGGGCGGCCGTCCCCAGCGCCGCACGCTCCCACAGCCGGGAGGCCAGCAGGAGGACGGTCCACTCGTCCGGTCCCAGCTGGACATCGGGAAGACGGCTGGCCTCCTTGCCGATCCGGTACCTCGTGGTGGCGGGGTCGTCTTCGCTCCAGCCCAGGTCCGTCAGGGTTTCCACCTCGAAGCCCATGGCCCGCAGGTCATTCTTGTCCCGCTCGAACATGCGTCCGAAGGCGACGTCATTGCCTGAAGTGTCGTGGTAGATCTTCTCGCGCAGCTCGCTCCGCCGCAGGCCGTAGCGGGTGTTCAGCAGTGCAATCAGCAGGTTGAGGAGTCGTTCAGTGCGGGATACGGACACCATGGTTACGTTACTAAACTCCTCCGGTGAAAGCAGAAAGCGCGGCAGCACGGGAGGGGTGTCCTCCCGTGCTGCCGCGCTTCCGGGACTGCGTCAGCGGACGGCGACGAGGTCCACGACGAAGATCAGTGCTTCGTTGGGGGCAATGGCTCCGCCGGCACCGCGGGAGCCGTAGGCCAGTTCGGAGGGGATTTCCAGGCGCCGGCGGCCGCCGACCTTCATGCCCAGGAGGCCCTGGTCCCAGCCCTGGATGACCTGGCCTACGCCCACCCGGAAGTCCAGGGGTGCGCCGCGGCCCCAGGACGCATCGAATTCTTCGCCCGTCGACCAGGCGACACCGACGTAGTGGGTGGAGACGGTATCGCCTGCCGTGGCTTCCCGGCCGTCACCCTCGATGAGGTCCGTGATGACAAGTTCCGTGGGGACCTCGCCTTCCGGGAAGTCGATCTCGGGCTTCTGGCGGTCGAATTCCCGCTGTCCAAACGACATGCTTGCTCCTATTGATTGAGTGGTGATGGGTGCCGCGGAGGATGCGGCGTCCCTGTAAGTCTTGCTACTTGACCCCGAGGATGTCCACTACGAAGACCAGGTCACCCTTTGCCTGGCCCTGGCCGGCGTCGCCGTAGGCCAGGTCCTTGGGAATGACCAGCAGGACCCGGGAGCCCACGGTCTTACCGGCCAGGCCCTGGGTCCAGCCCTTGATGACGCCCGTGAGCGGGAAGGTGGCAGGCTGGCCGCGGTCGAAGCTGGAATCAAACTTGGTGCCATCGGAAAGATTGACGCCAACGTAGTTCACGGTCAGCGTGTCGGATTCCTTGACGGTTGCGCCGGTGCCCTTGATCAGGTCCTGCGACACCAGTGCGGTGGGGGCGGGTGCACCCGCAACGTTGATTTCAGGTACACCGTCTTTTTCCGTCACAGTCGGCAGGCCGGCCGGCGGGGTGACGGTTTCGCCCTGCGGCTTGTCCAGGACCGGGGCCGGGTCAGAAGCGGACAGCAGCTTGATGATCAGCAGCTGGGTGGGTTCGGCTGCCGGGCTGGGGGTGGCGCCGTCGGAGGGGCTGGGGCTTGCCGCCGGAGCGCTCTGCTGGCTGGGGACGGCGAGAGCCAGGCTTGATCCCACTTTGGCGCCCACGAACGCGTTGTAGATGACGGCGCTGCCCGTTTTGAGCTCATCGTTCAGCTCCAGGCTTTCAGGTTCGTTGGGGAAGGTATCTTCCAACTGGGAACCGTCCGTGCCGTTGAGCGCCAGGATGGAGATTTTGGCTACCTGGTTTGCCTTGACGGTGTCGCCGCTGCCTTCGGACACCACTTTAATGGTGGGCTCGATCACGGCGAGGGGCTTATCGAAATCCACGCCCGGGGCCTTTTTATCCCCGTTGTCGGTCAGCTTGAGGGAGTCGAACTTTGCAGTCTCCCCGGCAGACTGGCTGGTTGGCTCGGGCTGCGGGGCTGTACCTCCACAGGCAGTCAGGAGCAGCAGGCCGGGGAGGAGGATTGCTAGTAGTCGGCGCACGTAGTAAAACTTTCGTCGGGGCAGGGTGGATACGGCTGTCCGCAACGCGGCGGACACGGCCGTGGAAGGCCCCCTTTAAAAGGGACCTTATCCAGAATAGACCCTGAAGCTGGACGTCAGCCCATAGAATCCAGCAGCGCATCGACGCGCTCGTCCACACTGCGGAAGGGATCCTTGCACAGTATTGTCTGGTGGGCGCGGTCGTTGAGTTTGAGGTGCACCCAGTCCACGGTGTAGTCGCGGCCCAGCTCCTGTGCCCGCCGGACAAAGTCGCCGCGTAGCTTGGCACGGGTGGTTTGCGGCGGGGCGTCAACAGCGCCCTTGATGACGGTGTCGTCGACAATCCGCCGCACCGCCCCCCGGGCCTGCAGCAGGTAATAGAGCCCACGGGTGCGGGAAATGTCGTGGTACGTCAGGTCGAGCTGGGCGATCCGCGGCGCCTCCAGGCCCAGGCCATGGCGTGCCCGGTAGTTGTCCATCAGCTTCTTCTTGATGGCCCAGTCGATCTCCGTGTCGATCCCCCGCGAATCACCGGATTCAATCGCGTGGAGCGTGCGCTCCCACAGATCGAGGATCAGCGGAACGTGCGGGTTGTGGGCGCCATGCTCCTGGACGAAGGCGGTGACCTTGGTCAGGTACTCCTGCTGGATTTCGAGTGCGGTGAGCTGCCGCCCGTTGGCCAGGCGGACTAGGGCCCTCCCGCTGAGGTCGTGGGAGATCTCCCGGATGCTGCGGATGGGGTTCTCCATCCGCATGTCCCGCATGATTACTCCGGCCTCAATCATGCGCAGGACCAGGTCCACGGTGCCCACCTTCATCAGCGCGGTGGCCTCGGACATGTTCGAGTCCCCCACAATGACGTGCAGCCGCCGGTAGAACTCTGCGTCAGCATGCGGCTCGTCCCGCGTGTTGATGATGGGCCGGGAGCGGGTGGTTGCTGAGGAGACGCCCTCCCAGATGTGGTCGGCCCGCTGGGAGAAAGCATAAGTGGCCCCGTGGGGGGTCTTCAGGATCTTTCCAGCCCCTGCAATCAACTGCCGCGTGACCAGGAACGGAATGAGTATCTCTGCGAGGCGGGAAAACTCCCCCCGCCGCGGAATCAGGTAGTTCTCATGGCTGCCGTAGGAGTTGCCCGCTGAATCGGTGTTGTTTTTAAACAGGTACACCGTCCCGTTGAAGCCTTCAGCGGCCAGGCGCGCCTGTGCCTCGTCCACGAGGTCATCGAGGATGAGCTCGCCGGCCCGGTCGTGGGCGATGAGCTGGGCAAGGTCGTCACACTCTGCGGTGGCGTACTCAGGGTGGGAGCCGACGTCGAGGTACAGCCTGGAACCGTTGGTGAGGAACACATTCGAGGATCGGCCCCAGCTGACCACCTTGCGGAACAGATACCGGGCCACCTCCTCCGGGGCAAGCGGCCTTGAGTCGGGGCTCGAGTAGGAGATTCCGAACTCGGTTTCGATGCCGAAGATTCTCTTGTCCATGTGGTCCTCCTAGGCCAGCAGTGCTGTGATGTCCGCGTCGTTCAGCCTGCGGAACGCACGCCGGGTGCCGCGGGAGGTTTCGGAACCCCGGTCCAGGACGGCCACTTCCAATGCACTCGGCGGCAAGGCTGCGGCAGGCTGCTCCCCCTCCTGGACGGGTGTGAGGCCCTTGAGCGCGAGCCGGACGGCGTCGGCGAAGCCCAGCGAGGCCTGCCAACCGGCTTCAATGGCGGAGGACACTTTCTCAGCCTGTCCACCCATGACCACAAAGCTGTGCTCGTCCGCAATGGAGCCGTCGAAGGTCAGCCGGTAAAGATGGTCCTGGGCCTGTGTGGGTCCCACCTCGGCCACGGCCAGTTCAACCTCGAACGGTTTCTGCTCAGCGGTGAAGACAGCACCCAGGCTTTGGGCGTAGACACTGGCCAGGCCCCGGGCGGTCACGTCCTCGCGGTCGTAGGAGTATCCGCGGACGTCTGCATAGCGGACCCCGGCCTGGCGAAGGCTCTCGAATTCGTTGTATTTACCGACTGCTGCGAAAGCGATCTTGTCGTAGATTTCACCGATCTTGTGCAGGGACGGCGAAGGGTTTTCGGCCACCAGGGCGATCCCGTCGGCGCAGCTGATAACCACCACCGAGCGGCCGCGGGCGATGCCCTTCCGCGCAAAATCCGCGCGGTCCTTCATCAGCTGTTCCGGCGACACATAGAACTGCTGGGTCATCTCAGGCCTCCCGTCCGGCGATGGTGCGCGCTTCGATCACAGCGCGTGACGCAGCGGCGAGTTCGGCCTCGGGCACTCGGCGGGCACCTGTCCTGTCCACGGTGTAGACCACCGGCCACAACTGGCGGACCGTGTCCGGGCCGCCCGTGGCTGAATCGTCGTCGGCCGCGTCATAGAGCGATTCCACCGCAACGGAGAGGGCCTGCTCGGCCGTGAGGTTGGGCCGCCACAGCTTCTTCAGCGCGCCGCGTGCGAACACTGAGCCGGACCCGACAGTGTGGTGCTCGTGCTCCTCATACCTTCCGCCGGTGACGTCGTAGGAAAAGAGCCGGCCGATCCCTGCGCTGATGTCGAAGCCGGCGAAAAGTGGGACCACCGCGAGGCCCTGAAGGGCCAGGGGGAGGTTGCCCCTGATCATGGCGCCCAGCCGGTTTGCCTTGCCTTCGAGGCTGAGCTGTGTTCCTTCGATTTTTTCGTAGTGCTCAAGTTCAACCTGGAACAGCCGGGTCAGGTCGATTGCTATGCCGGCTGTTCCGGCAATGCCAAGCACGGAGAAATGGTCAGCCGGGAAAACCTTCTCAATGTGCCTGCTGGCAATCACGTTTCCCATGGTGGCGCGTCGGTCGCCTGCCATCAGGACACCGCCGCCGTAGCTCATGGCAACGATCGTGGTGGCGTGGGGAACCTGGACCGGGGCTGCCGTCGACGCCACGCCCTGAAGGGAGCGGCTGAAGGGAAGCAGTTCTGGCCGGTCCCGCTGAAGGTGCTCGGTAAAGGACGAGGTGGCGTTGGCGGCTACCTGGTTGGCGGTTGATTCCTGCACTCATCACTCCTTGAACGTGGTACTTCAACGTCGGTACAGATCCCGGCCGTCCGCGGCTTCCGCCTGCTCCCGGGTCCGGGTTACTGGCCGCCCTTTTGGACAAATGCCCGGACGAACTCCTCGGCGTTGGATTCCAGGACACCGTCGATCTCGTCGAGAAGGTCATCCACGCCTTCAGTCGAGGCCGATGCCTGTGCCTCGGGCGGTGCCGGGGGTGCCTCGGGGATGTCTTCGTCGACCTGGTTGTCCCGTGACTGCGGCTGCTGCTGCTCCTGGCCTGCCATTGGTTTCCCTCCTTGTTTCGTCGGTGGATCCGGCGGATCCTCCGATATGCCCATCCTGCCACGGGACCGGCGTTCCGGCGCGGTTTATGCCGCAGGCGGAGTGCTGTTGTGTCCCAGCAGTTCACCAAGGAACGGTCCCGCGTCCCGGTGGCGCTCGAACAACGCTCCTGTCAGGGCTTTCGTTCCCCTCAAGGGCTCCCTGGTAGGCACGCGCTGAAGCCTGCCGTAGCCGGGCACATCGAAGATGACAGAGTCCCAGCTGGCTCCCACCACATCCTTGCCGAAGCTGCTGATGCACTTTCCGCGGAAGAACGCCCTGGTGTCGGCCGGAGGCTCCGCGACCGCGGCGGCGATGGCGGCATCGTCAACCACGCGCTGCATCCGGTTTCTCGACAACAGCCGGTAGTAGAGGCCCTTCTCGGGCCTGATGTCAGCCCACTGGAGGTCCACCAGACCCAGCCGGGCATCGCTCCACTCCAGTCCGTCCCGCTGGCGGTAGCCGTCCAGCAGGGAAAGTTTGGCCAGCCACTCCACTGAGGTGGCGGCAGCTGCCCTGTCGCTGTCGAGCTGGGTGAGGACCGACGCCCACCGCTCCAGGACGTCGTGGGTGTGTCCGTCACCGTCCACCGCGTCACCCACCCCGGTGTCCTGGGCGAGCTTCGCAGCGGCCTCGTGATACATCCATTGAAGGTCCAGGGCCGTAACGCGCCTGCCATCCAGCAGCCGCACTCTGGCTGTCAGCGAGGTATCGTGGCTCACCGCCTTCAGGGCCGCGACGGGCTCGTACACCTCGATTTTGGGGGCCAGGCCGGCCTCGATGAGGCTGAGAACCATGGCCGTCGTGCCGAATTTGAGGTAGTTGGAAACCTGGCTGAGGTTGGCGTCCCCGATGATCACGTGCAGGCGCCGGTACTTGTCAGCCGTGGCGTGGGGCTCATCCCGGGTGTTGATGATGGGGCGTCGGATGGTGGTTTCCAGGCCCACTTCGGCTTCAAAGAAGTCGGCCCGCTGGCTGATTTGGAAGCCGGGCGTGGAACTGTCCTGGCCGATCCCCAGCCGGCCGGCCCCACACACCACCTGCCGGCTCACGAAGAACGGGGTCAGCCCCCGCACAATGTCGCCAAACGGCACGGACCTGGGCATCAGGTAGTTCTCGTGCGAGCCGTACGAAACGGACTTGTTGTCCGTGTTGTTCTTGTAGAGGTTGACCGGCGGCAGCGCCGGATCCGCGGCCAGCCTCCGCACGGACGCAAGACCAACCAGGTCGCCGGCAGCGTCCCAGGCCACGGCGTCACGGGGATTGGTGACCTCAGGGCTTGAATACTCGGGATGGGCGTGGTCCACGTAGAGCCGGGCTCCATTGCCGAGGACCATGTTCATCAGCAGGGTCCCGGATTCGTCCTGTCCGTCGAGTTCGAGCTCTTCGCGGCCGTAAGCCAGGGCCACCGATTCAGCGTCGAGCACAGGCGGCTGGTCGGTCAGCTGGGAGGGATGTGCGGCTCCCCTGTCCACGGTCCATCCCCGCGCATCGTGGAGCGGCTCCTCATCCGTATAGTCCCATCGGGTCTCAGCCCCGCCGGCCGCCCGCTGGCGGGTGACCTGCGCGTAGGCCTGGACCACGCGGGCACTCATCATGGTGGCGTTGGCGGATGGGGCGGACGGAGCGTGGATGCCGTATTCCGTTTCGGCCCCCATCACCCGCATGGCCCCGCCGGCGGGAAGTGCTTCCCCGCCGGCGGATCCTTGTGCACCCGTCACAGATACTGTCCCGTGGTCGGCATGGTTTCAATGGACTTGCCGGGTTCCTGGCCGGCTTTGCCCTGCACAATGGTGCGGATATAGGTGATGCGTTCACCCTTCTTGCCCGAGATGCGGGCCCAATCATCAGGATTGGTGGTGTTGGGCATGTCTTCGTGCTCACGGAATTCGTCCACCACGGCGCGCAGCAGGTGCTCGATGCGGAGCCCCTTCTGCTGCGACGTCAGAAGGTCCTTGATCGCGTACTTCTTGGCCCGGTCCACCACGTTCTGCACCACGGCGCCGGAGTTGAAGTCCTTGAAGTACAGCATTTCGGTGTCACCGTTGGCGTAGGTGACTTCCAGGAACTCGTTGGACTTGTCCGTTGAGTACATGGCTTCAACGGTGCGCTGGACCATCGCGTCAACGGTGGCCTGGATGTCACCGTTGTGTTCGGCGAGGTCGGATTCGTGGAAGGGCAGGTCCGGCGTGATGTATTTGTTGAAGATATCGGCCGCGGCTTCCGCGTCAGGCCGCTGGATCTTGACCTTCACATCCAGCCTGCCGGGACGCAGGATGGCGGGGTCGATCATGTCTTCGCGGTTGGAGGCGCCGATGACGATCACGTTGTCCAGCCGCTCGACGCCGTCGATCTCGCTGAGGAGCTGGGGCACAATGGTGGTTTCGACGTCGGAGGAGATGCCGGTGCCGCGGGTGCGGAACAGCGAGTCCATTTCGTCGAAGAACACGACGACGGGGCTGCCGTCAGAGGCTTTCTCGCGGGCCCGGGCGAAGATCAGGCGGATGTGCCGCTCCGTTTCACCGACGTATTTGTCCAGGAGCTCGGGTCCCTTGATGTTCAGGAAGTAGCTCTTCAGGTCCACGTTCCCGGAGCGCTCGGCGGCGCGGGCAGCCAGGGAGTTGGCAACAGCCTTGGCGATGAGGGTCTTGCCGCAGCCGGGAGGGCCGTAGAGGAGGATGCCCTTGGGTGCCTTGAGGCCGTGCTCCCGGTACAGGTCCGGATGCAGGAACGGCAGCTCCACGGCGTCGCGGATCTGTTCGATTTGGGGTCCCAGGCCGCCAATGTCCTCGTAAGTGATGTCCGGAACTTCTTCCAGGACCAGGTTCTCCACCTCTGAACGGGGAACCTTTTCCAGCGCGTAGCCGGTCCGCGAGTCCACTGAGAGGGCGTCCCCTACCCTGAGTTTTTCGGACAGGAGGGCACCGGAGAGCCGCACCACGCGTTCCTCGTCTGCGCGGCCGACCACCAGGGCACGGTCACGTCCCAGCATTTCCTTCAGGGTGGCGAGCTCACCGGCCCGTTCGTAGCCCAATCCCGCCACGATCAGGAGCGCCTCGTTGAGCAGCACTTCCTGGCCCACGGCCAACTGGTTGATGTTCACCAGCGGACTGATGCCCACGCGCATCTTCCGGCCGGCGTTGAAGATGTCCACCGATTCCTCGGTGGCGGCCTGGCCGCTGCTGCCCGGAGCAGGCTGCCTTTTGGGGTTGATCTGGAGGATGGTGCCGAAGCTGTAGGGCGGCTGGCCTTCCTGGTCCAGGGCATTTTTCAGCCGGAGGATTTCCGCCTTCGCGGTTTCCAGCATGCTGACCAGCTTGGTGTTGTTCTGCGTTGCCGCAGCCAACTGGCGGTCGATGTGCCTGAGCTTGTCCCGAAGTATGTTGACCTGGCGGTCAGCAACCGAGAGGTCGTTGGCGGCAGACTGCTCTGCCGGTGTACGTCCGGAGTCCTGGTTTGGTGTCTCCATGATGTATCAGCCCCTTCCTGCGCTTCTCTTAAGACATTAGTCCCAAGAGGGCTGGTAGGGATGGAGACTCCCGAAATGTGGACTACTTCGTAACCTCGGGGTTTTCCACAACATTGGTCCCCGCGATGGCGTCGCGGGCTGCGCGCCGGAGCTTCTTGTCCGACACGGCGCGCTCCCCCACTGCGCCAGGGGTCCAGGCGTTGACGTCTTCTTCGTTGAACTCCGTCTTGGACGGGCGGCGCTTGACCGAGATGCCGGTGACGCCGTCCGCAAGCCGCCGGGTGACCAGCAGGAACCCGGTGTGGGCCACCATGCGGTGGTCCGGCCGTACGGCTAGTCCTTCCAGGTGCCACCCGCGGACCATCGACTCCCAGGCATCAGGTTCGGTGAAGCGGCCGTCCGCCCGGATAGCTTCCGCGGTGCGTGAAAGCTGGGTGACCGTGGCAACGTAGTTAATCCAGACGCCGCCGGGAGCCAGGACGGTGGCAACGGCATCGAGGCATTCCCAAGGTGCGAGCATGTCCAGGACCACGCGGTCCACGGAGCCTGGCTCCTCGGCCTTGACCACTTCCTCCTGGAAGTCGCCCAGGGAAATCTGCCAGGCGGGGTGCGGTCCGCCAAAGATGGTTTCAACGTTGCCGCGGGCGATGTCGGCGAACTCCTCGCGCCGCTCAAACGAGTGCAGGTAGCCGTTGTCCCCTACCGCGCGGAGCAGGGAGATGGAGAGTGCGCCTGAGCCCACGCCGGCTTCCACGACGCGTGCCCCGGGGAAAATGTCCGCCATGGTGACGATCTGGCCGGCATCTTTGGGATACACGACGGCGGCGCCGCGCGGCATGGACAGCACGAAGTCGGACAGAAGGGGCCGGAGGGTCTGGTACTGCTGGCCCACGTTGTTCACCACCACCGAGCCGTCGGCCTTGCCGATGATTTCGTCGTGGTTCAGGAAGCCGCGGTGGGTGTGGAAGGCGCCCCCGCGTTCCAGCGTAACGGTGTTCATACGGCCACGTTCGTCGGTCAACTGGACACGTTCGCCCTCACGGAAAGGGCCGCGGCGACGGGCAGCGCCCACCGGCTGCGAGCCGCTGGCGTCAGCACCGGCTTGCGCTGCTCCGTTGGCGTCGTTGACGGCAGTTTCGCTGCTCATGATTCTTCCTTACTCCTGTAATACCTGTTGCGCCGCGGCCTTCTGGCCCCCGGGGACACAGTGGCTTCCGCGGCAATGCACGACCGGCAGGTAACTCTACCGGTTCTGGCCCTGCGGGCGCCTATCGTTGCGCTGGCGCTTGCCGGTGATGGCTGAGAGGACGGCCTCCTGGGTCAACAGGCCGGTGACTGTTCCGTTGTGGTCAACCACCGCGTAGTGCCGCCCCTCCACCTGGGACAGGAACTGGAGCAACTCCTGTCCTTTGGACCACTCCGGAACATAGGCTCCGGAGGCCAGCGGGAATGAGATGGCGGTAACGGGTGTGGTGTCTGCGGAAGCACCTGGTACGGAGGCCAGGGCCCGGGGGTCGACCACGCCCTGCGGCCGGCCGTCCGGGCCGCAAACCACCACTGACTTTGTGCCCGCCGCGCCGAGGCGGAGCGCGTCCCCGACCGTGCCGGTGGAAGGGACCCCGGCCGCCGGCGTGGCCAGTGCTGCGGCGCTGACGAGTGGAAGCCGGCCCCGGAGTGTGCCCTGCTGGATGGAGGCCGAGGCTCCCATCCACAGGAAACCACCCACCAGGATGGTGATCATGAGGAGGCTGAAATCCGGCTGGTCACCGGCGAGGAAGGGCCGCAGGAGGAACCAGTAGGCAATGGCGAGGACGATGATCCGCCCGCCCCATCCCGCCGCGACGGTTCCTTTCGCCTGGCTGCCGGTGGCTTTCCAGACAATTGATTCAACCAGCCGTCCGCCGTCCAGCGGCAGGCCCGGCAGGACGTTGAAGACGCCGATCAGGAAGTTCGCCCACATGAAGATGTTGGTCAGGATTTCGGCAACGCTCCCCAGGCTGTTGTTTCCCAGGAGCAGCCAGGCGCCGCCGGCCAGGACGAAGTTGGCAGCGGGTCCGGCCAACGCAACGAGCACAGACCGGCCTGGCGAGGCCGTGAAGTTCTCAAACTGGGTGTGGCCGCCCCACAGGTTGAGGACGATCTTCTGGGTGGGCCAACCGTAGATCCTGGCCGTCAACGCGTGGGCGAGTTCGTGGACGAGGACCGAGATGAGGAGCAGAACGGCGTAGGCGAACGCCACGAAGTAGGCGCTGATGCCCAGCCTCGGGTTGTTTGTGGCCAATACCGGCCCGTAGACGATCACCGTGAACGCCGCGATGATGAACCACGAGTAGGCGAGCACTACGGGGACGCCGGCGATGCGCCCCAGCGGGATGCCTTCCCGGCGTGCCGTGTTGCCCTGGGCGGCGGCTGGTTCAGCCACGTGGACCACCTGGGAAACCGGCGGGGGCCGCCGTCGGAAGCAGGGCTGCCAGCTCTCCGATGCTTCGCCCGGAAAGCGTGTCCCAGAGCTCGTAGCTGTGGTGCTCAGGCAGCGGAACGATGTGAGGGACGGCAACGGTGGTGACGCCGGAAGCCACGGCCGCTGCGACGCCCGGTACGGAGTCCTCGAGCGCTACGCAGTGGTGGATCCCCAGGTCCGGGTCGCTCTCCTGCAGGAGTTCGACGGCGGTCAGGTACGCATCCGGATGCGGCTTTCCCTGGGTCACTGTGTCACCCGTGACCAGCACTTCGAAGTATGGCCGCGGAAGGCTGGCCACCACCTCGCGGGCCATCGGGCCTTCGGACATGGTGACCAGTGCGCAGCGGACCCCGGCCAGGTGCAGCTCCTCCAGGAGTTCACGGGCGCCTGGGCGCCACGGCACCTCCTGGCGGACACTGTTGATGACCTGGTCGGTCAGGGTATCGATGATGTCCCGGATTTCCAGTTCGACGCCGGCCTGCTGGAGGAGGCCCGCAGAAAATGTCAGCGACTGGCCCACCAACTGCATGGCCTGGTCGTGGCTCCACGTTCCCCCGTGCGCCTCCACCAACGCGTGCTCAGCCGCGATCCAGTACGGCTCCGTGTCCACGATGGTGCCGTCCATGTCCCAGAGGACGGCTTTGAGCGGGGAACTGGCGGCAGGATTCGGCATAACGCCAGTCTACGGGGCATGGCTGGGCGGAGGCTGTGGGCTACGCCCTTGGCGAATATGGCCGGGCCGGTGCCCGGCTGGACGGCATTTCCGGGGATTTGCGGCGCTTCATTCCCTGCACAGCCCAGCACCTTGGACGTAGGGTGAAGAAATGAATAGCTTCGAGGGTGACACCGCCGAACAGGGTGCCGGACCCGAGCGGGAACGGTTCCTGCAGCCAGTGGCCGACGGACAGCGGGTCACTGTGATGCTTGCCGCTTTTGAAGGCTGGAACGACGCCGGAGAAGCGGCGAGCGATTCGCTGCGGTACCTGAATAAATTGTGGGGCGGCAAGAAAGTGGCATCCATCGATGCCGACGAGTACTACGACTTCCAGTTCACGCGGCCAACGGTGCGCCGGAATGCTGCCGGTGAGCGCAAAATCAAATGGCCGTCCACCCGCATCTATAAGGCCAGTGCGCCCAACTCGAATGTCGATGTCATTTTTGTCCAGGGGACTGAACCGTCCTATAAATGGCGGGCCTACACCGCCGAGCTGCTGGTCCATGCCGAGGCGCTGAACGTTGACTATGTGGTGCTGGTGGGGGCGTTGCTTGCGGATGTTCCGCACAGCCGGCCGATCCCGGTGAGCACGTCCTCTGATGACGCTCCGCTCCGGGAGCGCATGAACCTGGAGGCATCCCAGTACGAAGGACCCGTTGGCATTGTGGGCGTCCTGTCAGAGGTGGCCCTCCTGGCGGGAATCCCCACCGTCTCCCTGTGGGCTGCCGTGCCTCATTATGTGGCCCAGGCGCCCTCCCCCAAGGCCCAGCTCGCCCTCCTGCACCGGATTGAGGAGCTGCTGCAGGTCCCGCTGGATACCCACGAGCTGGCCGAGGAGGCAGACGCATGGGAGCGGGGTGTTGACGAGCTCGCTACCGAGGACCCGGAGATTGCCGCCTATGTCCGGCAGCTGGAGGAGGCCAAGGACACAGCAGACCTTCCCGAGGCCAGCGGTGAGTCCATCGCCCGCGAATTTGAGCGGTACCTGAAGCGGCGGGGCCAGGACCGCCCCTGAGGCTGAGGGCTTAACGCGAAGGGATTAACGCGAAGGGCTTGGCCGGGATGAGTTCCGGCCAGGCCCTTCGCGTGTGTTCGTTAAGTGGGAACCACCTAGAGCCGGACGCCCAGGAGGGCCTCCACCGCGTCTTTGACCAGGACCCTGTCAGCAGGGCTGGCGGCAGCACCGCCGTCGTTCGCCGTCCTTGCCCAGCGCGATACAGCCGCAACCGCTGCAGGCGCATTCAGGTCCGCTGCCAGTGCTTCACGCATCTCTGTCAACAGCGCCGGGGCCGAGCCCTCGGGTGCGTGGCTGAGGGCGGTGCGCCATGCCGCGAGGTCTGCCTTGGCGGCGGCAAAACCTTCGTCCGTCCAGGACCAGTCGGACCGGTAGTGGTGGGCCAGGATGGCCAGCCGGATGGCCGCCGGATCTTCACCGGCTGCGCGGAGCTTGGAAACGAGCACCAGGTTGCCCTTGGATTTGCTCATTTTCTCTCCGTCCAGGCCCACCATGCCTGCGTGGGCGTAGTGCTTGGCCAACGGAACGCCTGCCAGGGAGTACGCGTGGCCGGCCCCCATTTCGTGGTGCGGAAAGATCAGGTCCGATCCACCACCCTGCACGGTGAAGGGCGCCGGAAGGTACTTCTGTGCGATCACGGTGCACTCGATATGCCAGCCGGGCCGTCCGGGCCCCAGGCTTCCACCGGGCCAGCTCGGCTCCCCCTCGCGTGCCACGCGCCACAGCAGCGGGTCCAAGGCCTGCCGCTTTCCTGCGCGACCGGGATCGCCGCCGCGCTCGGCGAAGAGTTCCAGCATGGCGCTTTCGCCAAGGTGGGAAACGGCTCCCAGCGACCAGGCGTCCGCAGCCGTTGACTGCTTGCCGGCCGCTTCGACGTCGTAATAGACATCCCCGTCAGGTTCGCCGTTCGTGCCGGCCACCCGGTACGCCAGCCCCATGCTGACCAGGCGTTCCACTTCAGGAACGATCAGGCTGATGGATTCGACGGCGCCCACGTAGTGGTCCGGCGCCAGGACATTCAGCGCCTCCATGTCGGTCTGGAAGAGTTCCACCTGCTCCGCGGCGAGGTCGCGCCAGTCCACGCCGGTGGCGGTGGCGCGTTCCAGCAGGGGATCGTCCACGTCCGTGACGTTCTGCACGTACGAGACGTCGGTGCCGGCGTCGCGCCAGGCGCGGTTCAGCAGGTCAAAGGCCACGTAGCTGGCCGCATGCCCCATGTGGGTTGCGTCGTAGGGAGTGATGCCGCAGACGTACATGGACGGCCTGGCCTCGGGCTCCAGCGCCACTTCGCGGCCCGCCGCGGTATCGAACAACCGGATGGCGGGCATGTTTCCGGGCAGGGCAGGTACAGGGCGGGAAGTCCAGGATTTCACATGCCAAGCCTAGTCCTAGGCGCTGATGACGCCGAAACCGAGGAGGAGGTACAGGGCGAGACCCAGGAAGATCCGGTACCAGACAAAGAGCCGGTAGCTGCGTGTCGAGACGAACTTCAGGAACCAGCCGATAATGACGTAGCCCACCACCAGGGCGATCACGGTGGCAAGGGCGGTTTCCGGGAGTCCGAACGGCCCCGAGATTCCCTCCTTGGTCACTACCTTGTAGAGCTGGTAAAGGCCGCTGCCAAAAACTGCGGGGATGGCCAGCAGGAAGGAATAGCGTGCGGCCGCCTCACGGGTGTAGCCCATCAGCAGGCCCGCGGTGATGGTCCCGCCGGAGCGGGATACGCCGGGAATGAGAGCCAGGGCCTGCGCCAGCCCGAACAGTATGCCGTGTTTATAGGTCAGGTGGGTCAGGTCCCGCTGTTGGGTGCCGATTGCGTCAGCCACCGCCAGGATGAGGCCGAAGACGATCAGCATGGTGGCCACAATCCACATGCTGCGGAGCACCGACTCGATCTGGTCCTGGAAAAGCAGCCCCAGCACGATGATGGGAAGGCTTCCGAGGATTACCAGCCAGCCCATCCGGGCATCAGGGTCCTGCCGGGACACCCGGCCGGTAAGGGAACCGGCCCATGCCTTGACGATGCGGACGATGTCCCGCCAGAAGAAAATCAGGACGGCAGTCTCGGTGCCAAGCTGGGTGATGGCCGTGAAGGCTGCCCCGGGGTCCTCTGCGTTGGGGAGGAGCTCCCCCACGATCCGCAGATGCGCGCTTGATGAAATCGGTAGAAATTCGGTCAGTCCCTGCACTAGGCCCAGCAGGGCCGCTTCAAACCAGTTCACGCTAAGACCCTACGGCATGGCGGCGGGGCTCCTGCCCGTAAGCTTGCTGCTATGCAGCAGCGTTACGTCGGCAACAGTGGATTGCGAGTCTCAGCCCTTTCCCTTGGCACCCGCTCCTGGGGTGGCGACACTGACGAGCAGGACGCCTCGGAGTTGCTGCGCACGTTTCTCGACGCCGGCGGCCGGCACGTGGACACATCGGCGTCGTATGCGGGCGGCGGCTCGGAGGCAATCCTCGGGTCACTGCTGGGCGATCTGGTGTCCCGTACGGAGATTTCCATCTCCACAAAGGCCGGGATGACGACGCCGGAGGGCCGGCGCGCGGTGGACACGTCACGCAATGCGATGCTCACGGGACTGGACGCCAGCCTTGCCAGGCTCGGCACCGACTACGTGGACCTGTGGTTCGCTGAAGCCTGGGACGGAAATGTTCCGCTCGATGAGACCTTGGCCGCATTGGAGTTCGCCGTCCGCACCGGCAGGGCCAGGTACGCGGGAGTCTCGAACTACAGGGGCTGGCAAACGTCAAAGGCTGCAGCCACCAGCGTTGTCCCCCTGGTGGCTGTCCAGGCTGAGTACTCGTTCCTTAACCGGACGGCAGAAGTTGAGCTGATGCCGGCAGCTGAGGATGCGGGCCTTGGCCTGATGGCGTGGGCTCCGCTGGGCCGCGGGGTTCTCACCGGGAAATACAGGGGCAGCATCCCCACCGGTTCACGGGGAGCGTCGGTGGGCGAAGCTGCGTACGTGGAGCCGTACCTGGCGGAGAAGCCATCTCGGATCGTGGATGCGGTGTGCATGGCTGCCAACGGGCTGGGCCGGACCCCGCAGGATGTCTCGCTGTCCTGGCTGCTGTCACAGCGCGGAGTTGCCTCCGCGGTGGTGGGCGCCCGGACGCCGGTGCAGTTGAAGGAAATCCTCGACGCCCAACTGGCGCCCCTGCCGCCGCAGATTGCACGCGCTCTGGAGGATGTTTCCGCGGTGTCCTAGGCGGTTTCCCTGGACCGTCCGCTGGGGCGGTTCAGGCCACCCTGCTATTCCTCGACGATCTCCAGGTCCTCGTCATCCACGTCGGCTTCTTCGTCCTCGTCATCTTCATCATCAAAGACCTGCAGGGGTGTCACTTCGTTGTACGCCTCGTAGAGGGCGTCCTCGTAGACTTCGAAAGCATCGGCAACTGCGAAAAACGCTGCCTCAACGGAGGGATCACCGTCCCCGCGGCGGTTGGATGCTGCTATAAGGTGTTCTTCCAAAGCGGTGGTCAGGGACGAAAGCGCGACACGCGGATCGATGCTCATGACTTCACGTTAGCCGGAAAAGGACGAAAATGGAGAGCAAATGAAGGAACAATTTCTCACCAGCTCGGTCCAGCGGGAACGGGATTATTTGCGGCAATACGAGTACCTCGTACTGACCGTGAGCCCTGATGATTCCCTGCCGGAGGCGCGGCGCCGGCTCGTTGAACACTCCGAGTACGGCAAGTGGGAGCTGGAACGCAGCAAGCTTTACGTGGGTGGCGGCAGGCGGTTCTGGCTGCGCCGGCGAGTGATGCAGGTCCAACGGACCGTTTGAGTAAGCAGGTCCAACGGACCGTCTAGTTCTCCAGCGGCCCCAGCCACGCATTGGCAACAGTGTTATGGGCTGACTCGTCGTCGGAGGGGTGGAACATTCCGGCCAGCACGTCCCGGTAAAGCCGTTCGAGTTCTGAGCCCCGGAAGTAGCTTGATCCCCCGCTGACCCGGATGGCCAGGTCCACCACCCGGCGCGCGGTCTCAGTGGCGTTGACTTTCAGGCCCACCAGTTTGGGGAACCACTGGGCTCCGTGGTCTGCCAGGGCGTCGACGTCGGCCGTGACGGACGTGAGCTGCGGGTACAGGACGTCCATGGCCATGGCGGCGTCTGCGACTTTCCAGCGGATGTCGGGGTCCTGCGCGTAGCTGCGCCCACCGTTCTTGAAGGACGTTCGCCGCTTCACGTTCTCCACCCCCAGGAACAGGGCGCGCTCGCCGAGGCCTGTGTAGACAGCGGCCAGGAGACTTTCGAAGCAGGCAAAAATCGCAAAGATCAACGGGTCGGCGTTGGGGCCGACCGGCAGCTTGCGGAAGATGCGGTCGGCGGGGGCCGTCGCGCCCTCCAGGACGGTGGTGGCCGACTGGCTGGCCCGCATGCCAAGGGTGTCCCAGTCGTCCAGGATCCGGTAGCCGGGAGTTTCCCGGGTGATGAACCCGTGAACCAACTCCCCGGCACCGTCGCGCGCATCCGGGTCCTTGCCGAAGATGCCCAGGCGGGTCCAGGCCGGCGAGAGGCTGGTGAAGATTTTGGTTCCGGTGAAGGAATAGCCGCCATCCTGGTGCGGCACGGCCATGGTGCGGGAGTCGAAAAGGACCGAATCGTTGCCGGCTTCCGAGTTGCCGAAGGCGAACACCTCACCTTGCGCGGCTTCCTTGAGGACGAAGGCCAGAGAATGGTCTCCACGGGCTGCCAGGACGTGCGCGACGCCGGTCCAGACCAGGTGCATGTTGACGGCCAAAGCAGTGGCAGAGGCGGCCGTTGCCAGCCTGCGCTGGCACCGCGCCGCCGCTTCGAGCCCGAGGCCCTTGCCGCCGTCGGCCGCTGGTACGAAAAGCTTCAGGTAGCCCGCGGCTGCCAAGTCCTCCAGGTCCTCGTGAAAGAAGGCGTTGTCCCGGTCGTATCCTGCGGCGCGGCTGCGGATGCGCTCCAGGAGCGCATCCGGCAACAGTTCCTCTGGGCTCATGGCCGGCTCCTCTCAGTAGTTGGTGAGCAGGGTGTTCAGCACCCGGGCGCCGAACTTGAGGGAGTCCGCCGGGACGCGTTCGTCCACACCGTGGAACATCCCGGTGAAGTCCAGCTCGTCCGGCAGCATGAGGGGCGCAAACCCGTAGCCGGTAATGCCGAGCCGGCTGAGCGACTTGTTGTCCGTGCCGCCGGAGAGCGTGTACGGCAGAACTTTGGCGCCGGGGTCCTCCTTGTGGAGCGCATCGATCATGGAGTCCACCAGGTTGCCGGCAAACGGGACCTCCAGCGAGACGTCGTTGTGGACGTAGCTGACATCCACGCCGCTGCCAGCCAGGTCGCGCACAATTTCGAGGACCTGCTGTTCCTGGCCCGGAAGTGTGCGGCAGTCCACCAGGGCCTCGGCGGACTCCGGGATGACGTTGTGCTTGTAGCCGCCCTTGAGCAGGGTGGGGTTGGTGGTGTTCTGCAGGGTGGCTCCCACGAACCGGGCCACCGTACCCAGCTGGTTGAGCAGGAGGTCGGGATTGTCGGGGTCGAACTCCACGCCGGTGAGTTCGGTCACGCCGTCAAGGAACTGGCGGGTGGTGGGCGTGAGCTCGATGGGCCATTTGTATTCGCCGATCCGGGTGACGGCGGCCGCCAGGCGTGTCACGGCATTGTCGGTGTTGATCTGTGAACCGTGGCCGGCGCGCCCGTGCGCTACGAGCCGGAGCCAGGAGATGCCTTTTTCCGCCGTCTGCAGCAGGTAGGTCCGCTGTCCGCCAATGGTGGCCGAGAAGCCGCCCACCTCGGAAATGGCTTCGGTGGCTCCCTCGAACAACTCAGGCCTGTTATCCACGGCATAACGGGCGCCGTAGACGCCGCCGGCCTCCTCGTCCGCGAAGAACGCAAAGACGATGTCCCGCTTGGGCTTCCTGCCCTCCCTGGCAAAATTCCTCAGCACGGAAAGGATCATGGCGTCCATGTCCTTCATGTCGACGGCGCCGCGACCCCAAATGAGGCCATCCTTCAGTTCAGCGCCGAAGGGGTCCACGGACCACTGGTCCCGGAGCGCTGGAACGACGTCGAGGTGGCCATGGACCACCAGCGCACTGGCCGAGGGGTCCTCCCCCGCCATGCGGGTGACAACGTTCGCGCGGCCGGGCGCTGACTCGAAGATCTCGGCGTCCAGTCCTACTTCCTCGATAAGCCCGGCAACGTACTCTGCCGCCGCCCGCTCGCCCGGCCCCGATCCGTCACCGTAGTTGGAAGTGTCAATCCGGATGAGGTCCTGGCAGATCCGGACAACTTCATCCTCGGGCAGGACATCAGGCATTGGTGGCTCCTTGGTAGGGAATGACTGGGTGGCGTTGGACTCAAACCACTCTCCTCAGCCTACCCATTCGCCCCGATTCGTTGTTCCCGGAAAGTCATGTTAGAGTTTTTCTCGCTGCTTCGGAGAGGCGCGAAACGCTGAAAGGCGGGACGGCTTCCCGAAATACCACCTGCGCGGGTGGCGGAATGGCAGACGCGCTAGCTTGAGGTGCTAGTCCTCGAAAGGGGGTGGGGGTTCAAGTCCCCCTCCGCGCACAATCGGAAGCCCCGGAACATCACTGATGTTCCGGGGCTTTTTTGTGTCACCAACCACGTGGGCTGCTTTCCTAGCGTGCGAACTATGTGCGGGGCCTCAAGCCGGCGAAGGCACATGGCAGTTCGCGTGGCCCGTATCGACGGACACCCCCCCCGCAAAAATGGTTCTATTACCGCGCCAACATACTTGGGCCTCGGCATCACTCAACAGAGTCTTTAGCGCATGCAGACGATCCACCATGGAAGGAGGCAGCTAGCTGATCAGGTGTAAGACTTGAGGAGGCTCGACCAGTGCGTCTGTGGCGTCCATGACTGATCCGGAGCCGACGTTATATTTCTCCTGAGCAGCGCGCTGACACTCCACGATTCGCATACAGAATCGAACCTCATCACGACCGTACACACTCGTTAAGATTTGCGTCGGATCAAGTACTCAAAGCCTGTTGCCCTGTCACTCAGATATGTGGGTCGAAGTTCAGCAGCCCAGAAAAGGACAAGATGCTCGATCGCCTGCGATACGGCGACGAGGTCGTGGATTTTGCAGCTGGACCGTCCGGGGGCAATACCAAAAGCCTATTGGCCCTTCGTGAGACTGCCAGCGCATTCCGGACGGCTGATATCCCCCTGGACCCGGGGTAGCCCTAGGACATAACACGTATCGGCGCTCGTGTCCGTACGTAGAAGTACTTACAGAAACACCTTCTCCATTTTCCTATTCTGGAAACAGCAGGCAGTCGAACCACCCGAAGTTCACGCACGGTCCTGTATTCGCTGACCACGAACCAGCCTATCCGTAGGCCACGCTTCTGGTCCGGTTGCGCGGGGGCGTTCCCGTCACCGCAGATGCACTTCCTTCTTGGAAGTCAACTCTAATCAGCCAGAAATCTTGAAGAGAGCATCATGAGAAGCAAAGCTTTGCCCATTGTGTCCGCCGTCACCTTTATGGCCGCCTCGCTTGTCGTAGCCCAGCCAGTCCAGGCAGCTGACCCAGTTATCCTGGATCCCGGACTGGGTTGCGGCTTCGAACTGCAGATCTACAGCTCTGGAGGCAACCTGCACACTAAGGAGTTCTACGACAGGGAGGGGCACTTGGTCCGGATGATCTCAGCCGGCAAGGGCGTCCTTCTGACCTACACAAACCTGGAGAACGGCAAGTCCATTTCCTTCAATACGAGCGGTTCAGTTTCCAATACGACTCGCAACCCGGACGGCACATACACCGCTAGAGCAAGTGGCCATAACGGGCTGATTTTCTTCCCCTCCGATATGCCGGCAGGCCCGAGTACTACTCAATACACCGGGACAGTTGTCTACAACATTGAAAAAGACGGGACGTGGACATTGGTGAGCACCTCTGGACCGGCAGTGAACGTTTGCGCCGCACTGACCTAGAAATGCAGATCGGAGAGACCCTAGCTGCCCTGCGCAGAGCATGGGCCGCTCCTCTGGACGCGATTAATGCCGCAACCATCTGTCCACTGGCTGGTCTTCGGTGTGGCGAGGACTGCCTACCCAATGTCTGCTTTGGGTAGGCAGTCCAGTGTCCTCGTGACACGTGCTCGCCTAAGATTCACGCGTGGAGCGTAATGATACGCAGTACCGTAAGTGGCTGGAGTTCATTGGAGATGTCCTCCACCAGCCGGCCCGCTCCCCGCACTTCGAGGAGCAACTTCTATCCCTTTTAACTGAGTCATTTTTCGGTGCCTGCTGTACCCGCAACCAGGTGCAACATCACTGGGACAATCGCATCATTAACTGCTGGCCGGCCGGATACATCCCGGAAAAACCGCCTGGAGACTTCGACTTCAGGAATCAGCCCCTCTTGCGCTGGCATGCGGTCACCCGGATAACGGACCCCCAATCCATTGGACGGGTTCCTGCCGCCATTGCCAACGCCGGCATCAAGCGGGAATGGGACGAGCTCGCGCGGCCCTGGAATGTAAACCACCAACTTTCCATTCCGTTGCAGCTTGGGAGTGAAGACCTGCACTCGTACTTGGTCCAACGACCGGACGACTTCAGCGAGCAAGAGTTCGATCTGGCCAGGTTGCTGCAACCAGTGCTCACGGGATTAACTCGGTACCTCGCTCTCGCGCTCATAAGTGCGGCGGCCTCCCGGCAAAATGCAGAGCAGGAATTGACGCTTCGTGAGATGGCAATTTTGACTCTGCTTAGCAAGGGACTCACGGCGGAAAGTCTGGCAAGACGACTGGGCATCTCATCACGCACAGCCGAAAAACACTTGGAACACATCTACCGCAAGTTGGATGTGCGCGATCGCCTTATGGCTGTCCAGCGGGCATATCAGTTCGGATTGCTGGAGCCTCCTGAGGACGCCGTGGGTGGCTGGCACGATTCAATGCGGTTAGAGTCCTGAACCACTGCCCCCAACTGCGTAGCATCCGGTTCATCGAGTCGGCGGCGGGTAGATGGCTTCGGTGAGCATAGACGCGGACCGGTCAGGGCGAACGCGGCCACCTTCAGGGCTGCAACGGACATGTTGGAACCCTGAAGCGGAGCCCTACCAAGGCCGGTAGCGGAGCGCTTCCCACGACTGTCACCCGCGACACCCATGTGGCCCTAGCTAGGCCGAGCGCTTACCGCCCAGCAGGGCCGGTCGTTCGGAAGCTTTGCTCACCGTCGAACCTCGTTAGAGTACCGTCGCCGGTTCGTGCTCGCTCAGGGCGAGTATCTTTCCATAGTGATTCTCCGTGGCTTCACCCAAGCCCCAAAACAGCGCCCAGTCAGATGAACCCGCCGCCACATCCGCCTGCAGACGCCTACGGGGTGCGGGGCCTGGCCAGGGGCGGATGGATATGCCTGTCTGTGGCGCGGAACAGGGTGGCCGGCGCTCCCCCACCGGCGGTGCGGGTCTTCTGCCCGGTGTCCTCAAGCTGGGGTGTCATTTTGCGCGTGAAGTTACCGGGTGCCATCGGCGAATTCCATACCGCCTCGTAGACGGTGCGCAGCTGTGTCAGGGTGAATTCCCCGGGCAGAAGCTGGGTGGCAACGGTGGTGTATTCCATCTTTCCTGCTAGCCGGTTCAGGCCGTCCAGCAGGATGACGGAGTGGTCAAAGGCCAACTGCCCTCCGGGTTTTCCAGCGAGGATCTCATGGGCCGGGTACCAGCCGGCGTCCGCTGCATCGCCCGCTCCGGCCAGCGCGGGCAGGGTGCTGCCGTTGGTGGCCAGCAGGACCAGATGGGCAGTGGAGACAACCCGCATACGGGGATCCCGAAGCGGGGCACTGTAGGTGGCAAGCTGCTCAATGTGGACCAGAAGGCCGCCAAGGTCCAGGCCGGTTTCCTCGGCCAGTTCACGGCGGGCGGCATCCTCGGCAGACTCCCGTGGCCCTACGAACCCTCCCGGAAGGGCGAGCCTGTCCCTGAACGGGTGGGTACCCCGGCGCACGAGGGCCACGTGAAGGACGCTGCCCGCGACGGCGAAAACCACCAGGTCAGCAGCCAGTGCAACCGGGGGGTAGTCCCCGGGGTTGTAGGACTCCAGGTAGTTTTCCTCCGTCTGCGGGCCGTTCATAAACTCGCTCCTTCCATGACAGTGCGGGTTGCCCAGGGCGGAGAGGTGAAGCCGTTGCGCTGGGAAAGGAGCAAGTCAATGATTTCAGTCGCGGTCTTCATGCGCCGATCATGGTCACCGGTGAGCAGGATCCAGGAGTGTCCCTCCTCCGTCAGGGTCTCCTTGAACCATTCAGTCATCTCGGCCCGGCGGTGTTCGCCTTCGCGCCAGCCGTCGTCTTCGAATTCCACCCCCTCATGGTCGGTGATGAGGTACAGGTCACGGCGCGGCAGGTTGTCCATGGCGCGGTAGGAGCCATAACTGCGCTCCCCCAGGTAGAACCGTTCCCACAGCGTGGTGGCCAGGGCGTCTGTGTCGGCAATGACCAGCGGGCAGGTGTCCGCGGCGGCGTTCTCCAGTTCGTTCTGGCGGGTGGCGATGACGCTGAAGTCCTGCGCTGTCCAGACCATGTCCGCCAGCTCGGCATTGGGGCGCCCGGCCCGGAGGGCATCGAATTTTTCGTAGGTGTAGTCCCGGCCGTACTCGGGCACATCCGCGATCCGGGGGAAACGGGGGCGGTAGTGCTCCATCAGGGCCTTGGTGAGAGTCGTGGTGCCGGTGGATTCGGCACCGACGATGATGATCCGGGTGGCGAGTGCCTGCCGGGCCGGGGCGATCACGTAGGGCCACGCTGCGGCCAGGTCGTCGCGGCAGAGCGTGCCGCTGACCGGGTAGGTAGCCCGGGTCAGGTCAACGAGCACGTGTTCCGCCCCGAAGTAGCCGGCGAGCTGGGCACCGTATTCCTCGGACGAGAAGACGGCGTCAATGGTCTTGATCCCCTGCGATTTCAGGGCCAGGCGCATCAGCTCGTTCTGCGCCTTCCAGATTTCCTCTGAGTTGTAGTCTTCGGGGCAGTCGTTCGGCATGGCGATCACCTGGACGTTGGTGTCCCTGAATTCGGCAGCCAGCCACGTGGCCCGCTCGGTGACGGTGATGGATTCGAACCGGGTGCCCAGAACGAGGACGGCGACCTTAGTGGACTGCGCGGCGGCAGCAGCTATCAGGTGGGCGTGGCCAGCGTGCGGCGGGTAGAACTTGCCGATGACCATGGACTGGGTGAACATGTCAGGCTCCTGCGGGGACGGTGGTGGCGGTGATGGTTTCGGTGGTGCGGGTGCGCTTCCAGTCGACGAGGCCGTAGATGCACAGGGCCAGGAAGCCGATGTAGAGGATGCCGGTCAGCGCCAGTCCGCGGCTGAAGTACAGCGGAATGGAGACGAGGTCGATGAGGATCCAGACGTACCAGTGCTGGAAGATTTTCCTGGCCTGGCCGTAGGTGGCCAGCAGGGATGCGGTCAGGACGAAGGCGTCAGGCCATGGCACCTGGGAGTTGGTGCCGTGGGTGAGGGCCAGGGCGACGGCGGCCGTGCCGGCCACGGTGGCGGCGATGCCCAGGAGGGCTTCCTTGCCGCCGGCGTCCCGTATGGGCAGGTCGTCCTTGGTGGCGGTGTCTGCGCTTCCGCGGACCCAGTTGATCCAGCCGTACACGGAGACGGCGGCGAAAATCACCTGTAGGGCAGTTTCGCCGTAGAGGCCGGCACCGAGGAACAGCATGATGAAGGCGATGTTGTTCAGGATGCCAACGGGCCAGTTCCACAGCTTCTGGCGGGCCACGCCGTAGACGCAGGCTGCGCCGGTGACGAACCCGATGACTTCGATCCAGCTCACAGGGGCACCGAGGAGGTTGGGAATTGCCGGGGAGTTAATCCAGTCGAGCAGCGTCGTCATCGCCATCGCCTTTCCTAATTATCAATCTGATAATTAAAAGCTACCAGGTAATTATCAGACTGACAACAACCTCGGCGGTGGGCACCGGAAACACCCCGTCGGATCCCCCTTCGGGCAGGGTGTCGCGCACCGGGCTTACCGCTCGGCGTCGGTATCCGGACTGCATGCTTACTCGGCAGTCAGGCCAAACGGGCCTTGACCATCTCGCTGACGGCCTTTCCATCGAAGCGTCCGCCGATCTTGGGGGTGACGGATTTCATCACCGCGCCCATGGAACGGACTGACAGCTCAGCGCCGTCAGCCTGCAGCCCGGCGATTACTCCGTCCACGATGGCTTCGGCCTCTTCACGGGTCAGGGCCGTGGGCAGATAGGCCTCGATGACCTTCGCTTCGGCAATTTCCGCCTGCGCGCGGTCATCGTGACCGGCAGCGGCATAGGTGGCAGCCGTTTCCCGACGCTTGGCAGCCTCTTTCTGCAGCAACGCGGTGACCTGGCGGTCGTCCAGCTCAACCGGAGCTTTCCCGGACTTCTCGCGCGTTTCAATCTCACCGAGGACGTTGCGCACAGTGGTGAGCGCGACCTTGTCCCCCGCCTTCATGTGGGCAATTACGTCGCCCTTCAACTGTTCCTTCAATGACATGCCGAGCCTCATTCTCTTGGGGGCTGGAAGCGGCCCGGGACAAGCCTATTCCCACGCGGCCGGACCGCAGCTGCGCCATCACGGGTTGTCCACCCCAGGAAACAGCCCGTGTGTGCGCAGCCATAGGCTAGTTTGGATTCCGCGACGGCCTGGTCCCCAGGCCCCGGAAGGAGCGCCAAGTGGACAGCACGGCACGCAAGTGGTTCCTGGGTCGAAACGAGCACGGAAATCCCGCCTCAAGCATCCATCGGGATGGCACGGACTCTGCTCCGTGGTCGGAAGGCAACCTCGTGACGCCCTTGGTGCATGGTGCAGCCTACTTTTCCAGGCTGCACGAAGAACTGTCCTCCCTGGAGGCTGGAGACCGGGTCTGGTTCACCGACTGGCGCGGTGACGGTGATGAGCAGTTGGAACCGGGTGGTACGACGATTGGCGGGCTGCTCGCGGAACTGGCCCGGTCCGGCGTCGAAGTACGCGGCCTTGTCTGGAGGTCACACGGCGAACGGGTGTCCGCCCCCATCAGCGGACGGTCAAACGAGCTCCTCAGCCGCCAAATTAACGACGCCGGCGGGGAGGCGCTGCTGGACCAGCGCGTCCGTCTTTTCGGTTCCCACCATCAGAAACTGGTAGTCATCCGACGTCGCGACGACCCCTCCCGCGACGTCGCTTTTGTAGGGGGAATCGACCTTTCACACAGCCGCCGCGACGATGCCCGCCATACGGGAGACCCGCAAGCGGTAAAGATGGATCCACGCTACGGGCAGCGGCCGCCGTGGCACGATGCCGCGCTTGAACTGCGCGGCCCTGCCGTAGCCGATGTGTTGGCCGTGTTCGCCGAACGGTGGAACGACCCCCACCCGCTGGACCGGAGAACACCCTACCGGATGCTGCTGCAGCGACTTGCCCGCATGCCGCGGCACCCCAAACCGTTGCCGGAAGCCGCGCCGCCTCCGCCACCGGCCGGCCCACACGCCGTCCAGCTGCTGCGAACCTATGGTGTGAAGCACCCTCCGTTCCCTTTCGCTCCCAACGGAGAACGGAGCATAGCCAGGGCGTACGCGAAGGCTTTCGCCCAGGCCCGCTCACTCATCTACATCGAGGACCAGTACCTGTGGTCAACCGAGGTGGCAGCCGGCATTGCAGACGCCCTCAAGCGCAACCCCAGCCTGCAAGTCATCATCGTGGTGCCCCGGTACCCGGACTCTGACGGTGCCCTTGGCGGACCCCCCAAGCGCCTGGGTCAACTGCGTGCCCTCAGCATGCTGCGCCGGGCCGCGCCGGACAGGGTGGGAGTGTTCGACCTGGAGAACACCGAGGGAACCCCCATCTACGTTCATGCCAAAATCTGCATCATCGACGACACCTGGTTCACCTGCGGGTCAGACAACTTCAACCGCCGCTCCTGGACAACCGACAGCGAACTCACCTGTGCGGTCATCGACACTTCGGCCGGCCACACACCCGGTGAGAGTTGGGGCGGGCCTGGCACCCACCCGCTGGCCAGGAAGCTTCGCCTCCAGCTCTGGGCCGAGCACCTGGGCCTTGACCACAACGACCCACGGCTCCAGGCGGACGGCGGCGAACTCCACCTTTGGAACAGCGCAGCCGATGCCTTGGACCATTGGCACCGCGCCGGCCGTTCGCAACCCCGTCCTGCTGGGCAGGTCCGCCACCATACGCCCCAGCCTGTACCTCAGATCCACCGGCTGTGGGCCGATCCCATCTACCGGTTCATTGTGGACCCGGATGGCCGGCCGCGCCCGCTTCGCGGCACGTCACGGTTCTAGGCAAGCAATAACGCGCGCCGCCGAATCAACCCTGCAGGAAATTTGGACACGGGCGGACCCGGGCGCCGCGCCCGCGGCGTCCTTTCGATAGGTTGGAGCGGTAACGGGATCCACAACCGGACGTGGGAGAAAACGTGAAAGCAATCGTGTACCAGGCAACAGGGCCCTCATCCGTGCTGACCCTGCAGGACAGGCCACTGACGGAGCCGGGGCCGGGTGAGGTCCGCGTCCGGGTGATGGTGTCCGGAGTGAACCCTACTGACTGGAAGTCACGGGCCGGGAGCGGAAGCAGCAAGCTGGACGCCCCAAAGGTTCCAAACCAGGACGGAGCCGGCGTCATCGATCAACTGGGTCCCGGAGTAACCGGCTTCGCGGTGGGCGACCGCGTCTGGCTGTGGGATGTTGCGTGGGGTGGCAATGAAGGCACCGCCCAGGAGTACGTGGTGGTGCCCAGCCACAAAGCCGTGGCCCTTCCCGATGCAGAGTCCTTCGACACCGGGGCCTCCCTGGGCATCCCTGCCCTGACGGCCCACCGGGCCCTGACATCGCACGAGGACGGACCGGTCCGGCTTTCCTCCGGCGCCCTCGCCGGTCGAATCGTCCTGGTCACTGGGGGCGCAGGCGCGGTCGGCCACGCGGCCATCCAGCTCGCACGGTGGGCCGGGGCCACCGTCATCACAACCGTCAGCGGGGACCGTAAAGCTGAACTGGCGCGCCGTGCCGGCGCTGAAACGGTCGTCAACTACCGCATTGACGACGTCGTTGAGGCCGTCCGTCAGGTGGCGCCGGACGGCGTCGACATCATTGTGGATGTCAACGCCCCCGCCAACATCGAAACGGACCTGAACGTCCTCAAACCGGGCGGAACCATCTCCATTTACGCGGCGAACCCCGGCGAGTCACTTACGGTTCCCATCCGCGAAAGCATGACCGGCAACGTCCGGTACCAGTTCATCCTCACCTATACAGTCACCGATGGGCAGAAGCAGCATGCGGTGGCCGCCGTTGCGGACGCCCTTGCCGACGGCGCACTCCGGGTCGGCGAAGAACACGGTCTGCCGTTGACGCGGTTTACGCTTGCCCGGACGCCGGATGCCCATGATGCAGTGGAGCAGCAAACGCCCGGAAAAGTGCTGATCGACGTTTCCGGGACGCCCTGAACCGTCATTGCGAAAGGCGGTCCCGGGCAGCGTGCTCGACCAGCACCGGTATGAACGCACGCACCCTGCCCGTATCCAGGAGGCTGTGTTCCTGCTGGACCACGTCTTCTATGTGTTCCCTGGACAGGCCGGGAAACTTTGCCGCAAGCCTGTCCACCACATCACCCAGCGCCCGCAACTCTTCGCTTACTCCCATCGGGAAAGTGTCTGGGATCGGGCCAACCCCGTCAAGGGGTTCTCCGGCGGCGAGCGCGGAGACAGCGTCACACGTGCGGAGGGAATGCGCGACGGCGAGCGCAAGGCTGTGCCAAGAGATATGGACCCGCGTCTCACCCGGTTGCACCCACCCGCGCAGCGCCGCCGTCAGTGCGGGTGCAGCCGCCGGGAACGCGGATGCCGGATCCGTCCCGGGGCATGTGGCCCCGCCGTCACTGGACGGTACTCAACCCGCCGTTTTTCCATCCGGATGTCACGCCGCTCCTGCCTTCGGGCTTTCCTTTCGGGCCGGTCGATGGCGGACAGAATGGTCAAGGTCACGGTCATCCAAAGGAACGCCGCCACCAACACCAAGGCGATTCCCAGCTCAGTGTTCATGCCCCTAATTTTAAGCGGACGGGAAGGAGCCGCGCCCCGCAGGAGCCACACGATTACCGCGTAAACCCACAGCCTTACAGCAACCCGAGTCCCCGGACGGCCGCCACAACATCGTGAGCCTGGACAGCAAGCAGGGCGGGATCCGGATCGGCCGCGAAGGTATCCCCGCGCCGGAGCCCTGCCCGGGTGAGGACGACATGCGGGCCCGGCGGCGGGCCCCAGATCTCCGGTGGCGCCGGCCCAAACAACACCACAGACGGGGTACCGTACGCCGAGGCCAGGTGTGCAGCGCCGGTATCGGCCGAGACCACGACGCGTGCGGCAGCAATCGTGGCAGCAAACTCCCCCAGGCCCAGCGCCCCGGCAAGCACGGCGGTTCCGGGCAGCCCGGCACGGCGGCCTACTTCCTCCGCCCGGGCCCGCTCGGAGGTGCCCCCGGTAAGGACCACACGGTGGCCGTGTTCGGTCAGGAACGCTGCCACGGCGGCGAACCGCTCCTCCGGCCAGAGCCTGCTCCCATAGGCCGCTCCCACGTGCAGGACTGTTGCTCCGGGGACGGGGCTGGGAACAGGCGGCGCGCCTAATTGCACGTCCAGTGGGTCCGCTTCTATCCCATGCCACTCCAGGAGCCTCACCCAGCGCTCGCGCTCGTGGAGTTCCGGACGCCAGGGTGGCCCATCCCGGCGTCTGGAGCGGTGGGCCAGGGTCCGGCGGGCCTGCAAGGCCTCAATCCGCCCTTGGCTCTCCGGGCCACTGCCGTGAAGGTTGACTGCCACGTCCACCACACCCGGTTCCATCGCCAGCGGCTCATCCAGGCCGTGCGTGGGCAGCAGTTCATAGCCGCCCACCAGGTCCAGGGCTTCGGACAGCCACTCCTGCGCGGCATATCGGAGTCGATGGCCGGGGAATGCGCGGCGTATCCCCTTCAACGCCGGCACGGCAACCAGCAGGTCACCAAGTTTCAAGGCGCGCAGGACCAGTAGCTCCGGCTTGCCGTCAGTGGGTTCCGGCGTTTGGACCTCCTCCACTGCCACCCGGCCGCTCATGCATCCTGCCCGGCGGAGGTGGTGGTGAGGCTGACCACGTCCCGCAGAACGTCGGCCACGTCTATCCCGGCAACCAGCGAGTCATTATGGGCACAGCGGGGTGCAGTCCAGCCCACCTGGGTGATGTCGATGCCGCAGGTGGGGCAGGCGGTAGCCCACGAGGCGTGGATGCGGTGGAGGCTGCGCCCCAGCGCCCCCGCATTGATGACGTTGCCCACCCAAAAAATGCCCACCGTGGGCACTCCAAGGGCCTGGGCCAGATGCCGGGGGCCGCTGTCATTCGCCACCACAACGTCAGCATCCACCAGCAGCGTTACAAGACCCTCGATATTCAGGCTGCCAGCCACGGACTTTACTGCCGGCGAAGCTGCGCGTGCGGCGATCCCTGCTGCCAGGTCCTGTTCGCTGCGGTCACCGATGATGACGACGCGCGAGCCGTCAGCTGCGCAGGCGGCAGCAACATCCGCGAACTTGGCCGCGGGCCAACGACGGCGGGTATCCGTGGCCCCGGGGTGGACAACCACCAGCGGCTGGTGGCTGGTGCCGGCTTTCGAGGCTGCAGCCCCGGGAGCGGGCGAAAGCCGGGCCTCGAGATCGATGGGACGAGCACCCGCCAGTCCGGCCACCTCCAGGGCACGAAGAGGCTCGTGCTGGTAGTAGAGATACGGCACGGTGCGTTCAAGCCGTGCTGCATCGGCCGTCCGGGTCCCCGCCGTATGACGGGCACCCAACCGCAGAAGGAAGGGGTTCGAGTATCGTCCGCCGCCATGGAGCTGGACGGCCACATCAAAGTTGCGTGCCCGCATGCTGGCAAAGAAGCGGTCCAGTTCAGCGGCTTCTTCTTTCCCGGGCCGGACGCCTTCCGCGAACGGCAGGACAACCACGTCATCCACGGGGCTTTGCACCGCCGCGAGGAGCGCTTTGTGGATCGGCGTGCCCAACAGGGTGATGGTTGACCCCGGGTAGGCGGCCTTCAGTGCGGCCATCGCCGGAAGCGCAAAGATGAGGTCCCCCAGTCCGCCCCCGCGGAGGACAGCGATCCGGGATACAGCATCGAACTTCTCCAGCACGGGACCCACACCCATCCCGATCTGTCCTGCGCCGCCAAAGTCCGCCGCGAGTAGGTCCATCAGCTGTCCCTTCCGTCCTGGTGGGGAACAACGCGGGCCGTCCCCTTGGCTGTATCAGCAGCCGCGCAGCGGTGGGAAACCTGCTGTCGCTCCTTTTGGATCCCTACCCAACCTGCAGCAGATCTACGCTTCCTGTTGGGGAATACCGGCTTGATGCTGTACGTTTCATACCCGACAGCCAATCAAAGAAAAGAGAAGCACCCAAAGTGGCAACCGATTACGATGAACTGCGGTCCGACGTCAAGGAATCGCAGGACAACTCCCTCGAGCAGCTCCAGTCAGCGAATGCTCCCGACGCCCGCAGTGTTGTGCAGGAGTTGGACGAAGCTGACGGGCTTGACGGCGCCGGGGTCCCTGGCGGCGAATTCGTCGCTGAGGAGCTCGTAGTCCAGGTCATCCCGCAGGCAGAGGATGAATTCACCTGCTACTCCTGCTTCCTGGTCCGCCACCGGTCCCAGATTGCCCGGCAAAAGGACGGCCACAGCTACTGCACCGAGTGCGAAGGCTAGCCAAGCAGCTTTCCGAGGGGCAGGCCCGCTCTGTCCCGTCCGAAAGGCACGCCGTACCAGGCGTGCCTTTCGGCTTTAAGCCGACCGGTTCCATCTCTGCCGCCGGTGTTCGGCGTGCACCCAGCCCAGACGCGTAGCGTTGGGCGGTACGCACGACGCCGGCCCGGCACCCAGGAGGCAACATTGGACAGCCCTGCCAGCTTATGGACCACCTTCAGTGCGGCGTTCACCCAAACAAGCGTGCCCACCATCACGTGGGTGGAACTGCTGTTGTCGCTGGCAGCCGCCGTCGGGCTGTCCGTTCCCCGGCGAAGCTGGCGCTACTTCGGCCTCCTCGCCACGGCCACCCACGAGCTTGGCCATGCCTTTGCTGCCCTGACCACCGGGCAGCGGCTCTCCGGCATCCGGCTTCGGCTGGACCATTCCGGAACCACCACCACTTACAGCAGGAGCAGGCTGGCAGCCGCCTGGTCCTGTTTCTGGGGGTACCCGGTGCCTGCCCTGGCGGGAGCCGCCTTTGTCTGGTCCGGCCTGAATGGTTGGGGACCGGCAGCCATGGCTGTCAGCACGCTGGTCCTGGCCGCTTCGCTCCTGTTCCTCCGCAACCTCGCCGGATTCCTCATCACCGGTGCCGCACTCGGCGGAACGGCTGGGCTCACGTTCCTTGCACCGGCTTCCTTTACGGGACACGCCGCCGTCATTTTCGGCCTCGCACTTCTCGTTGCCTCTGTCCGCGACCTGCTCAAGCTCACCGATGTTCACCTCCGCCGCCGGGACCGCCTCAGCAGCTCCGACGCATATCTTCTGTACCGCGCCACCTCCATTCCTTCAGTCATCTGGATTGCCTTGTTCACACTCATCGTGGCCGGATCATGGGTGGTGGCTTCGCGGCCCATCGTGACAATCCTGCTGTGAGGCGCCCTGGCTGCAACGGCGGCCAGCATAGGCTTGGGTCATGAGCCAGGAAACGGAAAGCACCAGCGCAGCGACTGACCAGACCAACGGGCACAGTACCCGCGGAGCCTATGTGACAGGTGGGGCCGAATTCACCCGGGACACCAACTACATCGAGGACCGCATCACCAGGGATGCCGCACCCGGCAGCAACGGTGAACCGGGCTGGCCGGTGGAAGCCGGGCGCTACCGCCTGATCGCCGCACGGGCCTGCCCCTGGGCAAACCGCACCGTCATAGTCCGCAGGCTGCTGGGGCTTGAGGACGCCATCTCCCTCGGCCAGCCCGGACCCACACACGACGCGCGCTCCTGGACCTTCGACCTGGATCCGGACGGAAAGGACCCGGTCCTGGGCATAGAGCGGATCCAGGAGGCCTACTTCAAACGCTTCCCGGGGTACCCACGCGGGATCACCGTACCGGCCATTGTGGACGTGCCCAGCGGCGAAGTGGTGACCAACAACTTCCCGCAGATCACGCTTGACTTCTCTACCGAGTGGACAGCGTTTCACCGGCCGGGCGCCCCGCAGCTGTATCCCGCCCACCTCCGCGCTGAAATCGACCAGGTCAACAAACGGGTGTTCACGGAGGTCAACAACGGCGTCTACCGCTGCGGCTTCGCTGGGTCCCAGGAGGCCTACGATTCAGCGTACGAACGGTTGTGGACCGCCCTGGACTGGCTTGAAGAGCGCCTTTCGCAGCAGCGCTATCTGGTGGGTGACACCATCACCGAAGCGGACGTGCGTTTGTTCACCACGCTGGCACGGTTCGATCCCGTCTACCA
This sequence comes from Pseudarthrobacter sp. C4D7, assembly GCF_013359725.1. Lineage (GTDB taxonomy): Bacteria > Actinomycetota > Actinomycetes > Actinomycetales > Micrococcaceae > Arthrobacter. The sequence continues at coordinate 30,431 of NZ_JABFMW010000020.1, read as the reverse complement.
CGGACACTTCAAATGCAACCGGCAAAAGCTGAGCGAAATGCCCAACCTGTGGGGTTACGCGCGGGACCTCTTCCAGACCCCGGGCTTCGGCGACACCATCGACTTCGTGCAGATCAAGCGGCACTACTACGTGGTACACGAGGACATCAACCCCACCGGCATTGTGCCCGTCGGGCCTGACCTGGCGGGATGGATGTCGGAGCACGGCCGGGAATCCCTGGGAGGCCGCCCGTTCGGGGATGGCACTCCCCCGGGACCTGTCCGTCCGGGCGAGGAAGTCGCCCCGGGACACGGAGCCAACGCCTAACGGTCAACCGCAGGCTGGAAATCGCTTTCCTCCTAGACTGGGAACCATGCAGACTTCTTTGGGTTTCGTCGCGCCGGGGTATGAGGACGTCCTGACACTGTTTGAGTCCTTCCTTGCGGAGGACTCCCGTTACAGCGCACAACTTGCCGCCTACCGGAACGGGATGCCGGTGGTGCACCTGACGGGCGGTCCTGACATGGCGCCGGACACGCTGACCGGCGCCTACTCCTGTTCAAAGGGCGTCGCCGCACTGGTCATTGCCCTGCTGGTCCAGGACGGTGTCCTTGACCTGGACCAGACCGTGGCGCATTACTGGCCGGAATTTGCCGTACACGGCAAAGACCGGTTGCTGGTCCGGGAGGCGCTGTCCCACCAGGCGGGGCTGATGGGCATTGAGGGCGGCTTTGGCCTGGACGAATTCACCACGTCCCGGGCCGCCGCCCGGCTCGCCGCTGCCGCTCCATCCTGGGAGCCCGGCCGCCAGTTCGGCTACCACGCGCTCACCATCGGCATCCTGATGGAGGAGCTGTGCCGGCGGAGCACCGGCGAAACCCTGCAGGACATCTATGACCCGAGGATCCGGACGCCGCAGGATGTGGATTTCTACCTGGGGCTGCCCGAAAGCCAGGACAACAGGTACCGGGATGTCCTGTACGACGCCGCCCCGGCGGACACCTGGATCGATCCGCTCAGCCTCGATGGCATGAACAGCAACGCCCCGGTCAGCACCATCATGGAACTGCCCAATATCCGCTCCGTGCGCGCAGCGGGAATGTCAGCGGCCGGCGGTGTGGGCTCCGCTGATGGACTGGCACGGCTGTACGCGGCAGCCACCACGGGCGTCCAAGGCAGTGACCCGTTCCTCACAGACGGGACCGTCAACGCCATGTCGAGGGAACAGGTTTGGGGCCTGGACCGCTCCTCCGGCCTGGACAATGCCTTCGCCGTCGTTTTCATGAAGCCCCATCCCTCGCGGAACTTCGGCAGCCACCGTGCGTTCGGCCACGAGGGCGCAAACGCAGCCCTCGGCTTTGCCGATCCGTCCTACGGCCTGGGCTTCGGTTACATCCCGCGGCGCGCGGAAGAGGGCCGAACTCCGGGCAGGGCACACCGCCTGGCCGCCGCTGTGAGGCGCTCAACAGCAGGTTTGTCCTGACCCACCTGCGGCCCTACTGTTATCCGGATGGGCAATACTCAGGCACGGCCGGATGCACGGTGGGCTCGGGGGACCCAACTTCTTAAACAATCGGTGGCGGGGCTTTCCGCTGCCTTCGCGGAACAGCGGCTGCAGCTGGCGGGGAAAGCGGCCATCGCAGCAGGACTGGCCTTCGCCATCGCGCCGTTCATGCCGGGCGCCGCCTCGCACTACGCGTACTACGCGCCGCTGGGGGCACTGGTGGCGATGTACCACAATGTCGCAGGGTCAGTGAAACAGGGGGCGCAGGCGCTGGCCGGCCTGGCCGTCGGAATCGGGCTTGCCTTTATCCTGGTCAGCATTACCCATCCGTCGCCACTGACCGTCGCCCTGTTCATGGGCATCGGCGTGCTGCTGGGCGGCCTGCCGGGCATCGGATCCGGCAGTGACTGGATTCCGACGGCGGCCCTGCTGGTTCTGTTGGTCGGGGGCAGCAATGCCGAAGATTTCTCCTACGGATACCTGGTACAAATGGCTGCCGGCGTGGCGGTGGGTATCGCGGTGAATTTCCTGATTTTTCCGCCGTTGCACCTTAACGCCGCGGCGGCGAGCATGGCCGACCTGCGCCAGGCCCTTGGCCGGCAGCTCACGGACATGGGCGCAGCCCTAAAGGAAAAGTGGCCTCCTGAACACGAGGACTGGTCACGACGGTCAGATGAATTGGCTGAGGCTGCGCGGTCGGTGCGTCATTTGGTGAAGGAAGCGGACGCAAGCCGCAGGGCAAACCCCCGCCGTAAGCTGCACCCGCGTGACATGGACCAGGACTACCGCGAACTGCAGAACCTGGAACGCGTTACGTTCCACATCCAGGACATGACGGATGTCCTTTCGGATGTTATTTACGAGGACGATGCACCCTACGCCATTCCTCTGCAGGACAACGGCCCGCTGGCGGACGCCGTCACCGCAACCGGAAAGCTGCTGTCGGTCCATACCGAGGGTGACAGCCAGGAATGGACCGACGCCTTCAATGCTGCCAAGGCGGCGGTGGAAGCCTGCATGGCCGCCACCGCCGGCCGGCCGGCTGCGGAAGGTACCGTCGCTGCATCAGAATCGGTCCTGCTCAGCCTTCACCGGATCCTCCGGGCGGTCCGGCCCCAGGATCAGGCCGGCACCGGCCCCAGGGCCGCGTGACACGTCCGCCCCCGGGCCAGAGCCAGGTCACACCCCTGGCCGGCGCGAACCCTGGCCGGGCTAGAGGGCGGACACCGTCCCGCTGAAGTGGCGACGCCCCGAACGCGGGCTCCAGGCAACAAAACTGGAGTGCTTCCAGGCCCCTGACCCGCTCTGTTCCGTCCCGATCTCCAAGGCGACGCGCGAGGGCAGGAACACCGGAGCCTCGAACGCCACGTCCCACCGGAACGAGTCGCCCCGGGCGGGTCCGACGTCCGCGAGCGCCCGCGAGGCTAGGTACATGCCGTGCGCAATCGACCGCCGCATGCCCAGGGCCTTGGCCGAGAGAACACTCAGGTGGATCGGGTTGAAGTCTCCCGAGACTGCTGCGTACGCACGGCCGGTGTCCACGCCCAGGTGCCACAGCGCTGTTGGGTCCGGTGCCGTGAAATCAGCTTTGGGCGGCACCGCCGTCGGTTTGTCGATGCCGGGCAGGAACACTCCCTTGGCGAGGTAGGTGGACACCCCGCGCCAATGGACGTCGCTGGAACCGGCACGCCGGACTTCCGCCACAACGTTCACCTGGGTCCCGGCCCGGTGTCCGCGAAGGTTCTCCACCCGTGCGGTCACGTCAAGCACATCGGTGAACACCAGCGGGGATTTCTGTTCCACGCTGTTGCCCAGGTGGATCATTCCCAGCAAGGGCAGCGGGAAGTCATCGCGGTTCATCACGCTCATGGCCAACGGGAACGCGATGGCGTGGATGAAACCGGCAGGGAGTACGTCACTGGCCGTTTCGCCGATGAGGTGCTGGTAGGCCGTAAGGTTCTCGACCCCCACGGTAACGCCCCGGACTTCGTGGCTCTCCGCCGGGAGGACGGAGGAGTCGTGCGCGCCCAGAAGCCTGCGCCGCGCCGCCTGCGCGGCGGCATTGACGTAGAGCTTGGACAACGACGGCATTTCGGCCAGGACCACCGGTTGTTGGGCCGTCATGCCCCCACCAGGTTCTGCCCGCACACCCGCAGCACCTCCCCGTTGATACCGCCGGCGGCATCACTGGCCAGGAACGCGATGGTTTCTGCGACATCGGCCGGCAGGCCGCCCTGCTGCAGGGAGTTCAGCCGCCGTGCCACCTCGCGGACAGCGAACGGGATGCGCGCGGTCATCTCGGTTTCGATGAAGCCTGGAGCCACCGCGTTGATGGTGCCGCCGAGCGGTGCCATCAACGGGGCCGTGGCACGCACCATTCCCATGACCCCACCCTTGGATGCGGCGTAATTGGTTTGTCCGCGGTTCCCGGCGATGCCGCTCGTGGAGGCAACCGAGACAATACGCGGGGACACCCTGAAATGTTCGGATGCCAGCAGGGCCTCGTTGATACGGAGCTGGGCGGCGATGTTGATGTTGATGACCGAGTTCCACCGGGCCGGGTCCATGTTGGCCAGCAGTTTGTCCCTCGTCACCCCGGCATTGTGCACCACGATGTCCAGGCGGCCATGCCGCTGGACGGCATGGTCGATGATGCGCTGGCCGGCGTGGGCCCCGGTGATGTCCACCTGAAGCGTTGTTCCCCGGACCTCGTTGGCTACTGCCGCCAGCTGGTCACCCGCTGCGGGTATGTCCACCAGGATCAGGGTGGCGCCGTCTCGGTGGAGCGTCCGGGCAATCTGGGCGCCGATGCCGCGGGCCGCGCCCGTAACGACGGCCACCTTGCCTGCCAGCGGCTGTTCCGGGTCGGCGGGAAGGCTGCCGTCCTCCGAGGAGACCGTCAGGAATTGTCCGTCCACGAACGCGGACCGGCCGGAGAGGAAGAACCTCACGGCACCCAATGTACTGGGACTGATGGCCGTGGTGTCTCCGGCAAGGACCACGCCGTTGCCGGTGGCACCTGCACGCAGTTCCTTGGCGAGGGAGCGCAGGAGGCCGTCCACTCCCTGCCGCGCTGCTGCGGCTTCGGGTGTGGATGCTTCCGACGCCGGGCGCGAGAGCGTGATGACGCGGCCGCCGGCCCGCAGGTCCCGGAGGGAACCTGCCGCCGCGAGGACCGGCTTTTCCAGGTCGGTGGGGTGCCCAACCTCATCCAGGACCATGATGATGGCACCCAGCTTTTCGGCAGGGACCGCGTGGCGCCGGACGTCAAGGTTCCAGGACAGCAGTTCGGCAGCGAGCTTGTCCGCGCCCGGAGTATCCCCCAGGACGACGACGGGGCCGGTGACCAGAGGCTGTCCCGGCTGGTAGCGGCGGAGGACGGCAGGTTGGGGCAGGCCGAGCTTCCTGGCCAGGTTGCGGCCCGGGCCGCTGTTGACGAGTTGTGTGTACGTATCTGCCACGGAAGCCTCCTACAGCGATTCCAGGATTGCGACGACGCCCTGGCCGCCGGCCGCGCATACGGACACCAGGCCCCGCGCTGGACGCCCGGTGGAGGCGGCCTTGGCGTGGAGCATCTTGGCCAGGGTGCCGACGATGCGTCCGCCGGTGGCTGCGAAGGGGTGGCCCGCCGCGAGCGAGGATCCGTTGACGTTGAGGCGGGAACGGTCGATGCTGCCCAACGCGCTGTCCAGCCCGAGGCGGGTGCGGCAGAACTCGTCGTCCTCCCATGCCGCCAGCGTGCTGAGGACGGTGGCAGCGAAGGCTTCGTGGATCTCGAAGTAGTCAAAGTCGGCCAGGGTGAGGTTTTGCCGGGCGAGGAGCCTGGGGACAGCGAAGACGGGAGCCATCAGCAGCCCGTCCTTGCCGTGGACGAAATCAACGGCGGCAGCTTCGGCGTCGACGACGGCTGCGAGTTTGGGCAGGTCGCGGGCATCGGCCCACTCATCCGATGCCAGGAGCACCGTGGAAGCGCCGTCCGTCAGCGGGGTGGAATTGCCCGCGGTCATGGTGGCATCCGCACCAAGGCTGCGGCCGAAGACGGGCTTCAGCGACGCGAGCTTCTCCAGCGACGTGTCAGCCCGCATGTTGGCATCGCGGGTCAGTCCCCGGTACGGGGTCATCAGGTCATCAAAGAATCCGGCATCGTAGGCTGCAGCAAGATTGCGGTGGCTGTTCAGTGCCAGTTCGTCCTGCGCTTCCCGGGTGATCTTCCACTGTGCCGTGGTCAGTGCCTGGTGTTCGCCCATGGTCAGCCCGGTACGTGGCTCTGCTGTGCCGGGGGCAACCGGGGCCAGGTCCTTGGGCCGGAGCCGGCTGAGGATCTGCAGGCGCTGCGGCAGTGTTTTGGCCCGGTGAAGGTCCAGGATGGCGTCGCGGAGCCCCTCGCTGACCACCACCGGCGCGTCGGACGCCGAGTCCACGCCGCCGGCAATGGCGGAATCGATCTGTCCGAGCTTGATCTTGTTTGCGAGGCCAACCACGGTTTCAAGGCCCGTGGCGCACGCCTGCTGGAGATCGTAGACGGGGGTTTCAGCAGACAGCGCCGATCCCAGGACCGCCTCCCTGGTGAGGTTGAAGTCACGGGAGTGCTTGAGGACGGCACCCGCTGCCACCTGCCCGATCCGTTCGTCCTGAAGTCCGAACCGGGCGATCAGGCCGTCCAGTGCGGCCGTCAGCATGTCCTGGTTGGAGGACTTTGCATAGGCTCCGCCCGCCCGGGCAAACGGAATCCGGTTGCCGCCGACGATCACCGCCCTGCGGGGCACCGGGACGGCAGGCCGGGCTGATCCGCCGGCGGAAATGGACTGTCCTTCTGTGGACATAGGAGCGCTCCTCTGGTCACGGGTGGTTACCGATACCCAGCGTACCTGATACGCTGGGTATCGTGAACCTTCAGGACACGCACTCCCCGCTGACCATCGAACTGCCCCCGCAGGCCAGCCCCGACGGCCGCTCGTCACGCTGGCAAAGCCACCGGGAGGAGCGGCGCAGGGAACTGATCAAGCAGGCCCGGCGGGCCGTGCACGCGCTGGGCAGCGATGCCTCCATGGAAGAGATCGCCACTGCCGCCGGAACATCGAAATCTGTCTTCTACCGGTATTTCGGGGATAAGGCCGGGCTGCAGCAGGCGGTGGGCGAAGTAGTCCTCAGCCAGATGCAGAACCGCATCCAGGAGGCCGCCCAAAGTGCCTTGACGCCACGGGAAGGCCTGCTGGCCATGGTCTCGGCCTACCTCCAGATGGCCGGCACCAGCCCCAACGTCTACACCTTCGTCACCAGTTACGCTCCCGGTGATGCCGCAGCTCCGCACCCCGCCGCGGCCGGTGGGCCGCTGGGCCCCTTTTTTGACGCCATCGCTGACATGATCACCACCCCGATGCGCGCGCATCTGGGGGACGTGACGGAAACCGTCATCGGGTACTGGCCCAAGGCAGCCATCGGACTGGTCCGGAACGCCGGCGAACAATGGCTCAGCACCCCGGACTCCCCCACAAAACCTGACCAGGATGCCATGGCGCACTACATCACGGCCTGGCTGTGCGTGGGCATCGTCCCTGAACTCACCCCCGCTTCACCAACCACCAAGTTATCCGCCAAAGAAGGACTGTGACATGACTGACGTAGTGGAACGCCCCGCGCACAAAGGGCTCCGCCCCGCCGCAACCCCTGCCGCCAAACCCGTGGACCACGGCACCACCCCCGCCGTCGACGTCGAGGCACTGGGCAGGCAGCTCCTGGGCAAGTGGGCCGATGTCCGGCTCCAGGCGCGGGACCTGGCCGCCCGGCCCGAACTGCACAAGATCGAAGGCCTGACGCACACGGAACACCGCGCCCGCGTCTTCGGCCAGCTCAAGTACCTGGTGGACAACGAGGCCGTGCACCGCGCGTTCCCGTCGGAGCTGGGCGGCTCTGACGACCACGGCGGCAATATTGCCGGTTTTGAGGAACTGGTGGTGGCTGACCCGTCGCTGCAGATCAAGGCCGGAGTCCAGTGGGGCCTCTTCGGCTCCGCCGTCATGCATCTGGGAACCGCCGAGCACCACAACAAGTGGTTGCCGGGCATCATGAGCCTGGAGATTCCGGGCTGCTTCGCCATGACGGAGACCGGCCACGGCTCGGACGTTGCCAGCATCGCCACCACCGCAACCTACGAACCCGGCACCGAAGAATTCGTCATCAACACGCCGTTCCGCGCCGCCTGGAAGGATTACATCGGCAACGCCGCCAATGACGGCCTCGGCGCTGTGGTCTTCGCCCAGCTGGTTACCCGGGGCGTGAACCACGGCGTCCACGCCTTCTACGTGGACCTCCGGGATCCGAAGAGCAAGGAATTCCTCCCCGGAATCGGCGGGGAGGACGACGGCGTCAAGGGCGGCCTGAACGGCATCGACAACGGCCGGCTGCACTTCGACAACGTCCGCATTCCCCGGACCAACCTCCTGAACCGGTACGGCAACGTCGACGCGGACGGGACCTACACGTCGCCGATCGCCAGCCCCGGCCGGCGCTTCTTCACCATGCTGGGCACCCTGGTCCAGGGCCGCGTGTCCCTGGACGGCGCGGCCGTGGCTGCCTCCAAGGTGGCCCTGAAGGCCGCCATCCAGTACGCCACCGAACGCCGCCAGTTCAACGCCTCCTCGCACACCGAGGAAGAAGTCCTGCTGGACTACCAGCGGCACCAGCGCCGCCTGTTCACCCGCCTGGCCGCCACCTACGCGGCCAGCTTTGCGCACGAGCAGCTGCTGCAGAAATTCGACGACGTGTTCTCCGGCGCCCACGACACCGACGCAGACCGCCAGGACCTGGAGACCCTCGCCGCTGCCCTGAAGCCCCTCAGCACCTGGCACGCCCTGGACACCCTGCAGGAATGCCGTGAAGCCTGCGGTGGTGCCGGCTTCCTGATTGAGAACCGGTTCGCTTCGCTGCGCGCCGACCTGGACGTGTACGTCACCTTCGAAGGCGACAACACCGTACTGCTCCAGCTGGTGGCCAAGCGCCTGCTGGCCGACTACGCCAAGGAATTCAGGAACGTGGACTTCGGCGTGCTGGCCCGGTACGTGGTGAACCAGGCAGCCGGCGTCGCCGTCCACCGCACGGGCCTGCGCCAGGTGGCCCAGTTCATGGCCGACACTGGTTCGGTCCAGAAGGCCGCCATCGCACTCCGCGACGAGGAAGGCCAACGCGCCCTCCTGACCGACCGGGTCCAGACCATGGTGGCTGAAGCGGGTGCCGCCTTGAAGGGCAGCAAGCGCCTCTCGCAGGAAAAGGGTGCGGCCCTGTTCAACCGGCACCAGAACGAGCTCATCGATGCCGCACAGGCACACGCTGAGCTCCTGCAGTGGGAAGCGTTCACCGACGCACTGCAGCATGTTGAAGATCCCGGAACCAGGACGGTCCTTACCTGGCTGCGGGATCTCTTCGGCCTGTCCCTGATCGAAAAGAACCTCTCTTGGTACCTCATGAACGGCCGCCTTTCCATGCAGCGTGCGCGCACAGTGGGCGGCTACATCAACCGTCTGCTGGAGAAAATCCGCCCCCATGCCCTGGACCTTGTGGAGGCCTTCGGGTACGGCGAAGACCACGTCCGTGCGGCCATCGCCACGGGCGCCGAAAAGAGCCGCCAGGACGAGGCCCGGGCGCACTTCCGCAGCGAGCGGGCCAGCGGGCAGGCCCCGGTGGACGAAAAGGTCCTTATTGCCAGGACGGCGGGCCGGAAGGCCTAGCCTGGCTGGTCCCGCAGACCATCCAACCAACGACGGCGCCGCTCCCCTTCAAAGGGGAGCGGCGCCGTCGTAGGTTCTTCTGCCGGGACGCTTAGGCGCCGGCCGGCAACACCGAGCGGTAGACCTCGAGGGTGGTCTCCGTGATCGAATCCCACGAGAAATGCTTTTCGGCGCGCTCGCGGCCTGCCTGCCCCATGGCGCGGGCGCGGGCGGGATCGGATACCACCTCGGTCAGGGCGGCGGCGAATTCCGCCACGAACTTTTCCGGGTCCAGGGGCGTTCCGGTGCCGTCGGTGACCTGTTCCAGCTCCACCAGCAGGCCGGTTTCACCGTGCTGGACCACCTCGGGGATGCCGCCGGTGGCACTGGCCACCACGGCGGCGCCGCAGGCCATGGCTTCGAGGTTCACGATGCCCAGCGGCTCGTAGATGGAGGGGCAGGCGAAAGCCGTGGCGTGGCTGAGGACCTGGATCAGCTCATGGCGCGGCAGCATCCGTTCAATCAGCACCACGCCGGTGCGCTGCTTCTGCAGCTCCTCGATCAGGGCAGCCGTTTCCGCGGCCAGTTCCGGCGTGTCCGCCGCACCCAGGCACAGGACCAGCTGGACATCCGCCGGAAGTTTTGCTGCCGCCCGCAGGAGGTAGGGAACGCCCTTCTGGCGTGTGTTTCTTCCCACAAAGACGACGTTCGGTTTGGCGGGGTCGATGCCCAGCGCCCGGACGGCGTCGTCGTTTTCATCACGCTGCCAAAGATCCACGTCGATGCCGTTGTGGACCACCCGGACCTTGCCCGGGTCAACGTTGGGGTAGCTGCGCAGGATGTCCTGGCGCATGCCTTCCGACACCGCGATGATCGCCGCCGCGGCCTCGTAGGCAGTCTTTTCCACCCAGGACGAGAGGGCGTAGCCGCCACCCAGCTGCTCGGCCTTCCACGGCCGGAGCGGCTCAAGGCTGTGGGCGCTGAGAACGTGCGGAATCCCGTGCAGCAGCGAGGCGAGGTGGCCTGCCATGTTGGCGTACCAGGTGTGCGAATGGACCAGGTCGGCCCCCTGCACATCCGGCACAATGCGCAGGTCGACGCCGAGCGTCTGCACCGCCGCGTTGGCCCCGCCGAGGTCCTCGGGAACCTGGTAGGAGGTCACGGTTGCGCCATGGTAATCAGCATCGCGGGGAGCACCAAAAGCACGAACCTGCAGGTCAACGTGCTTACTCAGCACCCTGCTCAACTCGGCTACATGCACCCCGGCGCCACCGTAGATCTCCGGCGGGAACTCTTTAGTCACAATGTCTATTCGCACAAGACCCAAGGTAGTCGTTCACGCATAACTGTTCTAGTGTGAAGGAGTCCGGGCCTACCGGACTGTCTTGGGGAGTTACGAAGGCGTACAGGAGCGACCATTATGCCGTTGACCAAAAAAGTCCTGGCCATTGTCCTCGCAGGTGGCGAGGGAAACAGACTGATGCCATTGACGGCAGACCGGGCCAAGCCCGCCGTGCCCTTTGCCGGCAGCTACCGCCTTATCGATTTTGCGATTTCCAATCTGGTGAATTCGCGTTACCTGCAGATTGTGGTCCTCACCCAATACAAGTCCCATAGCCTCGACCGGCATATCTCCGAAGCTTGGCGGATGTCCACCCAGCTCGGCAACTACGTCGCCTCCGTCCCCGCACAGCAGCGCGTCGGCAAAAGCTGGTTCCTGGGCAGCGCCAACGCCATCTACCAGTCCCTGAACCTGATCCATGACGCCAACCCCGACATCGTCGTCGTGGTCGGCGCCGACCACGTGTACCGCATGGACTTCGCCCAGATGGTGGACCAGCACGTCCGCAGCGGAGCCAAGGCCACCGTGGCGGCCGTCCGGCAGCCGCTGCACATGGCCGACCAGTTCGGTGTCATCGAAGTGGACCAGAACGACGCCCAAAAGATCGCCGCCTTCGTGGAAAAGCCCTCCAGCACCCCAGGGCTTGCCGCCGATCCCTCACAGTTCCTGGCTTCCATGGGCAACTACGTGTTCGACGCCGATGCACTGGTGGCCGCGCTGCACGTTGACGCCGAACGGCTGGACACCAAGCACGACATGGGCGGGGACATCATCCCCTACTTCGTCAACCGGGGCGAGGCCGGGGTCTACGACTTCACCCTCAACGACATCCCGGGTTCCACCGAGCGCGACCGCACCTACTGGCGGGACGTCGGCACCATCGATTCCTTCTACGACGCCCACATGGACCTCATCTCCCCGCTGCCGGTGTTCAACCTCTACAACTCCGAGTGGCCCATCTACACTCGCCAGAGCATCTCGCCGCCCGCCAAGTTCGTGCGCGGCAAGAACAACACCGTGGGCACGGCGCTGGACTCCATTGTGGCCAACGGCGTGGTGATTTCCGGCGGCGTGGTGGAAGGCTCCGTCCTGTCCAATGACGTCTACGTTGCCACCAGCGGCCGGGTCATCGACTCAGTCCTGATGGACAAGGTGCAGGTGGGCGAGGGAGCCGTCATCAACCGTGCCATCCTGGACAAGAATGTCAAGGTCCCGGCCGGTGCCGCCATCGGACTGGACCCGGACCTGGACAGGGCGCGCGGGTTCAAGGTCACCGAGTCCGGCATCACCGTCCTGGCCAAGGGCCAGGAGGTTCCGGAACCGGGCGAGGAGGAACGGAAGCTTGCCGCCAGCCACCTGAGCGTCCTGCCCAACGCCATCAAGGCAGCCGCGGAGCAGTACTCAGCCATGCGCGAGGCCGCAGACAAGGTGGCCGGCACGCACGCCGCCGCGGCGGCGGAGGCCGCACCCGCAGCCCGGCTGGGCTGATCCGCAGGATACCTTCCCGCGCCACATGCAGGCCGGGGCACCACCCATGGTGCCCCGGCCTGTGCCGTACGCTGTAAAATTTTCCCAATGAGCTCCCCCGATCTGACCCCTGAGGACATCCAGGCCTGCCTCAAGGTCCTGAACACCATCCACGAATACGACGAGGAGCACCCGGACTACGTCTCCGTACGCCGCGCCACCGGGAAAATGTTCAAGGCCGTCAAGCGCCACCGCAGGGTCACCAAGCGTGATTCGATCGCGGAGGCCGACCGAGCCGTTATTGCCCAGACGGCCACCGCCGCCCCTGACCGGATCGATGATGAAACCCGCGGCAACAAACTGGAGACCTCCGCCACCGGGAAGATCGCCGGCCACCTCCTCAGGTCCCGCCCCTGCTACATCTGCAAGCAGCACTACACGCAGGTGGACGCCTTCTACCACCAGCTGTGCCCCGAATGCGCCGCCTTCAGCCACAGCAAGCGCGATGCCCGGACCGATCTCACCGGGCGGCGGGCGCTGCTCACCGGCGGGCGGGCCAAGATCGGCATGTACATCGCCCTGCGGCTGCTCCGCGACGGGGCGCACACCACCATCACCGCCCGGTTCCCCAAGGACGCCGCACGGCGCTTCGCGGCCATGGAAGACAGCGGCGACTGGCTGCACCGGCTTCGGATTGTGGGCATCGACCTCCGCGATCCCGCCCAGGTGATGGCCCTGACCGATTCGCTCGACCAGGCCGGCCCACTGGACATCATCATCAACAACGCGGCCCAGACGGTGCGCCGGTCCGGCAACGCCTACAAGCCCCTGGTGGACGCCGAGGACGAGCCGCTGCCGGCAGCACTGGAGGAGGCCAACGGCGGCCCTGAGCTGCTGACATTCGGCCACGCCCATGACAAGCACCCGCTGGCCCTGGCCGGAAGCGTGACCGACCACCCGGTCCTGGCCGGCGACGCCATCACCTCCCTGGCTCTGTCCACCGGATCTGCGTCCCTGGAGCGCATCGCGTCCGGAACCGCCATCGACGCCGGCGGCCTGGTCCCGGACCTTGCCACCATCAACAGCTGGACGCAGGTGCTGGACGAGGTGGACCCGCTGGAGATGCTTGAGGTCCAGCTCTGCAACGTCACGGCACCGTTCCTGCTGGTCAGCCGGCTGCGGGGTGCCATGAAGCGGTCCACGGCCCGGCGCAAGTACATTGTCAACGTCTCCGCCATGGAGGGACAGTTCTCCCGCGCCTACAAGGGCCCCGGGCACCCCCACACCAACATGGCCAAGGCCGCGCTGAACATGATGACGCGCACCAGTGCCAAGGAGATGCTGGATACGGACGGGATCCTGATGACTGCCGTGGATACCGGCTGGATCACGGACGAGCGCCCGCACTTCACCAAGGTCCGGCTCATGGAGGAAGGCTTCCATGCACCCCTGGACCTGGTGGACGGCGCGGCCCGGGTCTACGATCCGATTGTCATGGGCGAGAACGGCGAGGACCAGTACGGTGTCTTCCTCAAGGATTACAAGCCCAGCCCCTGGTGATGCGGGTATGCTCACGGCATGAGCAACGAGCCATCCACCCAAGTGCAGAATCTCGAACACTACGAATGCTGGGCCCTGCTGCGGACTGTGTCCGTGGGCAGGCTGGCGGTCCTCGTTGACGGCAGGCCGGACATCTTCCCGGTCAACTTCACCGTGGACGGCGGCACGCTGGTTTTCCGCACCAGCCAGGGAACCAAACTGTCAGCGGCCTCCGGGGACGCCCCTGTGGCGGTTGAGGCTGATGGTGTGGACCCCGGGACGGGCCTGGCCTGGAGCGTAGTGATCAAGGGCACCGCGGGCCTGGTCAAGAGCACTGAGGACGTGCTGGAGACGTCCCGGCTGTACCTCTTCCCCTGGCAGGCCGGGCGGAAAGACGCGTTTGTGCGCATCACCCCGGAGAGCGTCACAGGCCGCCGCTTCAAGGTCACCGATCCGATGACGTGGTGGACCCAGATCAGCAGTTCAGCCAAGTCGGCGTCGGAATAGGCCGACGGCGGGTTCCCCGGCGACGGAGGCCGGGGAACCTGCTGCGTCAGGCGAGCTGGGTGATCTCCACGCTGACCTTCAGCGCCGAGCCGCCGCCGCCGGACAGGATACCTTTCAGCGGGGGCACATCGCGGTAGTCGCGGCCCCGGGCCACCGTGACGTGGAAGTCCCCGGCGGGTTTGTGGTTGGTGGGGTCCCAGCTGCGCCAGTCCCCGTCCCACCACTCCAGCCAGGCATGTGACTGCCCTGCCACGGTTTCCCCGATCCCGGCGCTGGAGCGGGGATGCAGGTAACCGGAGACGTAGCGGGCCGGAATGCCGCAGCTGCGCAGGGCACCGATGGCCAGGTGCGCCAGGTCCTGGCACACGCCCTTCCGCTGGCCCCAGGCTTCCTCCGCGTTGGTGGTGACGGCGGTGGACCCTGACATGTAGGTCATCTCCCCGCGCATCCAGGCGAAGACCGCCATGGCAGCCTCGTGCGGGTTCTTCCCTGCCACGACGCCGGGGATGATGCCCAGCACTTCGTCGCCCGGGCCGCTGAGCCGGGACTGCGGCAGCCAGTCGCTGAACGCGTCCAGGATCTCCGGGGATGCCAGCTCATCCCAACCCACGATGTCCGCCTCCGCGGGAATCTTTTCGGCCCGGTGCACCTCGACGGTGATGTTGGAAACCACCTCAAGGTTCTCGTGCGGCATCTGCATGTCAAAGGCCGTGACCCTGGTCCCCCAGTAGTCGCGGTAAGTGCTGACAGCCGCCTGCGACGGGGACACCTTCACCACGGACTCCAGCACTACCTGCTGCGAATCCGTCAGCGGCGTCATCCTGGCCTCGTTGTAGGACAGCGTCACCCGCTTGTTGTACTTGTAGGCCGTCCTGTGGACGATGCTCAACCGGGTCATGACACTTCTCCCACCCAGGCAAGTTCGTCCGCCTGATTGAAGTACTTACGGGAAATGGCGTCCGAGGCCTGGGACACTGCTTTCTGCACCCGCTCCATGTGCTCGGGCAGTTCGGACATGAGGTCGTCGGTCCGGTGGAATTCAAGGAAGGTCCGGGCCTGGCCCACAATGCGGCGGGCGTCGTTGATGAACCCCACCCGCTGCGCGGACGGGTCAAGTTTGGCCAGGCACTCGTCGGCGTCCCGCAGCGCGTAGACGATGGAGCGGGGGAACAGCCGGTCCAGCAGCAGGAATTCAGCAGCGTGCTGGTCTCCAAACGCGGCACGGCGGGTGCGGAGGAAGGATTCGTAGGCGCCGGCGCAGCGGAGCATGTTCACCCAGGACATGCCCGCGGACAGGACGTCCCGCGTGGAGAGCATCCGCGCCGTCATGTCCGCACGCTCCAGGGAGCGGCCCAGGACCAGGAAGAGCCAGCTCTCGTCATGGCTCACCGTGGTGTCGGCCAGGCCACTGACCATGGCCGTGCGTTCCAGGGTCCAGTTGCAGAACCGGTACGTGCCCACCACATCCTTGCGGTGCTGGCTGAGCCCGTAGTAGGTGGTGTTCAGGCTCTCCCACAGCCCCGAGGACACGGTTTCGCGTGCACGGCGGGCGTTCTCCCGGGCAGCTCCCAGGGAACCGGCAATGGACGTGGCGCTGGTCTTGTCGTACGCCAGCGCATGGAGGAGTTCCGGCAGCCCGAAGTCCTCGCTCTGCGGCTTGGCGCCCATGACGGCCAGCAGTTCCTGGGCCACGCTCTTCCGCTCCTCCATGGGGAGGTGGTTGAGGCGTTCCAGGTGGACATCCAAAATGCGGGCGGTACCGTCTGCCCGCTCCACGTAGCGGCCGATCCAAAAAAGGGACTCGGCAATTCGGCTAAGCATTCGCGGCTACCTCCTGCGTGCCCGGAACGTTGTCAAGGAATGGTGCGAGGGCGGCCACGGCCCCGTGTGCCGGGCTCACTGCTGCTCCGACTGGCGGTCGCGCCAATTGCTTTCCACCGGCCACACCGAGACGCGTTCACGGACCGTGACGGACTGGCGGGGAACGGTTTCCACGGGCATTTGCGGTGAATCGGCCAGGACCCAGGTGTCCTTGGATCCTCCGCCCTGGCTGGAGTTCACGATCAGCGACCCCTCCTTCAGCGCCACGCGGGTCAGGCCGCCCGGGAGCACCCAGACGTCGTCTCCGTCGTTCACGGCGAAAGGCCGCAGGTCGACGTGGCGGGGACCAAACTTGTCGCCGCCCAGGGTGGGAACGGTGGAGAGCTGGAGCACCGGCTGGGCGATCCAGCCGCGGGGATCGGCGATGATCCGCTGGCGGAGGGCGTCCAGTTCGTCCCTGGAGGCATCAGGGCCGATGACCAGGCCCTTGCCGCCGGAGCCGTCCACCGGCTTGACCACCAGTTCCGCCAGGTTGTCCAGGGTGTACTCCCGGGCTTCCTTTTCCTCGAGGCGGTAGGTGTCCACGTTGGCGATGATGGGCTCCTCGCTGAGGTAGTAGCGGATCAGGTCAGGCACGTAACTGTAAACCAGTTTGTCGTCCGCCACGCCATTGCCCACCGCGTTGGCGATGGTGACGCCGCCGGCACGGGCGGCGTTGACCAGGCCGGGGCATCCCAGCATGGAGTCGGACCGGAACTGCAGCGGGTCCAGGAAGTCGTCGTCGATCCGCTTGTAGATGACGTCCACCCGCTGTTCGCCGGCCGTCGTGCGCATGTACACGCGGTTTCCCCGGCAGATGAGGTCGCGGCCTTCCACCAGTTCCACGCCCATGAGGCCGGCGAGGAGGGTGTGCTCGAAGTAGGCGCTGTTGAAGACGCCAGGGGTCAGGACGACGACGGTAGGATCATCCACGCCGGCGGGAGCGGTCTTGCGCAGGGCCGAGAGCAGCCGGCGCGGGTACTCCTCCACGGGGCGGATGAGCTGCTGGCCGAACGCCTCCGGCAGGCCCTTGGCCATGGCGCGGCGGTTCTCCAGCACGTAGCTGACTCCGGACGGGACGCGGACGTTGTCCTCCAGCACCCGGAAGGTGCCCGCGGCGTCGCGGACCACGTCGATGCCCGAGATGTGCACCCGCACGCCGCCGGCCGGTTCAAAGCCGTGGACCTGCCGGTGGAAGTGGGCGCTGGTGGTCACGAGCTGGCGGGGAATCACGCCGTCGGAGACCACCGTCATCTTGTCGTAGACGTCGTTCAGGAAGGCTTCCAGGGCCCGGACGCGCTGGGCCACGCCGCGTTCCAGGACATCCCATTCCGCCGCGGGAATGACGCGGGGCACGATGTCGAGGGGGAAGGGCCGTTCCTCGCCCGCGTAGTCGAAGGTTACGCCGCGGTCCAGGAACGTGCGTGCCATGGAATCGGCACGCGCACTCACGTCCGCAAGGGAGAGTTTGCGGAGCGCCTCCGCCACCTGCCCGTACGAGTCCCTGGCCTGTTGCCCGGGGGCAAACATCTCATCGTACGCTCCGGTGCGGCCGGCAGCCTCGGAGTAATCCTGGAATAGGTCTGACATGTCCAATAGCCAACCATCTTTTTGTTTCGAGTTCATTACTGCCATCCATTCTGGCGTGTTGTTGCCGGCAGTCCGGTTCGTACTTTACTGGCCTTGTCGGGCACAGTAGGTGAGTGCCAAGCAACAGAAGCCTCCCCCTGCCGGGAAACGGCAGTTTCCGGGCCACAATGACACGGCTGGTTCCGGGGCTGCTGACGGCGGCGGCCGCCGTAGCGGTGGCGTTCGTGGTGCACGGCCTGCTTCCGGCGCTGCCTGCGATGACCGTGGCTGTGGTGCTGGGCGTCCTGGCCGCCAACCTGCCGGGAGCCGGCACCTGGACGGGCGGACCGGCCCGGGCGGGCCTGGACTTCGCGGGCAAGCACCTGATGCGCGGCGGGATCGTGTTCCTGGGGCTGAAGGTCAGCGTCATGGATGTCCTTGACCTGGGGTGGGTTTCCCTGCTTCTGATCGTTGCCGTCGTGGCGGCCAGTTTTGCCGGTACCTATGCCATTTCCCGCCTGTTCCGCCTTCCCCCGTTAACGTCGCTGCTGGTGGCCACCGGGTTCGCCATCTGCGGCGCGTCCGCCATCGGCGCCATGGCCGCAGTCCGCCGCATCCGGCACGCGGATACCGTCCTACCGGTGGCGCTGGTGACGCTCTGCGGCACGCTGGCCATCGGTGTACTGCCCCTTCTCTCGCATCCCCTGCGCCTCTCAGCGGAAGTCTTCGGCGCCTGGACCGGAGCCTCGGTGCATGACGTGGGGCAGGTGGTGGCCACGGCGCAAACCGCCGGGACCGCTGCCCTGGCGATCGCCGTCGTCGTCAAACTCACCCGCGTGCTGCTGCTGGCGCCTGTGGTTGCCCTGGCCGGCGTCCACCACAGGAACGGGGCACGGGCCCTGGACGCCGCTGGGGGCACCTCTTCGACGATGCCTCCGGTGGTTCCGCTGTTCGTACTGGGCTTCGTGGCCATGGTGGCCCTCCGCTCCACCGGCTGGCTGGCCCCGGCCTGGCTGGATACCGGGGCCCTGCTGCAGGACGTCCTGCTGGGTGCCGCCCTGTTCGGGCTGGGCTCGGCTGTGCGGATCGGCACGCTGCTCCACACGGGAGGGCGGGCGCTTCTGGCGGCGCTGGCATCCTGGCTGCTGATTGCCGTGCTGGGCCTGGCAGCCGCCTTCCAGATCGCAGGCTGAGCGGACGCAGCGGGCGCGTGATTAGATAGCCGGGTGTCACATGAGAATCTGCAGCGCCGCGAAGCCGCCGAACGTTCAGCCCTGATCAACACAACCAGCTACGACGTCTCGCTCGATGTCCGGCAGGCAGCAGATCCGGCGGTTCCGGGCTACACCAGCCGAAGTGTCATCACCTTTACCGCCCGCCCCGGCGCCGGCACCTTCCTGGACTTCATCGGCAGCAGCGTCCACAGCGTGCTCCTCAATGGCAGGAGCCTTCCGGTGGCGGATGTGGTGGACGGTGCGCGCATCCGGCTGGACAACCTGCAGGCCGAGAACCAGGTGACCGTGACCGGCACGGCGCTGTACAGCCGCTCCGGGGAGGGCATGCACCGGTTCGTGGACCCCGCGGACGGCCAGTGCTACCTCTACACCCAGTACGAGCCCGCTGACGCGCGCCGGGTCTTCGCCAACTTCGAACAGCCCGACCTGAAGGCAACGTACACCTTCCACGTGACGGCTCCGGCCGAGTGGAAGGTGGCCTCCAACGGTGCCCAAGTCAACCGCACCCTGTTGACCAGCGACCCGGCCACGGCCTGCTGGGACTTCGCCACCACGCTGCCCATGTCCACGTACATCACCAGCATCCTGGCCGGGCCCTACTTCAAGGCTGAGGACCGCTGGCAGGCAACGCTTGAGGACGGCACCGGCCTGGACGTCCCGCTGGCCCTCTACTGCCGTGCCTCGATGGCTGACTCCTTCGACACGGAAAACCTTTTTGCGCTCACGAAGAAGGGCCTGGACTTCTTCAACCGCCTCTTCGACTACCCCTACCCGTGGGGCAAATACGACCAGGCGTTCGTTCCCGAGTACAACCTGGGCGCCATGGAAAACCCCGGCCTGGTCACGTTCACGGAAAGCTACGTGTTCACCTCGCGTGCCACCGACGCCCAGTACCAGGCGCGCGCCAACACCCTGATGCACGAGATGGCGCACATGTGGTTCGGCGACCTGGTCACCATGCAGTGGTGGGACGATCTCTGGCTGAAGGAGTCCTTTGCCGACTACATGGGCACCCTGGGCGTGGACCGTGCCACGGACTGGGACACCGCCTGGGTCAACTTCGCCAACAAGCGCAAGGCCTGGGCCTACGTCCAGGACCAGCTCCCCACCACGCACCCCATCGTCGCCGACATCCCGGACCTTGAAGCGGCCAAGCAGAATTTCGACGGCATCACGTATGCCAAGGGCGCCTCGGTCCTCAAGCAGCTGGTGGCCTACGTGGGCTTTGACGCCTTCATTGCGGGGTCCCGGGAGTACTTCCGGAAACATGCCTTCGGCAACACGTCGCTGGCCGACCTCCTGGCGGCCCTTGACGCCGCCTCGGGCCGCGACCTGTCCGGCTGGGCCCGGCAGTGGCTGCAGACATCGGGCATTTCCACCCTGTCCCTGGACATCGCACCCCACGGCACGTCAGCGGACGACGACGGCGGGCTGGGGCAGGTGGCGATCGTTCAGGAGGCGGTGGACCCGGTCACCGGACGGAAAGAGCTGCGTCCGCACCGCCTCCGCGTCGGTTCGTACGGCTTCGACACCGGGGGTGCCCTGGTGCGGACCGGAACCATCGAAATTGATGTGGCCGGCGCCCGGACGGAACTCCCGCAGCTTGCTGGAACGCCGCGGCCAGCGCTCCTGCTGGTCAACGATGATGACCTGACCTACGCCAAGGTGCGGCTGGACCCGGGGTCCGAGGCCACCGTGCGGACCTCGCTGGACCGCCTCGCCGACCCTATGGCCCGGGCCCTGTGCTGGACCGCCCTATGGAACTCGGCGCGGGACGGCGAAAGCCCCGCATCCTTGTACGTTGACGCCGTGACCGCGTTCGCCGCGGCCGAGACGGGCATCGGAGTTCTCCTGAACGTTCTCGACAACGCCACCACCGCCGTCGAAGGCTACACACCCGCCCGCACCCGCAGCAGCCTGCGAACGTCGTTCCTCGCAGCTGCCGCTGCCCGCCTGGACCAGGCCGCCCCGGGTTCGGACCAGCAGCTCGCCTGGGCCCGCACCGTTGGGACGCTGAGCCGGCATGACGACGCCCTGCTCCCCCGGCTCCGTGGGCTGCTGGACGGAACATCTGCCGTGGAGGGACTGACGGTGGACGCTGAACTGCGCTGGCATCTGTGGCACGCGCTGGCGGCCCATGGCCAAGCATCGGCAGCAGAACTGGATGCCGAACTGGCCCGGGACACCACCGCCTCGGGCCGGGCCGGGCATGCAACGGCCATGGCCTCGCGGCCGGACGCCGACGTGAAGGCTGCCGCCTGGGATGCGGCGGTTCATGGCACCGGGCTGTCCAACCAGCTCCTGACCGCCACCATCAGCGGGTTCACCACCGCGCCGCCGGTGCTGCTGGAACCCTACGTGGAGCCCTATTTCGGCTGCCTGCGGACCGTGTGGGACTCGCGGAGCATCGAGATCGCCAGCCGGATTGTCCGGGGCCTCTACCCCGCAGCCCAGGACCTCGCAGACGGCGGGGAGCCCAAAGCCCACCCCGTCGTCCGGCGGACCGATGCCTGGCTGGACGCCAACCAGGACGCGCCGCACGCGCTGCGCAGGATCATCGTGGAGCAGCGCAGCCACCTGCTG
Organism: Pseudarthrobacter sp. C4D7; assembly: GCF_013359725.1. Classification (GTDB taxonomy): domain Bacteria; phylum Actinomycetota; class Actinomycetes; order Actinomycetales; family Micrococcaceae; genus Arthrobacter. The sequence continues at coordinate 9,142 of NZ_JABFMW010000020.1, read as the reverse complement.
CGCGCACTCACGGCACAGGCCGCCGTCGTTCCCCACCGGCCCTAACCTCGCTGCGCTCGGCTAGGGTACCCTGCCGGCGTGGGCCCACTCATCGGTTGCTGAGTAACTGCCGTTTTCACCGCCCAAAACGACAATAACTCAGCAATCGATGGGTCTAGGGGACGCGGTGGAGCCATTCCGGGGTGCCGAATTTTGCAGCCACCCGCTCTTCGGCAGCTGCCAGCTCGTGTCCGGCCAGTGTTGACGGCGTGGCGCCGTAGCGCTCGCTGAAGACCTCGATCATGGCTTCGATGATGGCCGTGCGGGCCAAGCCGGTCTGGCGGCGCAGCGGATCCACGCGCTTCTTGGCGCTGCGGGTGCCCTTGTCCGAAAGCTTCTCCTTGCCGATCCGGAGGACCTCCACCATCTTGTCGGCGTCGATGTCGTAGCTCATGGTGACGTGGTGCAGCATGCCGCCGTTGGCCAGGCGCTTCTGTGCGGCGCCGCCGATTTTGCCCTGGTCCGTGGCGATGTCATTCAGCGGGATGTAGAACGCGTTGATGCCCAGCCGTTCCAGCGCCGCCATGACCCAGGCGTCAAGGAACGGGTAGGAGTCTGCGAAGCTCAGTCCGTCTACCAGGGTCTGGGGCAGGTAGAGCGAGTACGTAATGCAGTTGCCGGCTTCCATGAACATCGCTCCGCCGCCGCTGATGCGGCGCACCACGTTGATGCCGTGCCGGGCCACGCCCCCGGGATCCACCTCGTTCTGCACCGACTGGAAGCTGCCGATAACCACCGACGGCTCCTCCCAGTCCCAGAAGCGGAGAGTGGGAGTGCGCTCCCCCGCACCTACGGCCTCGGTGAGTACCTCGTCCAGGGCGACGTTGATCTCCGTGGGGAGGACGGTGGGCGCGATGACGTTCCACGCGTGGTCGCCCCAGGAGGTGGCCTTGGCCAGCGCACGGCGGACGGTCACGGCCACGGCGTCGGCCGAGAAGCCGAACAGGACCGCTCCGGCGGGCAGGGCGGCTGTGACGGCGGCAGCGAGGTCTGCGGCGGGCGTGGTGTCCGGGAGCCCGGTCAGCGCCCGGTTGATGTCTTCCAGGGCCTCGTCGGGTTCCAGGAAGAAGTCGCCGCTGAGCGACACGTCCGCCAAGGCGCCGTCCACCACGGCGAGGTCCACCACCACCAGCTTGCCGCCGGGGACTTTGTACTCACCGTGCAGGCGCTGGTTGCTGTCGGCGTTATGGGTGGGAATTCCGGGCTCGGTCATGCTTCCCATCCTGCCCCAGAAAACAGGTGCGCGGTTAACGCAGAAGGCCCGCACCGTTTCCGGTGCGGGCCTTCTGCAAACAAGCTTGGCGAAGGAATTACTTCTTGCCGCCGAAGCCCTTGAAGCGAGCGTTGAAGCGCTCGACGCGGCCTGCAGAGTCCATGATGCGCTGCTTGCCCGTGTAGAACGGGTGGGACTCGGAAGAGATCTCGACGTCGATGACCGGGTAGGTGTTGCCGTCTTCCCACTCGATGGTCTTCGAGGAAGACACGGTGGAGCGGGTCAGGAACTTGGTGCCGGAGGCCAGGTCGTTGAAGACAACAGCTTCGTACTTCGGGTGTGTATCAGACTTCATAATTGGACCTTTGTTCGCGCAGCTGGATTTTGCCAGCTGCCAGGTATGAATGGGATGGCTGGACTCTGTCGCATCAGCCGAAGCTGAAAAAGCAGGACAACCAGCTATCCATCATAGCCGATGCCGGCAGGCCTGACGAACGGCCCAGGCGGCAGTGCGGGGTGCCGCCGCAGGTCAGTCCCGGACGCGCAGTTCCCAGAAGGCGACGGCCGAGGCGGCGGCCACGTTGAGCGAATCGACGCCGTTGCGCATGGGAATCTTGACGGCAAGGTCGACGGCGGCGAGGGTCTCCGTGCTCATGCCCGCGCCTTCGGTGCCCAGCACCAGGGCGAGCTTGTCCACGTTGCGGGAGGCGACGGCGTCGACGTCCTCTGCGTCCGGTGTCAGTTCCAGTGCCGCGACCGTGAAACCGTGGTCCTTCAGGACCCGGAGGTCGCCCGGCCAGTTCTCCAGCCGGGCCCACGGCACCTGGAAGACCGTGCCCATGCTGACCCGGACGCTGCGGCGGTACAGCGGATCCCCGCAGCGGGGCGACACCAGGACGGCGTCGATATCCAGCGCAGCTGCGGAGCGGAAAATGGCGCCCACATTGGTGTGGTCCACAATGTCTTCCAGCACAGCCACGCGGCGCGCCCCGGCCAGCAGGTCCGCCAGGGGCACCGGTGCAGGGCGCTGCATGGCCGCCATGGCGCCCCGGTGCAGGTGGAACCCGGTAATTTCTTCGAGCAGGGCAGCCGGGCCAATGAACGCCGGAACGTCAGGGTACGCCTGGAAGACGTCCTCAAGGTCCGCTTTCCACTTCTCCGCAAGGAAGAACGAGCGCGGCTGGTGGCCGGCCGCCAGGGCCCGGCGCAGGACGCGCGATGATTCGGCGATGTACATTCCCTCGGCGGGCTCACGGAGCTTGCGCAGGTGCACGTCGGTCAGGGTGGTGTAGTCGCTGACGCGCGGGTCATCGGCGGATTCGAGGTAGTGGAAGGTCACCGGGTGATTATTTCAGCAGGTTGGCGATCATGACGCCGAGGGCCACGATGCCCAGGCTGAAGATCACGGCGCGCAGGACCCGCGGGGAGAGCTTCCGGCCCACCTTCGAGCCCAGGAGGCCGCCGATGGTGGAGCTGATGGCGATCAGCAGCACCACCAGCCAGTTGATGCGGTCGAAGGCGAACAGGAGGTAGGAGATGGCTGCCACCATGTTCACGCCGAGGACCAGGATGTTCTTCATGGCGTTCGCGTTCTGGATGGTGCCCGTGAGGAATATGCCGAGGATGCCCACCAGCAGGATTCCCTGCGCCGCAACAAAGTAGCCACCGTACACCCCGGCCAGGTAGACCAGGAGCACCAGGAGGAACCCGTGGCGTTTGTCCCGGACTGCGTGCTCGGGGTTTGCCTCGCGGTTGCGCACCCAGTCCTGGAGCCGTGGCTGGAACACCACCATGAGCAGGGCCAGGACCAGAAGGACCGGGGCAACGTAGTGGAAGACCTTCTCCGGGAGGTGCAGCAGGAGCCAGGCGCCGGTGACGCCGCCCAGGACCGAGGCGGGAAGGAGACGCATCACCTGGCGTCCACGGCCTGCCAGCTCCCGGCGGTAGCCGAAGGCCCCGGCGCCCGTGCCGAAGACCAGGCCCATGGCGTTGCTCATGGAGGCGGTCACCGGAGCCACTCCCAAGGCGATGAGTACCGGGAAGGTGACCAGGGTTCCGGAGCCTACCACCGCGTTGATGGTGCCGGCCCACAGGCCAGCGATGAACACAATGATGCTGCTGAAGATTTCCACGGTAGTAGCGCGGGCCTCTCTAGCGGCGTGCTGTGGCGGTGTAGCGTCCAGCGTTCTCGGAGACAGCCAGTGGCAGTCCGAAGGTGGTGCTCAGGTGTTCCTCGGTCAACACCTCGGTGATGGGACCGGCTGCCACCACGCCGCCATCGCGCAGCAGCATGGCGTGCGTAAAGCCGGGCGGGACTTCTTCGAGGTGGTGCGTGACCAGGACCATGGCCGGGGCAGCCTCGTCGCGGGCCAGCTCACCGAGCTTGTGGACCAGTTCCTCGCGGCCGCCCAGGTCCAGTCCGGCTCCCGGCTCGTCCAGGAGCAGGAGTTCGGGGTCGGTCATGAGGGCGCGGGCGATCTGGACGCGCTTGCGCTCGCCCTCGGATAGTGTTGCGAACGTCCTGTTCAGCAGCGGGCCCATGCCCCAGTCATTCAGAAGGCGGAAGGCGCGCCGTTCGTCGTCGCGCTCGTAGCCCTCGCGCCACCGGCCGGTAACGCCGTACGCGGCGGTAACCACGACATTGAGGACGTTTTCGTGTTCGGGGATCTGGGTGGCAAGGGCCGCGGAAGACAGGCCGATGCGGGGCCGCAGTTCAAAGACGTCAACCCGGCCCAGGACTTCGTCGAGGATGCCGGCCGTGCCGCTGCTGGGGTGGAGGCGCGCTGCCGCGATCTGGAGAAGGGTCGTTTTGCCGGCGCCGTTGGGCCCCAGGATGACCCAGCGTTCGCCCTCGTTGACCTGCCAGTCAACCTTGTCCAGCAGGGTCTTCTTACCTCGGACAACGCTGACGGAGTCCAGTTCCAGAACATCACTCATAGGAGTAGACACTAGGACAAAACGGAAGATGACTGATAACCGGTGTGAAGGCTCCCTAAGCGTTGCGGTGCGGCGTCCGCAACGAATTCAGGCCACTCCACCCGCGCTGGCTAAGATTGCAGGCATGACTTCGAACGTGACTGCGGTCAGCTATGGCCTGAATATCACCTCCGCCGGGCTGGAGCAGCTGCGTTCCGTCCTTGCGGCCAATGGTGCCAAGGTGCTGTCCGAATCCTCTGCCGGTGACGGCCGGTACCAGGTGCAGGTCCTTGACCTGGCCCTTCCCGATGCCACCGCTGCCGGGCTGGCTGCCCTCCGCCGTGCCGTCGCGGACAACGCTCCTGCCGGCTTTGACACGGCCCTGGTGCCTGCCGGCCTCCGCTCTGCGGAGCGAAAGCTGCTGATCATGGATGTGGACTCTACCCTGATCCAGCAGGAGGTCATCGAACTCCTGGCCGCGTACGCCGGCAAACGCGAGGAGGTGGCAGCCGTCACGGAAGCTGCCATGCGCGGCGAACTCGACTTTGCCCAGAGCCTCCACGCCCGGGTGGCCGTGCTCGCGGGGCTGCCCGCCGACGTCGTCCATTCCGTCCGCGGGGAAGTGAAGCTCAGCGAAGGTGCCGATCAGCTCGTGGCCGCCTTCAAGGCCGCCGGCCACACCGTGGCCGTAGTGTCAGGCGGCTTCAACCAGATCCTTGAGCCACTTGCCGCGGACCTGGGCCTTGACTACTGGCAGGCCAACGAACTGGAGATTGTCGACGGCGCCCTGACCGGCAAGGTATTGGGTGCCGTCGTGGACAGGGCCGCCAAGGAGAAGTACCTCCGGGAGTGGGCTGCCGCCGAGGGCATTCCACTGGAGCACACCATCGCCGTGGGCGACGGCGCCAACGACCTCGACATGCTGGGTGCAGCCGGGATCGGGGTGGCGTTCAACGCCAAGCCCGCCGTCCGCGCCGTGGCCGATGCCGCCCTGAACATGCCCTACCTGGATGCCGTCCGCCACATCGCAGGGGTCTAAGGGTTACGGGTACACACAACAATGCCCGGTGCAAACGCACCGGGCATTGTTGTGTGCTGGCTGCGGGCTACTGGCCGCTCTTGCCGAAGTAGTCTGCTCCGCCGGCGTACTCGGTATGGCCTGACTCGACGTCGGCCGTTGCCATCCCGGCGACAACCTGCGCAAACTCCTCCACGGAATACAGCTTGCCGGCTTCGGCGCGGCGGGCCTCGATGGCTCCCGGGGTGGAGCGGTCCAGCAGCGTGGCGGTGACGGTGCCTTCGATCATGTCGCCGGAGACCACCACGAGGCTGATGCCCTTGTCCGCCAGGTTGGGAATGAGGTCCCGCAGGGCGTCCTCGCCGGCGCGCTTGCTGCGGGCCACCGGCTCATACGCCGGCATGGTGGGGACGGTGTTGATGAAGTGGGCCTGGTGGCTGGTGACGAAAACCACCCGTGAGCCTTCCTTCATCAGGGGCACGGCGGCGTTGAGCATGTTCACCTGGGCATCGCGGTTCAGCTTAAGCGCGTAGTCCTCACCCATCCCGGTTTCCATGCCGCCGGAGGCGTTCAGGACCAGGATGTCCAGCGAGCCGAAGTTCTCCATCGCAGCGCTGGCCAGGGCCTGCACACCCTCCTGGGTGGTCAGGTCTGCGCCGACGGCCACGGCACGGCCGCCGTCGGCTTCAATGCCCTGCACCACTTTGTTGGCGCGGGGCGCCTTCTGGCGGTAGTTGACCACGACGGCGGCGCCCTCCGACGCCAGGATCTTGGCCACGTCGGCGCCAATGCCCCGCGATGATCCGGTGACGATCGCCGTCTTATTGTCCAGCAGTCCCATGCAAGCTTCCTTTGTTCGAAACATCTAAATCATTGTGGTCTGCAGTCCATCATGCCAGCGGGCGGGGCCAATATCCGTTGTCCGACTTCGACAAATAAGGACGCCGGGGCTAGTTTCCTGCGGGGGTGGCGCCGCAGCGTCAGTGGCCCATGCCCAGGCCGCCGTCCACGGGGATGACGGCACCGGAGATGTAGGCGGCCTCGTCACTGGCGATCCAACGGACCACGTTGGCCACCTCGGACGCTTCGGCAAAGCGGCCGGCAGGAATGCTGGCCAGGTAATCCTTCTGGGTGGCCTCTGGCAGTTCGGCGGTCATGTCGGTGTTAATGAAGCCGGGCGCCACCACGTTGGCGGTGATGCCGCGGGACCCGAGTTCGCGGGTAAGGGAACGCGCGATGCCCACCAGGCCCGCCTTGGAGGCGGAGTAGTTGATCTGGCCAGGAGCGCCGTACAGGCCGGAAACCGAGGAGATGAGGACCACGCGACCCTTGCGCAGCCGGATCATGCCTTTGGACGCCCGCTTGATCACCCGGAAGGCACCGGTCAGGTTGGTGTCGATGACGGAAGTGAAGTCGTCCTCGCTCATGCGCAGCAGCAGGGTGTCCTTGGTGATGCCGGCGTTAGCCACCAGGACCTCCACCGGGCCGTGGGCGGCTTCCACTTCCTTGAAGGCCGCATCCACCGAAGCCTCATCGGTGACATCGGCCTTGACGCCGAGGATGCCTTCCGGAAGCTGGGTTTCGCTCCGGTACGTCACCGCTACTTTGTCGCCGTTGGCGAGGAACGCCTGCGCGATGGCCAGCCCGATTCCGCGGTTGCCGCCGGTAACCAGGACGCTGCGGGGTGCGGAAACTGCTTCAGTCATGGAGGTGCTCCGGAATTCTGCGGCACGCTGCGCCGCGGTAGGGGGTGTGCTTTGGCTGGAACCGATCTTAGCGGCAGCCCCGGCGCGGGTTTGGGCAGCACTGCCGATGGTGCGAGAATTAAGGGAAGCCTTTGGAGCGTGATCATCCACCGTGACCCTTGAAAACCATGCGGAACGTCCGGGGCCCGGAGAACCGGGCCGGTTCTCCGGCGATGCCGAGGTCCACAGCATTACGGACGCCGCCGCAGCGCATTCCGAGGAAATGCGCCAGCGGATGATCAAGTACGCCGTGGCCATGGGCATCCGCATGGTCTGCCTGGTTCTGATTTTTGTGGTGGATGGCTGGTTCAAGATCATTCCGATAGCCGGCGCGGTCTTTTTGCCCTGGTTCGCCGTGGTGATCGCCAACGGCAGCGACAAGGCGGAAGCACCCAGTGACCTGCTGCTGGACTCCGCCCCGTTGGGCGAGCTGGAAAGTCCCGCCCCTCCGGTGGCGGAGGAGGAACCGGGAAGCGCCGTCCTGCAGGGAGAACTGGTGACGGACGAGGACCCGGAGCATGGGGAGGAGCGGCAAGCATCATGAGTATTTTCGACTTTGCGGCAGGATCGGACGTGGCGTCCGAGGCCGCTGCCGTCTGTTCCCGGAAGGCGTGCAGGTCCCAGGCGTCCTGGCAGCTGCTCTGGAACAACCCCAAAATCCACGCGCCCGAGCGGCGCAAAACGTGGCTGGCGTGCGCGGACCACCGGGAATGGCTGGAGGACTACCTGCAAACGCGCGGCCTGTGGAAGGAAACCCGCCCCCTGGATGCCGTTGGAGGCACCCCCCAGGAGCAGGACATCTGAATGTACCGTTTCCTCTTTTCCAGCAAGTGGCTGGGCTATCTCCTGTTGGCTGCCATCTTCGCCGCCGCGTGTGTCTTCCTGGGCCGCTGGCAGATGGACCGGCGCGCAGAGACCTTGGCGGAGATCAACCGGGTGGTCAGCAACTACTCGGCCACGCCCATTCCCTTTGCGCAGGCACGTGGCCAGTTCAGCCAACTTGATCCGGCCAAAGAGTGGACCCAGGTTGAGCTGAAGGGCTCCTACGATGCCGCCGGCCAGCGGATTGTCCGCAACCGTCCGCTCAACGGGCAGCCCGGATACGAGGTAGTGGTCCCCTTCCGCCTTGCCACCGGGGAAACGGTGGTCATCGACCGCGGCTGGCTGCCTATCGGCAACAAGAATCCCGGCAGTCCTGACTCAGTCCCCGCCCCGCCCAGCGGTGAGGTGACCGCCGTCGTCCGTTTGAAGCACGGCGAGCCCGAACTGCAGCGTGGGGCACCCCAGGGGCAGCTGGCCTCCATCGACCTTCCCACCTACTCCGCGCAGTTGGGTTATCCGATTTTCACGGGCGCCTACGGCCAACTGGCCTCGGAGACGCCCGCTCCGGCAGAGACGCCGGTCCCCTTCCCCAAACCGTCCACAGACGAGGGGACACACCTGTCCTACTCCCTGCAGTGGTTCGCGTTCGGGGTGCTGATGTTTGTTGGTTTCGGCTACGCGGCCCGGCAGCAGGCACGCAACGCGGCAATCGACGCCGAGGACCAGGACGACTCGGAACTGGACGGAACGGTCCACTCCGCCGTCCCTGCAGCCCGGCGACAGCCCGCGCCCCCGCGCAAGCGCAAGAAGGCGACAGCGGAGGAAGAAGAAGACGCCCTCCTGGACGCGCAGGGCTACTAGGTCGTGGAGAAGCACGACGGCGGTCCGGTCGCCTTGGTACGCGCCGCACTGGTCGAGGCCGGAGTCGGCGACACCGTGCGGACTTTTTCCGCGGGGGTGCCCACGGCAGCCGCCGCGGCCCAGGCGTTGGAATGCGATCTTGCCGCCATCACCAACAGCCTCATTTTCGACGTCGGCGGCGAACCCCTGCTAATCCTCGCCAGCGGTGCGGCCCGTGTTGATACGGCGCTGGTTGCGGCCCGGCTGGCGACCGGCAGAATTCGCCGGGCCTCCCCCGCATTCGTCCTGGACCACACCGGACAGAAGGTCAGCGGGGTCGCCCCGGTGGGCCACCCGAAGAGGATCAGGACACTTTTGGATGAAACCCTGCAGGCCCACGGGCTTCTTTGGGCCGGGGCAGGTGACCACAACTCGATGTTCAGCATCACCTACCAGGACCTGCTCCGAATTACCGGGGCCCTGGAACTGACGGTGCGCTAGTTGTAATTCCCACTGAGGTTGTGAACGCGGCTGATGGGGGTTGTGCCG
>NZ_JABFMW010000001.1 GCF_013359725.1 Pseudarthrobacter sp. C4D7 | reverse complement strand
CCAAATACGTGCCCCGCCGGCATCGCAACACCCCTTCATGGTTTCGTTGCAATGATCGTATGAATCCGCCGCCCCGAAACGACAAGTACGCAGCAATCGATGGTGATTAAGGCGAAACGGCCGCCCACCTGTGGAAGGTGGGCGGCCGTCGTCGTCAGTGCTGGTGCTGTCCCTGGCGGGCGGGGAATCAGCGGGCGGGGTAATCCCGTTCCGGCTCACCGATGTACAGCTGGCGCGGGCGGCCGATCTTGGTGTTCGGGTCGCTGATCATTTCGCGCCACTGGGCAATCCAGCCGGGGAGGCGACCGATGGCGAACAGCACGGTGAACATCTTCTCGGGGAAACCCATGGCCTTGTAGATCAGGCCGGTGTAGAAGTCCACGTTCGGGTAGAGCTTGCGCTGGATGAAGTAGTCATCGCTCAGCGCCTTCTCCTCCAGGCGCATGGCGATGTCCAGCAGTTCGTCATTGCCGCCGAGCTTGCTCAGGATCTCGTGGGCCGTGGCCTTGACGATCTTGGCGCGCGGGTCGTAATTCTTGTAGACGCGGTGCCCGAAGCCCATGAGGCGGACGCCGTCTTCCTTGTTCTTGACCTTCTCCATGTAGTCCTCGGGCTTGAGGCCCTCGGCCTGGATCTGGCGGAGCATCTTCAGCACGGCCTCGTTGGCACCGCCGTGGGCAGGACCGAACAGGGCGTTGATGCCGGCCGACACGGAGGCGAAGAGGTTCGCGTTGGAGGAGCCCACCAGGCGCACCGTGGAGGTGGAGCAGTTCTGCTCGTGGTCCGCGTGCAGGATGAGGAGCAGGTCCAGGGCCTTGACGATGACCGGGTCCATCTCGTACTGCTCGGCGGGCAAACCGAAGCTGAGGCGCAGGAAGTTCTCCACCAGGTTCATGGAGTTGTCCGGGTACAGCATGGGCTGGCCGATGGACTTCTTATGCGCGTAGGCGGCAATGACCGGCAGCTTGGCCATCAGGCGGATGGTGGAAACCTCCACCTGCTCGGCGTTGAAGGGGTCCAGCGAGTCCTGGTAGAACGTGGACAGCGCGGACACGGCCGAGGACAGCACCGGCATGGGGTGCGCATCGCGGGGGAAGCCGCCGAAGAAGCCCTTGAGCTCCTCGTGCAGCAGGGTGTGGCGCCGGATCTTCTGGTCGAACTCGTCCAGCTCAGTGGGCGTGGGCAGGTTGCCGTAGATCAGCAGGTAGGAAACCTCGAGGAAGCTGGAATGCTGCGCCAGCTGCTCGATGGGGTATCCGCGGTAGCGCAGGATGCCGGCATCGCCATCGATGTAGGTGATGGCGGACGTGGTTGCTGCGGTGTTCATGAAGCCGGGGTCGAAGGTGACGGCACCGGTCTGCTTCAGCAGCTTGGAGACGTCGTAACCTTCGTTCCCTTCAACAACCTGGATGCGCGGGAGCTTCAGCTCCCCGCCTGCGTGGAGCAGGGTCGCAGCATTGTTGGTCTCAGTCATGGAGTCCCCTTCATGAGGCGTCTTCGGCCTCTGTCGAAAGCTTGATCCAACATCAGGTGAGCCGCGCACTCGAGCCTGAGAAGACAGGTTCCAACACCCGGGCTGCCTTCTTGTAGAAAGCCACCATTGATCGTCAGCTTAAAAAGTACCGCTCCTTGGCGGGTGTCACTAATTCGCAGGCTTCCGATCCCGCCCAAAACGCGCTGGATGTGGGGCGAGTCACACGAATATTACCTGCCGTCAGGGCTTGGTTCCGGCCAAACGTTCCACAGCCGCATCGATCCGTTCGTCCGAACCGGTCAGGGCCACGCGCACGTAGCCGTTTCCGGCATCGCCGTAGAAGACCCCCGGGCCCACCACGATGCCGCGGTCCGCAAGGCGGGCCACCGTGGTCCACGTGTCCTCCCCCGCCGTCGACCACAGATACAGGCCGGCGTCGGAGTCTTTGATCTCCAGGCCGAAGTCCCGCAGCGCCGGAACCAGCCGCTCGCGCCGGCCCCGGTACAGGTCCTTCTGGGCCTCGACGTGGGTGTCATCACCCATCGCAACCCGCATGGCCTCCTGGACCGGGTAGGGAACGATCATGCCCGCGTGCTTGCGGCTGTTGACCAGGTTGGGCATCAAGTCCGGATCGCCGGCAACGAAGGCTGCGCGGTACCCGGCCAGGTTGGACTGCTTGCTGAGCGAGTACACGGCGAGCAGGCCCTGGTGCGAGCCGCCGGCCACGTGGGGGTCGAGGATGCTGGGAACGCGCCGGCCGCCGCGCTGGATGTCCCAATCGCCCCAGCCGAGTTCCGCGTAGCATTCGTCCGATGCCACCACGGCGCCGATTTCACGCGCCTGGACCACCAGGCCCCGCAGCGATTCCGCGTCACGGACGCTGCCCGTCGGGTTGCCGGGTGAGTTGACCCAGATGAGGCGCACGCGTGACCGCGTGGCGTCGTCGAGTTCGTCCAGGTTGTCCGTGGCCACCGAGGTAGCCCCGGCAAGGGTGGCGCCGATGTCGTACGTGGGGTACGCCACCTTGGGGCGTACGACGACGTCTCCGGGCTTCAGGCCCAGCAGCAGCGGCAGCCACGCAACGAGCTCCTTGGAGCCCACAGTCGGCATGATGTTCCTCGGGTCCAGGCCCGCTACTCCGCGCCGGCGTTCAAACCAGCCGGCGATGGATTCCCGCAGCTCCGGGGTGCCGTGGACGGTGGGATAGCCGGGGGCGTTGGCGGCGGCCTTCAGGGCGTCCTGGACCAACTGGGGGGTGGGATCCACGGGTGTGCCGATGGAGAGGTTGACTGCCCCGCCGGGGTACTCCGATGCCTTGGCCACGTAGGGTGCCATGGCCTCCCACGGGTAGTCGGGCAGGTTCAGGCCAAACGAGTTCACTGCAGCGGTCACGTCTTCCGTCCGCGTCAGTGGTCTTGGTTCTGCGGCGGCAGGGCGGCGATCATCGGGTGGTCCTTGCCCGTGTTGCCGATCTTCGCCGCGCCACCCGGGGAGCCGAGGTCGTCGAAGAACTCGACGTTGGCCTTGTAGTAGTCGGCCCACTCCTCCGGGGTGTCATCCTCGTAGTAGATGGCCTCCACCGGGCACACCGGCTCGCAGGCGCCGCAGTCGACGCACTCGTCCGGATGGATGTACAGCGAACGCTCGCCCTCATAGATGCAGTCGACCGGGCACTCCTCAATGCATGCCTTGTCCTTAACATCCACACACGGCTGCGCGATTACGTACGTCACGTCCCTGGCCTCTCCACGTTGGGTTCCGGCTTCCCCGCCGGCTCTTGCATCCGGCAGCGAGGCCGGACTATTGACATCTGAGCCTATTATCTCCCAGCCCGTTCCCGCTAACCTAGCCGGCGGCCTAGTATGAACTGGTGAGTCTGCCAGCGCCTGCCCCCGCCCGATTCCTTGCCCAGGCTGAGCCCGGGATCCGGGTAGTGGTGCGGTACCGGATCGACGGCGGCCTCACGGACGCCCTGGGCCACCTGCTGGCGTGCGACGCCGGTTCCTGTACCGTCCGCACCCGCCGGGCCGACGTCGTCATTCCCTTGGACCTGGTGGTGGCCGCCAAGGAAGTACCGCCCGCTCCCCCACGCCGCAGCCCCGCCACGCACTGATGGCAGCTCCCGCTTCGCTGTAACTGCCCCTGCATCACAAGCCACCGCGCACGTGCGCCGCATGCTCCTTAACGCAGAACGCCACCGGTAAATACCGGTGGCGTTCTGTTGACCTGTGGAGTTACTAGGCCTTGGCGCGGGCGCGGTTGGCCTTGGCGCGCTCGTTGGTGTCCAGGATGACCTTGCGGATGCGGATGGCCTCCGGCGTGACCTCCACGCACTCGTCCTCACGGGCGAATTCCAGCGACTCTTCAAGCGTGAGGTCGCGCGGCGGGGTCAGGTTCTCGAAGGTGTCCGAGGAAGCGGCACGCATGTTGGTGAGCTTCTTTTCCTTGGTGATGTTGACGTCCATGTCGTCGGCGCGGGAGTTCTCGCCCACGATCATGCCCTCGTAAACCTCGGACGTGGGCTTCACGAAGAAGGAGCCGCGTTCCTGCAGGTTGATCATGGCGAACGGGGTCACAACACCGGCACGGTCGGCGATCATCGAACCGTTGGTGCGGTACTCGATGGGGCCGGCCCACGGCTCATAGCCTTCGGAGATGGAGGCTGCGATGCCGGCACCGCGGGTGTCGGTGAGGAACCGCGTACGGAAACCGATCAGGCCACGGGCCGGAACGATGAATTCCATGCGGCACCAGCCGGTACCGTGGTTGGCCATGTTGGTCATGCGGCCCTTGCGGGCAGCCATGAGCTGGGTGACGGCGCCGAGGTACTCCTCGGGTACGTCAATGGTCATGTGCTCCATGGGCTCGTGGATCTTGCCGTCGACGGTCTTGGTGACAACCTGCGGCTTGCCCACGGTCAGCTCGAAGCCTTCGCGGCGCATCTGCTCCACCAGGATGGCGAGGGCGAGCTCGCCGCGGCCCTGGACTTCCCAGGCGTCGGGACGCTCGGTGGGCAGGACCTTGATGGAGACGTTACCGATCAGTTCCTTGTCAAGGCGGTCCTTGACCTGGCGGGCAGTAACCTTGGCGCCCTTGACCTTGCCGGCCAGCGGAGAGGTGTTGATACCGATGGTCATGGAGATCGCGGGATCGTCCACGGTGATCAGCGGCAGCGGCTGCGGGTTTTCGGCGTCGGTCAGGGTTTCACCGATGGTGATCTCCTCGATGCCGGCGACGGCGACAATCTCGCCGGGGCCAGCGGACTCGGCCGAGACGCGCTCAAGGGCCTTGGTGGCGAGCAGTTCGGTGATCTTGACGTTCTTCAGTTCGCCGTTGGCGCGGGCCCAGGCCACGGTCTGGCCCTTGCGCAGGGTGCCGTTGTAGATACGCAGCAGGGCCAGGCGGCCAAGGAACGGGGAGGCGTCGAGGTTGGTGACGTGCGCCTGGAGCACACCCTCCGGATTGTACGTCGGAGCCGGGATGTGCTCGATGATGGTCTTGAACAGCGGCTCAAGGTCCTCGTTCTCCGGAGCGGTGCCGTCAGCGGGCTGCTCAAGGGAGGCGCGGCCGACCTTCGCGGCGGCGTACACCACGGGGACCTCGAGGATCTTGTCCAGGTCAAGGTCGGGGACCTCGTCGGCCAGGTCGGAGGCGAGGCCGAGGAGCAGGTCCATGGACTCGTGCACGACCTCTTCGATCCGCGCGTCGGGGCGGTCGGTCTTGTTGACCAGCAGGATCACGGGCAGGTGCGCGGCGAGGGCCTTGCGCAGCACGAAGCGGGTCTGGGGCAGCGGGCCCTCAGAGGCATCGACGAGCAGGACGACGCCGTCGACCATGGACAGGCCGCGCTCGACCTCGCCACCGAAGTCGGCGTGGCCGGGGGTGTCGATGACGTTGATGGTGATGGTCTCGCCATTGGAGGACGGACCGTTGTAGGCGACGGTGGTGTTCTTCGCCAGGATGGTGATGCCCTTTTCGCGCTCCAGGTCGCCGGAGTCCATGACGCGGTCTTCTACGTGGTTGTGCTCGGCAAAGGAATGGGTCTGCTTGAGCATGGCGTCGACCAGGGTGGTCTTGCCGTGGTCAACGTGGGCCACGATCGCTACGTTGCGCAGGTCACTGCGCGATGCAGTGGCTACCGCAGTGTTGGTGGAGGTTTCAGACATGCGTTATTGCTCGATTCAGTGGTGAAGTCAGCTGAGGTATCGCGACATTTCCAACCGGAACGCACGACGGACAAGGCCCTTGGCACAGGGCTCCTTCCTCTATTCTAGCCGCTGAGCCATTTGTTGGCCTAAATTCCGGCGGAGGGGACGGCCGCTGGATAGGCCGCCATCAGGGATCACCGGCACGGAATGTGACCAAGTTCACGGCAAGCGGCGCGTGCGTGGCATGATGTCTGTGACATACCGCCCATCGCTTAAACACGCCGGAGACAACGATGCCCCCTGCCAAGGCCGGAACTACGCGCGGTGCCGCGTGGGCGGTGGCCGCAGTGGTGGCCGGGCTGGTGCTGGTACCGGGTGTCGTGGACTCAGCAGGGCACGGACTTTCCGCAGGTGCCGCCGGCAGCACCTTGTCACGGGCGGCCTCCGGCCAGGCCGCCGGCGCGCAGGCTGCCGTTACTCCAAGTGGTGCGAAACTGGCGGTGGCGGCCACTGCCCAGACCCTGAATCCCGCCAACGGACGGCTTGAAGCTGTCCTGCCGGATGTGGGCAGGACAGTGCTGCTGATCGGCGATTCGCAGTCGGAACCCTTGGACGGCTGGCCCCGCCTGGGCCTCGCCGCCGCCGGATACAACGTGTACTTCTGCGGCCGGGGCGGCACAGGATACGTTGCCGCGAACGGCGCCACGGGCAATTATGTGGACGCCCTGCAGCGGGGTGACTGGCTGCTCCCCGCCGGTACTCCCGCCCTGATTGTGGTGGAAGGCGGCGGCAACGACGCCGGGAGTGGCGCAAGCAACGCACTGATCGCGCACAACGCCGAACGGCTGATCACTGAACTGCGGAGCCGGTATCCGGGCACCCGGCTGGCGATGATCGGCACCCTGGCCCGGGGGGCGAACGACGGCGGCGGCCGCCGGAGCGAAGTGGACGCCCTGCTCGGTGCAGTGGCGTCAGCCAAGGGACTGCCATTCATCTCCACCGGTGATTGGCTAACCAAGTACGGGCTGGCAAAGGACCTTGCCGATGCGGTGCACATGAACCCAGGGGGCCGCGCGGCCCTCGGCGAAATTCTTGGACGCAGGCTGCGCGAACTTGGACTGGACAGGAAACCTGCAGCGGAGCGGGGCGTCCTCGCTGCCGTACCTGCCGGCGGAGACACCTTCCAGGACTGACCGGCGGACCCGGATGGCAACGCCGCCCGGAGAATGCCGCAGGCAAACCAAAAGGCTGGAGCCGGGATCCAGAGATCCCGGCCCCAGCCTTCTATATATGGACTACTCCCGCTACGCCACCTCGGGCGGAAGCATGAGCTTCGCGCCGGGGATGGCGTTGAGCAGGGCCTTGGTGTACTCCTGCTTGGGCGCTTCGAAGACCTCGTCCGTGGAGCCGGTCTCCACCAGGCGGCCCTTCTCCATCACGCACACGTGGTCGGCGATCTGCCGCACTACGGCAAGGTCGTGCGTGATGAACAAGTACGTCAGGCCCAGGTTGGCCTGCAGGTCGGCAAGCAGGTTCAGCACCTGTGCCTGCACCAGCACATCCAGCGCGGAAACGGCCTCATCACAGATGATGACCTCCGGATCCAGCGCCAGCGCCCGCGCAATGGCGACGCGCTGCCGCTGGCCGCCGGACAGCTCGTTGGGGTACCGCTGCATGGCGGACTGGGGCAGGGCCACCTGGTCCAGGAGGGTCCGGACCTTCTTCTCCCGGCTGGCCTGGTCACCGATCTTGTGGACCCGCAGCGGCTCCTCGATGGTGCGGTAGATGTTGTACATCGGATCGAGGGAGCCGTACGGGTCCTGGAAGATCGGCTGCACGCGCCGGCGGAACTTGAACAGTTCGGCCGGCTTCAGGGCAGAGGTATCGACGCCGTCGAAAAGGATCCTGCCGTCGGTTGGCTTCTCAAGCTGGAGGACCATCTTGGCCACCGTGGACTTGCCGGAGCCCGACTCCCCCACGATCGCCGTCGTGGTTCCCCGCCGGACGTCGAAGCTTACGCCGTCAACGGCCGCGAAGTCCGTGGCCTTGCCCAGCCCTGAGCGGAGCTTGTAGACCTTCCGCAGGTCCTGGATCTGCAGGAACGTCTCCGGCTTTACCGTTTCAGCAGCAGGTGCGAGCAGGTCCGTGGTTTCCACGCCCTGTTCCTTGGCCACCTGGATGCGGCGGCTGGCAAGGGAGGGCGCGGACTCGACGAGCCGCTTGGTGTACGGGTGCTGGGGATTGCGCAAGAGTTCCAGCGACGGGCCCGCTTCAACGACGCGGCCCTGGTACATGACCACCACTTTGTCCGCACGCTCGGCAGCGAGGCCAAGGTCGTGGGTGATAAGCAACACCGAGGTGCCCAGCTCTTTGGTCATGGTCTCCAGGTGGTCCAGGATCTGCCGCTGGACGGTGACGTCGAGGGCCGACGTCGGCTCGTCCGCAATCAGCAGGCGCGGCTGGCAGGAGAGGCCAATGGCGATCAGCGCGCGCTGGCGCATGCCGCCGGAGAACTCGTGCGGGTACTGGCCGGCCCGGCGCTTGGCGTCCGGCAGGCCTGCCTGTGACAGCACCTTGGCGATGTCGTCCGGACCGCTGGGCCTGCCGTTCGCCTTCAGCGTTTCCCGGACCTGGTAACCGATCTTCCACACGGGGTTCAGGTTGGACATGGGGTCCTGCGGGACCATGCCGATGGTGTTGCCGCGCAGCTCGATCATGCGCTGCTCGCTGGCATGGGCGATGTCCTCGCCGTCCAGCAGGATCTGGCCGCCTGACACCTTGCCGTTGTTGGGCAGCAGGCCGATGGCGGCCAGGGCGGTGGTCGACTTGCCGGAGCCCGACTCACCCACGATGGCTACGGTTTCGCCGGGCATGATGGTCAGGTGTGCGTTCCGCACCGCCTGGACCTCACCGCCGCCGGTCTTGAAGGTGATGGCGAGGTCGCGGATTTCGAGCAGCGGCCTGACACCGGTTGCACCGGACTCGTCAATACGGACGTCTGGACTGGTCATCTCGTTATCTCTCATCGCTGACGGCTCTTCGGGTCCAGGGCGTCGCGCACGGCGTCGCCCAGCATGATGAAGCTCAGCACCGTAATGGACAGCGCCGCGGCCGGGTAGAGCATGATTTCCGGCCGGGTCCTGATGGATGCCTGCGCCCCGGCAATGTCATTGCCCCAGGACATGATGCTCTGCGGCAGGCCGATGCCCAGGAAGGACAAGGTGGCCTCGGCCACGATGAACACGCCCAGCTCCAGCGTCGCCAGGACGATGATCGGGGCGAGGGCGTTCGGAAGGACGTGGCGGATCAACGCGCCGAACTTGGACACGCCCAGGGCACGGGCGGCGGTGACGAAGTCAGCGTTCCGTACCTCGATGACCGCGCCACGGGTGATGCGGGCCATCTGCGGCCACGCCAGGAGCGAGATGACAAACACCACCGTCCACACGCTTTTGTTCTCCCGGAACAGGGGAAGCTGCGTGATCACCAGGGCGCCCAGGACCAGCGGCAGGGCAAAGAAGATATCGCCCAGGCGGGCCAGGACGGCATCGATCCAACCGCCGTAGTACCCGGCGAGGGCACCGAGGGTCACGCCGATGACCAGCACGCACAGCACCGAAAGCAGGCCCACGGAGAGGGACGCCTGGGTACCGTGGATGACCCTGGAGTAGATGTCGCAGCCCTGGAATGTGAAGCCGAACGGGTGTCCGGCCGTGGGGGAACCTTCGGAGTTGGCAAGATCGCAGCCGTCGTTGGGCGGCGTGGACGTGAACAGGCCCGGGAACAGCGCGATCACGATCAGGGCAAGGATCAGCAGTGCCGAAATGATGAAGAGCGGACGACGGCGGAGCTTGCGCCATGCATCTGCCCACAGGCTGAGGGGGGCCTGGTCAGTCTTGACGGAGTCCGTCGCCTGCAGCGGTGTCTCGTCGATGGGGGCCACGAAGTGGCTGTTATTACTGGTCATAGCGGATCCTCGGGTCAAGCCAGGCGTACAGGAGATCGACAAGCAGGTTGGCCACCACGAACACCAGCACCAGCACGCTGACGATGGAGACGATGGTGGGTCCTTCACTGCGGAGGACAGCCTGGTAGAGCTTGTTGCCCACGCCGGGAACGTTGAAGATGCCCTCTGTGACAATGGCGCCACCCATCAGGCCGCCAAGGTTGGCGCCGAGGTAGGTCACCACGGGGATCAGCGAATTTCGCAGGATGTGGGCCATGACCACCCGCGGCCGGGAAAGGCCCTTGGCGGTAGCGGTCCGGACATAGTCCGCGTTCATGTTTTCGCTGACCGAGGCCCGGGTCAGGCGGAGGACGTAGGCGAAGGAAACCAGGCCCAGGACTACTGCCGGCAACAGCAGGGTGCCCCAGTTGGCGTTCGCGCCGACGGTGGGTTTGGCCCAGCCAAGCTGTACGCCGAAAACGAGCTGGAAGACGAAGCCCAGGACGAAGGTAGGGACGGCGATGACCACCAGGGAGGCCACCAGGACGGTGGAATCGAACCAGCCACCGCGCCGCAGGCCGGCGAAGACGCCGAATGCGACACCGAAGACAGCCTGGATGGCCAGCGCCTCGATGGCCAGCATCGCAGTTACCGGGAAGACGCGGGCAAGGCTGGCCGCGATGGGCTGGCCGGTGAAGTCGTTGCCCAGGTTGAAGGTGAAGAGGTTCTTGAGGAAGAGGCCGTACTGGACCCAGAAGGGCTGGTCCAGGTGGTACTGGCTCCGCAGGGTGTCAATGACGGCTTGCGGGGGCTGGCGGTCGCCGAACAGTGCGGCGATGGGATCGCCGGGCAGGGCGAACACCATGTAGTACACCAACAGGGTCGTGCCGAGGAAAACAGGGATCACCTGGAGAAGTCGGCGCAGGATAAACCGGGTCACAGGATCACCTGCCTTCCGGTAAAGGGGAAAACGCGTTCATGATTGCCTTCCTGCCGCTTGCAGGCCAATGGGGGCCCGGACGGAACCGGAACCCCCATCAGCCTTACGGCAAGTTAGATCTGGTGACTACTTGGCGGTGATGCCGTAGTACAGGATGCCACCGTTCCAGCCGGTCTCGGCCTTGACGATGTTGTTGCTCCAGACGATCGGTCGTGCCTGATCCCAGAGCGGCAGGCCGGGCAGGTCCTGGAACAGGACTTCCTGTGCCTGGTTGAACTTGTCGTTGGCCTCGTCCGTGCTCTTGGCAGCCAGGCCGTCCTTGAGGAGCTTGTCGAACTCGGGGTTCGAGTACTTCTCGTAGTTGGAGGAGGCGTTGGTGGCCCAGACCGGTCCCAGGAAGTTGTAGAGGGACGGGTAGTCACCCTGCCAGCCCGCGCGGGTCAGGCCGGGCAGCTGCTGGGACTTGCGGAGGTTCAGGACTTCAGCGAACTTGGCGAAGGGCTGGATTTCAGCCTGGATGCCGAGGTTGTTCTTGAAGCCGTTGGCTACGGCGTCGATCCATTCCTTGTTGCCGCCGTCAGTGTTGGAGGCGATCTGGAGCGGCTTGGAGCCGTCGTACGGCTGGATCTTTTCAGCCTGTGCCCAGAGGTCCTTGGCCTTGGCGGCGTCGAACTTCAGGACTTCGCTGCCCTTGAGGCCTTCCTTGAACCCGTCGATGACCGGCGGAACGAATGCCTTGGCCGGCGTACGGGTGCCGTTGAAGACCACCTTGGCGATTTCCTCGCGGTTGATGGCGTAGGACAGTGCCTGGCGGCGGAGCTTGCCGGCTTCACCCTGGAAGTTGGGGTTGTACGGCGGGATGTTCAGCGTGGAGTTGGTGGCAACCGGCTTGGTGGAGTTGCGGTCCGGGAAGTCGGAGACGTAGGTCTTCAGGGCGTTGGACGGCAGGACGTCGGTGATGTCCAGGTTGTCCGACTGCAGGTCCGTGTATGCGGGGCCCGGGTCAGTGTAGAACTTGAAGGTCACGCCGCCATTCTTGGCCTCGCGCGGTCCCTTGTAATCGGCGTTCTTCACCAGGGAGATGGACTGGTCGTGGACCCAGGAGCCCTGCTTCTCGAACTTGTACGGACCGTTGCCGACGGGGTTCTCACCGAAGGTCTTGGGATCGGTCAGCGCTGCGGACGGAAGCGGGAAGAAGGCGGAGTAGCCAAGGCGCAGGGACCAGTCGGCCTCAGGCTGTGCAAGCTTGACCGTGATGGTGGAGTCATCGGTTGCCTTCAGGCCGGACATGGTCTCGGCCTTGGGGGCGGGGGTGGTGGTGGTCTTGCCGTCAGCACCCTTTTCCGAGTTCACTGCCGAGACGTCTTCGTAACCGTCGATGGACTCGAAGAAGAATCCGTTGTTCTGCAGGTTCTTGGAGTTGGCGGCGAAGTTCCAGGAATCGACGAAGGTCTTGGCCGTGATTGCTTCACCGTTGGTGAACTTCTGGCCCTGCTTGACCTTGATGGTCCAGTTCTGGGCGTCAGAGGAATCGATGGACTCGGCGAGGGCGTTGACCGGCTTGCCGCTGGCGTCGTACGTGCGCAGGCCTTCGAAGAGAAGCTCGACCACGCGGCCGCCATACACTTCGTTGGTGTTTGCCGGCAGCAACGGGTTTTGTGGTTCGTTGCTGTAGGCGGTGATGACCTTGTTCGGATCGCCGGCAGCGTTGCTGGCCCCGTCAGTGTTGCCGCCGCCGCCGGCGCCGCACCCGGTCAGGGCAAGCGCGGCGATTGCCACGATGCCCAATGCTTTGGAAGTGCGCGTAAAACGCATTCCGCCTCCTATGAGTTGTGGGAGAGATGTATAGGGGAATCTTGTGCTTCCCCGCAGGCCGGACGCAGCGCACTGCTGTGACGAGACCTACACAATACGAGTTAGCCTAACCGCACGAAGTCCAGATATTGGTACTCCGTTGCCAAACCGTGACCGGCAGCTTTTCAATGCCCCGGACGGAGGCGGTAGTTAGGCACGTCACATGCTACTCGCCGGTAAGCTGTTCGGCGAATCGGGGCCGCCAAGGCTCATCGGCCCGAAACGCTGCCCGGCTGCAGCTAGGACAGCCGCCACTGCGCAACGTTCCACCACACGCCGAGCGGACCAGGGCTGGTCTTCACGCCGGCCACCCTGGAGGTGAAGGCCGTTGTTCCCGGGGTTTGATAGAGCGGAAGGCCGTAGGCGTCCTCCCAGATGTGCTTGTCGATCTCGGCCAGGAGCTCATCCTGTTTGCCCAGGTCAGTGGTTACTGCCAGCTGCTCCATGATCTTGTCTGCGTCGCCGTTGGAATATCCCGTGAAGTTGCTGCCGGCCCCGGTGCGGAAGATCTGCGGCACCCTGCTGACGCCGGCCTCAGTCCCGATCCACCCTGACAGGGAGGCGTCATAGCCACCACGGCTCAAGGCTGCGGCCCAGTCCGCGCTGCCCTGCCCGCCGTCGGTGACACGGAATCCGGCCAGCGCTGCCGAGTCGCGGATCAGGTTGAAGGCTTTGGCCCTGTTGGGGTTGTCCCGGTTGTACAGGATGCGGACGCTGGGGGTGGCGTTCTTGAGGAGCTTCTTTGCGCCGTCGATGTCCACTTTGGCGTAGTCCGAGGATCCGTTGTTTTTCACGGTCTCGTCGTACTTTGGCTGTCCCGGCAGGAACACCTGGGAGTCCAGGGGCTTGCTGTCCGTCGCCTGGCTTCCCACGACGGCATCCACAATGGCCTGCCGCGGAACGGTTTTGAGGAACGCTTCCCTGACGTCCTTGTCGGCGAACGTCCCGGTGAAGCTCAGGTCCAGGTGGTCGTAGCCGGACTGTTTGAACCGTTCAACGGTGATTCCCTGGGCTGACAGGCCGGTGAGGAGGTTGTCCGTGGCGGCCGAGGGCTGAGGTGAAATGATGTCCGCCTGGCCGCTGCGAAGGGCATCAACAGCCGCCGGCACCGAACCTGTAAACCTGACATTGATTTCGTCCAGCCATGGTTCCGGACCCCAGACGTAATCCCGGTTCCGGACCAGTTTCATCGAGACTTCCGGAACGATGTCCCGGATAATGTAGGGTCCGCTGGACAGGTAAAGCGCTGGATCATCGGGAACGGTTTTCGTGTCGAATCCGGTGTTCCAGAAGTCGCTGACCTTTTTGAGGGCCGGGTGCGGCGCCGGCTTGTCCGCGTTCCCGCGCGGCGTGTCCTGGAGTAGCTTGACGAGGTCTTCCTCATCGTTGAGTCCGGTTTTGGCGGCGACGACATGGGCCGGCAGTCCGACGTCGAACGCCACTTCCCAGTCAGCGTATGGCGCTGCGTACTCAATGGTGATGGAACGGCCGTCCGAGCCGAGTTCCGGGAACAGGGTGCCCGCCAGGCCGGTGGTGTCGGAGGCAACCGAGAAATACTTGGTCCCCGTTTCCTTCGCCGGGTCGATGTCGTCGAAGTAGCCCGATCCGGCCGCCCAGCTGAGCAGCAGGTCGGCAGCTCCGATCGGCGCTCCATCGGACCACTTCACGCCCTCGTTGACGGTGTATTTGACCTTGAGGGGCTGGTCCGAGACCTTCTCGAAGCGGCCGAACTTGTCGTTGCGGACAACCCTGGAACTGTCGTCAAGATAAAAGAATCCCGAGTGCGTGATGGCGCCGATTTTCGAATTGATGTCGGTATTGCCATTGGCACTGTAGGGATTGAGGGAGGAGAAGGCGTTGACTTCGGCCACGGTAACGCTGCCTCCGCGCTTCGCCTCCCCCACCACCACGGACGGGGCACTGCCACCCGAACAGCCGGAAAGAACCAGGGCAGCCGCCAACGCGGCGATGATCAATTGCATCAGACGCCGGACCGGCATGCCGCCTCCTTGTGGTTTTCCCTCTCCGGAGGGGACTGGGGCCGCTTCGATCACGCCCTACAAATTCAGGATACTTGGTGCCGCTGCCCGGCAGCCGAATCCGGGTCCCCCTCCGGGTCGCAGGGGGGAGCCTGCGCCAGGCGGTGCGCCCCAGGACGGCTGAGCAGGTCGCGGGCCCTGCGCCGATGCCCGTCCCGCACTCCGGGATCCATCCGGTCCACCAGGGACGCAATCATCCGCGAGCGCGGGTTCCGCTCGAAGACCGGGCGGTGGTCCTCAACATAGGTCCAGTACAGCCCGTCCCAGTCGGCGGTCCACTCCCCCGCCGGCAGGTCGGACATCTTCCGCAGGTAGTTGCTGCCGGACACGTACGGCTTGGTGGTGATGTCAGCCCCGGCAGCGAACTGGCTCATGGCGTAGACGTTGGGAACCATCACCCAGTCGTAGGCGTCGATGAACATCTCCATGAACCACTCGTAGACGTCATCAGGATGGATCCGCAGCAGGGACATGGCGTTGCCCAGCACCATGAGCCGTTCGATATGGTGCGCGTAGCCGGTGGTAAGCACCCGGGAGACCACCAGGTCCACCGGCGCCAGACCAGTCGTTGCATCCCACCAGCCTGCACCCAGCTGGTTCCGGTGGTTAAGCAGGTTGGCGGTGCGCATCCGGCGGCCGCGCAGCAGGTACGTGGCGCGCATGTACTCCCGCCAGCCAATGACCTGCCGCACGAAGCCTTCGAGGGAGGCCAGCGGAGTGCCCTCATCCGCGCTGTCCAGGACGGCATGCACAACTTCCGCCGGATTCAGCAGGCCAATGTTCAGCGCCGGCGTCAGCAGTCCATGGTTGATGAATGGATGCGCGGCCGAAATGGCGTCCTCATAGGGACCAAAACCATCGAGCCTTTCATCCACGAACTCCTGGAGGTGTTGGCGCGCCTCTTCGGGGGTGGTCGGCCATGCGAAAAGGTGGGGGTCACCGGGGGCATCCGGAAACTCCGCCGCAACCCAGGAGATTGCGGATTCAACGTCTCGCGCGGCATCTTCGGAGGTTTCACGTCCGTTTGGCCCCGACGCCTCCCCCAGTCCATCCAGCTGGAACATCCCGTCCTGCCGAAGGGCATGGTGCCCCCTGAACCTGCTGACGGTGGGAGGGGCGTAGCCGCGGGGCAACTTCTTTCGGTTGTCGGCGTCGAAGGACCACTTTCCACCCACCGGACCGCCCCCGTCCATCAGGACATCCAGCCGCCGGCGCTGCCATACGTAGAAGTCATGCATCCGGGCGGGATTGTTCGCGAACCAATCCTGGATTTGCGCACGGGATGTGAGGAAGTTCGGACTTTCCAATACGTCCCCGCCCTGCATCGCATAGCCTGCATCGGCCAGCCCTGCGGTCAGGTCGCGCTCAAGCCAGTCATCGACGACGTCGAACCAGGTCACCTTCCGGGGGCGGCGCTGCCGGACGAGGTCCGCCAACTGGACCCTCGACGCCCGGGTCCGGTCGCTGGGAAGCACAACCACGTCGTGGCCCAGGCCACGCAGGCGGCGGGCAAATCCGGCCATGGATGCCCGGTGCAGGACCAGCTTGTGGGCGTGGAACGAGTATTGCCGGAAGTAAAGGTCGTGCTCTATGAGCACATAGACCGTTCCCTGGTCAGCCCCTTCCCACTGCTGCTCGAAGAGCTGGTGGGGCAGAACGAGGCGCAAGGGTTGGCCGGCAGTCATACCGCCACCCTAAGGGAGGCCCCGCGGCCCTGCGCCGGAATCCAGGAACGTAATTTGAAACATCCCACTCTTCCTGACATGCTGTCAGAATCATGCCGACAGCATGTCAGGATCTGTCCCACTAACCCCCACACTAGGAACCACACCATGTTTCTTGCACTCCGCGAACTGATGTTCGCGCGTGGCCGCTTCAGCCTGATGGGCGGTGTCATTGCCCTCATCGCCGTGTTGATGGTGATGCTCTCCGGCCTGTCTTCGGGCCTCGTCAACGACGGCGTGTCCGGCCTCAAATCGATGCCCGTGACCGCGTTCGCCTTTGACCACGGCACCAAAACGGACAACGCCTTCTCCCGGTCAGTGATCGACGACCAGCAGCTCACCGCCTGGCAGGGCATCCAGGGCGTGGCTGCTGCGGAGAAGATGGGCGTCGGCATGGCAAACGCCACCACCGGGTCTGGAAAGCAGATCGACCTCACGCTGTTCGGCGTCGAGCCAGGGTCCTTCCTGGAACCCGCCCGCTCCGCAGGCGCGCCGCTCGGAGACAAGGACGGCATCGTGGTGTCGTCGACCGCCAAAGCGGAAGGAATCGACCTCGGCACCGTGGTGACGCTGGACCGGATCGGAACCAAGCTCAAGGTTGTGGGCTTCACGGAAGGCCAATCCACGTTCGGGCACGTCGACGTGGCTTACCTGCCGCTGAAAACATGGCAGCTGATCGCCTCAGGCCAGGCAAGCCCCGGAGCGCCAAACGACGCGCAACTGTCCGCGCTCAGCTTCGATACCGCGAGTGTCGTGGCAATCCAGGCGGACCCCGGTGCCACGCTGGACCTCGCCGCAGGTGACGCCGCCGCCGGCACCTCCAGCAAGTCTTTGTCCGCCGCCTTCAACGCCTCACCCGGCTACGAGGCCGAGACCATGACCCTAAGCATGATCCAGGTGTTCCTCTACGCGATCTGCGCCCTGGTGGTGGGAGCGTTCTTCACCGTCTGGACCATCCAGCGCAAACACGAGATCTCCGTGCTGCGGGCCATCGGCGCCTCCACCGGCTACCTGCTGCGGGACGGTTTGGCCCAGGCCGCCATCCTGCTGGTGGGATTCACCGCCCTCGGGGTGGCCGCCGGCCTGGGACTGGGCGCCGCCATGCCGGACGCCATGCCCTTCGCCCTGGAGGCCGAACCGATCGCTGCTGCCACGGCGCTCACCATCGGCCTGGGCCTGATGGGCGCCGCCGTGGCCGTGATCCGCATTTCCCGCATCGACCCGCTCAACGCCCTTGGAGGACAGCGATGACCAACCCCGCACCCGCTGCTGCAGCAGAACGCCGCGGCGACGCACCCCTGGCCGCCGGCCTGTCCATCCGCCATGCGGTCATGGAACTCGGCGACGGCGACACAAAGGTCACGGCCCTGGATGAGGTGAACCTGGACGTTGCCGCCGGGGAATTCCTGGCCATCGTGGGGCCGTCCGGTTCCGGCAAATCATCACTGCTTGCCGTAGCCGGCGCCCTGGCCTCCCCTGATTCGGGGACCGTCAGCGTCAACGGCCAGGACCTTTCCCGGTTGAGCCAAGGCAAACGTGCTGCATTCCGGCTGGCAAACATTGGCTTTGTTTTCCAGTCCGGCAACCTCATCCCGGCACTGACCGCGGCCGACCAGCTTCGCCTGGTCAACAGGCTTGCAGGAGGCCCCAAGAGCTTCGACCCGGCCACACTGCTCGAATCCGTGGGCATGGCCCACCGTGCCGGAAACCGCCCCGCAGAGCTTTCCGGTGGCGAGCGGCAGCGCGTCGGCATCGCGCGGGCACTCGTCACCGGGGCGAAACTCCTCCTCGTGGATGAGCCCACCGCCGCCCTGGACCGGGCGCGCAGCCGCGAAGTTGTGGAACTGCTGGCCCGGCAAAGCCGCGAGCATGGCGTGGCAACTGTCATGGTGACCCACGACCACGACGTCCTCGGCTACTGCGACAGCGTCGCCGAGATGGTGGACGGGCGCCTGGGGGCTCCCGCCCCGGTCCGGTAGGGAAGGCTGCTCCGGGCATGACGGCGGCGGCCCACTCAACCGGGCCGCCGTCGTCGTACCCTTGATGCGTAAGCCTGTCAGTGTCAAAGGATCCCGCCATGCCCCGAATCAGTGCCGCCACGGTCGCGGAACACCGCGCCGCGCAGGAGCGCGCACTGCTGGACGCCGCCCACGAACTCCTGCAGGAAACCTCGGAAGCACCCACTATGGCCGAGGTGGCCGTCCGGGCAGGCCTGTCAAGGCCCAGCGTCTACCAGTATTTCGACTCCCGGCAGGACCTGCTTCAGGCACTGGTCCGCGACATCTTCCCACGCTGGACCGAGCGCGTTACCGGAGCGATGGCGGAGGCCCCGACCCAGGCGGACCGCGTCCTGGCCTATGCCACGGCCAACGTTGACCTTGTCGCCGAAGGAGCGCACGCCGTGGGGGCGGCGCTGGCCGCTTTGGCCCCCGGCGCAGAACTTGACGAGCAGGCCACCCGGATGCACCGCCAGCTTCAGGAGCCGCTGATCGAGACGCTTGCGGGGCTGGGGGTTGACGATCCCGGATCGGTCGCGGAGATGATCAATGCCATGGTCCATGCCGGCACGCGGATGCTCGAATCAGGTCAGACCCGGGACCAGGTACACGCCCATCTCAAGGCGCTGCTCGGTCCGTTCGTCACCGAGCGCCACACGGCCGGAACCGGCGAAGGTTAGGGCCCTCTCCAGCGCCGGCCGCCAGGCCGAAAAAAGCGATGGCCGCCAGGTGCATGAGCTCCTGGCGGCCATCGCTGGCGTTGAAGGGGACGTCCCTAGACGTTGAAGCGGAACTCCACCACGTCGCCGTCGGCCATGACGTATTCCTTGCCTTCGATCCGGACCTTGCCGCGGGACTTCGCCTCGGCCATGGAACCGGCATCCACGAGGTCGTCGAAGGACACTACCTCGGCCTTGATGAATCCGCGCTGGAAGTCGGAGTGGATCACGCCGGCGGCCTGTGGTGCCGTGTCGCCCTGACGGATGGTCCAGGCGCGTGCTTCCTTGGGGCCCGCCGTGAGGTAGGTCTGCAGCCCCAGGGTGTGGAAGCCCACGCGTGCCAGCTGGTCCAGGCCGGATTCCTCCTGGCCGTTCATTTCGAGCATTTCGCGCGCTTCTTCCTCGTCCAGCTCCACGAGGTCGGCTTCGAGTTTGGCGTCAAGGAAGATGCAGTCAGCGGGGGCCACCATGGCGCGCAGTTCTTCCTGCTTTTCCGGACTGCCCAGGATGCCTTCGTCGGCATTGAACACATAGATGAAGGGCTTGGCGGTGAGCAGGCCCAGCTCCTTCAGGTGCCCCATTTCGAGTTTGTCGCTCTTGATGGAGGAGTAGATGGTGTCGCCCCGCTCCAGCACCGCCTGGGCGGCCTTGATGGCGGCGAGCTCCGCGGCTTCCCGCTTCTTGATCTTAACTTCTTTTTCGATTCGCGGGATGGCTTTTTCGATGGTCTGCAGGTCAGCGAGGATCAGCTCGGTGTTGATGGTCTCCATGTCCGAACGGGGATCCACCTTGCCGTCAACGTGGATGACATCGGGGTCGTCAAAGACCCGGACGACCTGGGCGATGGCCTCAGCCTCGCGGATGTTGGCCAGGAACTGGTTTCCCAGCCCCTCCCCCTCGGACGCTCCCTTGACGATGCCCGCAATGTCCACGAAGGACACCGCCGCGGGCAGCACGCGCTGCGAACCGAAGATCCCGGCGAGCTTCTGGAGCCTGGGATCCGGGAGGTTCACGACGCCGACATTGGGTTCGATGGTGGCGAACGGGTAGTTCGCGGCCAGGACCTGGTTGCGGGTGAGCGCGTTGAAGAGGGTTGATTTGCCGACGTTGGGCAGTCCGACGATGCCAATAGTAAGAGCCACGAGCATTGATTCTACCCGCCGGACCCCGCCGGCCAGTACCCGGGAATGTCACTGCCCGTGATTGTCAGAGCCCCGTGCAACAGTGAAGCCATGGATGCTTTTGCCTTGATTCTGGCCCTCTTCATGCTGCTGCTTGGTGCCCTCGCCGGCGCCGCGGCCACCTTTTTCTCCCTGCGCCGGAACGCGCAGGCCCTGGAAACGGACTTTGACCACGTGTCCTCACGTCTTTCCGAGGTCACGGCACAGCTGGCAGCGGCCGACGCCGAGCGGCGGCTATTGGCTGCACAGAACCGCGAGCTGGGCGAGGCCAGGACACAGGACGGCAGCGTGCTGCGAGCCCTGGGGCCCGTGGCCGAGAAACTGTCCGCCGTCCAGCAGCAGGTGGCGTTGCTGGAGCGGGACAGGGTGGAGCAGTACGGCCAGCTGGCCCAGCAGCTGCAGGAGGCCCGGCTCTCCGATGAGCAGCTCATCCGCTCCACGCATGCGCTGGAATCGGCGCTGCGTTCCAACAGCGCCAGGGGCCAGTGGGGCGAGGTGCAGCTCCGGCGCGTGGTGGAGGCCGCCGGCATGCTCCGCCACGTCGACTTCGTGGAGCAGGTCCATAGCGCGGGCCACGACTCAGCGGTGCGGCCGGACCTGGTGGTGCAGCTGCCGGGCGAAAAGCAGCTGGTGGTGGACGCCAAGGTTCCGCTGTCGTCCTACCTTGAGGCGCAGGAACTGGGCGCGGTAGACCCCCGCCTGGGCCAGGCTGGACCGCAGTCGGTCAATGACGGGCGCAACAAGCAGGCCCTCCTGGCGGCACACGCCAAGGCCTTGCGGGCACACGTCGATGCGCTGGGCACCAAGAAGTACTGGGACATCCCGGGCAACTCACCGGAACTGGTGGTCTGCTTCATCCCCGCCGAATCCATCCTGGCTGCGGCCCTCACAGCTGACGCCGGGCTCCTGGACCACGCGTTGTCGCGCAACGTTGTCCTTGCGTCACCGAGCACCCTGCTGGCCGTGCTGAAATCCGTGGCGTTCACCTGGCGCCAGGACGTCCTGACGGACAGCGCACGCGAGCTCTTTGAACTTGCACGGCAGCTGTACGACCGGATGGGCACCCTGGGCGAGAACGTCACCAAACTGGGATCCTCTTTGAAGACCTCCGTGGACCGCTACAACGCCATGGTGGGCACCCTGGAAGCAAGGGTGCTGCCGACGGCCCGGAAGCTCAACAGCCTGGAGGAATCCGGCCTGGCCGCGCCTCCGATGGTGGAGGCGACCCCGCGGGCGCTGGTGGCACCCGAGTTGCAGGGCAACGACGAAGCAGCCTGAGACCTGCGGAAGATACGGAAGGGGCCGGGCAGCCAGTGGCTGAACTGCTCCCCGAAAGTTGGACTGCGAAATCAGTTCTGACTTTCGGGGAGCAGTTTTATGCATGGAAGAAGTTCGTTGTCCGAGGAGCAGCGCGAGGCCGCGGTAGCGTTGTTTGAAACGGGTTGGGGTGCCTGGGCGGTAGCGACCCGACTCGGGGTAGGTAGAGGTGCCATCAAACGTTTGTATGGTCGATGGCGGACACGCGGAGGTACGACGCTGGTGGCGAAGCCAATACGACCGGTGTTCTCGTTTGAGTTTAAACTTGATGCTGTGCAGCGATACCGCGCGGGTGAGGCCAAAGTCGCCCTGGCGAAAGAGCTTGGGTTGTCCTCTCCACTGTTGCTCGAGAAGTGGGCGCGTCAGTACCGGACTGAGGGCGAGGACGGGCTGCGACCCAAGCCGAAGGGCCGTCCTAAGACGAATCCCGGGACGGCAAGGAAACCTGAGTCTGAGGTGGAGCGGCTGCGCCGTGAGAACGAACGCCTGCGGGCAGAGGTGGCCTTCCTGGGAAAAGTAAACGCCTTGAGGGACGAGGAACAGCGCTAAAGGTCCGCGCTGTCATCGCTCTCAAGGCTGAGCACAGGTTGGAAGTTCTCCTGGACGTAGCCGGGCTACCCCGGTCCACGTTCTTCTACCACCAGGCCCGTCTTAAAGGCCCTGATCCGCGGGCTTCCCTAAAGGCAGCTGTCACGGAGATTTTCAAGAAGAACCACGGCCGGTACGGGCACCGCCGGATCCATATTGAACTGCTCAAGCAAGGTTGGACGGTCGCCAAGAAGACCGTGCTGAAGCTGATGCGTTCCCTGCAGCTGGTCTGTAAGGTCCGGAGCAGGAAGCGGTACAGCTCCTACCAGGGCGAGCAGGGAGTTGTTGCTCCGAACCTGCTGAAGCGACAGTTCGAAGCGGATGCGCCAAATCAGAAGTGGGTCACCGATGTGACCGAGTTCAGCGTCGGTGACCGGAAGCTCTACCTCTCCCCGGTCATGGACCTTTTTGACCGGCAGATCATCTCCTATGCAATTGGCACCTCACCCAATCTGGAGCTGGCGAACGCCTCGCTGCGCGGCGCCTTGGCCACGCTGGAGAACGGCCAGAAAC
The DNA here is from genome assembly GCF_013359725.1 of Pseudarthrobacter sp. C4D7. GTDB lineage: Bacteria > Actinomycetota > Actinomycetes > Actinomycetales > Micrococcaceae > Arthrobacter. The sequence goes on along the minus strand of NZ_JABFMW010000001.1, from coordinate 368,891 downwards.
CCCTCGTGCACTCCGACCAGGGATTCCAATATCAGCACAACTCGTGGCGCACACTCTTGGCGAACGCCGGCGCGGTCCAATCGATGTCCCGCAAAGCCAACTGCTACGACAACGCCGTCATGGAGAACTTCTTCGGACACCTGAAGGAAGAGCTCTTTCACCGCGTCCGGTTCCTCAACACCGATGCACTCGCATCAGCGCTGCATGAGTACATGTGCTGGTACAACACCGAAAGAATTTCCACCAAGCTCAAGGGTTTGAGCCCGGTGCAGTATCGTGCTCAGATGCTTGCGGCATAGGTCCCTCTCAGCCAACGCTGAATGAGAGCTTCGCCCAGGCCCGATCAGTCCGTATAAAGTTTTGCGATTACTCGTTCAAATACAGGACGTAATTTGGCTGGGTGCCCGCCAGCATCTTCCTCAGCTAGGGCGGCGTTGAGGAGAACGCTTAGTTCGTCGAATGACGTGATTCCATTGGGCAACCGCAAGTACCAGTCATAGCCCCTTGGCCGAGGCTCAAACCCTGCTGCCACAAGGTACTCATCCAGGAAATCGTCGATTATCTCTTGGTCCTGGTCCGTGAAAGGGACGTTCTTGACCGTTGTGGAGCCTGCAGTTGTCGTAACAACCGGGATCTCCTTCTGAACGCTGTGTTTGGAACTACGGGCACCATGGCCAGGGCCAGCGACGGCAAGTACGAGCGCTTCCCACCCATTCTCAGGAAGTAATACGAAGCCGGCTTGCGGGGGCTTGGCTGAAAACTCATTCCACACGTGCACACCCTTGAGGTCGGATGAAGACTAAGACACAGACCCAACGTACATCGAAGTTGGTAGAACGACACCGAGTTGTTTTCAACCTTGTTAGCACCGGGGCCCTGGCTATTAGCGGGGAAGCCCTATCCGGGAACCTTGTTCGGACGTTTTCAGCAACGACAGAAGTCCCCGTCCCAAATGGGACGGGGACTTCTTCGAAGGGCCGATCTCTGGCCGCTAAAGTGGAACCCGCACATTAACGAGTCCAGCTTTAGGGGACCAGTTCAGGCTGCCCGGCCCCTTCCGTATGGATTGAAGTGCCGGTCCTAGTCGCGGGGGCGCCGGCCGCCCAGGGCCCGACTGACATCCCCGGCTTCCTTGAGCGTGGCCCGAAGCTCCTTGGGAAGCGAGAAAAGGAGGTCTTCCTCCGCGGTCACGACTTCCTCCACGGCACCGTAGCCGTAATCGGCCAGCAGCCGCAGAACATCCTGCACCAATACCTCCGGAACGGAGGCCCCGGACGTAACGCCCACCGTGGCGACGCCTTCGAACCAGGCTTCGTCAACCTCGTTGGCGAAGTCAACCCGGTAGGAGGCTTTGGCACCGTATTCGAGCGCCACCTCCACCAGCCGGACGGAGTTGGACGAGTTGGCCGAACCCACCACGATCACCAGGTCCGCCTTCGGAGCGATCTTCTTGATGGCCACCTGGCGGTTGGTGGTGGCGTAGCAAATGTCGTCGCTGGGCGGGTCCTGCAGGGTGGGGAAGCGTTCCTTGAGCAGCCGGACGGTCTCCATGGTTTCGTCAACGCTCAGGGTGGTCTGGGACAGCCAAATGACTTTTTCAGGATCGCGGACGGTAACCTGGTCCACTTCGTGCGGGCCGTTGATGATCTGGATGTGCTCCGGCGCTTCCCCGGAGGTACCTTCCACTTCCTCATGGCCGTCATGGCCGATCAGGAGGATATCGAAGTCATCCTTGGCGAAGCGGACAGCTTCCTTGTGAACCTTGGTGACCAATGGACACGTGGCGTCGATGGTGCGCAGGCCCCGGCTCTCAGCGGATTCGACAACTGCCGGGGAAACACCGTGGGCGGAAAAGATCACCAGGGCGCCTTCGGGCACTTCATCCGTTTCGTCCACGAAGATGGCGCCTTTTTCCTCCAGCGAGCTCACCACGTGGACGTTGTGCACGATCTGCTTGCGGACGTACACGGGCGGCCCGTAGTGTTCCAGCGCCTTTTCGACGGCGATCACGGCACGGTCAACACCGGCACAGTAACCACGCGGTGCGGCCAACAACACCTTCTTGTCGCCGTTCACGGGGGCTGCAGCTGCCACCTCCTCAGGCGAGCGGCGCCTGCGGGGAATGGTTGGCATCGAAAGGGATACAGCCGAGGTGGTCATCCCTCCATGTTACCGGCTGGCCCCGACGCGTTTCCGGGATGCGAACAACGTCACAATGCCCGCAGCCACCAGGACGCCGCCGGTGGCCGCGGCTGTCGCGATCCATCCCTGGAAGTCGCTGCCCGCGGCGGCCAGGAACTGGTCACGGAACATATTGGCCACGGCGTTGCCGGTGTCCGTGGCCTGGGCGCGGGATGAGCCCAGCTGCAAGCCCAGGGCCCACAGCCCGGCAAGGGCCAGGCCGCCCAGGCCGGCGGCCAGCAGCACAGTCCCCCGGCGGCGTGCGGCCACCAGGGCCAGCAGGAGTGCGACGGCGGAACTGATCGCCAGGATGTAGCCCATGGGCGCGTACGTGGCCAGCCGTTCAGTCCATTCCCTCTGCGCGGGCTGGCCCACATTGATCAGTGTCTGCTCCGGCGGATCGAGGGGAAGCTGGGTGGCGCGGGAGATCTCTTCCGCGCCCAGTGCAACCAAGGGGGCAACGTCGAGGGTCAGCGACGACGCCGGCGCTCCTCCCTGGGAGGCTGCGGCAGGATCGGCGAAGCTGAGGCGGTGGCTTCTGCGGAGGGTTTCCTCCCAGGCTGCCGGATACCCTGGCAGCCCGGTCAGCGATTCCGCCGCCTTCTCAAGCATGGGCTCCACCAAATCTGACAGGAACCCGGGAACCGAACCGGTATCGATGGTTCCCACGGCCGCCGCGGCCAGCTTGCGTTGGAACTCGGGGTCTTTGCCAAGCGGCGCCGCCAAGCGGACGAATCCGTCTTCCTGGACGATGTTCCGGTCCACCCAGATGGCGGGTACCGCAACGGCGGCGAGGAGGATGGCCAGCACGGTGGCGATGGCAGAGACAAAAGTTCGCACAACAGGTCCTTCGGGGTTGGGGGCCTCCATCCATCCTAGGCAGGCTTGATGGCCCCTTCCTGTCAGTGCCCGGTGCTACACCTTATGGATAAGGTTGATTGACCGCCCGCCACTGATAAAGGACCGTATGCCCGCAGCACCAGCCTCCCATCGGCGTTCCCATGTCTGACCAGGCGTCGCTTCCGGGTACAGCGCCCACCACCCTGCCGGCCACCGCAGCGGAGACCAGTCCGGACAACCCGTGGCCGTTGCAGCTGCTGTCCCAGAAACTGAAGGCCCATATCGACCGCACACCGTCGGCGTGGGTTGAAGGCCAGGTCATTGAATTGAACCGCCGGGGCACCAACGCCTACATCACTCTTCGCGACGTGGATGCGGAGGTGTCGCTGCCGGCTTCGGTCTGGACCAAGGTCCTGGAGCGGCAGAACCTCCCGCTGGAGCGAGGTTCCCGGGTGGTGGCGCTGCTGAAACCTGAATTCTGGATGAAGACCGGCAGGCTGAACATGCAGGTCCGGGATATCCGGCCGGTTGGCCTGGGCGACCTCCTGGCCCGGATTGAGCGGCTGCGCCAGGCCCTTGCGTCTGAAGGGCTGTTCGCCGACTCCCGCAAGAAGCGGCTGCCACTGTTGCCGCACCGCATCGGCCTGATCACGGGCCGGGACTCGGACGCCAAGAAGGACGTCCTGCGCAACGCCGCCCTGCGGTGGCCGGCGGTGGAGTTCGAGGTCCGCGAGGTTGCCGTCCAAGGAAACACGGCCGTGTCCCAGATGGTGCGCGCCCTCCGCGAGCTGGACGCCCGCCCAGAAGTGGATGTGATCGTGTTTGCCCGGGGCGGCGGCGCACTGGAAGACCTGCTGCCGTTCAACAGTGAGGAACTGGTCCGTGCCGTGGCGGCCGCCAGCACTCCGGTGGTGAGCGCCATCGGCCACGAGGCGGACCGTCCGCTGCTTGATGACGTCGCTGATCTGCGGGCCTCCACCCCCACTGATGCCGCCAAACGGATTGTTCCGGAGGTATCCGAGGAACTCGCCGGTGTCCGTCAGGCGCGGGAGCAGCTGCGGCGCTGCGTGGAGCGGCTGGTGGACCGGGAGTCGGACCGGCTGGCGGCACTGCATTCGCGGCCCGTCATGGCTGCGCCCGAGGGTATGGTTTCCGTCCGCGGCGAGGAGATCGAGCGGCTGCTGCGCCGCTCTTCGGCTGCGGTGAGCTCCACGGTGGTCAGGGCAGCGGACCAGCTGGAACACTTGAAGGCCCAGGTGCGCGCGCTGTCACCGCAGAAAACCTTGGACCGGGGGTACGCCGTCGTCGAACTCTCCGGAGACCAGGCCGCACGGATCGCAGAGGCGGGCCACGCGGTGGTGCGCAGGCCCTCCGAGGCGCCTGCCGGTGCCGCCCTGTCCATCCGGGTGGCAGAGGGCCGCTTCGGCGCCACCTCCACCGGTCCTGCGCAATTGCCCGGGACCCCGCCAGCCACCGGGGCGCAGCACCCGGGAAACCCAGACCAGCACCAGGAAATGGAACACAACGCATGACCGAACAGAAGCCTGAATCAGACGTCGCAGCCCTGAGCTACGAGGACGCCAGGGAGCAGCTCATCGCAGTGGTGGGCAGGCTCGAAGCAGGCGGGGCAAGCCTGGAGGAATCGCTGGCGCTGTGGGAGCGTGGCGAGGCATTGGCCGCACGGTGCGAGGAGTGGCTCGAGGGAGCACGGAAGCGGCTGGCCGCTGCCCGCGACCAGCCGCTCTAACCGGGCTGCATAACCTGGGCATGCTGCGCCGGCGCAGGACCCGGGAGTTACGAACGGGCGACGAGCTCCCGTTCGATGTCTACGTCGAATTCAGCCTTGGGCCACTCCAGCCGGAGATCGGACAGCGCCGACATCACCAGCTGCTGCACGGCGATGCGGGCAAACCATTTCTTGTTGGCCGGGACCACATACCAGGGCGCAGCGGCTGAGCTGGTCTCGTCGAAAGCGGCTTGATAGGCCGACATGTAGTCATCCCAGAAAGCGCGCTCCTTCAGGTCGCCGTTGCTGTATTTCCAGTGCTTGGCCGGGTTATCGAGACGGGCCAGGAGCCGGGATTTCTGCTCATCCTTGCTGATGTTGAGCATCACCTTGATGATCCTGGTGCCGGCGTCGGTTTGGCGGGCCTCGAATTCGTTGATGGCCCGGTAGCGCCGGCTGATTTCTTCCGGCGTGGCCCAGTTGTGGACGCGGTGGATGAGGACGTCCTCGTAGTGTGAGCGGTCGAAGATCCCCACCATGCCGGCTGCGGGGACCTCTTTCTCGATGCGCCACAGGAAGTCGTAGGATTTCTCCTGCTCTGTGGGGGCCTTGAACGCCTTGAACTGGACGCCCTGGGGATCCATGGTGGCCATGACGTGGTTGACGATTCCGCCTTTGCCCGCCGTGTCCATGGCCTGCAGGACCAGGAGGATCCGTTTCTTTCCGCCGGCCCGTGATTCGGCGAACAACTGCTCCTGGAGACCGGAGAGTGTTCCGTCCATTTCCGCCAGCAGGGCTTCACCGTCTGCCTTGTTGCCGCTGTAGCCCGGGGTGGCATCAGGGTCAACAGACGCCAGGGAAAATCCCTTTCCAACACGCAACGTTTCAGAGGGATGCTGGTCGAAGCCAACGACGCGGGCCATGGGGTTCCTCTCCGCAGGGGATACACGGGCCCTGGTGGCCCGTGTGCACAGGCTAGTTCCCCTGGTACCTGCTTAGGAAGTCCCCCATGCGCCCGATGGCTTCCTCGATGTCCTTGACGTTGGGCAGCGTCACCATTCGGAAGTGGTCCGGCCGCACCCAGTTGAAGGCACGCCCGTGCGAGACCAGGATTTTCTGCTCCCGCAGAAGGTCCAGGACGAACTTCTCGTCATCCCGGATGTGGTAAACCTCAGGGTCGAGCTTGGGAAAGAGGTAAAGGGCGCCTCTGGCCTGCTGTGTGCTGACGCCGGGAATGGAGTTCAGCATGTCGTAGGCCTTGTTGCGCTGCTCCAGCAGCCGGCCCCCCGGGAGGATGAGGTCGTTGATGCTTTGGTAACCGCCCAACGCCGTCTGGATGGCGTGCTGGGCCGGCACATTGGCGCACAGGCGCATGTTGGCCAGGAGGTTGATGCCTTCGAGATAGTCGGCGGCATCCTTTTTGGGCCCTGAGATGGCCATCCAGCCGGCCCGGTAGCCGCAGACCCGGTAGGCCTTGGACAGGCCGCTGAAGGTCAGGCACAGGACGTCGTCGCCGGTGAGGCCTGCGAGGTTCACGTGGACCGCGTCCTCGTAAAGGATTTTCTCGTAGATTTCGTCGGCGAAGACCACCAAACCATGCTTTTCAGCCAGCGCCACGATGCGCTTCAGGGTCTCTTCCGGGTACACCGCGCCCGTGGGGTTGTTCGGGTTAATGACCACGATGCCCTTGGTCCGGGGCGTGATCTTGGCTTCCATGTCATCCAGGTCGGGCTGCCAGCCGGACTCTTCATCGCAAAGGTAATGCACCGGATTGCCGCCGGCGAGCGCCACGGATGCCGTCCACAGCGGGTAGTCAGGAGTGGGGATGAGTACTTCGTCCCCTGAATCCAGCAGCGCCATCAGGGACATGGTGATGAGCTCGCTGACGCCGTTGCCCAGGTAGATGTCGTCGACATGGATGTTCTGGATGCCACGGGTCTGGTAGTACTGCGAGACGGCGGTGCGCGCCGAGAAGATGCCGCGGGAGTCGCTGTAGCCCTGGGCGTGGGGCAGGTGGCGGATCATGTCCACCAGGATGGCGTCCGGTGCTTCAAAGCCAAAAGGCGCCGGGTTTCCGATGTTCAGCTTCAGGATCCGGTGGCCCTCCGCCTCCATCTGCTGGGCGGCTTCGAGGATCGGTCCACGGATGTCATAAAGGACGTTGTTGAGCTTCGTGGACTGCCTGAATTTTGCCATTCCTCAAATATGCCACAGGAAGGATGAATGGCCGTTGAGACGTCCGCCACATGGCCGACGGCGGCTGCCGGACCTTGGAAAGTCCGGCAGCCGCCGTCGTTGTCACCAGCGTGGTCCTGCCCGGTTGGGCGGGACGGGGAGGGTTACTTGACGATCCCCTTTTCCTTGAGCCAGTTGCTTGCCGCCGTCTTGGCATCCTGCTTCTGGCTGCCGCTGACTGCGCGGTTCAGGTTGATCAGGTCATCAGTGGTGAGGATGCTGGACACCGAGTTCAGCGCCTGCTTGGCCTGGTCCGTCACCTTGGCCTTGTTGTACAGCGGCAGGACCTGCTGGGCGATGAAGTTGTTCTTCGGATCCTCCAGCACCACGAGGTCGTTGTCCGCGATGGACGGCGTGGTGGTGTAGATGTCAGCCACCTGCACCTGGTCCTCCAGCAGCGCCTTGAGCGTCACCGGACCACCGCCGTCGCTGAACGGTTCCAGCTTCTTGGGCTCGCAGTTGTAGTTCTTCTTCAGACCGGGAAGGCCGTAGGCACGCTCGGCGAAGGTGGCCGGGGCCCCCACGACGATCTCGCTGCACACCTTGGCCAGGTCCTCGATGGACTTCAGCTGGTACTTCTCCGCGGTTGCCTTGGTGACCACCATGGCGTCCTTGTCTTCGGCCTTGGAGGCGTCGCCGACGGCAAGGGTGTCCGGCAGCTTGCCCGGCAGCGCCTTGACGATGTCCGCTGCAGAGACCTCCTTGGCTTCCTTGTCCACGTACAGCAACAGATTGCCGCTGTAGTCCGGCACTACGTCCACTGAACCGTCTTCGACGGCCTTGTAGTAGACCTCGCGGGAACCGATGTTCGGCTTAGTTGTAGCGGTGATTCCGTTGGCGTTGAGGGCACCGGCATAGAGCTCGGCAATGATCTGGCTCTCCGGGAAATCGGCAGAACCCACCACCAGGGATGCGGATCCCCCGGATGCGCCGGCGCTTGACGCCGGCGGGTTCTTCAGGGGATCGGATGATCCGCCGCACGCTGACAGCGCCACTGCCAGGCCAAGCCCGGCGGCAAGGCCGCTGAACGCCCGCCTGCCAAGGCGCTGGGGACGGCTATCTTTCATGACTTACCTCCTTGGACAACAGTCTCCGCAACAGCGGGGTCTGTGAGATCAACCGCAGCCTCCTGGCTGCGGAAGGACAGCTTCGAGGCCCCTGGGGTCAGGAACAGCCTCTGGAACAGGGACAGGACAAGGTCCACGGCGATGGCGAGCACCGCGATGAGGAGGGAACCTCCCAGCATCTGGGGGAAGTCGCTGAGGACCAGTCCGTCGAACAGGTAGCGGCCCAGTCCGCCCAGGTTGATGTACGCCACCACGGACACGGTGGCGATCACCTGCAGCACGCCGGTCCGGAAACCCCCGAACATGACGGTGAGCGCGTTGGGCAGCTCGGCGCGGAACAGGACCTGCAGTTCCGTCATGCCCATGGCGCGGGCGGCGTCTACCACGTTCCGGTCCACGCTTGAGATGCCCGCATAGGTTCCCGCGAGGAGTGGGGGCACTGTCAGGATCACCAGGGCCCAGACAGGGGGCATTAACCCAATGCCCGCCAGCAGCACGAACAGGATCAGCAGGCCCAGCGTCGGCAGCGCGCGCAGGGCACCGGCCAGTGCCACCACGGCAACCCGGCCTTTCCCCGTATGGCCCACGAACAGCCCCACCGGCACAGCGATGGCGGTGGCGATCAGCATGACCAGTCCTGTGTACTGCAGGTGCTCCACCAGCCGGACGGGGATGCCCATGCTGCCGGACCAATGCACCGGGTCGGCGAGCCAGGCGAAGGTGTCTGCGAAGACGTTGCTCATACGGCGTCTCCCACTTTCGAGGCCCGCATGCCAGGGCCAGGCGTCGCGGCGCCGGCGCCCTGCGCTCCGCGGGCCGGAAGTTTGCCGGCCCGTTCCCACGGGGTGAGGAGGCGCTCCAGGAGGACGAGGATGGCGTCCATCAGCAGTGCGAGGACCAGGATGGCGATGATGCCCACTATCACCTCGGTGATGAAGTCGCGCTGGAGCCCGTCGGTGAAAAGCATGCCCAGGTTGCCGACGCCCAGGAGTGCCGCGACGCTGACCAGCGAAATGTTGCTGACGGACACCACCCGCAGGCCGGCGAACATGACGGGCAGCGAGAGCGGGAGGTCCACCTGCAGGAACCGGGCCAGGGCCTTGAACCCCATGGCCTGGGCTGCCTGGCTGACGTCCTTGTCCACGGAGTCGAAAGCGTCCAGGGCCGCCCGTACCAGCAGGGCAACGGCATAAATGGTCAATGCCACCACCACATTGAGCGGGTCCAGGATCCGCGTCCCCAGGATGGTGGGGAGGATGATGAACAACGCCAGCGACGGGATGGTGTACAGCAGGGAGGATGCTGTCAGCACCACGGAGCGGAGGGCATTGTTCCGACGGGCCAACTGCGCCAGCGGAATGGCAATGATCAGCCCCAGGACCATGGGAACGAGTGCCAGCACCAGGTGCTGCCCGCCGCGCTCCAGGATCATGCCGGTGTTGGCCAGAAACCATTCCATCAGAGGGCAGCCTGCCGTACCTGGCGTGCTTCTTCGATCAGTGCCAGGACCTCGCCGCCGCGGACCACGCCGAGAACCACGCCGTCGGCATCCACGGCGACGCCCAGGCCGGAGGGCGAGGAGAGCGCAGAGTCCAGGGCGCGGCGCAGGCTCTCCCCCGGGCGGAACAGCGAACCGCCGGGAACGAGTTCGGTTTCGGTGCCCGGCGCGGACCAGCCCAGCGGGCGCTTGTCCGCGTCCACCACCAGCTGCCAGCCGCCGGCGGCGCTGGAATCCGATTCGTACCCTCCGGACGCCCGGACAATCGTGGGCACCGGATGGATCGCCACGCCGTCGGACGGGGAAAAACCCAGGTGGCGGAAGCCGCGGTCCCGGCCCACGAAGGAGGCCACGAAGTTGTTGGCCGGGGCCCGCAGGATCTCCTCCGGCGAGGCGTACTGGGCCAGCTTTCCTCCGGTAGCGAAGACGGCCACCTTGTCACCCAGGATGGTGGCTTCGTCAATATCGTGGGTCACGAACACAATGGTTTTCGCCAGGTCCTTTTGCAGCCGCAGCAGCTCCTGCTGCAGTTCGTCGCGGACCACGGGGTCCACTGCACTGAACGGCTCGTCCATGAGGAGCACGGGCGGGTCTGCCGCGAGGGCGCGCGCCACGCCGACGCGCTGCTGCTGGCCGCCGGAAAGCTGCGATGGGTATCGCCCGGCCAGGGACGCCGCCAGGCCCACCACGTCCAGGAGTTCCCGGGCGCGCTTGCGGGACTCGGCCTTTGACACGCCGTTCAGCCGAGGGACGGTGGCGACGTTGTCCAGGACCGAGCGGTGCGGCAGCAGGCCGGCCGACTGCATCACGTAGCCCATGGACCGGCGCAGTTCCGCCGCTGGAACGGAGGTCACGTCCCGGCCGTCCACCGTGATGGTCCCGGACGTCGGCTCCACCATGCGGTTGATCATCCGCAGGGACGTCGTCTTGCCACAGCCGGACGGACCCACGAAGACGGTCACGCTTCCCTTGGCGATGGACATGGACAACCCGTCCACAGCCGGCTGGCCACCCGGATACTGCTTGGTAACGCTCTGGAACTCGATCATCGCCTGGTCCATGGTGCGGACTTACCTGTTCTCTTGGACGGGCTGTTCCCAGCACCGCGACACTGCCATAAGCACGCTGATAGTTACGGTAGCCCAAACCGTGGCGGGCTTCAGCAGGTGAGGCCCTAATCCGCGCAAAGGAATCCCTACTGTAACCATTCGGAACCCCGGCCTGGGTGGATGGGTTTTCCTGCATCCGGACCTACAACTTCTCCTGCAGGGCCGCCGCGGCCGGGCCTACAGTGGAGGCGTGACCAACTTGGAAGTTTCGCCGCAGCAGGAAGTTTGCCCACCCGCCCCCGCAGGAGGGACGTCCGGCCCCTGCCTGCAGCTGTGGCCTGAACGTGAGGTGCCGCTGGGCGGGGTGCGCGCCATGAACGTCAAGCGGACGCTGCCGCAGCGTGGCCTGCCCACGATCGGGGCCTGGTGTTTCCTGGACAGTTTTGGCCCGGACCGCACTGCCATGTCCGTCCTTCCGCATCCCCACATCGGCCTGCAGACGGTGACCTGGCCGCTGGCGGGGCACATCCACCACCGGGACAGCGTGGGCAGCGACGTGGTGGTACGCCCTGGGGAGCTGAACATCATGACAGCGGGCCGCGGCGTCTCGCACTCCGAATTCGCCGTGCTTCCTGCCGACGGCGGGGAGCTGCCGCTGCAACGGGGCCTGCAGCTGTGGGTGGCCCTTCCTGACGGTGACCGCCACCGGGAACCGGCATTCGAACAGCACCGAGAACTGCCGCACGCCTCCGGTCCGGGCTTCACAGCAACGGTCATGGTGGGAGAGCTGGCAGGGGTAGTGTCCCCCGCAACCATGTTTTCACCCATCGTTGGCGCGGACATTTCCTGCGCAGGGGAGGCGTTGCTGCCGTTGAACCCCGGCTTTGAGCACGGCATCCTGGTGCTCGACGGCGGCCTGGCGGTGGACGGGCTGGACCTGCCGGCGGGGCCGCTGGGCTACCTGGGCACGGGCCGCAGCGAACTCAGGGTTGAGGCCCTCCCTGGCACCAGGTTCCTGCTGATCGGCGGAGAACCGTTTGGTGAGGAGCTGCTGATGTGGTGGAACTTTGTGGGCCGCACCCATGACGAGGTGGAGCAGGCCCGGGAGGACTGGGAAGCGCAGGCCGGCCTTCCAAATGCTCATGCGGCGGCAGCCCGCTACGGCCTGGTGTCGGGCCACGGCCCGGACGCGGGGGCGGAAGCCGGCCGCATCCCGGCTCCCCCCCTCCCGGGCGTCCGGCTGACGCCGCGGAAACGTTCCGCGGGCTAAGCGGGTTCTGCCACCAACTGCAGTACGCCGAACACCGGCTCCTGGTCCAGCACCCGGACGTCCGTGACACCGGTTTCGGCAAGGTTCCGGCGGAAGGACTCCTGCAGGGGCGCCACGTTCATGCCAAGGCCGCCACCCAGGATCACCGGACCGGCGATCTTCAGCTGGCCCAGCACCTGGCCGGCCAGGTCAGCCAAGTCCTTCCCCGCCTGGTCCAGCAGTGCTGCGCTGTCCCCGTGCCCGGAGGCGGCGGCTTCCACGACGTGCCTGGCCTGCTGTGCCCAGAAGCGCCTCCCGGTGTCCGGGGAGTGGAACAAGGCGATGAGCTTGTTGGGGTGGTCCAGCCCGCAGGACACCAGGAGGGCAGCCGTGAGCTGGTCGACGGGCAGGCCCTGGTTCATCCTGCGCAGGCTGTGCCGCACCGCTTCCCTGCCCAGCCAGTAGCCGCTGCCTTCATCCCCCAGCAGGTAGCCCCAGCCACCGGCCCTGGCCTCGCCGCCGTCGGCATTGCGTCCCCAGGCGGCCGAGCCGGTGCCCGCAATGACCGCCACTCCCGTGGCGGCACGGCCGGCGGCCAGCAGGAGGCGGGAGTCATGGACAACGGTGATGCGTGCTTCGGGAGCCAGGGGCTGGATCAGTGCGGCCAGGGCGGCGGCGTCCTCGTCGGTGTCGATGCCGCCGGACCCCGCGTACACCCGGTCCACGTGCCCTCCGCCGATCCTGGCGAACAGGTCCGCCAGGTTGTGTGCCGCCTGCTCACGGCTGACGTTCTGGACGTTGGAGCTTCCGGCAGACTCGTCAGCCACGGGGAGGCCGTTTTCGAACCGGATGCCGTGCGTCTTGGTTCCGCCGATGTCCAGCCCGATGGTGATGCCGTGCAGGGGATGGCCTGGGCCTGCTGCGTGGGCGGGAGGGGCGACTGAAGGGTTCTGGGTGTTTGCCACGTCACAAGGGTACTTGCCGCGCGATGGTTGACGCCGCACCGGAAGCGCGGCAGCCCCCCCGTCGGACGTTGTCCTGTAGTCAGCGCCCGGCCCCGGTGACCAGCCCGGCGAGGAGTCGCGGACCTTGCCCCACCACCAGCTCACGGAACAGCCTGGCAGGAACCGGCTCGCTTTCCGGTTTCCGGCGCCGCCAGCTGACCCCGACTTCCCGGAAGGCGAGTTCTGAATCCAGCGGGACCTCCACCCACCCAAGGTCTCCGGTCTCAGGACGCGGAGTCCGGCCGGGAGCGTCGCCACCGGGGGGAAGGATGCTGACGCCCAGGCCCGCAGAGACCAGGCCACGGACGGTGTGCGAATCCTGGCTTTCGAAGGCTATCCGCGGGCGGTACCCGGCTTCGCGGAACAGCGCGTCGGTCAGGGAACGCAGCCCGTAGCCAGGCCCCAGGACCACCACGGGCTCCGTCCGGATGTCAGCCACCCGGGCCAGCCGCTGCCGCGCGAGCGGATGGGAATGATGCACCACAAGGCGCAGCGGTTCGCGGTACAGCGGCGCCGAGTCGAGGTTCTTGCCGGGCGGGGCCACCGGTGCCGTGAGGGCCAGGTCCGCTTCCCCCGCAGACAGCTCCTCGAGGCAGGAATTCCGGGCGCCCTGGCTGAGCCGGAAGCCGGTTCCCGGATGCCGGGCACGGAAGGCACTGATCAGCAAAGGGAGCGTGGCCTCACCGAAAGTGTGCTGGAAGGACACGGCCACGGTGCCCCGGACCACCTCGGACTCACTGCGCACCAGGTCCAGGCCGGCCTGGAACTCCGCGAGCGCCTGTTCGATGTAGGGCAACAGGGTGCGGGCGGCGGGAGTCAGGCGCACTCCCCGGCCGTCCCGGACCAGGAGTTCGGTACCGACGGCGGTGCTGGCCCTCGCCAACGCCCGGCTCACCGTCGACTGGGGTACTCCGAGCAGTTCCGCCGTTTCCGTGACGTGCTCCGTCCGGCCCAGCTCGGCAAGCACCGGCAGCAGGGGCAGCAGCTGGGCCAGCTGTTTACGGTCCGGTTCCATGGTGGCCTCCCTGTGCCAAGGATCCATTTTTGCTATCAGTTTCGCATGAGGCATGCATTGGAAGCATTCATCAGGGCCGCACTACGCTGACACGATGCCTCAGCACGCAAGCGCCGGAACGGACGCGCCGCACCTCTGGACCGGCCATGCCAAGGGATCCAGGGCCTATGGACGCATCCTGGCCGGGCTGTCCTGCGCGGGCGTGGCCACCTTCGCCCAGCTCTACTCCACCCAGGCGGTCCTCCCCCTCCTGGCGGCAGACCTGCGCATCTCTGCAGCCGAGGCAGCACTCACGATCTCCCTCGCCACCATGGGCCTTGCCGCCACGGTGATCCCCTGGTCCTTCCTGGCGGACCGGATTGGCCGGGTGAAGGCCATGATGTGGGGCATCACCGCGGCAACCCTCCTGGGGCTGCTGGTCCCGATGTCCACCAGCTTCACCATGCTCCTGGTCCTGCGCCTGCTGGAAGGAATGGCCCTGGGCGGCATACCCGCCGTCGCCATTGCCTACTTGAATGAGGAGGTCAGCAAAGCCCACGCCGCCATCGCCGCGGGAAGCTACGTTGCCGGCACCACCCTGGGGGGACTGTCCGGGCGGCTGGTGGCGGGCCCGGTGGGCGAGCTCTGGGGATGGCGGTCGGCAGCGCTGGCCGTGTCACTGCTGGCGACCGCTGCCGCCGTCGCCTTCCTTGCCCTTGTTCCCCGCGCACGGGGCTTCATCCCTGCCCCGGCCGCCGGCCTCCGCAGCGCGGTCCGGACGCTTGGCGCCCACCTGCGCAATGTCAGGCTGCTGGCCCTGTACGCCCAGGCGTTCCTGATGATGGGCGGGTTCGTGGCCGTGTACAACTACTTGGGCTTCCGGCTGTCCGGCGAGCCCTTCGGCCTTCCGGCAACGGTGATCAGCCTGATCTTCCTGGCCTACCTGTCCGGCACCTTCTCCTCCCGCTGGGCCGCGGGGATGACCACGCGGTACGGCCGCCGGAACGTGCTCCTGGCAGGACTTGCTTTGGCCCTCGCCGGCCTGGCCCTGACCCTCACCCCGTCCTTGGTCCTGATTCTCGCCGGGCTGGTGGTCTTCACAGGCGGCTTCTTCGCCGCCCACAGCATCGGTTCCGGCTGGACGGGTGCCATCGCCAGGCAGGGCCGGGCACAGGCCGCGTCCCTGTACAACCTCGCCTACTACCTGGGTTCCAGCCTGCTGGGCTGGGCCGGCGGCCTGGTCTTCCAGGCCTGGGGCTGGAACGCACTTGCGGGAGCCGTCATGGTCTTGGCATGCCTGACCGCCGCAACTGTCGCCGTCGTCCATCCCACAAGAGAGCACGCCCCCTGAATCGTCTCCGTGGCGAATTAACCGGCTTCCTCCGCGGCCTCCAGCGTGTGGATGTTCGGCAAAACGGGCGCCTACTGACCGTGCCGCAATGATTCTGCGGTCTAGGATGAACCAAGACCATTTGGAAGGAACCGCAGTGAGCACGAACGCAAGGAACGCCCGCCCCGGAGGGCATGTGGAGCCGCTGGACGCCATCGACGAGCGCCTGCTGGCGGCCTTGGTGGCGGATGCGCGGATCTCCAACAAACAGCTTGCCGAAATGGTGGGCATCGCGCCATCCACAGCCCTCATGCGGACCCGTGCCCTGTCGGAGCGCGGCATTGTCCAGGGCTATGAAGCGAAGCTGAGCCTGTCAGCCATCGGGAGGTCCGTGCAGGCACTGGTGGCCGTCCGGCTCCGCGCCCACGACAGGGACCAGATCGACCGTTTCACCGCGCGCGTGCCGCACCTGCCTGCCGTGCTCTCCACGTTCCACACCTCGGGTTCGGTGGACTATCTGCTGCACATCGCCGTCGGAAGCACCGAGGACCTGCGGGACTGGGTGCTGGACAACCTGGCCACCGACCCCGTGGTGGGCCACACCGAAACCACCCTCGTCTTCGAACACATCCAAGGCAATCACGGCCCGCTTCCGGACTAGGACAGGGCGGGCGTCCAGGGCCGCTTCCAAGGCCGCTTCCAGTCCCCGGCCAGGGGCTTGGCGTCCGGGGAACTGATTAGGCGGCGGACTGCCGCCGTGCCGCCTGCACCATGGTCGCGGCTGCCAGCAGGAGCGCCGCTGCGCCGCACACCAGGACGAAGCCCTGCACAGCCGCCGCCATGCCGAAAGCCGCGCCGGCCCAGCCCAGGCCCAGGACCGGCACCGCGCTTCCCAGATACGTGATGACGTAGACGGTGCTGATGATTTGCGCGTGCCGGGCTGGTTCCACCCTGGCTGCCACATCGTTGAAGACGGTCCTGAACGCCAGCCCCTGGCCAACCCCGGCGGCGATGGCCGCGCTGACCAGCATTACGGGGCTGTGCCATGCCCCTGCGGCCCCCAGCAGCAGGACGGAGACGCCCAGGACCGCCAAGCCGGCCGGCACGGTCAGGCGCCCGCGCACAGTCACCAGCTGGCTCAATGCCGATGCGCCCAGCGGCAGTCCCGCAAGGACGCCGATCAGCGGCCGGGAGTCCGTGCCCAGCACCTGGGCGAAGTAGCCCGGAGCGAGTGACAGGGAGAAGCCAAACACGGCAAAGCTGAGGAAGCCGACGCCGGATGCGAGCCAGAAGGGGCCCCGCGCCTGGCGTGACACGGAAGGCCGCCGCGGGGCAAGGGCATGCAGGGGCCGGGACGCGGCGGGCACCATGATGGCCGGGCGGGCACGGATCAGGTACAGCGGGAGCAGGAGGCCGGCGAGCAGCAGGGAATGGACGGCATACGGGGCTGTCGTGGCACCGGGAAGTAGGGACAGGAGGCCGCCGATGACCGGGCCGGCCGCCACTCCGCCTGAGGATGCCAGCAGGGTGAAGCGCGATGCCCATTCCGGCCGGGAGGGAAGCAGCTCACGCAGGGCGGCTGCACTGGCTCCGGTGGCAAGCGCAACAGCGATGCCCTGCAGGGCCCGTCCGGCGCAGAGGCCGGCGAGCGAATGGGCTTCGGCAAAGATTCCGCCACCCGCCAGCCCGGTCAGCACCGCGACCAGGAGCGCTGCGCGCCTGCCGATATGGTCGGACCAGTGGCCCGCCAGGAGCAGCGTCCCCACCAGCGCCAGGACGTAGCTGGCAAAGGCCGCGGTCACTTCCAGGCTGGACAGTCCCAGGTTTGCCTGCAGCAGCGGGTAGAGCGGCGTGGCCAGGTTGGCACCCACCAGCAGCATGAAGATCACCGCCCCGGAAATTACCAGCCGCGCGGTGGTGGAAGCATTCCACCCGCGGGGCGTGGCCATTGCCGGGCGCATGCGCAGTTCGCTGAAGACCGTCATCGTGCCGCCTTAGGGTTGCCGCGGCGGGTGGTCCTTGTGGGAGCCCGGCGCGGATATAACTATGATGATTCAAGAGTGCGGCACGGCTGCGCGATCCAACATTTATCCGGCGGGTAATTGCGCAAAATCATCAATTTGCGGATGCTCGCGTGATGGAAAGTGACGATCTTGAACACCTTGGACCCACTGGACCTGAAGATTCTCCTGGCCCTCATCAGGGATCCCCGGATCCAGATCGGAGAGCTCAGCGACTCCCTGGGCATCGCCCGCAACACGGCCCAGTCAAGGGTGCGCCGCCTGCTCCGCACAGGCGTCCTGAGCCCTGGCGGCCGTGAAGTCGACCTTGAGGCAGTGGGCTACGACGTGGTGGCGTTTGTGACCATTGAGGTCTCCCACCGCGAACTCGACGGCGTGGTGGCGGCCCTGCGGCTCATCCCGCAGGTCCTCGAAGTCCACGAGATTTCCGGCCGCGGCGACGTGTGGTGCCGCGTGGTGGCCACCGACACCCACAACCTCCAGTCGTCCCTTCGGAAGGTCCTGAGGATCAAGGGGGTTATCCGGACAGAGACCGTCCTGGCCCTGCACACGCATATCCCCTACCGCACCGAGCCGCTCATCAGTGGCCTTAGCGGTACTGCCGACCCGGATAAGATTTCCTGAATGACCATCATCGATAACGCCGTCTACGTCAACGGCGTCCGCCACGCCGAGCCGGACAGCCTTGAGCAGACCTTCGAGACGCTGGCCCGGCACGGCGGCATGGCATGGATTGGGCTCTACCGCCCCACCGAACAGGAAATGGCGGCAGTAGCCAACGAATTCGGGCTCCATGCCCTGGCCGTGGAGGACGCCGTCTCGGCCCACCAGCGGCCCAAGCTGGAGCGTTATGACGACAACCTGTTCACCGTCCTGCGGCCGGCCCGGTACCTGGACGTGGATGAGACCGTGGAGTTCGGTGAACTCCACGTCTTTACCGGGAAGAACTTTGTGGTGACGGTACGGCACGCGGAAACGGCCGGCGTCGCCCGGGTCAGGCAGCGGCTGGAAGCACGCCCGGACCTCCTCCAGCACGGACCCGAGGCGGTTCTGTACGCCCTGTTGGACCGCGTGGTGGATGATTATGCGCCTGTGGTGGCCGGCCTGGAGAACGACATCGACGAAATCGAGGATCAGCTCTTCAGCGGCGATTCTTCAGTCTCGCGGCGTATCTATGAACTGGCCCGTGAAGTGATCCAGTTCCAGCGCGCCATCCACCCGCTGCCCGAAATGCTGGACCAGCTGAAGCGGGGTTTCGAGAAGTACCAGGTGGAAACCGAACTGCGCCACAACCTGCGCGACGTGGAGGACCACGTGGAACGGGTCATTTCCCGGGCTGACTCGTTCCGGGATTTGCTGCAGAACGCCCTGACCCTGGATGGCACCCTGACAGCCAACCGGCAGAATGAGGCCAGCGCCGAGCAGAACGAGCAGGTCAAGAAGATCTCGTCCTGGGCAGCCATCCTGTTCGCGCCGTCGTTCGTGGCCGGCATCTACGGAATGAACTTCGACAGCATGCCCGAGCTCCACTGGGCCCTCGGTTATCCCTACGCCTTGATTCTCATGGTTGCTGCCGGGGCCCTGATGTATGGAATCTTCAAGAAGAAGGGCTGGCTCTAGGGGTCTCGCACCCGGCCGCCCTTGCCGGCCGCCAGCGCTGACCGGGCGTTTCCCGCTGCGTGGACAAGCACCGAGACAACCAGGAACGCAACCAGCACCTGGGCGGTGGCAACAAAGACCCTCGCCCAGCCGCCGTCGAGCGTGGGATCCAGGAAGTCGTAGACGTACCATCCATCCAGGGCGCCGCGGCCCCA
Organism: Pseudarthrobacter sp. C4D7; assembly: GCF_013359725.1. GTDB lineage: Bacteria > Actinomycetota > Actinomycetes > Actinomycetales > Micrococcaceae > Arthrobacter. Next base: position 349,883 of record NZ_JABFMW010000001.1, on the reverse strand, counting down.
GGAAAACGCCAGGAAGGCCCCCGGGTAGACCAGCCAAGCCAAGGGGCGTCCCCAGGTACCCTGCACCGTCCGCGTCACCAGGAGCCAGTCGAGGGCCACCAGCAGCGGGGCGAGGCGGTGGTGGACCATCTGTGGCCAGTACAGATCCCAGCTCCACCACGGCTCCCCCGGCGGAGCCACCAGCACCACATAGATCAATCCCGTCATGACCAGGGACCAGGGCGCCGAAGAGATGGTCCCACCAGCGCGGCAACAGGTTCCGCCGGCGGCTCCCCGAAACAATCCAGACAAGCGCCAGGGCAAGGTTTGCCTGGACAGTGAACTCTGAGTACAGCTGGGGAATGTCCACATCGTTGCCGGGAAGGGTGGCGTCCACGGTCTTCTGGACGAGCGCCGCGAGCATGTAAAGCCCGGCGAGGATCCGGACGGTCCGAATCCAGGGCCGGTCCGGATGCAGTACGCGGTTGGCGGCATTGTTCCGGCGGACCGGCGGGACCAGCGGGGTGGGACCGGCGGCCGGCTCTGTGAGGCTCATGCAGACAGCATGGATCCGCGGATCCCGGCAGGACAGGGTCCTTTGGCAGCTGGGAAAACAGCGCCGGCCTGCCCAACATAAGGTTGGGCAGGCCGGCGCGGATGGTGTCAGGCGTTGGTTTTACGCTTCAGCCAGCCCCAGACGCCGGTGGCGACGAAGAGGACCAGGCCGATGATGGCGAGCCAGAGGAGGCCCTTCACCACGAAGCCGACGATGGACAGGATGAGCCAGATGACCAGAAGGCCGATGATGATTCCCATGGGCCCAACTCTAGGCCTGCCCCCGTGGAATGGATTGGGCATTCGCCAGCGATTCGCCGACCAACTTCTGTGGAGCTAAGGAGATTCGAACTCCTGACCTCTTCGATGCGAACGAAGCGCTCTACCAACTGAGCTATAGCCCCGGATATCCCGCGGTCTGCCGGGCTGGTGCCCGCCGGCGCGGAACCGGTGCCCTTAGGCTACAAATTTTCCCGGCCTAACGCCAATTGGCGCGCGGGGGCTTCCGGGCGCCCCCTGCGGCCTGGGCGGGTGCCCCTTACGCGCGGCGGCGCTGCAGGACGTCGTCGAGGTTGCTGAGTGCGCTTTGTGCCTTGGACAGCTGCTGCGCCTCGGCGGCAGCAGCCGAACCTGCCGCCGGCGCCGACGCGCCCTGCTTCAGGGAAGGCTTGCCGGCAGCTTTCGGCGCTTCGGGAAGTTCCAATGGCTGCGGCTCGGGGCGCTCAGCCTTGGGAGCTTCCACATAAACGGGCTTGGGGACCTCCACCGGTTCCCAGGGGGTTCCGGCGGGGACGACCGGGGCGGCTGCGGCTGCGCTGGTGTCACCGGCGGCTGCAGCGACGGCGAGCGCTGCTTCACGGAGCTCCATGACCGTCAGCGGCTTCGCCTTTGGTTCGGTTGCTTCGGCATCGAAAAGAGGGTTGTCCGGGCGCGCCGGGGCGGCGTCAGGTGCTGACGGCGTGGCGGCGGCATATTCCGGGCGGCGCGCCGGAGCGCTCATGGCCGAGCGGAAGGCGGCGTCTACCTTCGCTTTGCGGTCGCGGAGGGCGAGCCAGCGCAGCAATGCCACCGACGCGACGGTCACCAGAGTGCAGGTAAGCGGAAGGGCAGCGGATCCGATACCGAAAGGAACCAGGACGCCGGAGATGAACGCGGTCACCAGGGAGAGAAGTCCCACGAGGGCCAAGGCGGTTCGGCTGTACCGGATGCGGAACGGCGCCGCCGGTGGGGTGTTTGCAGTGCCGGCGGTGGGTGCCGCACTCTTCCTGGGTTCCATGGCGTTCTCCTGCTGGGCGGCGATGTTCAGGACCTGGCCGGCATGTGCATCCGGCCCCTCATCGGCGGGGGCGTCTGCCAGGAAGTCGCCGGCGGGCCGGAACTGGCGCCTGCGGTTCCGGAGGACGTAGGGGGCAACCCATACAATCCAGAGCGCGACGGCAACCACAAGGATCACTGAGCTGCTAAGGGGGAAGTCCACACTCAAAACCGTATGAGCATCATGCCTGCTCAGGCCGCATTAGGTGCGGTGTGTCGTGTCCCCTCTGGCAAACCGATGGATTTATGACCGGCGAGCCGCCAGCCACGGGCCCAGCAGGCCTTCCGGCACCTCTTCCGATGTCAACGCGAATGACCGGTGGTCCGCCCATTGGCCGTTAATGTGCAGGTAGCGGGGGCGGTACCCTTCGTCGCGGAACCCCAGCTTTTCCACTACCCGCAGGCTGGGTCCGTTTTGGGGCCTGATGTTGATTTCCATCCGGTGCAGGCCAAGCGTCCGGAAGCAGTGGTCCGTCACCAGTGCCACGGAGGTGGGGGCGATCCCGTGGCCGGCACGGGATTGGTCCACCCAGTAGCCCAGGGTGGCCATCATGGCAGAGCCCCAGACTATGGAGGACACCGTCAGCTGGCCCACAATGGCGGGGTTCCGCAGGCCTGGCCGCCATTCGGTAATGAGGAAAGGCAGTGCGGTGGCCTGCGCGGCCTGCCTATTGAGCGAGCGGACCATGTGCCGGTAGCTGGGAAGCCCGCCGGCCGGATCCGGGTTGGAGGCCTCCCACGGCGCCAGCCACTCGCTGTTCCGCGAGCGGACTTCCGTCCATTCGTTCTTGTCGCGGTACCTGATGGGCCGCAGGACCAGGTCGCCGCACTCAAGGGTGGCTGGCCAGATGGGACCAGTGCGCACGGCGCTACCGGGAGAGGCCGGCGGTGAAGCCCGGCAGCCATTCCCGCAGGCCCGGGCCCAGGTCATCACTGTCGATGGCCAGCTGCACGCAGGCCTTGAGGTAGCTGAGCTTGTCCCCGGTGTCGTACCGGCGGCCGCGGAACACGACGCCGTACACGCCGTGTCCTTCGCCGTCACCGGAGGCGAGTTCCTGCAGGGCATCGGTCAGCTGGATTTCGCCGCCACGGCCAGGTGCGGTGTGCTCGAGGACCTCGAAGACTGCGGGGTGCAGGACGTAACGCCCGATCAGGGCCAGGTTTGACGGGGCTTCCTCAGGCGAGGGCTTCTCGACCAGCCGGTTGACGCGGACGTACTCCTCGCCGTCGATCGCCTCCACGTCAGCGCAGCCGTAGGCGCTGATCTGGGACGGATCCACTTCAATGAGGGCGACGACGGACCCGCCGGTTTTCGCCTGCACGTCGATCATGATGCTGAGCAGTTCGTCGCGGGCATCGATGAGGTCGTCGCCCAGCAGGACCGCGAAGGCTTCATTGCCTACGTGCTGCTTGGCCCGCAGCACGGCATGCCCCAGGCCATGGGGGTCGCCCTGCCGGACATAGTGGATGTCACCGAGCTGGCTGGCCGCCTGGATGGAGGCTAGCTTCTCGGTGTCGCCCTTGTCTTCAAGGGTTGATTCGAGGGACGGCACCCGGTCGAAGTGGTCCTCGAGGGCCCGCTTGTTACGGCCGGTAATCATCAGCACGTCGTTGAGGCCCACATGGACGGCTTCCTCCACCACGTACTGGATGGCAGGCTTGTCCACGACGGGCAACATTTCCTTGGGCATGGCCTTGGTGGCAGGAAGGAACCTGGTGCCCAGGCCCGCTGCGGGAATGACGGCTTTGCGGACTCTGGGTTTACTGGTGCTCACCGGACTAATCTAACGTCAGCGTCAAGTATTCAGTAACCACCGCGGCGGAAGGACTGCTCCGGTGTCCAAGGTGTAGCGCAGGAGCGCCCCGGAAAGGACAACATGCTGCCAGAGGCAATCGCCGCCAAGGACCATATCCGGAGTACACACCGGGCCCGGCGGGCGGTCCTGGCACCGGACCAGCTGGACGCTGCGGGCGTGGCCCTGGCAACCCATGGCGCCGCCTGGGCGGAATCGGTAACCGAAGGCCGTCCCGGGATAGCCTGCGTCTACCTGGGCGTGGGAAAGGAACCTCCTACCCTCCCGCTTATCCATGCCCTCCACCACAGTGGGCACCAGGTCCTGCTTCCGGTGTGCGAACCCGGCAGGGAGTTGAGCTGGGTGTTCTGGACTCCGGACACCGGCTTCGAGCCCAGTAAGTACGCCCCCATCCTGGAGCCGGCGGGGCGCCGGTATGGTCCCGAAACAGCCGGCGACGCTGCCGTGCTGTTCATTCCCGCCACGGCGGTGGACCGCGCCGGCAACAGGATCGGCCAAGGGGGCGGCTATTACGACAAATTCCTGCGACACCTTGCTGCCGCCGGGAAGGAAATTCCGTTGGCCGCTGTTATCTACGACGATGAATTGCTGCCCGCGGGCCGGATTCCCGCGGAGGAATTCGACCGGCCGGTTCCGGCGGTCCTTGCGCCGTCCGGATACCTGCCGCTCGCGGGTGGCGCCTGACTCCGGGGCACCCCGGGCGCAGTGATAGAATTAGCACTCAGGCCCTGTGACTGCTAATGGTTTACCAGGTGGCAGCGCGGGACCTCTCGTTTGCCCATGAGGAGGAGCACCAGTGCCCACATATGCTTACGCCTGCAAGGATTGCGGCCACGCCTTCGACATCGTCCAGTCGTTCTCGGACAGCAGCCTGACATCCTGCCCTGAATGCCAGGGCACGCTGCGCAAGAAGTTCAACAGCGTCGGCGTCGTCTTCAAGGGCTCGGGCTTCTACCGCACGGACTCCCGCGACTCCAAGGGCAGCTCCGTCTCCCCCGCCCCGGCCACACCCGCTGCCGCACCGGCTGCCCCTGCTGCAGCACCTGCCGCTTCGGCGCCCGCCGCGGGCTGAAACAGGCCAGTCTTCACGACGGCGGCCGGCGCGTTCCAGCGTCCGGCCGCTTTTGTCCACATAGGGCATTTTCCGGCTCCGCTGTGGGGCGGTCCGAATTTAGCGTGGGGGCATGCCCCTACTTCAACGCCGGCGCCGTCCAGGCACCGGCCGCAACCACAGCAGCCGCCCCCTGCACGCCCGCGTTGCCGGCTGGCTGAGCCGCAACCGCCGGCTCGCCGCTGCCCTGCTGTTGTGCGCGGCCGCCGCCGTGGCCGTCCACCAACTCACGCCCGCCCCGCCCGCTACGGCCCAGGCCCTGGCCGCGGCCCGGGATCTCCCTGCCGGGGCCGCCTTGGCTGAAGCGGACGTGGTCCGCGTCGAAGTGCCCCCTGGCATGCTGGCCGACGGCTTCCTCAGAAACCATGGCGCTGCCACGGGCAAGCAACTGGCCGCACCCATGCGCAAGGGCCAGCTCCTCACCGACGCCCAGCTGGTGGGTCCGGGGCTCCTGGCGGGTGCACCGCCCGGTTCTGCGGCGGTTCCGCTGCGCATGGCTGACGCCTCGTCCATCCAGCTGGTCTCCCCCGGACAGCTGGTCAACGTGGTGCTCACCTCGGCCAACGGGTTCGACCAGCAGGCCCCCTCCCAGGTACTGGCATCAGCCGTCCCCGTGTTGTGGACCTCCCACAAAGGCGGACAAGGCGGACAGTGGCTCGGTACCACGGAGACCGACGGCCTGATCGTGGTGGCGGCCACCGCTGAACAGTCAGCGCGCCTGGCCGGAGCCTCCACCCAGGGCAAGCTCTTCTTCGTCCTGGTGGGACCTCAATGACCAGCCGCCGGTCAGCCCCAGTGCGGGGGCTTCTGTTCCTTCAGCCACGCATCGTGGTCGTCTTCCCGGTCACCCCAGGTGCGGGCATCATCCTCGGCGGCCTTGCTCGGCAGGATGCCACCGGCGCCGGCGGCAGCCGTTCGGGATGCCGAAGCAGATGTCGGAGCCGCTTCGGACACATCGCTGCCACCGGCAGTCTCCGTCGGGCCGCTCTTGGTCTCGTCCTGGGTCATGTCTTCCTCGTGGGCTTCATCCTCGCGCCTGTCTTCTGCAGGCTCCTCATCCTGGGTCACGGGCTCCGCCTCCTGGCTTTCACCGTCAGCGTCCTTTTCCGTGCCGGAGGTACCGTGCTGGTAGGAAGCCCCGGCAGCGGGTGCGGCGCCGATTCCATTGAGCGCCTGGTCAACGTCGTCGTCAAGGAAGCCGGCGGAGTGGCTGGACCTGCCGGGCAGCACCATCTTCTCCAGGCCCAGGTAACCGGCAATGCGGTCTGCGCAGGAGGAGGGATCCGTGAACACTTCGATGGTCCACAGCGGCATGTACCGCCAGCCCAGGCGTTCCAGCAGTTGCGGCCGCAGCCTGCTGCGTTCCCGCACGCTCATGGTGCGGTATTGCGCAGTGCCATCGGACTCGATGGCGACGGGCCGTGGAATGTCGGAGTCGTCCTGGCCCATGGTGTTCAACGGATCGGCAGCAGCAACCACATCGATGGCGCCGTCGTATTGGTGCCAGACCCTGGCGCCGCGGGCACGCAGCCTGTCCCCGAGGTCAGCCACCAGAGGGTCCGCTCCGAGAGCCTGTTCGCTGGCAGCGGCCCGGGACGCGGGGGTACCCAGATCCGTGTTGCCGGAGAGCTCCCGGTCCAGCAGAGCGTAGAGGTCCACGGCCCCATGGGTGAGGCGGGTGTGGTCCAGGTCCTCGGGGCGGAAGCACGTGAGCACGTGCAGGGAGCGGCGGGCACGGGTCATGGCCAGGGCGAACTTCTCCCGGCCGCCGTCAGCAGACAGCGGCCCGAAGTTGTGCAGCGCACGGCCGTGCGGGGTCCGTCCGAATCCAGGCGAGAAGATGACGTGATCACGGACCAGGCCCTGGGCGCGTTCCAGGTCCACCACGCGGAAGGACTCCGGGCCGGCGCCAAAGAAGCCGGCCAGCCCTGGCTGGTTGGAGAGCTGCAGCCTGATGGACTCACCGATCCTGGCGGCGTGCCGAAGGCTGGCAGTGACCACCGCCAAGGAGGTCCGGGGACGCAGGCGGGCGTGCTCAAACACCAGCTCCACCACCCGGTTGACCTCGGCCACCACAGACTCGACGCCCTCGTGATCGGCACTGGGCAGGCCGGTGCCGTCCGGCAAGTACTCCACCAGCAGGGACCGGTCCAGGCCTGTCGCGGACTGGCCCTCCGGCAGCCGGCGCAGTCCGCCGTCGTAGAAGTTCTTGCTGAGCTGCAGTACCAGGTCCTCGTCCACCGCGCGGTACACCACGTTGAGCCGCCATACGGGCAGCACGGCGGACAGTGCGGTGTATGCACTCTCGACGCGGTGGTGTGCCGACTCACCGGGTGCAAGCCGTTCAACTCCCACAGTGAAGGTCCGGGGGGTGGCAATGCGCGGGTCACCGAAGGCAATGACCTGGCGCGCGCGGGCAATCGACGGCAGGACGGCCTGCAGGGATGTGGCCTCGGCATCAAGGATGACCACGGCGTCAAAGTGCTGTTCGGCGGGAAGCAGGCCCGTCATCAGGTAGGGGCTGACCGACCAGACGGGAACCAGAGTGCCGATCAGCTCGGGCGCCTGCGCGGTGAGGGAAGCCAATGAGACCCGGCCGTCCTTGAGCAGGCTGCGCAGGAGGTCAGCCTGGCGTGGCTGGGCTGCAATGGCCGTGCGCCACCGCTCGGCGAGATCCCACCGCAGGCGGGCGGCGCCGCTGGCGATGTGTGCATTGTCCGCCAGCCGGTACTCGGCCTCCAGCTGGCGAAGGGCGTCACCGTCGGACATGGCCAGGTAATCGTCGCCGCTGATCATCGCCTCCAGCGCGGACTGCCACCACGCCAGGTCCAGCTCCGCGGCGACGGATCCTTCCGGAACCTCCCGGTCGGCGAGGTCGGCCAGGAGCTCACCCAGGCCGTGTTCGCGCATGTTCTCGATGAGCAGCGTGCGCTCGGGCAGGGTCTTGAGCGTGTCGGTGTCCGCCACCAGGCGTTCCAGCCGGTCCATCAGCTGAGCGTACGGAACGGTGGCGAGATCCCCGCCGTCCGCGGTATGCCGCAGCGCTTCTCCCAGCTGTGCCAGCTCCTGGTCCAGGGACCGGTACATGGCGTTCATCTCGGCCAGCCCGGAGGGCACGGCGGGATGGCGCTGGGTGGTGGCATAGCCAGCCCACAGGGCGCGCTGTTCCTGGACCAGCACCAGGGACGAGTGCAGGTCCGCGATGTGGACGCCCGGGCGGACGTATTCCTTGGCCACCCGGCGCAGCCTGGAGCGCTGCATGGCGGTCAGCTCAATGCCGCGCTCACGCCGCCAGGACGACGGCGCGGTGGCTGAGATCAGGTCCGTCACGGGCCGGTCGAAGATGTCCGGGGTGAACTTGTCCAGGCTGCCGCGGACGGCAACCAGCAACTCCAGCTGCTCACCCCACTCAGCGAAGGATCCGCCCAAGCGGATTTCGGCATGTTCGGCAACAGCGTCCATCCGGGCGCGCAGGGCGGGAAGGCTCTTCGCCACGGAGCGGACCAGGTCCTGGGCTTCCTCCGTCTCCTTGCGCGTCAGCAGCCTGGCGCCGTGCCAGGGGCTGGTGGTGGCGGCCTGGCTGAAGCTGCCCAGTTCGGCGGCCCGCCGGAGCCTCCCGGCCAGCTCTTCCCGGTCCCGGATATTGTCCAGGACGCTCCGCTTGAGCCGGACGGTGGTGGCCGGGGCGGGGTGGATGGAGGTGAGTTCGGCCAGCGACTGCATGGCCTGGTACGGCGAGCAGCCCCAGCGTTCACGGACGTTGTGCAGCGATGCCACGTGGTCCATGAGGGCGTGCCGGTGTTCGGTCAGGGTGGTGTGGAGGTTCCCCAACTGCGGTTCCAGGGACTTCTCATTGCGCACGATTGCCCGGACCAGCTGGCCCTTCAGCTGCTGCGCTGTGACGTTGCCCGTCAGCTGGAAAAGGATGGACTCAAGCCCCAGCGACTCCAGGTGGCCGGACACCTCGTTCAGGCTGGCGCGGCGATCGCCCACCACCAGGACGGTCTTGCCGGCATCCACCAAGGCGCCGATGGTGTTGATGGCGGTCTGGGTCTGGCCGGTACCCGGCGGGCTGCTGACCACCAGCGAGTCCCCGGCCCGGGCGGCATCGACCACGTACTGCTGGTCCGTGTCAGCGTCCAGCAGCAGCAGCTCGTCCTTGGGGTCCCTCTCATCCAGGTGCGGGAAGCGGGCCGGGTCCGGATCCTGGACCTCCACCACCTCGCCGCCGGCGGCTGTGGCCAGCGCGGAGACGATGGGGTGGGAGTCGTTGATCCAGGGATCGTCAAGGTTCCCGGAAAGGTCTGCAAAGGTGGAGACCAGCAGGTTGTGCTGGGTTTCAGCGCCATGGATGGGCCGGATCAGGGTGGCCAGGCGGTCCAGGACGGGCTGCGGATCGAACCGGGCGGTGCTGTAGGCCAGGCGGGTGACGGCGTTGACGTCGAAGACGATTCCGTGGATGTTCTTCAGGTGCCGCACCAGGGCGGGGTTGATTTGCGCCTGCTCGGTGAGCTGCAGTTCGAAGTCGTCCTCCCCCGGGCGCACCGTGAGGGAAATGGCGGTGAGCATGACCGGCGCGGATACGCGCTGGGGCTTGCCGCCAACAGCAGATGTCCACACCACGGTGCCCGCTGACAGGTACCCGGCGTCGATGCCACGGTCGTTGGCGAGCTCGAAGATCTTGGAGCGGATGTTGCGCGACGCCCTGGCAGCCACCACATATTGCTGGCGGTCACGGATCAGCGTGGACAGCCGTGTGCGGCGCCCAGCCATGAGCTGGGCCAGGCCCGAGGGGTGCGCCGAGGTGAGGTCGATGGAACCTTCGGGCGTCTTGGTGAAGCGCAGCATGGTGTCCGCGCCGGTGACGGGTTTGAGCCCGGACAGCCATTTACGAAGCTCTTCCGAGCCTTCCGGGTGGCCTTGACCAACTGACACTTCTGCCTTCTTTTCTGCGCTTGCACGTGACGTCCTGGACCAAACCGGCATACTTTCGAGAGTAGCTGCTTCGGCGCCGGACTTGAGCGACCGCAACACTGGGGCACCCGAAATTGCGGAGTAATTGGCTGGGAAAAAGCAGCGGCCGGCCCCCGTTGAAGGAGGCCGGCCACTAGGATGCTATTCCCACTCGATGGTTCCCGGCGGCTTGCTGGTGACGTCCAGCACCACCCGGTTGACGCCGTCCACCTCGTTGGTAATCCGGTTGGAAATCCGTGCCAGCAGGTCGTAGGGCAACCGCGACCAGTCGGCCGTCATGGCGTCTTCCGAGGACACCGGGCGGAGCACGATGGGGTGGCCGTAGGTGCGGCCATCGCCCATGACGCCGACGCTGCGAACGTCCGCGAGCAGGACCACGGGCATCTGCCACACCTCGTTGTCCAGGCCGGCGGCTGTCAGCTCTGCACGGGCGATGGCATCTGCCTTGCGCAGCAGGTCCAGCCGCTCCTTGGTGACCTCGCCAACGATCCGGATGCCCAGGCCGGGGCCCGGGAACGGCTGCCGGCCGACGATTTCCTGGGGCAGGCCCAGCTGGGCGCCCACGGCACGGACCTCGTCCTTGAACAGTGCCCGCAGCGGCTCAACAAGCTCAAACTGCAGGTCCTCCGGGAGGCCGCCCACGTTGTGGTGGCTCTTGATGTTGGCCGCACCTTCGCCGCCGCCGGATTCGACGACGTCCGGGTAGAGGGTGCCCTGGACCAGGAACTTGATCTTCTCACCGTGGGCTGCGGCCTCGGCAATGATGGCCAGCTCGGCTTCTTCGAAGGCGCGGATGAATTCCCGGCCGATGATCTTGCGCTTGGTCTCGGGGTCACTGACGCCGGCCAGAGCGGACAGGAAGCGCTCCTGTTCGTTGGCAACGTACAGCTTCACGCCGGTGGCCGCCACGAAATCACGTTCAACCTGCTCGGCTTCGCCTTCACGCAGCAGTCCGTGGTCAACGAACACGCAGGTGAGCTGATCGCCCACGGCGCGCTGGACCAGTGCTGCCGCCACGGCGGAATCCACGCCGCCGGAGAGGCCGCAGATGACGCGGGCATCCCCCACCTGCTGGCGGATGCGTTCCACCTGCTCTTCGAGGATGTTGCCGGTGGTCCAATTGGGTTCCAGCTTGGCGCCCTTGAACAGGAAATTTTCCAGTACCTGCTGGCCGTAGGCGGAGTGCTTGACTTCGGGGTGCCACTGCACGCCGAAGAGGCCCTTTTCCTCGTTGGCGAATGCCGCCACCTCGGCGCCCGCCGTGGTGGCGAGGACGTCGAACCCGGCAGGTGCTTCGTGCACGGAGTCGCCGTGGCTCATCCAGGTCTTCTGGTGCTGGGGCATGCCTTCAAGCACCGAGCGGCCGTCACCGAGGATGGTGGTTTCCGTGGATCCGTACTCCCGCAGGCCGGTCTTGTCCACCTTGCCGCCCAGGGCGTTGGCCATGGCCTGGAACCCGTAGCAAATGCCAAAGACGGGGACGCCTGCCTCGAAGAGGTCGGCACCCACGCTGGGGGCGCCGTCGGCATAAACGCTGGAAGGTCCGCCGGACAGGATGATCGCGGCGGGGTTCTTGGCCAGGAGCTGCTCGGTGGAGTACGTATGCGGAACCACTTCCGAATACACATTCGCTTCCCTCACGCGGCGGGCAATCAGCTGCGCGTACTGGGCTCCATAGTCAACAACCAGCACCGGCTTCTGGGAAGTCTGGGATGCAGTGGGAGTAGTCACCCCACTAGCCTACTTTGAGCCCTTGCACCGGCGCACCTTGAGACGCCGCGCTGTGACGCACCAGACGTTCGACGGCGGGTGGCCGCGCCGGCACCAGGCCCGGCCCAGCGTTCAGTAGCGCTGGGGGGCCTGCGGGTTGGCGACCAGCTCGGCCTCAACCTCGGCGTGGAATTTCTTCTCGACGATGAAGGACAGGAACGGCACCACCCCGCCCAGTGCCAGCAGCACGAGTTTCAGGAACGGCCAGCGCATCAGGGACCACAGCCGGAAGTTGGAAATCAGGTAGACCACGTACATCCAGCCGTGCACGATCAGGACCGTTACGGAGACGTTCATGCCGTTGAGCACGCCCGGCGGTTCCGCGTCGGCGAAGCCCAGGCCGAACGGCTGGCCGGTCACTGCGTTGGTCCCGCCGGCGAACAGGTACTGCCCGAAGCCGTACCGTGCCACGAGTTCAGCGCACAACAGAAGGAGCATGGTGCCGGTGAGGTACGCCATCACCTTGTAAAACTTCAAGGCAGACCGGATCTGGGCCTCAGTGCCGCCGAAGCGCCGTTTCTTCCCGGAGGTCTTGCCCGATGCCTGTGAGGGGGTGGCCGGTTTCGGATCAATCATGGCTGTACCTTCTGCTGGTGCTGGTCAGGCTGCTGGTGCTGGTCAGGCTGCTGGTGCTGGTCAGTGTGCTCGTGTTCGGCCTGCTGTGGAGGCTGGGGCTGTCCGTCATGGCCGTCGCCGCCGTCACTGTCGGCGTCGTCAAGCGCCTCCTCGAGGTCCCGGTGGTAGTCGTCCTTGACCAACCGCCACCAGATGAAGAGGGCGAACCCGGCGAAGACAACCCACTCGATGGAATAGAACAGGTTGAGCCAGTTGATCTGCTGCGCCGGCGGCTGCGGGCCGATGTCCAGGGGCAGGAGCTTGCCGGGTATGGCTGCGGCACTGACGTCCTGGCCGCCCACCACTTCCGCAGTGGCGGATACGAAGCCGGGGTAGCTGCTGACTTCCCAGTAGTTGATGAGTTCCGCCACTGAGACGGCCGTAGCCTCACCGGCTTTGGCTGCCTTGCCGGCTACCGGCGCTTCGGACGGCAGCAGCCGCCCGGTCAGTTCCACAGGGCCCGACGGCGGTGCTGCCGCATCGCCGGGCTGCGACACCCAGCCGCGGGCCACGGGGATCCAGGTCTGGGGTGAGGCGCCTGCTCCGGCCAGAACCGGCGCACCGTCCACCGCGAAGGCAGAAACGACCCAGTAGCCGGCTTTTCCGTCATGGAGCCTGCGCGGAACCAGGACCTGCTTGTCGGGACTGTATGTTCCCCGGGCCGTGACCATCTGGTCCGCGACACTGCCGCGGAAGAATTCGCCCGGCTGCAGCGTACTGGTGAGCGGCTGGACCTGTTCGGTGGCGGGATTGACCGGAACCTCGGGTTGGGTGGAGCGGCCGAACTGCCACTGGCTTAGCAGCACGAAGACCCCGGAGAGCGCGATCGCAAAAATAAAGCCTGCGATCCATCGGGGCTTAAGGGCTGTTTTCCACACGTCTTAACCGTACTTCGTACTTCTGTAGAACAACTAAACGCCGTGGTTCCCGGTCATGGAGTCCATCCCGGGTACCTGACTAGTGGTCGAAGAACACCAGGCTAGAGTTGATGAGCTCGGCAATCACTTCGGCGTCGTAGGCGCGCCGCAGCGATTCCCGGAATGATTCCTTGGACAGCGACCGGGCCAGGGTAGCCAGGACCTCAAGGTGGTCGGAGAAAGAGCTCGCCGGGGTGGCGATCAGCAGGATGACGGTGGCCGGCCCGTCGGCGGCCCCAAAGTCCAGGGCGTGGCCATATTTGGTGATACCGACCGCGATGGAGGTCTGGGAGACGAATTCGCTGCGCGCGTGCGGCAGCCCGACGCCGCCCGGGAGACCTGTGGCCAGCTGGTGCTCCCGGGCGTTCACGTTCTTCATGAACCCGTCAAGATCCGAGATGCGCCCGGCAGCGTGGAGCCGCTCTGCCAACTGGTTGGTGGCGTCGGTCTTGTCCTTCGCCTCCATTTCCAGGATCACCATGTCAGCGGTGGTCAGGTGGGCGTCATACGGGTCCAGTGGTTCCGCCAAGGCGTTTCCCTTCGGTCAGCAGTGGGGCAAACGGCCCCTCAACGCAAGGGCACGATATCTTCCGCGCCCAGGCGGGCGGCGTCTGCGGATTCGTCGTCCGGCTGTTGCTGGCTAAGGCGTTCGGCCTCCACGCGGGCAAGGTAGTGGCGGACTTCGTTTTCACGCTGCGTGTCACTCCAGCCAAGGACGTCACCCATTAGTTTAGCGACAACCGGGGCGGCGGACACGCCGCGGTCCCAGGCTTCGATGGAAATCCTTGTGCGCCGGGTCAGGACGTCCTGGACATGGCGGGCACCCTCATGGCTTGCGGCGTAGACGGCTTCGGCCTGCAGGTAGTCGTCCGCGCCGGGAAGCGGCTCTGCCAGCTCCGGGTTCTGCTTGATGATGTCCAGGACCTCGGGAGTCATGGATCCGTACCGGTTGAGCAGGTGCTCGATCCGTGCCACGTGGACCCCGGATTCCTCGGCGGTGCGGTTGCGGCGGTTCCAGGCGGCCCGGAAGCCGCTGGCACCCAGGAGCGGGATGGTTTCGGTGCAGCTTGGCGGGACGCGTTCGTCCATGGTGCGGGTGGCCTCATCCACGGCGTCCTTGGCCATGACCCGGTAGGTGGTCCACTTCCCCCCTGCCACGACCACCAGCCCGGGGACGGGATGCGCCACCACGTGCTCGCGGGACAGCTTTGCGGTGGAGTCGTTTTCGCCTGCCAGCAGCGGGCGGAGCCCCGCGTAGACGCCTTCGACGTCTTCCCGGGTGAGGGGCCGCTTGAGCACCTGGTTGACGTGTTCCAGGACGTAGTCGATGTCCTTGCTGGAAGCGGCGGGGTGGGCTTTGTCCAGGTGCCAGTCGGTATCGGTGGTGCCGATGATCCAGTGCCGTCCCCAGGGGATGACGAACAGCACTGACTTCTCGGTGCGCAGGATCAGGCCCACCGTGGACTGGAAGCGGTCGCGGGGAACCACCAGGTGGATGCCCTTGGAGGCGCGGACCTTGAGCTGGCCGCGGTCGGTCACCATGGCCTGGGTTTCGTCGGTCCACACTCCGGTGGCGTTGATGACCTGCTTGGCGCGGACGTTGAACTGCGTCCCGTCCTCGCGGTTTTCCACCTTGGCGCCCACCACGCGTTCGCCTTCGCGGAGGAAATCCACCACCTTCATCTGGTTCAGGGCATGGGCGCCGTAGTACGCGGCGGTGCGAATCAGGTTGGCGCAGTACTTGGCGTCATCCACCTGGCCGTCGTAGTACCGGATGGACCCTACGAAGGCGTCGTTCTTGAGGCTGGGGGCGGCCCGGAGGGTTCCCCGGCGGCTGAGGTGCTTGTGGAACGGGACGCCGCGGCTGTGGCCGGCGGAGACTGACATGGCGTCATAGAGGGCGATGCCGGCGCCCACGTAGGGGCGTTCGATAAACGGCTTGGTGAGCGGATACAGGAATGGCACCGGCCGGGCCAGGTGGGGGGCAATCTCGGAGAGGAGCAGACCGCGTTCCTGCAGTGCCTCCTTGACCAGGGCGAAGTCGAGCATTTCCAGGTAGCGCAAGCCGCCGTGGATGAGTTTGGAAGAGCGTGACGACGTGCCTGCCGCCCAGTCGCTGGCCTCGACGATGCCAACGCTCAAGCCCCGGGTCACGGCGTCAAGCGCCGCCCCCGTGCCGACGATGCCGCCGCCCACAATCAGGATGTCCAGTTCCTGGCCGGGTTCCGTCGTGGCGCGCAGCCGCTGGATGGATGCTTCCCTGGCCTCGGGGCCAAGGACCCCGCCGTTTACAGGAACACTCTTCATTGAACGCCTCCAGTGCCTCTAGTGCCGGTAGTAAACCCACACTACTTGCTCGTGGCGTGCTTTGGGCAGGGCGGGCCGGCGCCGGCCGTCCCGCCCTGCCCCGGCAGGTCAGTTACCCGCGTACGGCGAAACCACGACGTCGACCCGCTGGAATTCCTTCAGGTCCGAATAACCCGTGGTGGCCATGGAACGGCGCAGGGCGCCAATGAGGTTGGATGTGCCGTTGGTGTGGTGGCCTGGTCCGAAGAGGACTTCCTCCAGCGGGCCGACGGTGCCAACATTGGCGCGGTCGC
This sequence comes from Pseudarthrobacter sp. C4D7, assembly GCF_013359725.1. GTDB lineage: Bacteria > Actinomycetota > Actinomycetes > Actinomycetales > Micrococcaceae > Arthrobacter. The sequence continues at coordinate 334,234 of NZ_JABFMW010000001.1, read as the reverse complement.
CGCGCGGCAGTTCCGTGTGGTGGGCCTCCTGGCCCCAGTGCCAGCCCTTGCCGGGTGCTTCTTCTGCCCTGGCCAGGGCGCTGCCCAGCATGACGGCGTCGGCGCCCATGGCGATCGCCTTGACGATGTCACCGGAGGTTCCCATGCCGCCGTCGGCAATCACGTGGACGTACCGGCCGCCGGACTCGTCCATGTAGTCGCGGCGGGCCGCGGCGACGTCGGAAATGGCGGAGGCCATGGGCGAGTGGATGCCCAGTGCGCGGCGGGTGGTGGTGGTGGCGCCGCCGCCGAAGCCCACCAGGACGCCGGCCGCGCCGGTGCGCATGAGGTGCAGGGCGGGGGTGTAGCCGGCCGCACCGCCGACGATGACGGGGACGTCGAGTTCGTAGATGAACTGCTTGAGGTTCAGCGGTTCGTGGTCCTTGGAAACGTGCTCGGCAGAGACAGTGGTGCCGCGGATGACGAAGATGTCGACGCCGGCCGCCAGCACCGTTTTGTAGTGCTCCTGGGTGCGCTGCGGGGTCAGGGACCCGGCCACGGTGACCCCGGCCTCGCGGATTTCCGCCAGGCGGGAGGTGATGAGTTCAGGCTGGATGGGTGCCCGGTACAGCTCCTGCATCCGTCCGGTCACGGCGGGGCTGTTGGTCTCGTCCTCCAGGGCCGCAATTTCGTCAAGGACTGCCTGCGGATCCTCATACCGGGTCCAGAGGCCTTCCAGGTCCAGGACGCCAAGGCCGCCCAGCTTGCCAAGGGCAATGGCGGTGGCTGGAGACATGGCCGAGTCCATCGGAGCTGCGATCACGGGCATGTCGAACTGGTAGGCGTCAATCTGCCACGAGACGGAGACGTCCTTGGGGTCGCGGGTACGACGGTTGGGGACGATTGCAATGTCATCCAGGGAGTAGGCACGACGCCCACGCTTGCCACGGCCGATCTCGATCTCATAAGTCACTGCTCTAGGTTATCCCAGTGGCTTCGGTGGCTTTGCCTGGGCCGGGTCCCGACATGCAGCCCTGCCCGTGGCGGCGGTGCGAAGCTGGCGCGTAGCCTTGGCCAGGGGCATTTACGTGATTGCTCCCGTGACCGGACTTCACGATTGGGTTTCCCTCCCTTATGACGCATTCCATTCCTTTTCCCGCCGACGCACCTGTCCACCCGCTGGACCATTGGCTTTCCCCCGAACTGGCCCGGGTCAGCCCACCGGAGGCCCCGTCCCGGCTGCGCCAGCTGGCGGATGACCAAGGCGCCCTGGCTGCCGGCTGGAGCGGGGCGATCGCCGGCGGACCGGTCCTGGCCCTGGCGGGCGCGTTCTTCTCCGTCTTGTCGGGGAACCCCGCGACAGCGCTCATCCTTGTCCCGCTGGGTGCCGTCCTCACGCTGTTGGGCCTCTTCGGGTGGAATCGGGTCCGATCCATCCTGCCCAAGACCGACAAGGTCCTGATCACCCGTGGCCCCGGATCTGCCCGCGGAGGCATCGGCATGGTGTCGTTCCTGGCGGCCATTGTCGGCGCGTTCCTTTTTCCCACCCTGCCCTCTGCCGCTTCGAAGGGCGCCGGTGAGGTCACCGTCCTGGTGGGTAGCTACGTACTGACGCTGGCCCTCCTGACCGCGTGCATCATCGTCCCGGCCACGGTCATGGGCCGGGCCCGGCAGTCGTTCCGCCTGCGGGTGCAGAACAACCCAGGGCTTCGGAGGGCAGTCGAGGAGGACCTGGCCGGCTGGCGCGACCCCCATGGCAACGCGGCGTACGGGCCGCTGTGAGGCGGACGCTCCCCGCTACAGTGGCGTGATGGGCAGAGACTGGATTTTCGACGGGCACATCGCCGGCATCGGCACTGCCTCCGGGCTGCGCGCCGTGGTGGGCGTGTGGCAGGAGTCCCCCTTTGGATCGTTCGCCGACGTGATGGTGCAGCAACCGTCCGGGCATCGCGTGCTGCTGGCACCCACAGCCGACGTCGCCGGTTTCATCGCAGCCACGTACAGCTTCGACGAGGTGCGCGTGGCGGATGTCCGGGCACGGTTGGCGGACGGGCTGTTGCATGTCGACGCCGGCCCGCTGGCAGTCCGGGCGGTCACGGGAGCCAGGACCTTGCTGGGAACAGCGCTGCGGGCAGTGCCCCGGCGCGTCGCCGTCCATCCCCGGTGGCTCGCTGCGGTCAATCCAGTCGCTTCCCTCGCAGCACCCGGTGCCCAAACGTATGGAACTGCCGGAAGTGGAAGGGCGGAGTTTTACGGGGTGACCGACCTCCACCACATAACCTCCGCCGTCGTCAGCTGGGAAGGCTCCGACGCCGGCACCCTGGCCCCGATCCAACCCGCCGTGACGTTCGGGTTCAGCAGCGTCCCGCCACGGCCCAGCGTGGCGAAGGTGCGCACCACGGTGAGGGAAACCTAGGTTTCCGACGGCTCCTCCACGGTCAGCTGCGACTCGAACATCCGGTAGTACCTGCCGCGCAGGGCAACCAGTTCCTTGTGCGTGCCCTGCTCCACGATGCGGCCGTCCTCCAGCATGTAGACAACATCCGCCTTCTCGATGGTGGCGAGCCGGTGGCTGATGGCGATGATGGTGCTGCTGCGGTCCGCGAACAGGCGGGTGAAGATGCGGTGCTCGGCGAGGGCATCAATGGCGGACGTGGGTTCATCCATCACCATGAAGGACGCGTCCCGGTAGAAGTTTCTTGCCATGGCCAGGCGCTGCCACTGGCCACCGGACAAACCGCTGCCCTTCCGGCCGCGTGGATCTTCCATCCAGTTGCTGACGTGGTTGTCCAGGCCGTTGGGCAGTTTGTTGATGAAGTCGAGCGCCTCGGCGTCGGCGGCAGCCTTGCGGACGCGGGAATCGTCCCGAGGTGAGTCGACGTCACCGAAGTAGATGTTCTCGGCCGCCGTGGCGAACTCGTACTTCAGGAATTCCTGGCTGAGCACGGCCAGGTGTCGGTGCCATGAGGTGACGTCGACGGCGGCGAGGTCCACGCCGTCGAGCAGCACCTGTCCCGAATCAGGCCGGTACAGCCCGGCGAGGATCCGGATCAGCGTGGACTTGCCTGCGCCGTTTTCCCCCACGATGGCGATGTGCTGTCCCTGTCGGATGGTCAGGCTGATGCCCCTGATGACTTCGATGTCGCTGCCGGTGTACGTGAAGCGGATGTCTTTCAGTTCCACTTCCCGTGGGGCCTCCTGGAGGGGTGGGGCATGCTCGGAGTGCACGGGCATGGCCATGAACAGCTCGTAGTCCTTCAGGTTGGCCAGGTCTTCATCAATGGAACTGAGCGAGGACACCAGGTTGTTGGCCGTGGAGAGGGCACGGCTGACGATCTGCTGGACGTAGAGGAACTGGCCCACCGGGGCCGCCCGGGCGATGATCTGGCCCACCACCCAGATCAATGACACCACTTCCGCGCCGTACTGCAGTGCGTCTGCGGCGAGCTGCTTGGGGATGTATCGGCGCTGGTAATCAAGCCGCCGCCGTTCGTCGGCGTCCCGGAGGCGGGACCGCAAATCCATCAGGAAGCCAACGATGCCGTACAGCCGCATCTCGGCGATGTGCTGGGGGCGGAGGAGGTTGGTTTCAATCATGCGGCGCTGGCGGCGGGAGTCCACCTGCGTGTTCCAGTGCGCAATCTGTTCCCTCGACAGCTTGAACTGCAGGTAGACGCTGGGCACGATGGCCACCAGGACGATGACGGCGATCCACCAGCTGACCAGCAGCAGCGCGCCCACAGCCAGGACGACCGAGACCAGCTGGGTAAAAATCGCGGCAATCCTGTCCAGCACGCGGGCATAGGAGTCGGAGAACCGTTTGGCGCGGTCATAGAGGTCCACGGTTTCTTTGTCGTCGTAGCGCCAGAATTCCAGGGACAGGAAGCGCTCATACATCTGGTCCCCCACGATGGCGCCTACTTTGAAACTCATCAGCTGCTGGATGTAGCGGTCCACGCTGTTGAAGGCGCCCCAGAACAGGCCCAGCGCGGCCGTAACGATGACGTAAAGGATGGCAAGGCGCCCCGCCTCGGCGTCCCCCGCATAGGCTGCCGCCAATGCCGTCGTGGTCAGGGACGCGTAGAAAGTGGTGACCAGCGGCAACACAGCGGAGATCAGGGACCCGAGCACCTTCATGACCACGGCGCCCGGGGAGGCACGGAAGCTCACCCTGAGCACCTGCGCAACCGCCTTGGCATAGGGGCGCAGGGCGAGGCGCTTCTGCGGGTCGCGTTTGGGGGTCAGTTCCGCCGGATGGCGCGGTTGGGACATGGAATCAGCCTAATGCTGGGTGGCGCTGATGTAGCCGGACCTGGCCCCGCCGGCCAGTGCGTTGGTTCTAGTGGTGTTCGGGGTTGCAGTGGCGTCGTGTGGGTGGGCACCGACGTTCAGGCCTGTGCCCACCCTCCGGAGGTTTAAAACAAGAGGAGGCGGGGTGACCCCGCCTCCTCTTCATGCACGCCTGTGTTGGCTACCGGCTAGCGAGAGCCGTAGTTCGGCGCCTCGACGGTCATCTGGATGTCGTGCGGGTGCGATTCCTTCAGGCCGGCGGAGGTGATCCGGACGAACTTGCCGCGGACCTTCAGTTCCGGGATGGTGGGGGCGCCGGTGTAGAACATGGTCTGGCGCAGGCCACCCACCAGCTGGTATGCCACGGAGGACAGCGGGCCACGGTACGCCACGCGGCCTTCGATGCCTTCGGGGATCAGCTTGTCGTCACCGGAGACGTCCGCCTGGAAGTAGCGGTCCTTGGAGTAGGAGGTGTTCTTGCCGCGGGACTGCATGGCGCCCAGGGAGCCCATGCCGCGGTAGGACTTGAACTGCTTGCCGTTGACGAAGATGAGGTCGCCCGGGGACTCGTCGCAGCCGGCCAGGAGCGAGCCCAGCATGACGGTGTCGGCGCCGGCCACCAGGGCCTTGCCGATGTCGCCCGAGTACTGGAGGCCGCCGTCGGCGATCAGCGGCACGCCGGCCGGGATGGCAGCCTTGGCCGATTCGTAGATGGCCGTGATCTGCGGGACGCCAACGCCGGCCACCACGCGGGTGGTGCAGATGGATCCCGGGCCAACGCCCACCTTGATGCCGTCGGCGCCGGCGTCGATCAGTGCCTGGGCGCCTTCGCGGGTGGCAGCCTGGCCGCCGATGATGTCCACGTGGGCGGCAACGGGATCGGACTTCAGCCTGCGGATCATGTCCAGCACGCCCTGGGAGTGGCCGTTGGCGGTGTCCACGAACAGTGCGTCCACACCGGCGTCGATCAGGGTCATGGCGCGTTCCCAGCCGTCACCGAAGAAGCCGATGGCGGCACCCACGCGGAGCCGGCCCTCATCGTCCTTGGTGGCCAGTGGGTACTGCTCGGCCTTGGTGAAGTCCTTGGTGGTGATCAGGCCCTTGAGCCGGCCCTGCTCGTCCACGAGCGGAAGCTTTTCGATCTTGTTCGTGGCCAGTTTGTGCGAGGCTTCCTCGCGGCTGATGCCCACGTGCCCGGTAACCAGGGGCATCTTGGTCATGACGTCGCTGACAAGCCGCAGCGGGAAGTCAGCCTCCGGCACAAACCGGGTGTCGCGGTTGGTGACAATGCCCAGCAGCCGGTTGTCCTCATCCACCACGGGGAGGCCGGAGACGCGGTAATGCGCGCAAAGATCATCCAGTTCGCGCAGCGTTGCCTCGGGGCGGATGGTCAGGGGGTTGGTGATCATTCCGGACTCGCTGCGCTTGACCCGGTCCACCTGGTCGGCCTGGTCAGCGATGGACAGGTTACGGTGCACCACGCCCAGGCCGCCTTGGCGGGCCATGGCGATGGCCATGCGGGACTCCGTCACGGTGTCCATGGCGGCAGAGAGCAGCGGGGTCTGCACGGAAATGCGCTTGGAGATCCGCGAAGACGTGTCGGCTTCCGAGGGAATGACGTCGGTGTGGCCCGGCAGGAGCAGGACGTCGTCATAGGTCAGGCCGATCAGGCCAAAGGGGTTGTGTTCGGGCTCGGTCATGAGTGCGCCTCTTACCTTGGTTGCTGGGTCACGGGTAGGGGTTGCAGCCGATGACCAGCCCGTAATTACGGAACTGGCCTGTGCAGATGATCCTGCAGGAGCACCGCGCAGGTCGGCGCTCCGGGGGCAGAAAGTATTGAGTAAATATTAGAACCTCGGCGCCAATCCCCCTATTCCGTGCGGGCAATGTGAGCAAACCCACGGCCGCGCCGGTGGTGCGGCTCAGCTCCAGCCGGTGGCGGCCAGCAGCCGCTGTTCAAACATGGGAATCATGGTTTCCACATAGGTCCTGGTGAGGTGGTTGTCGTCCTTATAGACGTAGACGTTTCCCACCACGGCAGGGCAGACACCGCGCGCGCAAATGAAGTCGCTCATGTCCATCAGATGCAGCCCAGGCAGCTTGCCGCGGTAGTTCTCCAGCGGCGACGGGTCCACCAGGGACTCGGCCAGCGACGGGTTGCAGGCCGGTGCGTCGGCTCCGTTCCGCTGGGCGCACTGCGGCATGTTGAAGGTGAACCGCGGATTGTCCCGGATCCCCACGATTTCGATTCCCGCATCCGCGAACAGCCGCACGCCGTCGAGGTATCCGGGCACTTCGGTCTCGTAGGGGTCTTCCTCGTGGGTCAGCGATGCCACGGTGAAGACAGCGTCCGGCCGGTGTTCCAGGACATAGGCGGAACTGGCCCGGTTGTAGGCGTTGCATTCGGCGTTCCGCGTGTCTGATTCGGCGCCAAACCGGCAGGCGGGCATCAGCAGCGTGACGATTTCCCAGCCGCGGGCAGCGGCTACCGGGGCAAGGGCGGCAAGGTACTGCTGGGCATGCGAGTCCCCCAGGACCACGATGCGCCTGGTGGACGGTTCCTCCGGCAGTGCCTGCCGGCAGCCCTCCAGGATGGGATCGCTGGTGGCGTTGGCACCGGAGCACGGCGTGTCGATTCCCGCCCAGTCGTTGTCCAGCGCGGTGGGTCCGGGGATGGTGCGGGCCCGCGGCGCCGGTGAATTCTCATTCTCGGGCGTGAGCGCCAACGCCCCGGGCGTCAGCTCGCGCGGCTGAGCCGCCGTCGCGCTTTCCTCCGCGGTGAGCGTCGTCTGCCAGACCGCGACGGGCCCGGCCAGGACGGCGCCGCAGGCAATGATGACGACGGCGGTACGCCAGGCACGGAGCTTGGGCCAGCGCCAGTCACGCAACGGCTTTTCGACGAAACGCGTGGTCAGGACAGCGAGCACCACGGAGGCTGCGACGATGCCCAGACCCTGCTTGAGGTTCGGTGTTTCCACGCCGGTGGCGGCGAGCGCCAGCACCAGGACGGGCCAGTGCCACAGGTACAGGGCGTAGGAGTTGTCTCCCAGGGCGACGGCGGGCCGGCTGCTGAGGAGCCGGTCCACGCCGAACCGGCTCCCGGTTTGTCCGGCCACGATGATCGCGGCTGCGGCGAGCGTGGGCCACAGTGCGACGTAGCCCGGGAAGGAACGGTCAACGGTCAGGACCAGCCCACAGGAGATCATCGCTGCCAGCCCGGCCCAGCCGAGGGCTACGCGCAGGACGCGCCCGGGGCGCAGATAGGGCAGCGCCAGTGCCAGCAGGGAGCCCAGCGCGAACTCCCACAGCCGCGCGCGGGTGTCGAAGTAGGCGTACGCCTGGTTGGTGGCGGTCTGGTCAATGGAGTAGGCCAGGGACACTGCGAATACCGTGCCGAATACCACCGCCAGCAGGGCGCGGTATGTCAGCCAGCGCAGGCGGGGAATCCTGCGGAGCCCGGCCAGCACGGCAGCCGCGCCGGCAAAGACCAGGGGCCACAGGATGAAGACCTGCCCCTGGATGGACAGGGACCAGAAGTGCTGCAGGGGGCTGGCTCCGGCGTGGTCCTGGGCGTAGTAGTCCACGGACAGGTCTGCCAGGAGCCAGTTCTGGCTGTACAGCAGGGACGCCCAGGCCTGGTCAAGCACCTGTGGCCAGCGTCCCTGCGGCAGGATCAGCCAGGTGCCGGCCAGCACTCCGAGGATCACCACGACGGCGGCGGGCAGCAGGCGCTTGAACAGGTGCAGCCAGTGCGCCAACAGCCCGAAGGGCTGGCCTGATTCTGCTTTGCGGACAAACGACAAGGTGAGCAGGAAAGCGGAGATCAGCAGGAAAATGTCCACGCCACCGGAGACCCGGCCCAGCCATACGTGGTAGGCCACCACCATCAGGACGGCCAACGCGCGGAGGCCCTGGACCTCCGGGCGGAAGGTGGGTTTCCTGTGGCGGGGCACGGTCTGGGTGCCGGGTTCCGGTGCCTTCCGGGTATCCGTTTTCGACACAAGAACCTCTCAGGACGCCGGCCAGCCAAAGCATTAAGCCTAGCCAACGGCGTCTGCATCGGCTAATCAACGGTCCCGGCCGGACTATGCTGGCCCAAGTCGTGGAAGGGAGGGGCCGTGGTTGTCCAGCTGCGGATATGCGTGCCTGAAGAGCTGTCAGCCGTCACCGTGAAGACCTGCCGCGACCAGCAGGGAACGGCGGAAGTTGCCGTGGCCCGGGGCGCAGCCGTGATGCCGCAGGGCGATGTCATCGACGTCCTGGTGGCACGCGAGGCTGTGGAGGAACTTCTCGAAAAACTCGAAGTCCTGAAGGTTCCGGACGTGGGGTCCATTTCCATGGCCACCCCGGAACTGGTGCTGTCCAGGAACGCCGACCGGGCGGAGCGTGCCGCGCCCGGCGACGGTGCCGACGCGGTGATCTGGGAGGACGTGACCCGGCAAACCGGGGAGGACTCGCGGCTGACCTGGAACTTCCTCGCCTTCCTGGTGCTGGCAACCCAGCTGGCCGGGATAGGAATCGTGACGGACTCCCCCATCGCCATTGTGGGCGCCATGGCCGTGGGACCCGAGTTCGGTCCACTGGCGGCCCTCGCCGTCTCGCTGGCCACCAGGAAGTGGACGCTTGGCCGCCGGGCCGCGGTTGCGCTGGGCGTTGGCTTCCCCGTGGCCATGCTGCTGGCGGCGCTCACGGCATGGCTTTCGGTGCCCCTTGGCCTTTTCCCGCGCGATGCCCTGGACAAGGGCTCGGCGGTGGAGTTCATCTACCACCCCGGCCCATATTCGCTGATTGTTGCCGTGTTGGCCGGAATCGCCGGGATGCTGTCCATCATTGGCCGGCGTTCGGCGGCGCTGATCGGGGTGTTCATCTCCGTCACTACCGTGCCCGCCGCTGGGTACGTGGCGGTGGCCCTGGTGCTGGGCGAATACCAGAAAGCAGCCGGCTCGGCCCTCCAACTGCTGCTCAACCTGGTGGGAATCGTGGTGGCCGCCGTGGCGGTGCTGCTCTTCTACCGAATGGTGACCAGGAGCCTGCCGGCCGGAGTGGCGCGGAGCCTGACACGCCAGCGGACCCGCGGCCGCGCCTGACCCGCCCCACTGCGTTATGGCCGCAGGAGTGCGCGCAGTGTCTGGATGGTGTCCGCTTCCGCCGGGCCCTTATCGTCCCGGTAGCGCTTGACGCGGGCAAACCTCAGCGCGATCCCGCCCGGGTAGCGCGGGGACTGCTGGACGCCGTCGATCGCTATCTCAACGACGGTGACCGGCTCAACCCACACGGTAGCGGCCGTGCGCCGCACCTCAAGCTCCTGGAACCGTGCTGTCTGCCAGCGCAGCAATTCATCGGTGAGCCCCTTGAAGGTCTTGCCCACCATGACGTAACCGCCGGGTTCGCCAAACTCGCCGGCGGGATCCAGTGCCCCCAGGTGCAGGTTGGAGAGCATTCCGGTGCGGCGCCCGGATCCCCATTCGCACGCGAGGACCACCAGGTCATACGTGTGTACCGGTTTCACCTTCACCCAATTGGAGCCGCGCCGGCCGGCTGCATAGACCGAGTCGATCGCCTTCACCACCACGCCCTCGTGGCCCGCGGCGAGGGCGTCCTGGGACACGCGTTCGGCCACGGCCGGGTCGGCGGTGATCTCCCCCGGGATCCGGTGGGCCGGGGCCACGCGCTCCAGGATGTCGATGCGGGTGGCCAGCGGTTCGTCCAGCAGGTCACGGCCGTCGAGGTGAAGCACGTCGAAGAACCAGGGGTGGAGCAGGGTTTCCCGGACCGCATCGGCGCCAAAGCGGGACATGGTCTCCTGGAAGGGCCGCGGAGCGCCCTCTTCATCCAGGGCAAGGGTCTCGCCATCGAGGATCACCTCCTGCACCGGCAGCCCGCGCACCAGCTCCGCCACCTCTGGCAGGCGGTGCGTCACGTCCGCAAGGTTCCGGGTGTAGATGCGGACGTCGTCGCCGGAGCGGTGCACCTGGATACGGGCGCCGTCGAGCTTGTATTCCACCGAAGCCTTCCCCGTGGCTTCCAGGGCGGCCGCGGCGCTCCCGGCGGTTGCCGCGAGCATGGGCTGCACGGGACGGCCCACCACCAGACCGACGGCGTCAAGCTCCGCCGGGGTGCCCGTGAGCGCCAGGACTGCGGTCGCACCAAGGTCTCCGGACAGCATGGCCGCACGCCGGACGGCATCGACGGGCCGGTCGGCGGCGCGGGCGACGGCGTCCGTCAGCACCCCTTCCAGGGCACCCGTGCGCAGTTCCCCGAGCAGGACGCCGGCGATGAATGACTGCTCCGGTTCGGTGCCGGCCGCCAGGAGCGTCCGGAGGATGGCAGCCCGTTCCGCGCCCGAGCCGCTGCCCGCTGTGGCGAGGAGCCGGTCCAGCGCGGCATCCACATCGGCCACGGTGAGGGTGGGCTCCGCGGCCGGCTCTTCCTTGGCCGCGGCCACGGCGCTCCACCCCACCCCCACCCGGCCTTGGCGGGGCTTGGCACTGAGCAGGCCCACCGCCGTCGGGATCTCCGCCGGTTCCAGCCGGCGCAGCAGGCCGGCGAGGGCATCCACCTTTGCCAGCCGGGAGCGGGTTGAGGCGACGGCTTTGGCGGTGTCCACAAGCTCAAGGAGCAGCATGGCACCATCCTGCCATGGCTCTGGACACGGTCCCGGCGCCGTCCCAGAATGGGCGCGTGGGAATCATCAAGGCGAACCTGTTCATCACCCTCGACGGCGTTTACCAGGCACCGGGCGGCCGGGAGGAGGACCCCGAGGGCGCATTCGACTTCGGCGGCTGGCAGGCACCCGTGTCCGACGACGAATCCGGGGCCTCGATTGCGGCCGAGATCAGCCGGATGGATGCCCTGCTGCTCGGCCGGAAGACGTATGACATCTTCGCGTCCTACTGGCCGCACCAGAGCGGTGACATTGCCAACGCCCTGAACCGTGTTCCCAAATTCGTCGTGTCCGGCTCCCTAACGGACCCTGGCTGGGCCGGAACCACGGTGCTGCCGGATGCCTTGGCGGCGGGCAGGCTCCGGGACGAGTACGGCCAGGTGCACCTGTTCGGCAGCGGGGCCCTGATCCGGTCACTGCTTGCAGCAGGAACGCTGGACCGCCTGCACCTCTGGTTGTACCCCGTGGTCCTGGGCCAGGGAAAGCGCCTGTTCGACGCCGGAACGCAGCCTTCAACGTTCCGCCTCGCAGAGCCGGTGCGCAGCTTCCCCAAGGGCGCGGTGTCACTCGTTTATGAGCCTGCAGGCGGCGTCGTGACCCAAGAGATGGCGGCCACTTAGTCCCCACCGTCTCCTTGCATACAAAAAACCGGCCCAGCGGATGCTGGACCGGTTTCCTGTTGCGGCCGTCAGTGGGCCCACGTGGATCCTGTGGGATCAGTGGCTGTGGCCTGCGTGCTCGTCCTCTTCGGCCGGCTTCTCCACGACCAGGGTCTCGGTGGTGAGAACCAGGGCGGCGATGGAGGCCGCGTTGCGGAGGGCCGCACGGGTGACCTTGACGGGGTCGATGACGCCCGCGGCGATCAGGTCCTCGTACTCGCCGGACTTGGCGTTGAAGCCGTTGTTGATCTCCAGGTCGGCAACCTTGGAGGTCACAACGTAGCCGTCGAAGCCGGCGTTCTGGGCGATCCAGCGCAGCGGCTGCACCAGCGCGCGGCGGACGATGCCCACCGCTGCGGCGGCGTCGCCTTCGAGGGCCTTGACGGAGGCGTCCTCGTCCAGTGCCTTGAGGGCGTGGATGAGGGCGGTGCCGCCACCGGCCACGATGCCTTCTTCGAGGGCAGCGCGGGTGGAGGACACGGCGTCCTCGATGCGGTGCTTCTTTTCCTTGAGCTCAACCTCGGTGGCAGCGCCAACCTTGATGACACCGATGCCGCCGGCCAGCTTGGCCAGGCGTTCCTGGAGCTTTTCGCGGTCCCAGTCGGAGTCGGTGCGGGTCAGCTCGGCACGCAGCTGGGCCACGCGGGCAGCGACGTCCTCGGCCGAACCGGCGCCGTCCACGATGGTGGTGTTGTCCTTGGTGACGGTGATGCGGCGGGCAGTACCCAGCACCTCCAGGCCCACGGAGTCCAGGCTGAGGCCCAGTTCCGGGGAGACAACCTGCGCACCGGTGAGGGTGGCGATGTCCTGCAGCATGGCCTTGCGGCGGTCGCCGAAGCCGGGAGCCTTGACGGCCACGACGTTCAGGGTGCCGCGGATACGGTTGACGATCAGCGTGGACAGGGCCTCGCCGTCAACGTCCTCGGCGATGACGAACAGCGGCTTGGAGCTCTGCAGCGCCTTTTCCAGCAGCGGCAGGAATTCCTGGATCGAGGAGATCTTGCCCTGGTTGATCAGGATGAGTGCGTCCTCAAGGACTGCTTCCTGGCGCTCCGCGTCGGTGACGAAGTATGGGGACAGGTAGCCCTTGTCGAACTGCATGCCCTCGGTGAGGACCAGTTCGGTCTGGGTGGTGGAGGACTCTTCGATGGTGATAACGCCATCCTTGCCCACCTTGCCGAAAGCCTCGGCGAGGAGTTCGCCAATTTCGTCGCTCTGCGCCGAGATGGCGGCAACGTTGGCAACCTGGGTGCCTTCGACCGGGCGGGCGTTCTCCAGCAGGCGGGCGGCCACGGCCTCAACCGCAACCTCGATGCCACGCTTGATCTGGCCCGGGGCAGCGCCGGCTGCAACGTTGCGCAGGCCTTCCTTGACCAGTGCCTGTGCCAGGACCGTGGCGGTGGTGGTGCCGTCGCCGGCAACGTCGTTGGTCTTGGTGGCTACTTCCTTGGCCAGCTGTGCGCCAAGGTTCTCGTAGGGGTCGTCCAGCTCGACTTCGCGGGCGATGGTGACGCCGTCGTTCGTGATGGTGGGGGCACCCCACTTCTTGTCCAGGACGACGTTGCGGCCGCGGGGGCCGAGCGTCACCTTGACGGTGTTCGCGAGCTTATCGATGCCGGCCTCAAGGGACCGGCGGGCAGCGTCGTTAAACGCAAGCTGCTTTGCCATGGTTGTGTCCTTTCAAAGACAGAACCCCGCGCTGCCGGCCAGCGTGAGCATGGCCGGCGGCACGGGGATCCGGAAGAGTTACTTTACGACGATGGCCAGGACGTCGCGGGCGGACAGCACGAGGTACTCGGTGCCGCCGGTCTTGACTTCGGTTCCACCGTACTTGGAGTAGATGACGACGTCGCCAACTGCTACGTCAACGGGAACGCGGTTGCCATCTTCGAAGCGGCCGGGGCCAACTGCGACAACTTCGCCTTCCTGCGGCTTCTCCTGTGCGGAGTCCGGGATAACCAGGCCGGAAGCCGTGGTCTGCTCGGCTTCGAGCGGGCGGACAACAATACGATCCTCAAGAGGCTTAATAGAGACCGACACTCGGACCTCTCCTTTTCGTCAGCAAATTCGTGGACTGGAAAGCTTTCCGCCGTAGCTGGCAAACCGTCGTCGCGGTGCCGGCAGCAGCCTGGCTGGCAGCTCTTCATGTGTTAGCACCCTCCTATGGAGAGTGCTAATGAAGACTCTATGTATGAGTTAGCACTCGGTCAAGGCGAGTGCCAACGTTTCGTCGTGGGCGTACACCTGGACCTCACGACGGCGGGCGGCCGGGGCTGCTGCGGAAGCCCTGCTTCATGCGGCCCGCTGCTTACAGCCCGAGGTCCTCGAAGTCGACATCCTCGCCGCCGTCGGGGTCGACGTCGCCGGCCTGCCGGTGTGCCCTGAAAAGCACCCAGCCGGACCCGGCGGCGGCGAGCAGCGCTGCAACCAGGAAGGCGATGCTGCCTGCCCGCGCGCCGTCGTAAAGCCCGCGGATATCCCGGGCTTCCTGGGTGTTGTCCTGGATGTCGTTGCCGCCCACCGAATAAACGGTGGCGTTGAACGTGTCCAGCAGGAAGATGATCACCAGCAGCGCGATGCAGACCACGGCCACCACGGCCGCCGTGATCAGGACGGGCCGGGCGTACCTGGCCGGGCCGTGGTGCCCGGGCCCGCGGCCGCCGGTCTCGCTGGGTGCTGCGGTCTCATCCATGGATTCAACAGTATCCGCATCCCGGCCGTGCGCTCCTCCACTAGGCTGGAACCCATGGCTCACGCTCCCCAGGACCAGACTTCGCAGGACCGGACACCACAGGACCAGGCTGCGCAGGACCAGATCGCCCCGCTGCTGACCCCGGAAGGCTGGAAGCTGCTGGCGTCCCTGGGCCCCTACCGGGATGAGGACTCGTTCGAGCTCAACGCCAACCTGCGGAAAGCCGGCCACCCCGCCGGGCTCGTGGCCGCCGTGCTGACGCAGTCCCGCCTGCGCACCAGGGCGCAGGCAAAATTCGGCGAGTTCGCCAGCCAGATGCTCTTTACCCAGGCCGGACTGGAACAGGCAACGCGCCTGAACGTCGCCGCACACCACGCCCAGCGGTTCGCCGCTGCCGGGATCAGCCAGGTGGCGGACCTTGGTTGCGGCCTCGGCGCGGACTCCCTGGCCCTGGCCTCCCTCGACCTCAACGTCACCGCGGTCGAGATGGACGAAACCACGGCGGCCTGCGCCACCGTGAACCTCATTCCCTTCCCCAATGCCAAGGTGGTCCACGCTGACGCCGCCTCCGTTCCGCTGGATGAAGTGGACGGCGTCTGGTTGGACCCCGCCCGGCGGGTCACCTCAACCTCCGGCACCAAGCGGATCTGGGATCCTGAGGCGTTCTCCCCGCCGTTGTCCTTCGTGGAATCATTGGCCGCCCAGGGCAAGGCAGTGGGCGTGAAAATGGGCCCCGGCATGCCGCATGAATCGGTCCCGGCGGGCTGTGAGGCGCAGTGGGTGTCGGTGGCCGGTGACGTTACGGAAGTGACCCTGTGGTTCAACGCCGTCCGCAGGCCGGGAGTGCGCCGCGCCGCGCTGGTCCTGGGTCCACAGGCACCGGCGGAGCTGACCAGCGCCGAGGACTTCGGCGCCGGCCCGGCTGCCCCGGTGGGACCGGTGGAGGGGTACCTCTACGAACCCGACGGCGCCGTGATCCGCGCCGGACTCGTGGCGGACGTGGCGCTGCAGCTCGGCGGCCACCTGGTTGATGAACACATCGCCTATATCTGCGCACCGGAACTCCTGGACACCCCGTTTGCCAGGGCCTACCGGGTTGTGGACGTCATGCCGTACAACGTCAAGGCGCTCAAGGCCTGGGTGAAAAGCGAAGGCATCACCGTGCTGGACATCAAGAAGCGCGGCACCGCAGTCACCCCGGAGGAGCTGCGGAAGCAGTTGCTGCCCGGCGGAAAGAACGCGAAAAAAGGCGGCAAGACGGCCACCTTGGTCCTGACGCGCATCGGCGCGGACCGGGTGGCCATCGTGGTGGAACCTGCCTAGCTGCCCCTACTGGGCGCGCATGAACTCCTCGGCCGCCCGCACCTGGTCCGGGGTGGGACGCACTCCCGTGTACAGGACGAACTGCTCCAGCGCCTGGATGGTGGCAACCTCGGCGCCGGTGATGACCGGCTTGCCCGCGGCACGGGCCGCACGGATCAGCGGCGTCTCGGCGGGCAGCGCCACCACATCGAAGACCAGGCGTGCGGCGTCGATGGTTTCCGCAGGGTAGGACAGGCTGTCCGCTTCGGCGCCGCCCGCCATGCCGATGGGGGTGACGTTGATGATCAGGTCCGCTGTGCCGCCGTCGAGCGCTGCCCGCCACTGGAAACCGTACTGGTCCGCGAGCGCACGCCCGGCGGCCTCGTTGCGGGCGATGACGGTGACGTCCTTGAAGCCGGCATCACGGAGCGCGGCGACGGTGGCCTTGGCCATGCCGCCGGCGCCCTGCACCAGCACCGAGTAGTCCGTGCGGACTGAGTTGCTGGCCAGGAGCTGTTCGATGGCGGTGTAGTCGGTGTTGTACGCCTTGAGGTGCCCGTCCGTGTTCACGATGGTGTTCACGGAGTCGATGGCCTTGGCGGACGGGTCCATCTCGTCCACCAGCGCAATGACGTCTTCCTTGTACGGCATGGAGATGGCACAGCCCCTGATGCCCAGCCCGCGGACACCCGCGATGGCCTGTTCCAGGTTGGTGGGCGCGAAGGCCTTGTAGATCCAGTTCAGGTCCAGCTGCCCGTAAAGGTGGTTGTGGAACCGGGTCCCGTTGTTGCTGGGGCGGGCCGAGAGCGAGATGCAGAGGGTCATGTCTTTATTCAGAATGGGCACCAGACCATTAAACGCGTTCCCGCCTGCGTGGGCGTCCAGGGACTCAGGGGCAGCCGGTGCCCGCTGGGAACGGCCCGACGTCGGCGGGCAGCTTTCCCGGAGCCGGCGCCTTGCCGGCCAGGACGGCGGCCAGGGCGTCGAAGGCAGCGTCGGTGCGGCCGTAGAGCGCTACCTTCACCGGTGCGCTGGAGCCCTGGAGCGGCCAGGGAGCGTCGAGGGCCACGGCGATGTCCCCGCCCACGGGCTTCCCGCCGAAGCCGATCAGGGTGACCAGCGGCCCGGATCCCACCGCGAGGCCGGCGCGGGCAGCGGCGGCTTCGAAGCGTTCCCGGTCCCCCGGTCCACCGCCGGCAACCCGCACCGAACCGGGTACCAATGGCCCGCTGCAGGGGCCGGAGACAATGGTCACGGCCGACGCCGACACCTGGGCCGACAGCGCTGCCCCGCTACCGGCCGGCGTTCCCGCGGCTGCGGCGGCCGGCGCGGTCCGGGCATGCCAGACCATCATGGTGGCCACGCGCTGCGCTGCCTCATCCAGGCGGGCGGCCGGAAGCGCGCCGGAGGCCGCGGCCTGGACGATGGCCGCGTGCGCCTGCTCCACATCCGCCGGCATCAACAGCAGGTCGGCGCCGGCGGACAGCGCCTTCACCGCAGCCGCGCCGGCCGGGTACTGATTGTCCACGGCACCCATGTTGAGGGCATCCGTCACGGCCACGCCCTTGAAGCCCAAACCCCTCAGCGCCGCGTAGCTCTGGGCGGAAAGCGACGCCGGCACCCCGGGTTGCAGTGCGGGAACGGCAATGTGCCCCGTCATGATCATCGGGAGGCCTGCCGCGATGGCAGCCTCGAAGGGTTTCCAGTCCCGGCCCCTGAGAACGTCAATGGATGCCGGCTGGACGGGGAGGCTGAGGTGGGAATCCGTGCTCACCGAGCCGTGCCCAGGAAAGTGCTTGACAGTGGGGAGAACGCCGGCGTCCAGCATGCCCCGGGAGAATGCAACCCCCTGGGCTGCCGCCGCGGCGGGGTCTCCGGACATGGAACGCGCACCGATGGTGGGGTCCGCCGGGCCCATGGTGACATCCGTGTCCGGAGCGAAATCGAGGTCGAAGCCCAGGGGCACCAGCTCCCCTGCCACGCCTTTGCCGGCGCTGCGGGTGAGCTCCAGGTTGCCGGCGGCGCCGTAACTCATGGGGGTGGGCCACTCGGTGAGGGGCGCCCCAAGGCGCGCCACCGCGCCCCCTTCCTGGTCCACGCTCATGATTCCGGGCCAGGGCCGGCCGTCCGCGGCAACAGCCTGCTGCAGGCGCTGGTTCACCGCACCCATGGCCGCCACGTCCACACCGCCCTGCGGATCGCGCGGCACGTTGTCACCCATGATGATGGACCCGGCCAGGTGGAGGCGCTGGATCAGCGCGGCCTGGGCTTCCACCTGGTTGCCCTTGAAGAACGGGAGCAGGACCTGCCCGGCCTTCTGCTCCGGCGACATGGCCGCAACGGCCGCGGCGGCGGCGTCCTGGTCCCGCTGCTCCGGACCCCACCCCAACGCCCGGGAGCCAGGGTCAGGTGACGGAGACGCCGGCGGAGGTGCTGGCGTCGTAGTTTCCGGGGCGGAGGGGGACGCTTCCGCGGGCGGCGTGGAGGACGACGGCGGGGGTGCGCTTGGGGACGCCGAACAGGAGGCCAGGGCCATTCCGGACAGGACCAGTAGGAGGGGAAGAGATTTGGCAGGGGTGTGACGCAGGGGGAACGGTGCCATCACTACGATGCTACCCCTGCACTAGACTTGAACCACCCGTTCGCCTGCCGGCAGCAGCCTGTGAGCGGCATCAGCCAGCGGCAAACCGGACAGTAAGGAAACGTGTGAAGATCGACTTCGCGTCATCGAGGCAATCGACCCTCGGAGTTGAGTGGGAGCTCGCCCTGGTGGACGGGAAGACGGGCGAACTCGCTTCCGTGGCCAACCAGGTGCTCCGGGGTGTTGCGGCACGCCATCCCGAGCTCAACGAAGACGACGAACATCCACACATCAAGCAGGAACTGCTGCTGAATACGGTGGAACTGGTGACCGGGATCTGCGAAACGGCCGCCGAAGCCAAGGAGGACCTCAGCCGGTCCGTCGCCGCGGTCCGCGAAATCACCGATCCCATGGGCGTGGAGCTGTTCTGCGCCGGCAGCCACCCGTTCAGTCCGCCGCAGCTGCAGCCCGTGACGGACAAGGAGCGCTACGCAAAGCTCATCGACCGGACCCAGTGGTGGGGGCGGCAAATGGTCATCTACGGCGTCCATGTCCATGTGGGACTGGACAGCCGGGACAAAGCGCTCCCCGTCCTGGACGGGCTGGTCAACTACTTCCCGCACTTCCAGGCGCTCTCCGCATCCAGCCCGTTCTGGGGCGGCGAGGACACCGGGTACGCCTCGCAGCGTGCCCTCATGTTCCAGCAGCTCCCCACCGCGGGGCTGCCTTTCCAGTTCAAGTCCTGGGCGGAGTACGAGTCGTACGTCCAGGACATGTTCACCACGGGTGTGATCGACACCATTTCCGAGATCCGGTGGGACATCCGGCCCGTGCCGGCCCTGGGCACCATCGAGATGCGGATCTGCGACGGGTTGGCCACCCTGGAGGAAGTGGGGGCCATTGCAGCACTCACCCAGTGCCTGGTGGACGAGTTCTCCACCACCCTGGACAACGGCGGCACCATCCCCACCATGCCGCCGTGGCACGTCCAGGAGAACAAGTGGCGCGCCGCCCGGTACGGCCTGGACGCCATCATCATCCTCGACGCCGCTGGCAAGGAACAGCTGGTCACCGACCACCTGCTGGACACCCTGAACCGGCTGGAACCAGTGGCGGCGAAGCTGCGCTGCTCCGACGAACTGGCCGACGTGGAAAAGATCATCCGCCGCGGTGCCGGCTACCAGCGGCAGCGCCGGGTGGCTGCGGAGAACGGCGGAAACCTGCAGGCCGTGGTGCTGGATCTGGTCAAGCAGATGCGGAACGGCCCCACCGCCTGACCTGCCCCCTCCTTGCTCAATCAGATATGGCTCCTAAACCGGTGGTTTAGGAGCCATATCTGATAGGGCACCACAGGGTGTGCCGGGTGTCAGGGCTTTCAGGCCGGGAGCGACACCGAGGTGACGGGCATGGAGGAGTCCGGGGCGAAGCCGATGCCGCTGGGGCTGGCTCCGGCCATGACCAGTTGCGCACCGAGGGCGGCCACCATGGCGCCGTTGTCCGTGCACAGGTCCAGCGGCGGAACGTGCAGGCGGATGCCGGCCGAGGCGCAGCGTTGCCCGGTCAACTCGCGCAGGCGGGAGTTTGCCGCCACGCCGCCACCCAGCAGGACATCCTTGATGCCGTGCTCACGGCAGGCCAACACCGCCTTCGAAGAGATCACGTCCACCACAGCCTCCTGGAAGGCCGCGGCAATGTCGGCCACGGGGATCTCTTCGCCGCGGGCCTCGAACTGCTCCACGCACCGGGCCACCGCCGTCTTCAGTCCGCTGAAGGACCAGTCGTAACGGTGCGGGCCGGGTTCATCGGCTGTGCCCATGTATTTGGGCTGGCTGAGGCCACGGGGGAAGCGGATAGCCTTGGGGTTGCCGGTGCGGGCCATCCTGTCGATGGCGGGGCCGCCCGGGTAGCCGAGCCCCAGGATCCGGGCCACTTTGTCGTAGGCCTCGCCCGCGGCGTCGTCGATGGTGGAGCCTAGGAGCTCCACGTCGCTGGTGATGCTGTTGATCCGCAGGATCTCGGTGTGGCCGCCGGAGACCAGCAGGGCTCCGAGGTTCTCCGGCAGTTCCTGCCTGCGGCCGGTGGCAAGGTCGTCCAGGAGCCCTACGCCCACATGCGCCACCAGGTGGTTGATGGCGTACAGCGGCTTTCCGGTGGCCACGGCGAGCGCCTTGGCGGCGCACACCCCCACCATCAGCGCGCCGGCAAGCCCGGGCCCGGAGGTGACGGCGATGGCGTCCACCTGGTCCAGGGTCACGCCGGCGTCGGCAAGGGCCTGGTCCAGGGTGGGGACGAACGCATCGAGGTGTGCACGGGAGGCGATCTCGGGGATCACTCCGCCGAAGCGGACGTGCTCGTCCATGGAGGACGAGACCGTGTTGGCCAGGAGGGTGCTGCCGCGGACGATGCCCACGCCGGTTTCGTCGCAGGATGATTCGATGCCCAGCACCAGGGGCTGCGTACGGTTCATACCTGGCCTGCTTCCGTTGCTTCGTGTCCGTCAGGGTGCGCGGCCGGCAGATGGAGGCGCATGATGAGGGCGTCCACGCCGTCGCGGTAGTAGCGCGGGCGGACGTGGATCTGTTCGAAGCCAAACCGCACGTAGAGCTGCTGCGCCCGGGGGTTGTCCGCCCGGACCTCGAGCAGGACATCAGCGGCGCCGCGGTGCCGGGCCTCGTCGATCAGCTGCGTGAGCAGCGTACTGCCGATGCCCCGCCCCTCGTGCCCAGGGACCACGGCGATGGTCTGGACGTCGGCAATGGGCTCGATGCACATCAGGCCGGCGTAGCCCACGATGCCTTCGCTGGTCTCCGCCACCAGGTAGCGGCGGGTCTCCGGCTGGGAGAGTTCGTCCAGGAACATTTGCACGGGCCACGCGTCAATGGGGAAGAGCTGATGTTCCAGGGCGCCGACGGCGGGCACATCGTCCAGCGTCATGTCGCGGACGGTGACGTCCGCCGTGCGTGGGTCCGGAGTGCTGCTCACAATGCCCGCTTCCGTGGTCCGGGAACCTGGGCGTCGGATTCGCGCAGGTAGAGGGGGGTGGAGTCCAGCAGGGTATCTCCTGCTGCCAACCGTGCCAGGGCGAACTTGCCAAGGTAGAGGGCATCCGGCTGCTCCCCGGTGAAGTCCGGGTGGGCCTGGAGCACGTCGGCGTAGAGTCCCGCGCCGGCGCCGAACGCAGGCAGGTCCGGGAGGTCCGATGCGAAGCTGACGTGCGGGCCGTCCGCCAGCGCGGGCAGCTGGCCATCGTCCAGGGTGTACCTGGCCCAGTAAACCTCCTTGCGCCGGGCGTCCGTCACCACCAGGAATTCGGCGACGGCGGCGGTGGACTCGGCGACTTCCAGCGCCATTGCGTCGAGGCTCACCAGTCCGTGCAGCGGTTTGCCCCAGACGTAGGCCAGGGTGCGCGCTGTCGCGATGCCGGAGCGGAGCCCGGTGAACGGGCCGGGACCAACACCCACCACCAGGGCGTCCACGTCCTGGCCGGTCACTCCCGCCTCGGCCAGCATGGCGTGGATACCGGGGGCCAGCACCTCGGCATGGCTGCGGGTGTCCTCCGTGGCAAAGCTGGCCAGCACGCTCTCCGGGGCATCATCGGTGACCAGGGCTGCGCTGGCCACCGCCGAGGTGTCGATGGCGAGGATCAGCATGCCGCTCCCCCGTCCGGCCCGGCCAGCGCGGGAAGGTTCGCCCAGCGGGGGCCGTAGCCGCGCATCGCGATGGTGCGTGGCTCGTCGGTGTCTTCGGCGTCGAAGTCCAGGGCGTCCCGGGAGGCTTCCGCGGAGCCGTCCAGGCCGATCGCGCGGTGCAGGTCGATCTCCAGCCGGCTGTCGCTCAGGTGTTCCACCCGTTCATGCCCCCACTCCACGACCGTCACTGCTGAATCCATGGT
The DNA here is from genome assembly GCF_013359725.1 of Pseudarthrobacter sp. C4D7. GTDB lineage: Bacteria > Actinomycetota > Actinomycetes > Actinomycetales > Micrococcaceae > Arthrobacter. The sequence goes on along the minus strand of NZ_JABFMW010000001.1, from coordinate 312,175 downwards.
GTTTTCGAGGTCGATGTCATCAATTTCCGCCGCCGATCCCAGCCGGTAGGCGTCCACGTGCACCAGGTCCGGGCCGCCCGGCCGCGGACCATCCGGCAGGTTGGGATGGATCCGGACCAGGACGAATGTGGGTGAGATGATGCCCGGACGGACACCCAGGCCTTCGCCCAGGCCCTGGGTGAAGGTGGTTTTCCCGGCACCCAGCTCGCCGGACAGCACCAGCAGGTCCCCGGCCTGCAGCACCTCCGCCAGCCGGGCGCCGAACGCGTGGGTCTGTTCCGCCGTCGTCGCCGTGAAGGTCTTTTCCCAGTTGGCGGGCAGCTCTTGGGGCGTGCTCATGCGGCTCCCGCCTTGCCGGGCACGCCCACAAGTGGATGGCTGCTGCGCGCCGGTTCGTCTTCGTTGATGAAGCGGCGGGGTACGCGGGGGCTGATCCTGGTCACTACCTCGTAGTTGATGGTGCCGGCGGCGTGCGCCCAGTCGTCAACCGTGGGCCCGCCGTCGGAACCTTCCCCGAAGAGCTCGGCTTCCACGCCCTGCAGCGCCGCGCCGGATGCCTCCGGACCGAGGTCGATGACCATCTGGTCCATGGCGATCCGCCCCACCACGGGGTAGGTCTTTCCGGCAACGCGGACGGGACCTCCCGTGGCCACGCGCGGAACGCCGTCGGCATAGCCCATCGGGATCAGCGCCAGGGTGCTCGCGGTCCTGGTGCGGTAGTGCAGCCCATAGGAGACGCCCTGCCCCGCGGGAACTTCCTTGCACTGGGACACCAGGGTGCGCAGCGTCATGGCCGGGCGGAGGCCCAGTTCGGCGGATGTGGTCCCGTCGAACGGCGAAAGACCGTAGATGCCCAGGCCGGCGCGGACCATGTCAAAGTGGGTGTCCGGCCGGGACAGGGTGGCAGGGGTGTTGGCCAGGTGCCGGACCTCAGGGTCCACGCCGGCGTCTTCGGCAATGGCCAGGGCTTCACGGAAGGCGGCTACCTGCTCATCCGTTTCGGGCCGCTCCGGTTCGTCCGCGACGGCCAGGTGGGAGAAGATGCCCACCACGCGCAGCAGTCCCTGGTCCTGGTACTCCATGGCCTCCCCCACCAGGCGGTCCCAGGCCGCGGGGGTCGCGCCATTGCGGCCCAGCCCGGTGTCCACCTTGAGGTGCACCCGCGCCGGACGTTCCTGTTCGCGGGCGGCGGCGACGATGCGTTCCAGCTCCCAGCCGGAACAGCCGATGTCGACGCCGGCAGCCACGGCGGCGCCGAAGTTGCTGTCGGTGGTGTGCAGCCAGGCGAGAAGGGGCGCATCGATGCCGGCGGCACGGAGCGCGAGTGCCTCGGAAATGTGCGCCACGCCCAGCCAGGATGCGCCGGCCTGCAAGGCAGCGCGGGCTACGGGAACGGCACCGTGTCCGTACGCATCGGCCTTGACCACGGCCATGACTTTCGCGGGCGAAGCGGCGGAGGCAAGCCGGCGGACGTTGTGCCGGATCGCTTCCAGGTCGATCACGGCAGACCGCTCATTGCGCGGGTCCGGCCCGGGGGCAGCACTGAATTCACCGGTTGCGTCGGGGTAGGTCACCTAACCGATTCTAGTGCGGGCACTTCGCGCCGGATAATCGGGGACGGTCAGGCGTCGGACAGATGCGCGATGGTGGCGGCCGCCCGTCGCTGGGCCGCAAGCGGGACGTCGTCGATGATGTCGGCAAGGAATCCGAAGCGCCGCAGCCACTGGCTCATCTGCCGTTCCGGGCGGGCGTTGGCGCGTTTCCACCAGTCCGCGATGTCTCCCCATCCGGGGGCGGCCAGGGAACCACCCACTTCCTGCACGGCCAGGGAGGCGCACAGGTTGGCGAACCGCAGCCTGTCCCCCAGCGGCCACCCGGCCAGGGTGCCCACGATAAACGCCGCGTCGAAACAGTCACCGGCGCCGGTAGGGTCGTGCGCCTTGACCGGAAGCGACGGCACCCATTCTTCCTCCCCGGTTTCCGAATCGACGGCCATGGCGCCCTGCGGCCCCAACGTCACCACGGCCACCGGCACCCGGTCAGCCAGGGCATAGAGCGCACTCCACGGATTGTCCTTGCCGGTGAACGCCATGGCCTCGCGCTGGTTGGGCAGGAAAGCGTAGAAATATTTCAGGTTCTCGAGCCGCACCGGCGCCCATTCCCCGCTGGGGTCCCACCCCACGTCGCCGAACAGCTTGACGCCGGCCGCATAAGCGGCCCGGGCCCACGGTTCCATTTCCAGGCCCACCTCCGCGATGCCGGCGAGTGTTCTGGGCGGATCTCCGATCAGTTCGGAATTGGTCACCGGCGCGGAGTGACCGTGGGTGACCATGGAGCGGTCCTGGTCCACGCAGAGGGACACGGTCACCGGGGAGTGCCAGCCCGGGACACGGCGGGAGAGGCTGAGGTCCACATGTTCCTGGCTGGAGAGGATTTTCCAGTTGAAGTCGCCGTAGCCGTCATCGCCGAAGGCCGCCGCCAGTCCCGTGCGCAGACCCAGCCTCGCGGCGGCGATGGCCTGGTTGGCCACGCCGCCCGGGCAGCTGCCCATGCCGTCACTCCAGATTTCCGTGCCGGGTTCGGGCCCGTGCGGGAGGCCGGTAAAGATAATGTCCTGGAAAACAGTGCCGGCCAGCAGGAGGTCTAAACCAGGTCCCCCCGGCGGGCGGACGGCAGCCAGCGGATCGAAGGGGCGGGCTGGCATCGCGTCCATAGTGCGCAGGATACGCCGCGCCGCAATGCTCCGGTAGGGGCTTTGGATCCGGTCTGGACAACGTGTCGGAGGCTGGTCCTAGACTGCAACCATGCGGCTTCTGATTGCCGGCGGCGGGGGTTTCCGGGTGCCGCTCATCTACCGGGCGCTGGTGTCCGGCCGGTTCTCCGGGTTGGTGACCGAGCTGGTGCTGCACGACGTCGATCCTGCCCGCCTTGACGCTGTCACCGCCGTACTGCGCAGTATGCCCGCCCCCGGGAACGCGCATCTTCCGGTGCAGGCCACCACGGATCTTTCCGCAGCCCTGGCCGGCACCGCCATGGTCTTCGCCGCCATCCGGCCCGGCGGCACCGCGGGCCGGGTGGTGGACGAGACCGTGGCGCAGAACCTCGGGCTGCTGGGACAGGAAACCACCGGGGCCGGCGGCATCTCCTACGCGCTGCGGACCATCCCGCACATGGTGGGCCTTGCCCGGCTGATGCGCGAGCGCTGCCCGGACGCGTGGCTGATCAACTTCACCAATCCGGCCGGCATGGTGACCGAGGCCCTGCTCCCCGTCCTGGGGCACCGCGTCGTCGGGATCTGCGACTCCGCGGGCGGGCTGGTGCAGCGGGCGGCGCGTGCGGCAGGCGTGCCTTTGTCCGAGGGACGGCTCGACGACGTGGGATACTACGGGCTGAACCACCTGGGCTGGCTGTACCGGCTGGAGTCCGGCGGACAGGACGTGCTGCCCGGCCTGCTTGCCGACACCGGGGCGCTCCAGTCTTTCGAGGAAGGCAGGCTCTTCCCGCAGGAATTCCTCACCGGCCTGGGCCTGCTACCCAACGAATACTTGTATTACTACTACCAGGCCGATTCGGCCCGGCAGGCAATGCGGGCCATGGAACGCACCCGTGGGCAGACCATCCACCACCAGCAGCAGGACCTGTACCCCCGGCTGGCCGCTGCCGGACCGGACGCTTACCGGCTGTGGGAGGAGGCACGGCGCTCCCGCGAAGAGGGGTACCTGGCCGAGGCCCGGCGCGATGGCGGGAGCCGGGATGAGGAGGACCTGGCAGGCGGCGGCTACGAGCGCGTGGCGCTGGCGGCCATGCAGGCGCTGTCCGGCGGCGGGGCCACCCAACTGGTCCTCAATACTGTCAACGCATTGCCGGCAGCCCGGGCACCGGGGCCCACCGGTGCTCCCCCTGCCCCTCCCCAACCCGCCATTCCCGGCCTGCCGGCGGACGCCGTCGTCGAGGTCCCCTGCACTGTCACCCCGGCCGGCGCTGTTCCGCTGCCCCAGCAGGCCCCCGGGGAACCACAGCTGGACCTGCTCCGGCGGGTCAAGGAGGTGGAACGGCTCGTTGTCCTGGCCGCGGGCACCGGCAACCGGCAGGCCGCCGTCGAGGCCTTTGCGCGGCACCCGCTCGTGGATTCGGCGGAGCTCGGTGCGAGGCTCATGGCCGGCTATGAGCAGGCGTTCCCGCACCTGGGGAAGATGTGGGAGGGCGGTGGGCGTTAGGGGAAGGAGTAGTGTTTTATCGAATGCGCTCTGAGCCGGCTCCCTGACATGCCGGCCGCCGGAAGGAGGTCCCGTGGCACTGATCCGCAGGGTCGCTTTGCTTTCCCTCCACACCTCCCCCATGGAACAGCCGGGTTCCGGTGATGCCGGTGGCATGAACGTCTACATCCGGGAACTGGCGTCGGCGCTGGCCGAGGCAGGTGTAGAGGTGGAGATCTTCACCCGCGCCACCTCAGCCGACCAGCCCGCCGTCGAACATCCGGACCCGGGCGTGTGCGTGCACAACGTCCTGGCCGGGCCGCCCCGGAAGATCCCGAAAGAGGAGCTTCCCGGACTCCTGCACGCCATGGTCGCCGAGATCGAGCAGATCCGCCGCCGCCAGCCCCACGGCCGGTACGACGTCATCCATTCCCATTACTGGGTGTCCGGGATCGCCGGGCTGGAATTGTCCCGGCTATGGGGTGTTCCGCTGGTGCACACCATGCACACCATGGCCAAGGTCAAGAACCTGCTGCTGGAATCCGGTGAACAGCCGGAGCCCCGGCGCCGCGAACTGGGCGAGCACCGCATCGTCGAGGGCGCATCCCGGCTCATCGCCAACACCAGCTCCGAAGCCGCCGAACTGGTTTCCCACTACGGCGCCACCTTTGACCGCATCGACATCGCACCGCCCGGCGTGGACCTGGCAACCTTCACCCCCGCGTTCCGCGCACGGTCCAGGGCGGAGCACGGCGTCAGCCCGGAGACGTTCCACCTGGTGTTCGCGGGCCGGATCCAGCGGCTGAAGGGCCCGCAGGTGCTGGTCAAGGCTGCCGCGCTGCTGCGCAAACGCCGCCCGGACATCGACCTGCGCGTCACCATCCTGGGCGCGTTGAGCGGCAACAAGGAATTCAACCTCCGCTGCCTGGTGGCGGAATTGGGCATGGACGACGTCGTCACGCAGCTTCCGCCGGTGAAGGCATCTGAGCTTGCCTCCTGGTTCCGCGCGGCGGACGTCGTGGTGATGCCTTCCTTCAGCGAGTCCTTCGGACTGGTGGCGCTGGAGGCGCAGGCCTGCGGGACCCCGGTGGTCGCCACGCGGGTGGGCGGGCTGTCCCGCGCCATTTTCCACGGCCGGACCGGCCTCCTGGTGGACGGGCACCATGCTGCGGACTGGGCCGACGCCCTCGAGGCCCTGTACGACGACCCCGCAACCCGGGAGGACCTTGGCCGCGCCGCCGCCATCCGGGCCCAGAACTCCGGCTGGCAGCGCACTGCCGCCATCACGCTGGAGAGCTACCACGCCGCCGTAGACAGTTTCGTGGTCCGCCGCCTGGCCCCGGTGGTGCCGGCGTCCTGATTGTCCTTCGCATGGGCGCGCCCGCGTGCCTCTGGAATGGCGTGCCGTTGGGGTCGGGGCTGTTAGCTTAGGGGCAGGTCTCCGCGCCGGATGACGGTGCGGGGAACACTGAGCCGGAAAGGACAAGGATGTCTTCGCTTCCCTCTGATCTTGAGATAGCCCGCGCAGCCCGGATCCGTCCCATTGGGGAGATCGCGGCCGCTGCCGGGATCAATCCCGATGCGCTGGAACAGTACGGTCGGTACAAGGCGAAGATCGATCCTGCCCGGCTCGCGGCCCCGGCTCCACACGGCAAGGTGGTGCTGGTCTCGGCCATGTCCCCCACCCCGGCGGGCGAGGGCAAATCCACCACCACCGTTGGCCTGGCGGACTCGCTGGCCCGCGCCGGCCACAAGGTGATGATTGCCCTGCGGGAACCGTCCCTGGGCCCCGTGCTGGGCATGAAGGGGGGTGCCACCGGCGGCGGCTATTCGCAGGTGCTGCCGATGGACGAGATCAACCTGCACTTCACCGGCGACTTCCATGCCATCACCTCGGCCAACAACGCGCTGATGGCGCTGGTGGACAATCACATTTACCAGGGCAACGCGCTGAACATCGATCCGCGCAGGATGACCTTCAAACGCGTCCTGGACATGAACGACCGGGCCCTGCGGGAGGTGGTCATCGGACTGGGTGGCCCCACGCAGGGCGTGCCGCGCCAGGACGGCTTCGACATCACCGTGGCGTCCGAGATCATGGCGGTTTTCTGCCTTGCGACCGACTTGGCAGACCTCCGTTCGCGGCTTGGCCGGATGACGTTCGGCTACACCTACGACCGGACTCCCGTGACTGTGGCGGACCTCGGGGTGGAAGGGGCCTTGACGCTGCTGCTGAAGGAAGCGGTCAAACCCAACCTGGTGCAGACCATCGCCGGCACCCCGGCGCTGGTCCACGGCGGTCCGTTCGCGAATATCGCCCACGGCTGCAATTCGCTCATTGCCACGCAGACCGCCCGCCGGTTGGCGGACATCGTGGTGACGGAAGCCGGTTTCGGGGCCGACCTGGGGGCCGAAAAATTCATGGACATCAAGGCACGGTACGGCGGCATTGCACCGTCCGCCGTCGTGGTGGTGGCTACGGTCCGCGCCCTGAAAATGCAGGGCGGGGTGGCGAAAGACCAGCTGGGACGGCCTGACATGGCGGCGCTGGAGGCCGGTGTGGCCAACCTGCGCCGGCACATCCACAACGTGGAGAAGTTCGGGGTCACCCCCGTGGTGGCCATCAACAGGTTCTCCGCCGACGTGCCGGAAGAACTCGACTGGCTGCTGGCGTGGTGCGCTGCGGAGGGCGTGCGCGCCGCCGTCGCCGATGTCTGGGGCCGGGGCGGCGGGGGCGACGGCGGTGATGAACTCGCGGCCCTGGTGGCACAGGCGGTGGAGGCACCCAGCAACTTCCGGCACCTCTATCCCCTGGAGCTGTCTGTGGAGGAGAAGATCCGCACCATCGCCCAGGAGATCTACGGTGCCGATGGCGTGGATTTCTCCGTGCCCGCCCTGAAACGGCTTGCCGATATCGAGCGGAACGGCTGGGGTTCATTGCCGGTGTGCATGGCCAAGACGCAGTACTCGTTCACGGACGATGCCTCCCGGCTCGGCGCGCCCAAGGGCTTCACCATCCACGTCCGGGAACTGCTGCCCAAGACCGGTGCGGGCTTCATCGTGGCGCTGACCGGTGCCGTGATGACCATGCCCGGCCTTCCGGCCGTCCCGGCTGCGCTGCGGATGGATGTGGACGCGGACGGCAACCCCGTGGGCCTCACCTAACACCCCCGCTCACCTCCTGCAGCACTTCTCCCAACCCCCGCTCACCTCCTGCAGCACTTCACCCAACCCCCGCTCACCTCCTGCAGCACATTTCGAAGAGATCCTGCTTGCCGGGCAGCCACCGGCACGGCGCTGTGGATAAGTTCGGACGAACCTCACGTGCTTGTATGAGAATGCATTATGCAATCCCGCCCGCCTTTACCCGGTCACTTAGCCAACAGGCCTTTCACGCTCGAGACTTCGAGGAGCGCCGGGATCCACCGCAATCGTTTGCGGCTTAAGGACGTCCAGCACATCAGCCGGGGACTATACCGGCCCGCTGGCTGGGACTTCTGTTTGGAGGACGCCGCCAGGGCTTTGTCGGAGGCCACGCCGGGTGCGTGGATTTCGCACGTAACCGCAGCCAGGCTTCGAGGTTCGATCCTGCCTCCGTGGCTCTCCGACTCCAACGAGCTGCATCTCAGCAAACCCACTGCTTTTCCCGGCGCTCGGAGAAAAGGAATTCATGGCCATCGGGTCATTGTGAAGCCCGGCGAGGTTGAGTTCGTCGAGGGAATGTGGCTGAGCACCTGGGAACGAACGTGGCTGGATCTGGCACGGTAACTGCCTTTGAACGACCTGGTAGCTATGGGAGACCAAATCATCCGTGTACCCCGCCCAGAACTTGAGGGCCGGGAGCGCGCGTACTCAACCGTAGAGGATTTGCGGGGGCTGGTCGGCCGGCATCCCAACCTTCAGGGCGTTGTGCGTGCCAGGCAAGCACTGGACCTGATGCGGGTTGGATCTGACTCTGCGCCAGAGACTTTCCTCCGACTGTCCATTCTGGATGCCGGCCTTCCCGAGCCCGAATTGCAGGTTGGACTTCGACCCGCGGATCCGCGACCACCGTCCGCCGATCTGGGCTTCAGACAGCGAAAAGTTGCTGTCCAGTACGACGGCGGCCATCATCTTTTCGAACCGCAGCGGCTAAGTGACCATCGCCGCGACAAGGCTTTCGAAGCGGCCGGATGGGCAGTCATCATTGTCGATAAGACAGATATGGAAGATGGTTTCACTGCCGCGATCAAGAAAATCAAAAAAGCCCTCAGGGCCTCGGTGAGCGACTCAACGGTCGCCGCCGGCTTCGCGGAAGAAGCTTAGCCCGAACGGGACTGATGCCTATTCGTCAAAAGCGAGCGAGGGGTCAAGAAAAACACGCCAAAAGTGAGCGGGCGTTGGGAGACAACAGTCAAAAGTGAGCGGGCGTGTTTAAGGGAAACGCTCCCCCACCCGACGAAGGTGAGGGAGCGTTCAGGTACCTAAGAGACGCGTTTAGCGCTCCAGGTCGCCGCGGATGAAGGCTTCGACCTTCTCGCGGGCGAGGTCGTCGTTGAACTGCTCCGGCGGGGACTTCATGAAGTAGCTGGACGCGGAGAGCAGCGGGCCGCCGATGCCGCGGTCCAGGCCGATCTTGGCGGCACGGATCGCATCGATGATCACGCCGGCGGAGTTGGGGGAATCCCAGACCTCCAGCTTGTACTCCAGGGACACCGGGGCGTCACCAAAGTTGCGGCCTTCGAGGCGCACGAACGCCCACTTGCGGTCATCCAGCCACTGGACGTAGTCGGACGGGCCGATGTGCACGTCCTTGGCGGCCAGTTCGGCTTCCACGTTGGAGGTCACGGCCTGGGTCTTGGAGATCTTCTTGGACTCCAGCCGGTCACGCTCCAGCATGTTCTTGAAGTCCATGTTGCCGCCGACGTTCAGCTGGTAGGTCCGGTCCAGGGTCACGCCGCGGTCCTCGAACAGCTTGGCCATGACGCGGTGGGTGATGGTGGCGCCGATCTGGCTCTTGATGTCGTCGCCAACGATCGGGACACCGGCGGCGGTGAACTTGTCAGCCCACTCCTTGGTGCCGGCGATGAACACGGGCAGCGCGTTGACGAAGGCCACGCCGGCGTCGATCGCAGCCTGGGCGTAAAACTCGGCAGCCTGCTGCGAGCCGACGGGCAGGTAGCAGACCAGGACGTCGGCTTTGGCGTTCTTGAGGGCCTGGACCACGTCGACGGGCTCTTCGGTGGACTGCTCGATGGTCTCGAGGTAGTACTTGCCCAGGCCGTCCAGGGTGTGGCCGCGCTGGACGGTGACGCCGGTGGGCGGTACGTCGGCGATCTTGATGGTGTTGTTTTCGCTGGCAAGGATGGCATCGGAGAGGTCAACGCCGACCTTCTTGCCGTCCACATCGAACGCGGCGACGAACTCAACGTCACCCACGTGGTACTGGCCGAACTCAACGTGCATCAGGCCGGGAATGGTCTCTGCAGGGTCGGCATCCTTGTAATAGTGGACGCCCTGCACCAGCGAGGCGGCGCAGTTGCCCACGCCAACGATTGCAACACGGATGGGATGTGAAGACACAGAACTCCTTTGGGGACAAACGTCAGCCGGCCCGGTAAGCCTCCAGGGAATGGACGACGACGGCCGGCTGGCTTGGCGCCGCACGGCGCCATTTCATACTACCCAACACAGCGGGACCGGCCGTTGTTCCGCCGGTCCCGCTGTGTAATGAAAACAAGGTGCCTTAGGCGTCCTGTTTCCAGAGGTTGATATCGGACTCGACGGCGAACTCGTCGATGGCGGTCAGTTCCTCGCCGGAGAAGTCGAGGTTGTTGATGGCGGACAGGGTGTCCTCCAGCTGCCGGACGCTGGAGGCGCCCACCAGGGCCGAGGTGACGGGTGAGCCCTTGGGCTGGTCGCGCAGGATCCAGGCGATGGCCATCTGCGCGAGGGACTGCCCGCGGCCTTCGGCGATCTTCCGCAGTCCGCGGACCCGGTCCAGCTTCTCGTCCGTGATGGAGTCCTCGGAGAGGAACCGTGCTTTGGCCGCCCGGGAGTCTTCCGGGATGCCGTGGAGGTAGCGGTCCGTGAGCATGCCCTGCGCCAGGGGCGAGAAGGCGATGGACCCGGCACCTACCTGGTCCAGCACCTCGTACAGGTTCGGCGAGCCGTCCTCGGTCCAGCGGTTCAGCATGGAGTAGCTGGGCTGGTGGATCAGGAGCGGGGTGCCGAGTTCCTTGAGGATGCGGGCAGCCTCGAGGGTCTGTTCGGGGGTGTAGGAGGAAATCCCGGCGTAGAGTGCCTTGCCGGACCGGACGGCATGATCCAGGGCGCCCATGGTTTCCTCCATGGGTGTTTCGGGATCCGGGCGGTGGCTGTAGAAGATGTCCACGTAGTCCAGGCCCATCCGCTGCAGCGACTGGTCCAGGCTGGAGATCAGGTACTTGCGCGAACCCCATTCGCCGTACGGGCCGGGCCACATGTAGTAGCCGGCCTTGGTGGAGATGACCAGCTCGTCACGGTAGGGCCTGAAGTCGTCCCGCAGGTGCCGGCCGAAGTTCGTTTCCGCGGATCCGTCCGGCGGGCCGTAGTTGTTGGCGAGGTCGAAGTGGTTCACGCCAAGGTCGAAGGCACGGCGGAGGATGTCCCGCTGTTCCTCGAAGCGCTTGTCGTCGCCGAAGTTGTGCCAGAGACCCAGGGAGATGGCCGGGAGCTTGAGCCCGCTGCGGCCCACCCGGCGGTAGGGCATCGTTTCGTAGCGGTTGTCCGCTGCTGCATACGTCATGCGTTCTGTCCCTCCTGTTGGGTTGCGATGATTGCGGCGCTCCAGGGCGCCATGGACAGGGCGTCGCCGTCCAGCCCGGTGCCGTCGTCAGTGGCCAGCAGGACGCTGCCGGTGGCGCCGTCCAGCCGGACTTTAGCGTCGGAGAAGTTGACCAGTACCTCCACGGAGCCGCGTCGGAAGCGCAGCCACCCGGCGTCGTCGTCGAAGGAAACCTCGGTCTCACCGAAACCAAGCGAAGCCAGGTCCGGATGGGAGCGGCGCAGCGCCGTCAGGGACCGGTACAGGTCCAGGAGCCGCGCATGGTCGCCCGTAGCAGCTTCGGCCCAGTCCAGCTTGGACCGACGGAAGGTTTCGGGGTCCTGGGGATCGGGCACGACGGCGGGATCCCACCCCATGCGCTCAAACTCCTTGATGCGTCCTTCCGCGGTGGCCTTCCCGAGCTCGGGTTCGGGGTGGGAGGTGAAGAACTGCCACGGTGTGGTGGCGCCGTATTCCTCCCCCATGAACAACATGGGCGTGAACGGCGAGGTCAGCGTGAGCACCGCGGCCACGGCCAGCTGCCCGTGGGACAGCGATTGGGAGAGCCTGTCCCCCGTTGCCCGGTTGCCGATCTGGTCGTGGTTCTGGTTGCAGACCACCAGCGCCGCCGGGTGCGCCAGCGAGGCGTTGATGGGGCGCCCGTGGTGCCGTCCGCGGAAGCTGGAGTAGCTGCCGTCGTGGAGGAACCCGTCCTTGAGGACCTTGGCCAGCACGGCCAGGGATTCGAAGTCGGAGTAGTAGCCGGTGGTTTCGCCGCTGACGTTCACGTGGACCGCGTGGTGAAAGTCGTCGCTCCACTGCCCGGCCAGACCGTATCCGTTGGTATTCCGAGGGTAGATAAGGCGCGGATTGTTGAGGTCCGATTCGGCGACGAGGGTCTTGGGCAGCCCGGATTCAGCCGCAATGGCGTCACACAAAGCCCCGAGCTCCTCCAGGATGTGCACGGCCCGCTCGTCCCGCAGCGCGTGCACCGCATCCAGGCGCAACCCGTCCACGTGGTAGTCACGCAGCCACAGTGCAGCGTTGTCCAGGATGTATTCGCGCACCACGTCCGAGCCGGGCCCATCGAGGTTCACGGAGTCACCCCAGGTGTTCGCGTCGCCCTGTTTCATGTAGGGGCCGAACTTGGGCAGGTAGTTGCCGCTGGGTCCCAGGTGGTTGTAGACCACGTCCTGGATGACCCCGAGTCCTGCCGCGTGGGCGGCATCAACGAACCGTTGGTAGGCAGCAGGGCCGCCGTAGCCTTCGTGCACGGCGTACCACTGGACGCCGTCGTAGCCCCAGTTGTGGGTGCCGTTGAAGCCGTTGACCGGCAGCAGTTCCACGAAGTCGACGCCCAGGTCCGCCAGGTAGTCCAGCTTCTCCGCGGCCGCGTCCAGGGTGCCGTCGGGGGTGAAGGTGCCCACGTGCAGTTCGTAGATGACAGCACCCTGCAGGTCCTTGCCGCCCCAGCCGGAATCCTGCCACGCGTAGGAGGCGGGGTCGTAGGTCCGCGACTGTTCGTGGACGCCGGCAGGGAGCCGGCGGGACCGGGGATCCGGAACCGGGGTGGTGTCCCCGTCCAGCAGGTAGCCGTAGTCCACGTCCCCTTCAGCGGGGGCGTCGGGGGCATTCCACCAGCCTTCGGATCCGGGCGCCGTGTCCTTCTTCTGCATGGGGTACTGCCTGCCGCCGGCCAGCAGCACCACCGATGCAGCGTCCGGCGCCCACACATCGAAGCGCTCGGATCCAACGTTGACCAGGGTCATGCTTTTTCTCCATCCACAGGTACCAGCAAAGCCACGGGGTAGGTACCCAGCACCTCTGCGACCGAAACCCGGCCCGGACCGAAGCCGGCTCCGGTCAGTTCGTCCCGCATGGCCGTGGAAAGTTCGACGGCGGTGTCCCGCCACCCGCCTGCGGCTTCCAGTCCGGCGGGGAGCCGGGTAGCAAGGGTCACCGCGCCGGTCGACGCCGAGGTGCCGCGGGAAAACGCGAGCAGGTGACCTGCCGCGGCCCCGGTGGCTGCCACCGGGGTGTAGCCCTCGAACAGTTCCGGCCGGTCCCGGCGCAGGCGCAGTGCCCGTGAGGTGACCAGCAGCTTGCTGGCCTCTGTGCCCGCCTCCGGCAACGATCCGGCGTCGAGCTTTGCCAGTTCTGCCTGCCGTGCGGCGAAGTCCACGGGGCGGCGGTTGTCCGGGTCCGTGAGCGACCGTTCCCAGAACTCGCTGCCCTGGTACACGTCCGGAACGCCCGGCATGGTCAGCTGGACCAGCTTGGCGGACACCGAGTTCGCGGCGGAGAAGGCATCGATGCGGGCCACGAAATCGCCAACCACCTTGGCCACCTCGGCGTCGTCGAACACTGCGTCAACGGCAGCCTTGACCTTGGCTTCGAAGTCCTCGTTGGGATCGGTCCACATGGTGGAGTTGCCGGCCTCCCGGGCCGCCTTTTCCGCATAGCCCTGCAGCCGCTCCCGGCTTGCCGGCCAGGCGCCCACGATGGCCTGCCACAGCAGGTTCTCGTACGGACCGTCCGGAATCGGCGCCAGTCCGCGGAGCGTCTCCAGCGTTTTTGCCCACTCCTGCGGCAGTTCGGCGATGACCGAGATCCGGGCCCGGGCATCCTCGCTGCGCTTGGTGTCGTGGGTGGAGAGGGTGGTCATGGACAGCGGGAGGTCCTGCTGGCGCCGCTGCATGCGCTGGTGGAATTCCTCCGGTGCCACCGCGAACTCGGTGGGCTCGGCACCCACTTCGGTCAAGGTGCCCAGGCGGGTGTAGCGGTAGAACGCGGTGTCTTCCACGCCCTTGGCCATGACCATGCCGGAGGTCTGCTGGAAACGGATGGCGATCGGATTGGCCGGATCCAGCAGCAGCGGCAGGAGGGTTCCCACCGCGACGTCCAGGTCCGGCCGGTGCGCGGCAGCGGATTCGCAGGCTTCCTTGAGGACGTCCGCTCCCACCGGCAGGTAGGACCGGTAGACCGGGAAGGACGCAATGATCTCGGCGATGGCGTCGGCCGCCTGGTCCACGGTGATGCCGTGGGACTCCGGGACAAGCCTGGCCAGGCGCAGCACCTCGGAGCGCAGGATGCCGTCGGCGATCATGCGCTTGGTGCCGCGGATCATCTCCGCGTAATCGGCTGGTCCGGACGTTCCCCGCAGGGAAGCATCCAGGGCGTCCAGGGCCTGCTGCCCGGCAGGGTCAACAAACACCCGGTCCACGTCAGCAAGTGCGTCGTAGCCGGTGGTTCCTTCGCAGGCGAAGTCCTGGGGCAGGACTTCGCCCGGCTCCAGGATCTTCTCCACCAGGACGTACGCGCCGCCGCTGAGGTCCTTGAGCCAGCGAAGGTAGCCGGCCGGGTCGGCCAGCCCGTCCGGGTGGTCCACCCGGAGCCCGTCCACCAGGCCATCGGTGAACCAGCGGCCCACCTCGGCATGGGCCTTCTCGAAAACGGAGGCTTCCTCCACCCGGATGCCCGCCAGGGTGGTGACCGCAAAGAAGCGCCGGTAGTTCAGCTCGGCGTCCGCGCGGCGCCAATCCATCAGCTGGTAGTGCTGGCGGCTGTGCACGTCCTGCGGGGAGTCTCCCTCGCTGTACGTTCCTTCGGCCAGCGGGAACCGGTGGTCGTAGTAGTGGAGTTCGCCATCCTTGACTTCGAGCTTGTCCAGGTCGTCATCCGAGCCCAGCATGGGCAGCCGGACCTTTCCTCCGCCAAGGTCCCAGTCGACGTCGAACGCTTCGGCGTACGGTGAGCCGCGGCCTTCCTTGAGCAGGGACCACCACCACGGGTTCTGCGCCGGGGTGGCCACGCCCACGTGGTTGGGCACAATGTCCACCAGGACGCCCATGCCGTGCTCGCGGGCCGCCTTGGACAGGGCCAGCAGGCCTTCGGGGCCGCCACGGTCCGGGTCCACGGCGGAAGGATCGGTCACGTCGTAACCGTGGTCCGAGCCCTTCTCAGCGGTGAGGATGGGCGAGAGGTAGACCCAGTCCACACCGAGGTCCTTCAGGTAGGGGACCTTCTCGGCGGCGTCGAACAGGGTGAAGCTGCTGCGGATCTGCAGCCGGTAGGTGGAGACAGGAGTCCTCATGCCGTGGCTTCCTCGTCGGCGCCGGTTGCCCGTGCTTCGCTGGCTTCTGCGGCCTTGGTCTGGGCCTCCACCATCTCCTCCTGGGCTTCCTCATGCTCGGCCATGGAGGCCAGGGACGCGGCTGCGGAGGTGTCCACTTCGGCTTCGGGGCCGGAGTAGGCGCGCAGAACCACCATGGACTTGGCGTCCAGCGTCAGCGTGGCGCCGGCCTGGAGCGGCTCGTAGGCGTCAGCCTGGGCTGCGGTGTCGATCAGGACCTCCCAGTACTGCGAGTACTCGTCGGAGGGGACGCAGAAGTCCACGGCGTCGTCGTGGGCGTTGAAGGCCATGAGGAAGCTGTCATCGGTGATCCGGCGGCCACGGGAGTCCTGTTCCTGGATGCCGTCGCCGTTGTAGAACACACCGATGGTCCGGCCGAAGCCGCTGCCCCAGTCTTCCGGCAGCATTTCGGTGCCGTCGGTCTTCAGCCACACGATGTCGGGCAGCTTCTCGCCTTCGCCACGGCGCACGGGGCGGCCGTCGAAGAAGCGGCTGCGGCGGAACGTGGGGTGGTCGTGCCGGAGCTTGTTGACGAAAGCCGTGAACTCGACCAGCGGCTGGTCCATGGCTTCCCAGTGCACCCAGCTCAGTTCGGAGTCCTGGCAGTATGTGTTGTTGTTGCCCTGCTGTGTGCGGCCCAGCTCGTCACCGTGGAGCAGCATGGGAACGCCCTGGGAGAGCAGCAGCGTGGCGATGAAGTTCCGTTGCTGGCGGGCACGGAGGGTCAGGACCTTCGCGTCGTCGGTGTCCCCTTCCACGCCGCAGTTCCAGGAGCGGTTGTGGGATTCGCCGTCGTTGTTGCCTTCACCGTTGGCATCGTTGTGCTTCTCGTTGTAGGAGACCAGGTCCCGCATGGTGAAGCCGTCGTGGGCGGTGACGAAGTTGATGGACGCCACCGGGCGCCTGGCGGAGCTTTCGTACAGGTCCGCGGAGCCGGTCAGGCGGGACGCGAACTCGCCCAGGGTGGAGGGCTCGCCGCGCCAGAAGTCGCGGACCGTGTCGCGGTACTTGCCGTTCCATTCCGTCCACTGCGGCGGGAAGTTGCCCACCTGGTAGCCGCCGGGGCCAACGTCCCACGGCTCGGCGATCAGTTTGACCTGGGAGACTACCGGGTCCTGCTGGATGAGTTCGAAGAAGGTGGACAGCTTGTCCACGTCGTAGAACTCGCGGGCCAGGGTGGAGGCGAGGTCGAAGCGGAACCCGTCCACGTGCATCTCGGTGACCCAGTAGCGCAGGGAATCCATGAGCAGCTGCAGGGAGTGCGGGTGGCGCACGTTCAGCGAGTTGCCGGTGCCGGTGTAGTCCATGTAGTGCTTGAGGTCATTGTCCACCAGGCGGTAGTAGGCCTGGTTGTCGATGCCCTTGAAGGACAGCGTGGGGCCCAGGTGGTTGCCCTCTGCGGTGTGGTTGTACACGACGTCCAGGATCACTTCGATGCCGGCGCGGTGCAGGTCGCGGACCATCGCCTTGAATTCCTGGACCTGGTGTCCCACATCGCCCGTGGAGCTGTAGCTGTTCTGCGGGGCGAAGAAGCCGATGGTGTTGTAGCCCCAGTAGTTGTTGAGGCCCTTCTCTTCCAGGGTGCCGTCGTTGACGAACTGGTGGACGGGCATCAGCTCAATGGCGGTGACGCCGAGCTTCTTCATGTGGTCGATGACCGCGGGGTGTGCCACGCCGGCATACGTGCCGCGCTGCTCTTCGGGGATCTCCGGGTGCAGCTCGGTGAGGCCCTTCACGTGGGCTTCGTAAATCACCGATTCGTGGTAGGGAATCTTCAGCTGGCGGTCGCCGTCCCATTCGAAGAACGGGTTGATGACCACGCCGTGCATGGTGTGCGGGGCCGAGTCGGCGTCATTGCGGGAATCGGGGTCCCCGAATTCGTAGGAGAACAGGGCCGGGTCCCAGTCGATCTGGCCCTGGATGGCCTTGGCGTAGGGGTCCATCAGCAGCTTGTTCGCGTTGAAGCGGTTGCCGGCGGCGGGGTCGTACGGGCCGTGCACCCGGTAGCCGTACTTCTGGCCGGGCTGGATGTGCGGCAGGTAGCAGTGCCACACGTAGCCATCCACCTCGGTCAGCTCGATCCGGGTTTCGGTCAAGTCGTCGGCCAGGAGGCAGAGTTCGACCCGCTCCGCCCGTTCGCTGAACAGGGCGAAATTGGTGCCGGTGCCGTCAAAGGTAGCTCCCAGCGGGTAGGCATTTCCAGGCCAGACTTCCATCGTGCTCCTCATTATTTTGTCAGCAGCAGACGGCATTGGAACGCCCCTGCTGCTGGTGCGAACTAATGCCTACCGTAGTGGTTGGCTGTGACTATTACGTTTCCAGGCTCCATAGTTACTAAGCATGCTGACTTTACCCCAAATTTCGGGTATGGCTTCCGCCACGCGTCCTGCGGTGACCGGGCCTCCGGATGCTGCCTCCGACGCCGCCTTCCCGGCCTGGCCGTGCAGCGCAGCACCCAGCGCGGCGAGGGCGGCCCACCGCCCCTCCGGAGCGATTCCGAGCTCACTGAAGCGTCCGACGTCGGGCCCCGCCTGCGCGAGCAGCGCACCGATGACGCCGGCCAGGACGTCCCCGCTGCCGGCGGTGGCGAGCCAGGGCGTGCCGTCCGCCTGGGTGAAGGTGGTGCCCCAGGGGGCGGCCACGAGCGTCGTTGCCCCCTTGAGCAGGACCGTGGCGCCGGTGCGCTCGGCGGCATGGCGGACGGCGGCCAGGGTGCCGGCCTCAACAGCCTCCCGGTCTTCCCCGCGGCCCAGGCGGTGGAACAGCGAGGCGAGCTCCCCTGCGTGCGGCGTCAGCACCATGTGGGGGGCAAGGATGGCCGGCAGGGCCGGCAGCGCGCCGGCATCAGCTACAACCGGAAGGTCCGATGCGACAGCGTCACGCGCCCGGGTCAGCTGCTCGTGGTCATGGGGCCCTATGCCCGAGCCCACCAGCCATGCCTGAACGCGGTTTTCAGCGACTGTTCCGGTGCTGCAGACAACTTCCGGGCAGAACTGGCGGACCAGGCCGGCCACGGACGGCGGGCCCAGGTACCTGACCATGCCGACGCCGGCGGCAAGCGCTCCGCGGCATGCAAGGACGGCTGCGCCGGGGTAGTCTTCCGAGCCTGCCACCACGCCCAGGACACCGCGGGAGTACTTGTGCGCCCGCCGGGCCGGGTGCGGCAGGAGGTGCGCCATGTCAGCTCCTTCGAGCCGGCGCAGGGATGGCTGCGGCAGATGTTCCTCGATGCCAATAGGCACCACGTGCACGCGGCCGGCGAAGTCCGCGCCGGGGTCGGCCAGCAGCCCGCTCTTGACGCCTCCGAAGGTGACGGTCACGTCGGCGGGCAGGACCGGCAAGGCAGCCGCGCCGGTATCTGCGTCCACGCCGCTGGGGAGGTCGCAGGCCACCACAAGCCCAAAGCGGTGTGCATCAGCCAGAGCCCGGACCAGGTCCGCGGCACTCCCCCGCAGCCCTCCCCTGGCGCCGGTTCCCAGCAGCGCATCGATGACGACGTCGGCACCGGCAGCTTCCGCCGCCAGTCCCGGAAGGGAGTCGCCGGTGAGCCGCTGCACCCGCCCGCCGGCGCGCTCAAAGGCGGCGAGGCCTGCAGGGTGGGCCGCCTCTCCGGTGAGGACCGCCGTCGTCCGCATTCCACGGGCCGCCAGGAAGGCGCCGGCGAACAGGCCGTCCCCGCCGTTGTTGCCTTTGCCGGCCAGCACCACCACGTGCGAACCGTTCAGGCGCCTGCCACGGGACTTGAGTTCATTGACGACGGCGGTGGCCAGCCCGTGCGCGGCGCGCTGCATCAGCACGTCCCCCTGCCCGGCCGCCAGGAGTGGCTCCTCGGCGGCCCGGACCTGTGTTCCGGTGTAGGCGCTGATCATGCGGCGGAGGCCTGGTCAGCCCTCGGCCACGACCGTGGCGGTGGCAATGCCGCCGTCGTGGCTGATGGACAGGTGCCAGCGCTTGACGCCCTTGGCTTCGGCAACGGCAAGGACGGTTCCCTTGACCTGGACGGTGGGCCCGTTCCGGTCGAGGCCGATCCAGCAGTCCTGCCAGTTCATGCCGGCGGGCGCGCCGAGGACCTTGGCCACCGCCTCCTTGGCGGCGAACCGGGCGGCCAGCGAGCGGGTGTTCAGCTCACGTTCCGCAGGCACGAACAGGCGGTCCCTCAGGCCCGGCGTCCGTTCCAGCTGGCGGCCGAAGCGCTCAATGTCTACTACGTCTACCCCAATGCCAACGATCATGGGTGCAATTCTACGGTTGCGGTCCCCGCCGGGAAGCCGCCGCGCGCCGGTCACCCACGCTGTCCGCCAACAGCGGAAATGCGCGGTTTTCAGGCTGGCCGGGCGGAGCGCACCCCGATACCCCGGGACTTCTGTACCCGAGGCGGCACAAAAGTGACGCAAACCTGTTCGGCCGGAGGCAATAACGCAAAAGCCCCGGGCCGTGGGGCCCGGGGCTTCAGTGTCCTGCAGTGTGCCGCTTATTCGACGGTGACGCTCTTGGCGAGGTTGCGGGGCTGGTCCACGTCATAGCCCTTGGCTGCTGCGAGTTCCGCGGCGAAGATCTGCAGCGGGACGGTGGTCAGCAGGGGCATCAGCAGGGTGGGGGTCTCGGGGACGTAGAAGACATACTCGGCGTAGGCCTTCACGGCCTCGTCGCCTTCCTCGGCGATGACCAGGGTCCGGGCGCCGCGGGCACGGACTTCCTGGATGTTGGAAACCACCTTGGCGTGGAGGGAATCGCGTCCGCGCGGGGACGGGACCACCACGAACACCGGCTGGCCTTCATCGATCAGGGCGATCGGGCCGTGCTTGAGCTCACCGGCGGCGAACCCTTCAGCGTGGATGTACGCGATTTCCTTGAGCTTGAGCGCGCCTTCAAGGGCCACGGGGTAGCCCACGTGCCGGCCCAGGAACAGGACGGACTTCTCCTGGGCCATGGACCGGGCCAGCTCACGCAGCGGGCCGGCGTTGTCCAGGATGGTCTGGATCTTGGCGGGGATCTTGTTCAGGTCCGCCAGGACGTCCTTGATCTGGCCCGAGAAGATGTTCCCGCGCAGCTGCGCCAGGTACAGGCCCAGCAGGTACGCGGCCGTGATCTGGGCCAGGAACGCCTTGGTGGAGGCCACCGCGATCTCCGGGCCGGCGTGCGTGTACAGCACAGCGTCGGACTCACGCGGGATGGTGGAGCCGTTGGTGTTGCAGATCGAGATGGTCTTCGCACCCTGTTCCCGGGCGTACCGGACAGCCATCAGGGTGTCCATGGTCTCCCCTGACTGGGAGATGGAGACCACCAGGGTCTTCTCGTCCAGGATCGGGTCCCGGTAACGGAACTCGTGGGCGAGTTCCACCTCGGTGGGGATCCGGCACCAGTTCTCGATCGCGTACTTCGCCACCATGCCCGCATACGCGGCGGTGCCGCAGGCCAGGACGATGATCTTGTTGACCTGCTTGAGCAGCTCCGGGTCGATCCGCAGCTCATCCAGGGTCAGGTTGCCCTTGATGTCCGAGCGGCCCAGCAGCGTCTGGGCGACGGCGTCGGGCTGGTCATTGATTTCCTTCTCCATGAACGAGGAGAAGCCGCCCTTTTCCGCCGAGGCCGGATCCCAGTCCACGTGGTATTCCTTGCCCTGGGCCGGGTTGCCGTAGAAATCGGTGATTTCCACGGAGTCGGCGGTGATCGTGACGATCTGGTCCTGGCCCAGCTCCACCGCGCGGCGGGTGTAATCGATGAACCCGGACACGTCCGAGCCCAGGAAGTTCTCGCCCTCGCCCAGGCCCACCACCAGCGGTGAGTTGCGGCGGGCGGCCACGACGACGTCGGGCTGGTCCGCGTGCACGGCCAGCAGGGTGAAAGCACCCTCAAGGCGCTGGCAGGCCAGCTCCATGGCCTTGGTCAGGCCACCGTTGGCGGTGTCCCCGCCCAACTGGTTGCGCAGGATGTCCGCCAGCAGCGCGGCAGCGACCTCGGTGTCCGTCTCGGACAGGAAGGTCACACCCTTTTCCAGCAGCTCGACCTTGAGTTCGGCGAAGTTTTCGATAATGCCGTTATGGATCACGGCGAGCTTGCCGCCATCAGCCAGGTGCGGGTGCGCGTTACGGTCCGTCGGGCCGCCGTGCGTGGCCCACCGCGTGTGGCCAATACCGGTCAGGGCCTCCGGCAACGGCCGGGCCTCCAGCTCACCAATCAGGTTGCTCAGCTTCCCGGACTTCTTCCGCGACTCGATAGCCCCTCCGGACACCACAGCCACACCGGCAGAGTCATAACCGCGGTACTCCAGGCGCCGCAGCCCCTCCAGGACCACATCCAACGCACTGTGACCATTAATTGCACCGTCAACCGAACGGCCTACGTAACCCACGATTCCACACATAGGCACAAGACTATCGGCAGCGTGCCCCTTGCTCTAAACCGGACGGCTGCCGGGTGGAGCCTCCGTGGCGGGTGCCGCCGCGCTGAGCAGGGGCGTCATTTCGCGATGGGCCGGGCGCGGGGCAGAATCTTTAGCGTGACTTCGCAACGCAATGAAGCGAACGGGGAGGGTGCCTCGCCGTTCGTGGAGCTGGACAGGCATACCTGGTCCCGGCTCGCAGCCCAGATGGAACAGCCCCTTAACGAAGAGGACGTGCTGCGCCTTCGCGGGCTTGGCGACCCCCTGGACATGAACGAAGTCCGGGACGTCTACCTGCCGTTGTCCCGGCTGCTGCACCTCTACGTGGAGGCTGCCGGGCAGCTGCACGCGGCCACCACCACGTTCCTGGGTGAACAGACGCAGCGCACCCCGTTTGTGATCGGCGTGGCCGGCTCCGTCGCGGTCGGCAAGTCCACCATTGCCCGCGTGCTGCGCGAGATGCTTCGCCGCTGGCCGGGCACCCCCAACGTTGAGCTCATCACCACTGACGGCTTCCTCTACCCCCTGGCCGAGCTCAAGCGCCGGCAGCTGCTGGACCGGAAGGGCTTCCCTGAGTCCTACGACCGGCGGGCGCTGCTGCGCTTCGTGAGTGAAATCAAGGGCGGCGCCGAGGAAGTCCGGGCGCCCTGGTACTCCCACGTCACGTACGACATTGTGCCCGGCAAGGAAGTGGTGGTCCGCCGCCCGGACGTGCTGATCGTGGAAGGCCTGAACGTGCTGGCCCCGGCCCGTCCCCGGCATGACGGCCGCCAGGGCCTGGCCCTGAGCGATTTCTTTGACTTCTCCATCTATGTGGACGCCAAGACCTCCTACATTGAAGAGTGGTACGTGGACCGGTTCCGGAAGCTGCGGAGCACCGCGTTCGCGCAGCCGGAGTCCTACTTCCACCGGTACGCCACACTGTCCGATGAGGAAGCCGAGAATACGGCCCGGGACATCTGGAAGCGGATCAACGAACCCAACCTGGAGGAGAACGTGCTGCCTACCCGCGGCCGGGCGCAGCTGGTGCTGACCAAAGAGGCGGACCACTCCATCCGCCGCATGCTGCTCCGGAAGGTGTAGCACAGGTGTGCTACCAATGCGGTTCCGCCAGCCGGCGCAGCTTCACGCGCTTCCTCGCGGCGGGGGCCGGGCTGACTGTCCTGGCAGCCTGCACACCGGAGGCACCCAATCCTGTGTCGCCGTCGTCCGCTGCTCCGTCCCCCTCCCCCGCAGCCGCCACTGCGGCAGCAAGCCCGACGGCGGACGCCACCACGGCGGCCCCGTCACCGGAGGCGCCGTCCCCCGCGCCGTCGGCGTCGGCCGCTTTGGCGCGGCAGTTCTCGCTCGATGATCCGGCCGGCCCCTGGGTCATCGTCAACAAGCACCGCGCCCTGAACCCGGCGGACTATGTGCCGGCCGATCTGGTGCGCCCCGCCGTCGCTATCTCCGCTGCAGGTGAAGCCGCGCTGCTCAACAGCACCACCGCGGCAGCCGCCGAAGAGATGTTCGCGGCCGCCGCCCGGGACGGCGTGGCCGTGGTCCTGGCCAGCGGCTACCGCTCATACAACACGCAGGTGACCACCTACAACGGGTACGTGGCGGCGCGTGGACAGGCCGACGCCGACACCGCCAGTGCGCGGCCCGGCCATTCCGAGCACCAGACCGGGTGGGCGTTCGACATCGGCGATGGCGGGGGCGCCTGCAGCTTCCAGCCGTGCTTCGCGGAGCAGCCGGCGGCCACCTGGGTGAAGGCCAACGGGCACCGCTTCGGCTTCGTGGTCCGGTACCAGTGGATGCTGCACCCCATCACGGGGTACTACTACGAGCCGTGGCACCTGCGGTACGTAGGGGTTGAGGCGGCAACGGACATGCTGAACCGCGGCATCGGGACGCTGGAGGAATACTTCGGACTGGAAGCGGCACCGGGCTACTCCTGAACGTTCCGCACGCCAATCCGGTTCCCAAGACGCGATAAATATTTACCGCCGCGTTATCTGAAGCAGTACCTCCGTGGGCTAGCGTGGGTCCCATGCTGACAGGATTCAAGAATTTCATTATGAAGGGCAACGTCGTCGACCTTGCCGTCGCTGTTGTCATGGGTACTGCCTTCGGCGCGGTTGTAACCGCGCTGGTGAACAAGGTGCTCATGCCGTTCATTGCAGGGCTTGTGGGATCGCCGAACTTTGACAGCTTCGCCAAGGTGGACTTCAACGGCAACGCCGTGGAGTTTGGCGTCCTGCTAACCGCGATAGTCAACTTCCTGCTGATTGCCGCCGCCATCTACTTTGTGGTGGTCATGCCCATGAACCACATGATCGAGCGCCGCAACCGCCGTCTCGGCATCAACCAGGACGTCAAGGAAGAATCTGCCGAGGACCCGCAGATCGCCCTGCTGACCGAAATCCGTGACTCCCTCCAGAGCCGGAATATCTGACCCCGTATCCGCCCCACAACTGTGGCCCGTCTCCTGATGGAGGCGGGCCACATTTCTTTAATTTCTAGTTGGAGGCGAGCTCCAGGGCGAGCTCCGTCCGGACCACCTGTGCGAGGTGTTCGGCGATGGACTGGGCGGTTTCTTCGTCCGCCGCCTCCACCATGACACGGACCACGGGCTCGGTGCCGGAGGGGCGGAGCAGGACGCGTCCGGTGTCACCCAGATCGGCTTCCGCTGCCGCCACGGCCTGGGCCAGTACCTCGCTGCTGCCCACCCTGCTGCGGTCAACACCCTTGACGTTGATGAGTACCTGCGGGAGCTTGGTCATGACCGTGGCGAGCTCCTTGAGCGGCTTCCCGGTCAGGGCCACCTGTGCGGCGAGCTGAAGCCCGGTGAGGAGGCCGTCGCCGGTGGTGGCGTGGTCGGAGAAGATCACGTGGCCGGACTGTTCGCCGCCCAGGTTGTAGCCGCCGTCGCGCATGCCTTCCAGGACGTACCGGTCCCCCACGGCTGTTTCCATAATGGTGATGCCGGCGTCGCGGAGGGCGAGCTTCAGGCCGAGGTTGCTCATGACGGTGGCCACCAGGACGTCGTCCTTGAGCTTGCCGGACTGCTTGAGCGCGATGGCGAGGATAGCCATGATCTGGTCACCGTCCACCTCGTTGCCCTCGTGGTCCACGGCCAGGCAGCGGTCGGCGTCGCCGTCGTGGGCGATGCCCAGGTTCGCGCCGTACTTGACCACGGCCTCCTTGAGGGGGCCCAGGTGGGTGGAGCCCACGCCGTCGTTGATGTTCAGGCCGTCAGGGTCGGCGCCGATGACGATGACGTCGGCGCCGGCGTCCTTGAAGAGCTGGGGTGAGCAGCCGCTGGCGGCACCGTTGGCGCAGTCCAGGACGACGGTGAGGCCGTCCAGGCGGTGCGGGAGGGTGCGGAGCAGGTGGACGATGTAGCGGTCCTCTGCGTCGGAGAAGCGCTGGATGCGGCCGACGTCGGGCCCGGTGGGGCGGACGGCTTCCTTGGTCATCTGGGCCTCGATGGCGTCCTCGACGTCGTCCGGCAGCTTCTGGCCGCCGCGGGCGAAGAATTTGATGCCGTTGTCCGGCGCCGGGTTGTGGGAGGCGGAGATCATGACGCCGAAGTCGGCGTCCAGGTCCGCGACCAGGTAGGCGGCGGCGGGGGTCGGCAGGACGCCGGCGTCATAGACGTCGATGCCGGAGCTGGAGAGCCCGGCTTCCACGGCAGCGGCGATGAATTCACCGCTGGCGCGCGGGTCCCGGGCCAGCACAGCGCGGGGCCGGGAGCCGTTGGAGTTGCGGTCGTGACCAAGCACGACGGCGGCCGCCTGGGCCAGCTGCAGGGCCAGCTCTGCTGTCAGCAGGCCATTGGCCAGCCCCCGGACACCATCAGTTCCAAATAATCTAGACACCGGTCAAGTGTAGAGGATGGGTGCTGCCAAGATCTGCGTAGTCGGCGTTCCGCAGCTGGCCCTACCTGTCGAGTACCTGCTGACGGTCTGGGCGCATTACTGGGACTACTTGGTTTTTTTGCCTGCTACCTGTCTTTACTCGAAACCCTCGCCACGCCTATTTGGCGGCCCCTACGATCCATGCATGACACCTAGCTATGGGGGCTTGGCGCTCGAAATTGTAGTACCGGTCTACAACGAAGAAGCGGTACTGGAACGAAGCATCACAAGGCTCGCCGAATATCTGACGAATGAAATGCCGTCGACGTGGAAAATCACCATCGCCGATAATGCAAGCACTGACCGGACACCGGTGATTGCCGCTCGACTTAGCGAGCACCTGCCAAACGTTGAGTATCGGCGTCTCGAGGTCAAAGGACGCGGGTACGCGCTAAGGGACGCCTGGTCTGCCTCCGATGCAAAAGTGCTGGCCTACCTGGACGTCGACCTCTCCACGGATCTTGCAGCGCTTCCACCTTTGGTGGCCCCCCTGCTGTCCGGGCATTCTGATATTTCCATCGGCACCCGTTTGGGCCAGAGTTCCAGGGTGAGCCGCGGTCCCAAAAGGGAGTTTATTTCCAGGTCCTACAATTTCCTGCTGCGGCGCACGATGCAGGTCAGGTTTTCCGACGCCCAGTGCGGGTTCAAAGCCATTCGAACCGACGTGGCAAAACGGTTGCTTCCCCACGTTGAGGACAACGGTTGGTTTTTTGACACGGAGCTTTTGATTATCGCTGAGCGTTCAGGGCTTCGCATTCACGAGATTCCTGTCGACTGGGTGGACGATCCGGACAGCCGGGTGGACATCAAGCAGACGGCTCTAGATGACCTCAGAGGGATGGTGCGCGTAGCGGGCTCGCTGGTAAATGGTGTGATTCCCGTTCAGGCTCTTTACGCGGAGCTGGGGCGTCGACCGATCGTGCCCCTGGGCCGTCCAAGCTTCTTTGGTCAAGTGCTCCGGTTCGGGCTTGTGGGGATTGCCTCCACCGTGGCGTTCGCCGTGCTTTATTTGTTGCTTCAGGGTCCGTTCAGTTCTCAAGAGGCTAATTTTCTGGCCTTACTTCTGACCGCTGTTGGCAACACCGCAGCGAACCGGCGCTTCACTTTCGGGATCATCGGGCCTTCGAGACTAGTAACCCAGCAGATTCAAGGACTGATTGTCTTCCTGCTCGCATGGGGCATCACTTCTTCGGCCCTGCTCATCCTCCATGCCGCCAACCCGGATGCACTGCCGAGCATGGAACTACTGACGCTAACAGGCGCCAATGTCCTTGCGACCTTAATGCGGTTCGTATTGCTGCGCCTCTGGGTCTTCCGGGCCCGCGGTAATGATCAACGGTCAGGCCTGGTTGCGCTGCAGCCCTTTGCGGAATCCGCACAATGAGTGTGGCAGAGATGAGCCGCGGCGCGGCTTCCCCACTAGGCGTTGACGGTCGCGGACCTTGGCCTTGGGAGAAAGTTGGGCTTGCCGTCCTCCTAACCGCCACGGCTGCAATGTTCCTTTGGGGGCTGGACCGCAACGGGTGGGCTAACCCGTACTATTCGGCGGCTGCACAAGCCGGCTCACAAGACTGGAAGGCCTTTCTTTACGGTTCCCTAGACGCCGGAAATCTTATTACGGTGGACAAACCGCCTCTCAGCATCTGGATCATGTCCCTCTCAGTCCGACTATTCGGACTAAACTCCTGGGCATTGCTGGTCCCCCAGGCGCTCATGGGCGTCACCACTACCTGGCTGATTTATAGAATCATCCGCAGAAGCCACACCGCTGCACCGGCACTTCTGGGCGGCCTTATCTACGCAACCACACCCGTGGTCGTCCTCATGTCCCGGTACAACAATCCGGAACCGCTCATGGGGCTGCTGACTGTTGCAGCGGTCTATTTCATGCTCCGGGCCGTCGAAAGCAACCTCTGGCACTGGTACCTGATCGCAGGTGTATCACTGGGCCTGGGCTTCATGGCCAAGCAAATCCAAGCACTTCTCCCCATCCCGGCTCTAGTGCTCGTGGTCCTGATTTTCGGCGCAGGGACCATCTCATCACGACTCCTCCGGCTCGTCGGATCGTTTGTCGCTTTGGTCATCAGTGGCGGCTGGTGGATGGCCCTCGTCGAACTTACGCCGGCGGCAAATCGACCATTCGTCGGAGGATCAGCAACGAACAGCATCCTGGAACTCACTCTCGACTACAACGGCCTCGCTAGATTTATTCGCATCCCGACCCAAATAAGCGGGAATCGAGCTACTTCGAAGGATGAACTTGCACCCTACAACGGCGGCTTCACGCGAATCTTCGATGGCAACTTCGCCCCTGAGATAGCGTGGCTTACGTTCACGGCAATAGCTTTGACGATCGTACTGGTGGTTTTGTATCGAACCTTGAGACTTGCACGACTGCAAAAGTGCCTGGTCGTGGTATCCACCAGTTGGTTTGCGATCACGTTCCTTTTGCTCTGTTTCATGGGATCCATGATCCACACCTACTACACCTACTCACTAGCCGCGCCGGTCGCTCTGGTGATTCCAGTCGGACTCGCCGTTCTCTGGCAACAGCGGGACAGGTTCGCCCTTCGGATGATTGGCGCTCTGGTTGTTGGTTCGTCCACGTATATGTGCGTCAGAGTTCTCAATTACAGCGATCAGTGGCCAACGTGGTTCCGGGTGCTCGTTGTCATAACGGGGATCGCCGCCGCGGGTGGATGGTTAGTGAGTAAAGACCAAAAACAAGCACTAATCGCCTCCACTGCCGTCGCAGCGGCCCTAGTGATACCCCCCTTTGGAGCTGATGTCTACACCATTTCCACTACGCAAAACGGCACCAACCCCCAGTCCGGCCCCATAGCCAACGATCCAATGGCCATGTCCCGGCTCCTGTTGATGGCAAAGGCCGGATCCCCAGCTTGGGCTCTACAAACCGCCTACGGTTCGACACCAGTTGAATCCATAACAGAAATGCTTAGCCTGACCAGAGGCAAAAGCACCTGGGCCGCAGCCACTTTCTCAGCCCAGAATGCAGCCCTGTACCAACTTGAATCAGGCCAGCCTGTGATCGCTGTGGGCGGTTGGCTCGGAACGGACCCGGCTCCGACTCTAGCTCAGTTCGAGGCACTTGTGGCTGAAAGAAGAGTTGGCTACTTCATCTGGCAACAGGACCTTCTGGACCGGGGCGAACTGAGCCAGAACACGATTGATATCTCACGATGGGTGCAGGAAAACTTTAGGGAGCAGAACGTTGATGGCGTCACGATCTTTGACCTCGGTTCCTAACGGCGAAAAGTTGTCATCGCGACCGAAATATAGAAGTGGGGCAAAACGTTGGGCTTCCTTTGCACGGCAACTCTTTCGAGGCACCAGGGAAGGCTCGGCTTGGGAGCGACCTGCTCTTCTTCTACTGCTCCTCACGAATACGGGCCTCTATTTCACCAACATCGGCATAAATGGGTGGGCCAACTCTTTTTATTCAGCAGCAGTCCAATCCGGGACAATGAATTGGAAAGCATTTTTCTTTGGCTCGTCCGATTGGGGAAACGCAATCACGGTGGACAAACCCCCTCTTAGCTTATGGATAATGGGGGCATCGGCCAGATTGTTTGGATTATCGCCCACAAGCATACTGATCCCCCAAGCAGTCATGGGAGTTACAACAACGCTTTTGATCTACGTGATTGTCCGCCGTAACTTTTCGGCTGTTACCGCTTTAGTGGCAGCAACGACATTCTTCACGACCCCAATCATCACCCTTCTCTCCCGATACAACAATCCTGACCCTTTGATGTTGCTGCTTATGGTCGCGGCGACCTATTTTGTGATACGGGCGGTAGAATCCGGAAACTGTATACCTTTTGCGTTTGCAGGCGCCCTGCTGGGGCTTGCCTTCATGACTAAGCAGCTCCAGGCACTCCTTAATGTGCCCGCACTCGGGGTAGCCTTCATGGTTTCGGCCACTTGTGTATGGACAAAGAAACTTCGAGCCTACACGTGTGGGGCCGTCTCCCTGGTGCTTCTTGGTGGGTTGTGGACAGCAGCAGTTGAACTGATACCGCCCAACAGCAGACCATTTGTCGGGGGTTCGACTAATAACAGTGCAGTTGAACTCACACTCGCTTATAACGGCCTAGGTCGACTCTTTCCGACGCAGAAGGACCCAACCGTTGGTTTGATTCCGGAGGCTTTCAAATCTGCGGAAAGCGACGCTGGTTTTCTGCGGTTGCTCAACGGCAACTTTTCACAGGAGATAGGCTGGCTGCTCGTCGTCGGATTGTTCTCGTGCGTATGGCTGCTGCTCGCATGGCGGGGTGTGGCCAACACTCCGGCACGTCGGGCTACCGCTGTTATCTCTCTGGTCTGGTTCCTGACCGCTTACATCATGCTGTCGTTCATGGGAGATGGCATTCACACGTATTACACTGCGACATTGGCCCCTCCCATGGCACTCATGATTGGCATGGGCCTCGAGTCAATCTTGGCTATGAAGTCTAGGACACTCGGCCGGATCCTAGCCTCATGTAGCGTACTAATTGGGTCCCTGGTGGAGTGGGCACTCCTGAGTGGAGTCGAAGGCTGGCATGCTGCTTTCATCAGTGCGTCACTGGTCTTGGGCCTTGTGGGTGCCGCGCTCCTGGCAATCAGGCCGCCCGCAAAGTGGATAAACGTCGTCGCGTGTGCCTGTGCGGCTGGCGGTTTAATAGCCGGTCCCGTAGCAACGTCTGTGTACACGACGTCAGTGGCTCACCAAGGTTCAAACCCAGTTTCGGGCCCACTCACCAAAAGCAGCACCTCGATTAGTCGATTCCTGGCAAATGTAGAAGCTAAGGGAGCAGGGTGGTCCTACGATCTGGGTTTCGGGTTTGATCCATCACCGGCATTGACTGCGCTAACTCGTGATACTTCTTCATGCGATTGGGGAGCGGCTACGTACCCGTCACAATCAGCAGCGAAGCTTCAGCTGGCTAGCTCCAAGGCGGTGCTACCGCTTGGCGGTTTCAACGGCACAGACCCTGCACCGACACTGGAGCAATTTCAATTGCTCGTCCAAGAGGGAAGGATATGCCTACTCGTCTGGCACCAGGACCATTTGGACCTTCCCGGCCGGAGCTCTGACCTTCTCGAAATATCTCGCTGGGTCAAATCCAGGTTTTCATCCACCCTAATAGACGGTGCGACCGTCTACGACCTGAAGGCGCAGCAGAAGGCATACAGATGAAGGCTGGAGGACGGTAATGCCCGCCTCTCAAATTGTTCATGTAACCAGTAACGCAAGAAGCCCGCCCCGCCAATGGCGAGACGGGCTTCTGTGCAAGCGGATTTAGCGCTTGGAGTACTGCTGAGCCTTACGGGCCTTCTTGAGACCGGCCTTCTTACGCTCGATGACACGGGCGTCGCGGGACAGGTAACCGGCCTTCTTCAGGGTCGGGCGGTTGTTCTCGACGTCGATCTCGTTCAGCGACCGGGCGATGCCGAGGCGCAGGGCACCGGCCTGGCCGGAGATGCCGCCGCCGTGGATGCGGGCGATGACGTCGTAGGCGCCTTCGAGATCGAGGATCTTGAAAGGCTCGTTGACGTCCTGCTGGTGCAGCTTGTTCGGGAAGTAGTTCGCCAGCTCGCGGCCGTTGATGGTCCACTTGCCGGAGCCGGGCACCACGCGGACGCGTGCAACGGCTTCCTTGCGGCGGCCAACAGCTGCGCCGGCAACGGTCAGGGCCGGGCGTTCCTTCTTGGGAGCAGCTTCAGCAGCGGAGCTCTCAGAGGTGTAGCTGGTCAGGTTTTCCTCGGCTTCGACAGCCTCGGTGGTCTCTTCGTTCTGAGCCACGGTTCTCCTTGTATAGATAAGTTGTTTGGTGGCCAGGACTACTGGGCGACCTGGGTGATTTCGAAAGTCTTGGGCTGCTGGGCAGCGTGCGGGTGCTCAGCACCGCGGTACACCTTCAGCTTGCCGAGCTGCTGGGCAGCGAGGGAGTTCTTGGGGAGCATGCCCTTGATGGCCTTCTCAACGGCGCGCACCGGGTTGGATTCCAACAGTTCCGCGTAGTTGACGGAGGTCAGGCCGCCCGGGTAGCCGGAGTGGCGGTATGCCCGCTTCTGCTCCAGCTTGGCGCCGGTCAGGGCTACCTTTTCAGCGTTGATGATGATGACAAAGTCGCCCATGTCCATGTGGGATGCGAAAGTGGCCTTGTGCTTGCCGCGCAGCAGGATTGCGGTCTGGCTTGCAAGACGACCAAGGACAACGTCGGTGGCGTCAATGACGTGCCACTGGCGGTTGATATCGCCGGGCTTCGGGGTGTACGTACGCACGGTGTTTGCCTCGTTCTTGTTCTGGCGTTCTTGTTTAGGTGTCGCTAGCTCGCGCACCTACTGTCTGCGCGCTACCGGAACAGAGGTGAGGGCTCCATGTAACCAGTCATCCTGAAGTTCCGAATGTGCACGTTGAGTAGTTATCCTGCAACCGGATCCTCAAGCGGGCACGCACCATCGGAATAGGACACGCACAACGACTACCAAGATTAGCGCGTCAGGTGGTTCGGGGTCAAAATGAGGTAGCCGGAGGCCGCTGGGGCCACGCCGGCCCAATCAACGCAGGGGGATGCAGTGCTGTCAGCGGCGAATGGGGATCCCACCAGCACACTGCTAGTCGTTGGCGCCGGGATTCTGGGAGGCATCCTCTCCCCCATCGCCGAACTCCTGATTGCGAAGCTTCTTCCGAGGCTCGGCGAGACGCCGGGACTGCAGGCAAGAATTACGACGGCGACGCTCACCGGCATCGCATGTGCGGCCTTTGCCGCGCATTTCGGCAACGCATTGAGCCTTCCAGCCTTCCTTTTACTTTCCGTATTGGGCACCCAGCTGGCACGGATAGACATGGCGCTCCATTTGCTGCCAAATCCCCTCGTGTTAATACTGCTGGCCGGCGGTCTTTCACTGCTTTTATTGCCGGGACTATTTGGTAAGCAATCTGACGATCTGCTCCGCGCATCCCTGGGAGCGGTTATTTTGTTCGCTGCCTACCTGATTTTGGGACTCGTTTCCCCCGGCGGCATCGGGATGGGCGACGTGAAGCTCGCCGCGCCTGTCGGCCTTTACCTGGGGTACCTAGGTTGGAGCCAACTGCTCTACGGCGGCCTCATTGGCTTCGTCTTGAATGGCATCGTCACAGTGCTTGTGCTCAGTCGAAAAGGCCGGAATAAGGCCACCGAAGTACCCCACGGCCCCTCGATGCTCGGAGC
This sequence comes from Pseudarthrobacter sp. C4D7, assembly GCF_013359725.1. Classification (GTDB taxonomy): domain Bacteria; phylum Actinomycetota; class Actinomycetes; order Actinomycetales; family Micrococcaceae; genus Arthrobacter. The sequence continues at coordinate 279,559 of NZ_JABFMW010000001.1, read as the reverse complement.
CGTCGCCGCAGTCACGTTCTTCATCGGCTAGCAAACCCAGCCGATTATCCGGCCGCACCCCGGCCGCTTCATCAACAACAGCAAGTAGCCAGCCTGATACATATGAACGGCGACTGAGTACTCGACCCCGTATTCGAGTACGTACTTTTGGTGTCTGCCCCAAAAGTCGAGTACCACTACGCATTGTTGCCCCATACCCCCCAGTGACAATCTCTTCTTAGCGAAGTCCAGCCGCTAAATATTTATGGGGGCAGCTGGAAATTCGTTGGAATAAAAAAGAACCCATTTCACCGAATTAAAGGAAAATACAATGACTTCTCTTATGGTCTCAATGACTGCGTTCATCGCCGGCGTCAAGGATCGATTCTCTTCGGAAAAGGGTGCAACAGCTACCGAGTACTCGCTTCTTGTAGGGCTCATCGCACTGGTGATCGTCGCCGGCGTCACGCTCTTCGGTACCAACCTTCAGACCTTCTTCAGCAGCCTTGCTACGAAGGTTGGCGGCTGGTAACAGCCCCAAATTGAAGGGAACAAAAGCGATGCGCAATCTCAATGCATACGTCCGACAAGTGATAACCGCGTTTCGCGCTGTTCTCACCACGGAGAAGGGCGCGACGGCAACCGAATATTCGCTTTTGGTTGGCCTCATTGCTCTCGTCATCGTCGCTGGGGTAACGCTCTTTGGAACGAACCTTCAGACCTTCTTCAGCAGTCTCGCGACCACGGTCGGCGGTTGGTAGTTCGAGATGCACCCGGTGTGCCGCGCTCATCAGCGCGGCACACCACATCATTTTCACGCTGCAACCGTCCAGGGGGACCCTTTGAAACGCAGCCACAGGACTCCAGATAACGGTGAGCGGGGTGCCGTTGCAGTCGAATTCGCGCTCGTCGCCCCGATTCTAATTGCACTGATTATCGCCATTGTCGAGTTCTCGAACGCATACAACATCCAGGTGTCTGTCACGCAGGCATCTCGCGAGGCGGCACGAACCATGGCGATCACCCACGATGCCGCGAAGGCAACTGCGGCCGGAAAGACAGGCGCACCCTCCATAAACACCGCCCTGCTGAGTTTCGATTATTCGGCAGCTATGTGCCCGGCGGTGACTCCAACGCCAACTGCGTCCGTAACCGTTACGTACTCCGGTACTTCCCTCACAGGCTTTTTCGGGTCCTCATTGGTTCTTCAAGGCAAAGGAGCCATGCAATGCGGTGGCTAACCAGAATCCAGGATGATCCAGGATCCCGTGAAAGCGGTGTGGCCGGCGTCATGGTGGCCGTCATGATGCTGGTCCTCATCGGTGCCGGCGCCATGGCTGTTGACGTCGGACAGATCTACGCGGAGCGCGCACAACTGCAGAACGGCGCGGACGCCGGTGCACTTGCCGTGGCCAAGAGCTGCTCTCCGGGACCGTGTGTGGCCACACTCGCTGGCCCTCTTGCGAACGCAAACTCCAACGACGGTGCCAGCGACGCGGCAGTGGACCTGAGTGTCGCCGGGCAGGTCACGGTGACGACATCCACACGGAACGGCTCCAACAGTTTCTTGGCAAAAATGTTTGCAAGCGCGCTGAACTCAGGACCGGTCACAGTAGGTGCTACCTCAACGGCTGCCTGGGGGTCGCCAGGGTCGGGCCCTGCTACGTTGCCTATCACGTTCGCTCCATGCCAGTTCGATGTCGATGGATCGGTTCACACGATCCTGACTCACGGCAGTGAAACCTGTACGAGTGACAGCCCTTCGGGTGCGGTAATACCTGGCGGATTTGAATGGTTAATGCCGGACCCGGGCAAGTGCCAAGCCACCGTATATCCGGACGACCCAACAACGGCTGGCGTTACGGACCCATATGCCAAGACGAATACCGGATTGAGCATCCCATCGGACTGTAAACCACTCATTCCCACCTATTTGAACAAGGTGGTTCTGTTTCCGGTCTTCACGCCTGCCAGTGGCACTGGCGCGGGTGGCAAGTACTACATCAAGGGCTATGCCGCGTTCCTTCTCCTCGGATACAGCTTCCCCGGAGCTGAGGGCGGCGATTTGACAGGCCTTGGTGGTAGCAATCGCGGCGTCCGAGGCAAGTTCGTCGAATGGGTAGCCGACCCGACGCTTTACGGTGGCGGCGGCTATGACGGTGGCGGGGTCGATCTGCCGCCACATCTGGTCAAGTAAAAATCTAAGGGGAAAGTAATGAAAGCACGCCTACTGGGAGGCATCGCCGCGCTGGTTGTTGCAGTCATTGGCACGGTCCTTCTTTTCAACTACGTCCAAGGCGCGGACCGACGCGCATTGGCGAACACGGAAACAGAAGACGTATTAGTTGTAAAACAGAACATCCCTGCCGGAACGCCGGCTAGTCAACTCGCCCAATACGTGACTACCAAAGCCGTGCCACGTACTGCCGTCGCAGCCGATGGGGTCCACGATCTGGGCTCGTTGGGATCAACGGTCACGTCAGTAGCATTGGTGCCCGGCGAGCAGCTCCTCAGCAGCCGCCTTGTGGATGCAAATGCCTACCTCGGGCCCTCCCGAGTGGCAGTTCCTGCCGGGCTCCAGGAGATCACTCTTCGCTTGGGGATTGAGCGGGTGGTCGGCGGCAAGATCCAAGCCGGCGACACAGTAGGCGTCTTTATCTCCATGGCCGACTCCGCGGGCGGTGGAAACGGAACCCAACTGACGTTCCACAAGGTTCTGGTCACGGCTGTTCAGTTTAGCTCAGGGGCCGCGGCGCAGACGCAGGCGCAATCAACTCAAGGCAGCTCTTCGAGTGCCCTCAACGCCGCCAGCGAGAACAAGCCGGCAACCAGCGACTCTTACCTGATTACATTTGCCAGAGACGCCGTTGATACCGAAAAGCTGGTCTACGCCGCTGAGTTTGGAAAGGTCTACCTCTCGAAAGAGCCGGCCGACGCCACCGAAGGCACCCAAGGTGTCGTCAACCAGACAAAGGTATTCAAATGAGCCGCTTCATTCTGATCTCGCCGTCCACCGACTACGAACGAAAAGTCCGGGCGTCTGTAGCACCCCTCAGTGGCTCATTGCAGTTCTTTCAAGCCGCCTATCTCCCCGAATCCCCTGACGATATCCTTCGGCAACAAGCGGGCGAACCTCCTGAGGTACTGATTCTCGGACCTGGCCTTCCGCAGGACGAAGCTCTCAAGTTCGCAGCGGTAATGGACCTCCAGTACCCGGAAATTAGCATCGTTCTGGCCGCGGAAGACGACGGCGAGCTTGCTTTGAACGCCATGCGTTCCGGTATTCGCGACCTCATCCCGCCGGCAGCAGATATGGACCAGGTCCGGGCATTGGTGGAACGGGCCAGCCTTGCCGCCGCCGGACGTCGGCGTGGTTTGGCTCCTAACACTGCTGAGCGTCCAGCCGCTGAAGGGGGGCGGGTCATCGCTGTCATGTCTCCCAAAGGCGGCGTCGGCAAGACGACGGTGGCAAGCAACCTTGCGATCGGCTTGGGACAGGTCTCACCAATGAGCGTGGTGGTCGTCGATCTGGATCTCCAGTTTGGCGACATTGCAAGCGGGCTGATGCTTGAACCTGAATTCACGATCACAGAGGCTGTTGTTGGCGCCGCTAGCCAGGACGCAATGGTGCTCAAGACATATTTGTCGCTGCACCCCAGCAACATTTACGTCCTCTGTGCGCCCCGCAATCCCATCGATATGGACCGTATAACCGGGGAAAATATCAGCCACCTGCTGCGCCAGCTGCGAGCCGAGTTCCAATATGTGGTGGTCGACACCGCACCCGGTCTGGGCGAGCACGTGCTCGCCACGCTTGAGCAAGCCACGGACGCCGTCTGGGTGTGCGGCATGGATGTGCCCAGCATTCGTGGATTGCGAACCGGCTTCCAGATCTTGTCCGAGCTCGACCTGCTACCCGATAACCGGCACGTTGTCCTCAACATGGCTGATCGGCGAACAGGTCTTACGGTCCAGGACGTGGAGGCCACCATCGGCGCTCCCGTTGATGTAGTTCTTCCCAAATCCCGTGCGGTGCCGTTCTCAACAAACAAGGGAGTCCCCCTGCTTCAGGACGGGAGCCGGGACGGAGCAGCCAAGGGGCTGCGGAAGTTGGTCGAGCGTTTCAAACCTAACTGGGAAGCGCCGCGGAAGAAGGTCCACAGAAGGGCGGTAGTGCAGTGAGTCTCTCTAACCGTTTTGCGAAGATGCGTGGCGAGTCCGATCCCGTTGCACCCGCAATCTCCCCACATGCCGCCTCGACTCTGGGCGCTATCCAGCAGGCCCAGGCAGCAGAGCAAGCCCAAATCCCCGTGACAGTTGAAGTTACCGGTGGGACTGCGAGTGAGGCACTCACAGGGCTCAAGGAACGTGCCAGCCAGGCACTCTACGAGAGGCTTGGCTCCCGAATTACAGACTCATCCCTTGAGGAGGCCGAACTCCATCAGTTCGTGAAGGACGAGCTGAAGGCCGTGGTTGATGAGGAACAGGTCCCTCTGTCACAGGGTGAGCGGCAACGACTGACACGGGAGATCATCGACGATGTCCTGGGACATGGGCCGCTGCAGCGGTACCTCGATGACCCGTCAGTCACAGAGATCATGGTCAACAGGGCAGACCAGATCTACGTGGAGCGCAACGGCCACCTGTTTCTCACTGACACTAAGTTCAGCAACGAGGAGGCGCTGCGTAGAGTAATCGAACGGATCGTCACCCGGATAGGTCGACGGATCGACGAATCCTCCCCCCTCGTGGATGCGCGCCTGGCTGATGGATCGCGCGTAAACGCCATCATCCCTCCGTTGGCCGTCAACGGTGCCTCTCTGACAATCCGAAAGTTCGGGCGGGAGGCGCTGACGGTACAGAAACTGATCAGCTTTGGAAGCCTGTCTCCCGAAATGGCCGAACTGCTCCAGGCTTGTGTCCTGGCCCGAATGAACATCATCGTTTCCGGCGGTACGGGCACGGGAAAAACGACGATGCTGAATGTCCTTTCGTCATTCATCCCTGCCACAGACCGCATTGTCACCATTGAGGATGCCGTCGAACTGCAGCTCCAACAAGACCACGTGGTCAGGTTGGAGAGCCGGCCAGCGAATATTGAGGGCAAAGGTGAAGTCTCCATACGTGACCTGGTTCGCAACTCCCTCCGGATGAGGCCTGACCGCATCGTTGTCGGCGAGGTCCGTGGGGGCGAATCGCTAGATATGCTCCAGGCGATGAACACCGGTCACGACGGCTCGATATCAACGGTCCACGCAAACTCACCTCGTGACGCCGTGGCCCGACTGGAGACCCTCGTCCTTATGGCAGGGATGGACCTCCCACTCAGGGCAATCCGCGAGCAAATTGCATCCGCGGTCAACCTGATTGTCCATATCTCCCGGCTCCGCGACGGAACCCGGAGGGTGACACACATAACTGAAGTCCAGGGGATGGAGGGCGACATCGTCACGCTTCAGGACGCTTTCGTCTTCGACTACTCCGCCGGCATTGACGCGAACGGAAGGTTCCTTGGGAAGCCCGTTCCGACGGGGGTTCGTCCGCGGTTTACGGACAGGTTCGAAGAACTGGGAATCAGGATTTCTCCCTCCGTATTCGGAGCCCAAGGGCCGAGGAGCCGGTAGATGGAAACTCCAGAAGCCCCGATCATGATCCTGGTGGCGGGGGTGTTAATGATCTTCACATCGATCATCGTCACTTTCGTAGTCGTTCTGAAACCCGGAAATACAATCCCGCTCTCACGCCGCCGCCCTGATGTGCCCGCAAGCGCTTCCAGGCTTACCGTGCTGACCGACACCGCCGTTGGCGCCATCAACAAGCGACTTAAGGGAAAGAACAACTTCCTGATTACTCGCGAGAAGCTGGAACGGGCCGGGCTGAAGGCCCAGCCCGCGGACTTTCTGCTCATGATGGGCGCAGGAGCGCTGGCAGGTAGCGTATTCGGTTTCCTCCTTGGGGGACTCTTCTTCGCGATCGTTCTGCTTGCAGTTGTTCCCGCCGGGATGCTCGCCTATCTTTCGGTCCTTATCGCCAGGCGCAAGAGTAAGTTCGACGAGCAACTGCCCGACACCCTGCAAATGCTTACGGGAAGCATGCGAGCCGGTCATTCCCTCTTGCGGGCTATCGACGCGTCAGCACGTGAAAGTGACGCGCCAATGTCGGAAGAACTGAGCAGGATCGTCAATGAAACCAGGATCGGCCGCGACTTGGGGGAATCAATGACAGAAGTGTCTATCCGCACGGGAAGCGAAGACTTCAGCTGGATCTCCCAGGCCATCGAGATCCACCGGGAGGTGGGCGGAGATTTGGCGGAAGTACTTGATCATGTCGGCGAAACTATCCGCGACCGCAACCAGATTCGCCGTCAGGTGAAGGCGCTAAGTGCCGAAGGAAAGATGTCAGCTGCTGTTCTCATGGGACTGCCGGTGGTTTTGTTCTTCGCACTGATCTTGATCAACGGTCAATATGCGAAAACGTTCACGACTACAGTTCCCGGGTTCCTGATGCTAGGCGCTGCGGCCGTAATGCTCACTGCCGGCGGCTTTTGGCTTAGCCGGCTGATTAAGCCGAAGTACTAGGAGCGCGACATGTCACCCACTGCTCTCGGAGCCATATTCGCCATCATTCTGCCCATAACCTATCTTGTGTGGTCAGTTACAGCCACAGATAGAGTTGCCCTTCGCAACATTCAGGCGAACCTAGGACAACGAGCCAGGAACGCTGCTCCGCAAAGCTTGACCCTCGAATGCAGCGCCGCTGCTCGCAAGGTCACGCCAGTTCGCTATGTCGCTTGGCTGGACAAGCAGCTCGCTGCCCTGGGACGACCCAAGGAGTGGCCCCTTGAGCGACTATTGGTGGTGAAACCGCTGCTCGCTCTCGGTGCCGGACTTATGGCGCTGTTTTATTTTCTCGCTTCGCCAGAGCCAGCACGTTTCGCGATTCTCATTGCCGCTCTTGCATTTGGCTATTTTGCACCGGACCTCTTAATCCGCAGTAATGCTGAGAAGCGGCGGGACAAAATCCGACAGGAACTGCCGAACACTCTGGACCAGATGTTGATCTCTGTCCAAGCGGGTCTCGGATTTGAAGCCGCTATGGCCCGCACAGCGCAAAACGGAGGCGGCCCCTTAGCTGATGAGATGATGCGAACTCTGCAAGACATGCAGGTCGGCCGCTCCCGCAAGGAAGCCTATCTGGCCATGTCCGACCGTGTTGACGTTCCCGACCTACGCTCATTCATCCGGGCCATTGTTCAAGCGGATGCATACGGAATCGCGATCGCCAAGGTACTGAAAGTCCAAGCCCACGAAATGCGGATGAAGCGCCGCCAGCGTGCCGAGGAACACGCCATGAAGATTCCGGTGAAGATTCTCTTCCCGCTGATCTTCTTTATCTTCCCGACCCTCTTCATCATCTTGCTGGGGCCGGCAGTCATGAACATCATCGCTGCGTTCTCCTAGGAGGAACCATGACGCAACTAGTACAGGCCTTGTGGCTGATCCGAAGTTTTACGCAACGCCTAAGGGCTGAGGAAGACGGCGCAACCGCCACGGAATATGGAATCACGGTCGGTTTTATTGCCATTGTGATCGTGGCCGGAGTGGGCCTGTTCGGGCTATCGCTCAACGGTTTCTTCGACCACCTCACCACCGGGCTCAAGGCCGCGCTCGGCCTCCCCTAGGGGACGCCCGCCCATCGCACTTTGCGGCGCTCCAAGAACCGGACCCCCTCGGCACCCAGAACCGAGGGGGTCCTTTTGCGTGCCAAGGTCCGGTAGCCCACCGCTGACGCAGGAAAAACCCACCAAAAGCGCAGGAAAAAGGCCCTGCGTAAAGGCTTTGCGCAGGATGTTGCAAGATCGGGTCAACACCGGATCAAGCGTTGCTAACTTCGATCCAGTGCTGGTGCAGGGCCAGCCAATCCGTCTCGCACAGGAGTCTCAGATGCTTTCTCTCTACACCAACATCATGATCCGTCTTCGCAGCGAAAAGGGCGCAACCGCCGTTGAATACGGCATCATGGTCGCCCTCATCGCAGTCGTCATCATCGTCGCGGTCAGCACGCTCGGCGGCCAGCTCGGCACCCTCTTCAGCGGTGTTACCAAGGACATTGCGCACCCCACCTCCACCGCCATCCCCTCCCCGTAGCACCCCCCGCCAACCGTTCCGGACCCCATATTGGAACGGCGGCACTCTGCCCGGCGGAAACAAGCAAAATAAGAGGAGGTGCAGCAGGTGAAACGTGATTCGGAGCGCGGCGCGGCCGCCGTCGAATTCGCGATCCTGCTGCCCCTCCTCTTGATGCTTGTGCTGGGAACTATCGAATTCGGCCGGGCGTACAACGCCCAGATCACCCTGACCAACGCAGCCCGCGACGGGGTGCGGGTCATGGCGATCAACAACGATCCCACCGCCGCCAAGAAAGCAGCGCAAAACGCGGCCGCATCCGTCAGCAGCACCATTCCCGTCTCAGACATCACGCTCAGCAGCACCACCTGCAGCACGGGGAACCAGATAACGCTGACCATCAAGTACACGCTCTCAACCATCACCGGCATCGCCGGCCCGTTCCCGATGACAGGCAAAGGGGTAATGCTGTGCGGCGGCTGAGTAGGAACAACCGCGCCACTGAGCACGGCGAGCGCGGCGCCATCAGCGTCATCGTTGCCATCCTCCTGGTGACCCTCCTCGGCTTCGTGGCCATCGCAGTCGACGTCGGGGTGATCTATTCCGAGCGTGCGCAGCTGCAGAACGGTGCGGACGCTTCCGCAATCGCCGTCGCACAAAAGTGCGCGCGCAATGCAGCAGACCCGCTGTGTTCGACGACGTCCACGCTCGCCGGCAGCCTGGCGAACCAAAACGCGCTGGACGGCATGAGCAACGTCAACAACATCCAGTTAGACACAACGGCCAGGACTGTTTCGGTCACCACCACATCCAGGGAAAAGGGAGCTCCGGACAATTCGGTCTCCCTCTTCTTTGCCGGAGTGCTGGGCATCCCATCCAAAGAGGTTGGTGCGAAGGCGTCGGCTGTTTGGGGCAGCCCCAAAGCCGGACGCACTGCTTTCCCGCTTGCCTTTTCCATCTGCCAGGTCAAGGGCTATGTCGACGGCGGCCTGCAGCTTCTCCAGGACCATGGCCAGAATGCCAATGCCTCGTGCAATTATGGGCCCTCAGGAGCGGCGGTGTCCGGCGGCTACGGATGGCTTGTCCAGGATGCCGGAAAATGCGGCGGCACCATCGACCTGGCAGTGAGCGAGGGCGGCAGCGACCCGGGCAACAACGCGCCTGGCAACTGCGATGCCACGCTTAACGGCTGGGGTGCAGACATCGCAGCCGGCAAGAAGGTCATCGTGCTGCTTCCCGTCTTCAACAAAATCACCGGCACTGGATCGGGAGCGATCTACAGCCTGGTCTCCTTTGCAGCCTTCGACGTCACCGGCTGGAAGTTCAGCGGCGGCACAGGCCTGCCCTATGAATTCCAAAGCACCAAGTCCACAGCTACAGGGGTTACCACGGCTACCCAATGTACCGGAAACTGCCGCGGCATCATCGGCAAGTTCGTCACCTACGTTTCCCTCGCGGACGGCTACACCCTGGGCCCCGTCAGCCCTTACGGTGCAACCATCGTCCGCCCGACCCTCTAGCGCTATCCCATCAGGAGAAAAAGTGAAATCTCGCATGCTCGCTGGCGCGGCCGCCGTAGCCCTGGCGCTTGTGGGAGCCCTTCTCATCATCGTTTACGCGAACGGCGCCGACGCACGGGCGATGGCCACCACGAACCCCAAGAAAGTGCTGGTCGTCCAAAAGGCCATCCCCGCCGGAACCCCGGTGAATGACATGACGGCTTCGCTCGTCATCGAGGACGTGCCCGCAGCCGGTGTAGCCGCCACTGCGCTCACCTCGCTGGATGGCAAGGGCGGGACCGTGGCCGCCGTCGATCTGGTCCCCGGCGAACAGCTCCTCGCCGAACGCCTCATCGCCCCTCAAGACGCCAAGAGCAGCAGTGCCGCCAAAGTGCCCGACGGCTTGCAGGAAGTGACCTTCGAGCTGGAACCCAAGATGGTTGTCGGTGGCCGGCTTGAAGCCGGGGACCATGTGGCCATCGGATTCAGCTTTGCGGGCGGCGCGGACAAGAACAAGCCCGGTGAGCCCACCACGCAGCTCTCCCTGCGTAAAGTCCTTGTCACCGCCGTCCAGCGCGCCGCGCAACCAACTGCCAAGCCCACCGACGGCACAAACCCGCAGGACACCACCCTTCCCCAAGGCTCTTTCATGGTGACCGTGGCGGTGAGTGACGTGGATGCAAGCAAGATCATCTACACGAACCTCAACGGCAGCCTTTGGCTCACCAAGGAACCCCTCGACGCGCAGGACAACGGCGGCTTCATCGCCAGGAAGGACAACGTGTACAAATGAGCCGCTTCGTCCTCCTCTCCCCCAACGGCGACTTCGACCAGAAGCTGCGCGCCGCCGTCGCCAACGGGCTGCGCGGCACCGTCCAGACCATCGCCAGCGACATCCTCCCCGCAGGTCCCGCGGAGCTGTTCGCCCTCCTCAACCAGGAACAGCCCGAGGTCCTCATCATCGGACCGGACGTCCCGTATGAAGAGGCCCTGCGGTTCGCCAAGGTATTCGACGTCCAACTGCCAGGCCTCAGCCTGGTCCTGGTCAGTGACGTGGACCCCGATTACCTCCTCCACGCCATGCGCGCCGGCATCCGCGACATCCTCAGCCCGCAGGCCGACGCCGCGGAAATCAGGGTGCTGCTGGAGCGCGCCTGCCAATCCTTCACCACGCGCCACCGCGGCCCGGAGGCACAGCAGGCGGAGAGCGGCAGCGGCCTGGTCATCGGCGTCTTCTCCCCCAAGGGCGGCGTCGGCAAGACCACGCTGGCCACCAACATCGCCATCGGCCTTGGCCAGATCGCGCCCATGAGCGTGGTCATCGTGGACCTTGACCTGCAGTTCGGGGACGTCGCCTCCGGCCTCTACCTCAATCCGCAGCACACCGTCACTGACGCCGTCTCCCCTGCCGCCGCCCAGGACTCCCTGGTCCTGAAGGCCTTCCTCACGGTCCACCCGGCAGGCATCTACGCCCTGTGCGCCCCGCCCAACCCCGTGGACGCGGACCACATCACCCCGGAACAGATCGGCCACCTGCTCGAACAGCTTGCCCAGGAATTCCAGTATGTGGTCATCGACACCGCCCCCGGGATGCCCGAAATCGGCCTCGCCGCCATGGAACAGTGCACCGACGTGGTCTGGGTCAGCGCCATGGACATCCCCAGCCTCCGCGGCCTCCGCTCCGGCCTTGAGGTCCTGCGCCAACTGGACATCATGCCCGAATCCCGCCACGTGGTCCTGAACATGGCCGATGCGAAATCCGGCCTGAACGTCCGGGACGTCGAATCCACCATCGGCGCGCCCGTGGACGTCAGCGTCCCCCGCTCCCGCGCCGTGGCCCTGTCCACCAACCGCGGCATCCCCGTCCTCCAGGAATCCAAGAAGGACCCCGCCGTCAAGAGCCTCCGCCAGCTGGTGGAGCGCTTCAACCCGGCATGGCGCACGCAGGCCCAGCGGAAACTTCACCGAAGGGTGGTCATCTGATGAAACTCTCCGAACGCATCAACGCGGTCCAGTCGCGCAACCAGGCGTCGGGCACCGCGCTGCTGGAGCCGCCCCGCCCGGCCCCCGCGCCTTCGCCTTCCCCCTCGGAAAGCACGGAGCGGCACCAGCCGGCGCACGCCGCCGTCGTGCATTCAACGCACGACGCCGGCACCTCCTTGGTGCCCACGGCACCGCGGGTGGATGTCTTCGCAGCCATGAAGGACAGGGCGGCCACCGCTCTGTTCGAACGGATGGGGACGCGCTTCAACGACGCAGCCGTAAGTGAACGGGAACTGCGGACCACCGCCAAGGAGGAACTCACCCGCATCGTCGACGCCGAGCAGGTGCCGTTGACCCCGGAGGAACGCACCCGCCTGGTCCAGGACGTGGCCGACGACGTGCTGGGTTACGGCCCCCTGCAGCGCCTCCTGGACGATCCCGCCGTTACCGAAATCATGGTCAACCGCATGGACCAGATCTACGTGGAACGGAAGGGCAAGCTGACGCTCACCGAGTCGCGCTTCAGCTCCGAGGAGCACCTGCGCAAGGTCATCGAACGGATCGTGTCCAAGGTAGGCCGCCGCATCGATGAGTCCTCCCCGCTGGTGGATGCCCGCCTGGAGGACGGTTCCCGTGTAAACGCGGTCATTCCGCCGCTGGCCGTGGGCGGCTCATCGCTCACCATCCGAAAGTTCAGCAAAACCCCGCTGACCGTCCGTAACCTCATCGACTACGGCACCCTGACTCCCGAGATGGCCGAGCTGCTGAACGCCTGCGTCAAGGCCAAGCTGAACATCATCGTCTCCGGCGGTACCGGCACGGGCAAGACCACGCTCCTGAACGTCCTGTCCTCGTTCCTGCCCCACGACGAGCGGATCGTCACCATCGAGGACGCCGTGGAACTGCAGATCCAGCAGGACCACGTGGTCCGGCTGGAAAGCCGCCCGCCCAACACCGAGGGCAAGGGCGAAGTCACCATCCGCGAGCTCCTCCGCAACTCCCTCCGCATGCGCCCGGACCGGATCGTGGTGGGCGAGGTCCGCGGCGGTGAATCACTGGACATGCTCCAGGCCATGAACACCGGCCACGACGGCTCCCTCTCCACCGTGCACTCCAACTCGCCCCGCGATGCCGTGGCCCGCCTGGAAACCCTGGTGCTCATGGCCGGGATGGACCTGCCGCTGCGCGCCATCCGCGAACAGATCGCATCCGCCGTGAACCTCATCGTCCAGATCTCGCGTCTGCGGGACGGCTCCCGGCGGATCACCCACGTCACGGAGGTCCAGGGCATGGAAGGGGACATCGTCACCCTCCAGGACGCGTTTGTCTTCGACTACTCCGCAGGCGTGGACGCCCACGGCCGGTTCCTGGGCCGGCCGGTGGCCACCGGCATCCGGCCCCGCTTCATTGACCGGTTCGAAGACCTGGGCATCCATGTGTCCCCCGCGGTGTTCGCCACGCCGCTGGGGCCGGGCGCAAAGTAGGCGGGCAGCCATGATCATCGCCATGGGAAGTGCCATCCTGTTCGCAGCCATCTGCCTGCTCGGCGTAGCCGTGCTCCTGCCGGGCACGCCCCCCGTGCCGCTGGACCGGCGTCGTCCGTTTGAACCCGAGCCGCCGTCTTCGCTGTCCCGTGTGGCACTCTCCGGAGTGAAGTCCTTCGAGAAGCTGCTCGCCGGCCGCAACGTCAAGCTCTTCTCCAGGGCGGAACTGGAGAATGCAGGCCTGCGGCTCAGCCAGGCGGAGTTCTTCCTGCTCGTGGGGATCGGGGCGTGCGTCGGCATGCTGGTGGGCCTGGTCACCGTTGGCCCCTTCATGGGACTGCTGCTCGCCCTGCTATCGCCCTTCGTGGGCAAATTGTTCCTCGGATTCCTGGCCGGCAAGCGCCGCACCGCCTTCGACAGCCAGCTGGGCGACACCCTGCAGCTGCTCTCCGGCGGGCTGCGCGCAGGGCACAGCATCCTGCGCGCCATCGACGCCGCCGCTGCCGAATCACAGAAACCCACCTCCGAGGAGATGCGGCGGGTGATCACAGAAACCAGCCTGGGCCGTGACCTGCTCGCCGCCCTCAATGACACCGCGGACCGGATGAAGAACGAGGACTTCGTCTGGATTTCGCAGGCTATCCAGATCAACCGCGAGGTGGGCGGCAACCTGGCGGAGGTCCTGGACCAGGTCAACGAAACCATCCGCGAGCGCGCTGAGATCAAGGGCCACATCAAGGCCTTGGCCGCGGAAGGGAAGTTCTCCGCCTACATCCTGATTGCCATGCCGTTCGGCATCGTGGCCATGCTGCTGGCGGTCAGCCCCAGCTACATGAACTCCATGTTCACCAACCCCCTGGGCTGGGTGATGATCGGTGCGTCCTTTGTCCTGGTGACCATCGGTGCGCTGTGGATGCGCAAGATCATCGACCTGAAGTTCTGAGGACCCATGAGCCTTATCATTCCCCTCGCCATAGTGCTGGTCTGTGTCCCCATGGCGGCGCTGGCGTGGTCCGTCCTGGCCGTGGACAAGCAGGGCCGCGCCGCAGTCAGCGACCTGCTCTCCCGCGGCGCACCGGCCACCGCCGCGGTGGCGCCGGGGGCGCCGGCACGGCTCGAAGCCCTGGGCCGGCGCCTCACTCCCCCGGCCTACGTCGCATTCTTGGACCGCCTCCTGTCCCTCGCCGGGCGGCCCGCCGCCATGCCGCTGGGAAAGGTGCTGGGCTCCAAGCTCGCCCTGGGCCTGGCCGGCGTGGCAATGGGCGGCTACCTGGCGGGAATCGGAAGCAGCCCGTTGATGAAGCTCGCCGGGATCTTCGTCCTGTTCCTTGGGTATTTCATCCCGGACCTCCTCCTCTACAGCAAGGGACAGGAGCGGCAGAAGGCGATGCAGCTGGAACTGGCCAACACCCTGGACCAAATGCTGATCTCCGTGGAGGCCGGGCTGGGGTTCGAAGGCGCCATGGCACGGGCAGGAGAAAACGGAAAAGGACCGCTGGCCGAGGAACTGGTCCGCACCCTGCAGGACATGCAGGTGGGACGCAGCCGGCGCGAGTCCTACATCGCGCTGGCGGAGCGGACCAGCATCCCCGAACTTCGCAGCTTCGTGCAGGCCGTCGTCCAGGCTGACACATACGGCATCGCCATCAGCCGGGTGTTGCGCGTCCAGGCCAAGGTCATGCGGGTCAAACGCCGCCAGCGGGCGGAGGAAAAGGCCATGAAGCTGCCGGTCATGATTCTTTTCCCCCTGCTGTTCTTTATCTTCCCGGTTCTTTTCATCGCCATCCTGGGACCGGCTGTCATCAACACGGTGATGACCTTCAGCGGGCAATAAACGAAACTCAGGGCGGCGGCAAGGTTGCCTCAAGGTTTACACAGAATACTAAGAAATAGGACCCCGACAGAACTGCAGGAAGTAGCCTTGGACAATGCAGAGTCAAGAGCCCGGTTCCAGCGGAGAGAGCCCCGCTGCGGACTCCCCGCCGGCCGGGGTTGCGGCGCCTGCAGCACCCGGTCCAGCCGCGGCAGCACCCCCCTCCCTGGAAGCGGCGGCCCTCTTGCCTTTAATTGACACAGCAGTGCTGGACGAACTGGACGATGAGCTGGCCGGATCGGGACTTGCCCAGCGCTTTGCCCGCGACTACGCCGCCATGTGGGAGCTTCGCCTGACCCGGCTGGGAACAGCCGTTGACAGCCAGGACAGGGCCTCCGCCCTGGACGCAGTTATCAGCTTGAAGATCAGCTCCGCCATGGTGGGCGGCATCCGGTTGGCCAAGCTCGCAGAACTCCTGGAAGCGCTCATCCGGCGCGGGGACTTTGTCCGGGGCCAGGCCATGATGCCAGGCGTGGCGGAGGACGGCGCGCGCACCGTCTCCGCGCTGCAGACAACCTACATCCTGGAAACGGGCTGACGCTCAAGCGTCGTCGGGCCGCCGGGGCGCCAACCGGTACCCAACACCGCGGACCGTTTGCAGCCAGCGTGGTGCCAGTTGGTCTTCCTTGAGCTTGCGCCGCAGGTTTCCTACATGGACCTCAACGGCCCGTTCGTCAGCTTCACTGATGTACGCATCCCGGTCATAAAAATCGCCGCGCACGGCCCGCACCAGGTCAGCCCTGGTACAGACGGCACCGCCACCCTTCAACAGCACGTGCAGCAGGTCGAATTCACTGCGGGTCAATCCCAGCGGCTCGCCCCTGACTTCCACGGTGCGTGTCCTGTGGTCCAGCAAAAGGCCGTTATGCCGAAAAACCTCCCCACCGCCGTCGCCCGCCTGCACCGCAACCTGTCCCCATAGGGCAGCTGACGGCGCTTCCCCGTCAGCCCCGTGCCTGGGCCTGCGCATCATTGCGGCAACCCGGGCCCGGAGCTCCCGTGGCCGGAACGGTTTGGCGATGTAGTCGTCAGCACCTGCATGCAGTGCGGACAGCAGGTCGGGTTCATCAGTCCGGCCCGTCAGCATCACCACATAGGCATTGCTGAAGTTCCGGATGCGGCGCAAAACTTCGAACCCGTCAATATCCGGCAGGCCGATATCGAGCGTCACAACATTGGCCTGCCTGCTGCGAACCGCCTCAACGCCGGCCCGCCCATCAACAGCCGTATGCACTTCGAAGCCCGCTTGGGTCAGCACACCTTCGAGGAGGTTGCGTACGTCCACGTCATCTTCGATTACTACAGCCACACCAAGATCGTCCATTGCTATCCCTGCGCCAGGCGGAGATGGCCCCCCATTGGCCCAGCGCCAATGCCATTCCCGCTCCAACCATTTATACGCTACTAGTAAGCCCCGCTGATCACAGCTGTATTGACCTAAAAATTGAAAATTCAATTATTATGACAATACATGTGAACTACGATCGGAAATGGGTAGTTAACGGGGCACGGAAAGCAATTCGAGGACCACGGGGGGCCGCTAATCCAGTTGTGAAAGGTGCGAGTCAGAATCATGGCTGAGCCATTGTTCCACCGCGGGGCCGGCCGGATCTTCCGCCGCCTGGGACCCCGCACCCAGGTGGCCCTGTGCCCCCCTGGCCGTCCTGGTGGCGGCGCTTGCCGTGATCACTCCGTTCGCTTGGCCCGCCCTCCTCCAGAGGCCGTTGTACGGGGCCGGCCTTGTCCTCCACGGCGTCCTTTTCGTTGCATGCTTGCTGGTCCCGTGGGAGCGCCTGCCCCACAGGGCCTACCTGTTGGTTCCCGTACTGGACTTCGCCGCCATTGGACTTCTCCGGAACGGCGCAGCACCGTTGCTGCCGGGTTTGGCCGTCCTGGCAGTCTTTCCCGTCATTTGGATCTCCGCCTCCGGAATGCTTTCGCGCAGCAGCCTGGCACTCAGCTTCCTGGGTCCATTCTTCGTCATGGTCCCTTCATCCATGGACCACCTGGCCGCCATGACCTCCTCGGACCTCACCACGGTGGTGCTCTTTCCCGTCATGATGCTGGCCGTGTCACTGGCTATCCGTTTCGCCAGTGTGAACCTCCGGCTGCAACAACGTGAGCTGGCGGAGAAAGACCGCGAGCTCCGTGAGCTGCTGGCAGCGAGTACTGATAGGGAAAAGCTGCTGGAAACCGTCCTGGACGCTACGGACGTCGGAATTGCCGCCGTCGACAGCTCCGGCCACTTCCTGGTATCGAACAGCCGCCAGCGCAATTTCCGCCGGGCCACGGGCGCTGACGAAGCCGTCCCCGGCCAGGGTCACCAGCTCATCTACGGCCAGGACAGGCACACCCTGCTCCCTCCGGACCGCAGGCCCATCAGCCGCGCCATGGCAGGCGAATCCTTTGCCGACTATCTGGTGTGGGCCGGCGAAGGCCCTGAGCAGCGTGCAGTGTCCACGGCGGCGCGTCCGTTGGTCAGCGACGACGGCCGCCTCACCGGGGCCGTGGTGGTCTACACCGACGTGACCGGCTGGGTGGAATC
Source organism: Pseudarthrobacter sp. C4D7 (assembly GCF_013359725.1). Lineage (GTDB taxonomy): Bacteria > Actinomycetota > Actinomycetes > Actinomycetales > Micrococcaceae > Arthrobacter. The sequence goes on along the minus strand of NZ_JABFMW010000001.1, from coordinate 262,070 downwards.
CGTAGCCGCTAACCACGAACTGGTCTCCAACGTCTCGCACGAATTCAAGAACCCGCTGAATTCGATCATCGGCAACGTGGACCTGGTGCTGGACGACGTGGACATGCTGCCACCCCATCTAGCCCAGCGCCTCCAAGTGGTCCAGCGGAACGCGGAGCGGCTGCTGGACCTGGTGGCTGACCTCACGGCGTCCGCCTCCACCACCCTGAATGTCCACCCCAAGCGGACCGACCTGGCCAGCCTGGTGGAAACGAGCCTCAGTTCGGCCCAGGCCTCCGCACAGCGGTCCCATGTGGAGATCGCCACCGATGTCCCCTCGCCGCTCTGGGCTTACGCGGACCCGCTCCGGATTGGGCAGGTCCTGGACAACCTGGTGTCCAACGCCATCAAGTACTCCCCGGACGGCGGGTCTATCCGGATCAGTGCGACGGCGGACCGGCAGTGGATCCGGCTGAGCGTCACGGACACCGGCATGGGCATGTCCCCCGACGATGCCGCTAAGGTCTTCAACCGCTTCTTCCGTGCCGAGTCGGCCCAACAGGCTGCCATCCCCGGGGCGGGGCTGGGCCTGTCCATCACGCGGATGATCGTGGAGCGGCACGGCGGGAGCATCGTGTGCGAGAGCGGGGAAGGCCAGGGCAGCACGTTCACCATGACGCTCCCTGCAGAGGGCCCGCCACCGGCGTTCTAGCAACCACCAGGTCAGTGCTCCCGCACAGCCCGGGTCTGTTCAGCGCGGGCCAGCAGTTCGCTGTCGGAAGGGTAGGACACTTCCTCCAGTACCAGGGGGTGCGGGGCCGCAAGGACTGATTTGGCGTCCCGCTTTTGCAGGAGCAGCCGCTCATGCAGCCAGCCCGGCTCCTGGACGCCCTCCCCCACATACAGGGCTGAGCCGATCAGGGCCCGCACCATGTTGTGGCAGAACGCATCGGCTTGGACAGTGGCCACGATGACGCCGTCCGCACCACGCCGGAACTCGAACCGCTGCAGTTCGCGGATGGTGGTGGCGCCTTCGCGCGGCTTGCAGAACGACATGAAGTTCTGCAGGCCCAGAAGCCGGGATGCGCCCTGGTTGAGCAGTTCCACGTCCAGCGCCTGCTTGTGCCACAGCGTGAAATACCGTTCCAGCGGATCCCAGCGCTCCGGACCGTCCGCAATCCGGTAACTGTAGCGCCGCCACAACGCTGAGAAGCGCGCGTCGAAGCCCTCCGGTGCCAGGGTGATGCGGTGGACCTCCACGGCACCGGTCAGGTCCCCGAGCGCACGGCTCAGGGCCCCGCGGAGGCGGCGCAGCATGGCGACGGCGGGATCCAGCTCGTGCCCCCGCGGCAGTCCCAGCCACTCGGCTTCGGTGAGGTCCAGGTGGACCACCTGGCCGCGGGCGTGGACGCCGGCGTCGGTCCGTCCTGCGACGGTGACCCGCACCTGGCGCCGGACCAGGAGGGCAATCGCTTCCTCCAGGACGCCCTGGACGGTCCGCCGCCCGGGCTGAAGCGCCCACCCGCTGAACGGGCCGCCGTCGTACGAAAGATCAAGCCGGATACGCAAAAACCCGCCGCCCCCTGAAACGGGGGCCGCGGGTTTTTGGTGGTTCACAGACCTAAGTCTATGCGAAGAGAATCAGCGAATTACTTCGCGTCCTTCTCCTCGGCTGCGGGAGCCTCGGCAGCTTCCTCAGCGGCCGGAGCCTCTTCGGTTGCAGCTTCCTCAGCAGCAGGTGCCTCTTCGGTTGCGGCAGCATCCTCAGCGGCCGGAGCCTCTTCAGCGGGAGCTTCCTCGGCGGCCGGAGCAGCCTTGGCAGCAGCCTGGGTAGCCTCGGCTACGACAGCCTGCTTGGCGGAAACCGGCTCGAGAACCAGTTCAATGACAGCCATGGGAGCGTTGTCGCCCTTGCGGTTGCCGATCTTGGTGATGCGGGTGTAGCCGCCGTCGCGGTTCTCCACAGCCTGCGCGATATCGGTGAACAGCTCGTGGACGATGCCCTTGTTGCTGATCAGGCCGAGAACGCGGCGGCGGGACGCGAGGTCACCGCGCTTGGCGAAGGTCACCAGGCGCTCTGCGTACGGCTTCAGGCGCTTGGCCTTGGTCACCGTGGTGGTGATCCGCTTGTGCTCGAACAGGGATGAGGCCAGGTTCGCGAGCATCAGGCGCTCGTGAGCCGGGCCGCCGCCGAGGCGCGGACCCTTAGTGGGGGTAGGCATAATTGTTTCTCCTCATGTGGAAGCCGAGGGCGGCACACCATGGTGCTGCCCGCCGGCCAAGGTCTGGTTTAGAGTTCGTCGTCGCCGAAAGCGGCGTCGTCCTCTTCGATTGCTGCGGCGCGTGCTGCGAGGTCAAAACCGGGAGGCGAGTCCTTGAGGGACAGGCCCAGTTCAACCAGCTTTGCCTTGACCTCGTCAATGGACTTGGCACCGAAGTTGCGGATGTCCATCAGGTCAGCCTCGGAGCGGGCAACGAGTTCACCCACGGTGTGGATGCCCTCACGCTTGAGGCAGTTGTAGGAACGGACGGTGAGGTCCAGATCCTCGATCGGCAGTGCCATGTCGGCTGCCAGGGCAGCGTCGGTGGGCGACGGGCCGATCTCGATACCTTCAGCTGCGGTGTTCAGCTCACGGGCCAGACCGAACAGTTCCACCAGGGTGGTGCCTGCGGAAGCAACAGCATCGCGCGGGGCGATGGCCTGCTTGGTCTCGACGTCGACAATAAGCTTGTCGAAGTCAGTGCGCTGCTCAACACGGGTTGCTTCCACGCGGAAAGTAACCTTCAGCACCGGCGAGTAGATGGAATCGACCGGGATACGGCCGATCTCTGCATCGCCGGACTTGTTCTGAGCTGCCGAAACGTAGCCACGGCCGCGCTCGATGGTCAGTTCCAGTTCGAACTTGCCCTTCGAGTTCAGCGTGGCGATGTGCAGATCCGGGTTGTGGAATTCGACGCCGGCCGGCGGAGCGATGTCCGCGGCGGTGACGACTCCGGGGCCCTGCTTGCGCAGGTAAGCCACGACAGGCTCGTCGTGCTCGGAGGAAACCGACAGGCTCTTGATGTTAAGGATGATCTCGGTGACATCTTCCTTGACACCCGGAACCGTGGTGAACTCGTGCAGCACACCATCGATCCGGATGCTGGTTACGGCAGCACCGGGGATGGAGGAGAGCAGGGTACGGCGGAGGGAGTTTCCGAGGGTGTAGCCGAAGCCCGGTTCCAGCGGTTCAATGATGAAACGCGAACGGTTTTCGGAGACTACCTCTTCGGAGAGGGTGGGGCGCTGTGCAATGAGCACTTAGGTTTCCTTTCGGCGAGCATCCGCTATATGACGCAACACAGGTGGTGGAAATTCGGTCTGAAGACTTAACGCGCTGGGCTTGCCCGGACCATCACTGGTCCGGGCAAGCTCCTGCTGCGGAAAAGAATTAGACGCGGCGGCGCTTCGGCGGGCGGCAGCCGTTGTGTGCTGCGGGGGTGACGTCCTGGATGGAGCCAACCTCGAGGCCAGCGGCCTGCAGCGAACGGATGGCGGTTTCGCGTCCGGAACCCGGTCCCTTGACGAAAACGTCTACCTTGCGCATGCCGTGCTCCTGCGCACGCTTGGCAGCGGCTTCGGCAGCCATCTGGGCAGCGAACGGGGTGGACTTGCGCGAGCCCTTGAAGCCAACCTCACCGGAGGAAGCCCAAGAGATAACAGCGCCGGTCGGATCCGTGATGGAAACGATGGTGTTGTTAAAGGTGCTCTTGATGTGCGCCTGGCCAAGCGCGATATTCTTCTTGTCCTTCTTACGCGGCTTGCGAACCGCGCCACGAGTCTTCGGGGGCATTTTTTCTCCTACAGAAAGTTATTGGGGAAAGTCCGTAAATCCCGGGCGGGAATTTTAACGGGCCTTCTTCTTGCCGGCGACGGTACGCTTCGGGCCCTTGCGGGTACGTGCGTTGGTCTTCGTACGCTGACCGCGTACGGGCAGGCCCTTGCGGTGGCGCAGGCCTTCGTAGCTGCCGATTTCAACCTTGCGGCGGATATCTGCTGCTACTTCGCGGCGAAGGTCACCCTCAACCTTGTAGTTGCCTTCAATGTAGTCACGCAGCTCAACCAGCTGGGCATCAGTCAGGTCCTTGACGCGGACGTCAGCGCTGATGCCAGTGGCAGCCAGGGTTTCGTGTGCACGGGTCTTGCCCACGCCGTAGATGTAAGTAAGCGCAATTTCCAGCCGCTTTTCGCGGGGAATGTCTACGCCAGCGAGACGAGCCATAGTGGCAGTACTCCTTGATAAACCGGAGGTCGTAGGCAGTACACCCGCACGTTCCGTGCGGCCCCAGCCTCCGACCGGGGGTTAGCTGTCCGGACTCTTTCGAGCTCAATGTTCCAGATCAGCTTGTGCTGCCTTTATTTACTTGCGTGGGTTAGCAACCCAGGATTTCCTTCAGGGAAGGAAATTAGCCCTGGCGCTGCTTGTGGCGCGGGTTCTCGCAGATCACCATGACCCGGCCATTACGGCGGATCACTTTGCACTTTTCGCAGATCTGCTTGACGCTCGGCTTGACCTTCATGGCGTTCCTTTGCGTAGCAGTTTGGTCAACTGGAGCAGCAGTCAGCTTGCGCTGCGCTGCCCAGCAATTTACTTGTAGCGGTAGACGATACGACCACGGGTGAGGTCGTACGGGCTCAGCTCCACCACTACGCGGTCCTCAGGGAGGATTCGGATGTAGTGCTGACGCATCTTTCCAGAGATGTGTGCCAGAACGATGTGCTTGTTGGTGAGCTCAACGCGAAACATCGCGTTAGGCAGCGCCTCGGTCACAACGCCTTCGATCTCAATGACCCCGTCCTTCTTGGCCATACCCTCCGCTAACTGTTGTTGCCGCAGCCCCGCCGGATAGCACCGGGCATGACTACGAACGTTTTTGTTGGATCGATTGCCGCCTCCAGACCCAAAAGGGCGTGGCAGTCCAGACAACCAACAAACAACACTACCCCGTTGGCCGGTAAAAGTTAAATCGGCCATCGTAGCCTACGCGGTGCGGTACGCACCATATTCGCCGGCAGGAGTGCTCACGGGACCCGCTGCGGCCACGCCGTCGAGAATGGCCAAACGGACGACGTCGGCTGCCGCGCTTTGGAGCATGATGAGGCTGGTCTGCCGGGCACCATCGTCCGAACGGTCCAGTGCCACCGCACCGGTTGCCAGGCAGAAAACAGTATCCCCGTCGGCCAGGGTGTGGGAAGGATTCAGGGCCCGGGCAAGCCCGGCATGCGAAGCGGAGGCTGTCCGTTTACATTCGGCCACGTCAAGGACGGCGTTGGTGGCCACCACCACGAGGGTGGTGTTGAGGGGCTCGCCGTGGCTGGCTTCCGGCCCACCAGCCGAAGCCCTCGGCGTGCTCGCTCGTTCCTCGCTTAGACGCACGCTGCCGGGCTCCGCCAGCTGGGCCGTCGTGCCAAACGGGAGACCGAGTGCGTTGACTATGGCCAGCGCGCCGACTACCACCCCGTTGTCCAGCGTGATGGAGGCCGTGCCTACGCCGCCCTTGAACTGTCCCCTGCCGATGAGCGCCCCGGTGCCGGCCCCGACGTTGCCGCGTTCGACGTCGTGCCCATCCTTGTGTGCTGCCGCTGCGGCGGCAGCCTGGTAGCCCATCTCCGGCGTCGGCCGTGCCGAGAAATTCCCTCCCCGGCCCAGGTCGAAAATGGCGGCGGCGGGGACGATCGGCACCACTCCCCCGGGAACGGCGAAGCCGCGGCCGTTCTCCTCGCACCAGCGTTGCGCGCCCGCAGCGGACGCCAGCCCGTACGCGCTGCCGCCCGTAAGGACCACCGCATCCACGCTGCTGACCAGGGTGGTGGGATCGAGGGCGTCCGTTTCGTGCGTGGCCGGCCCGCCGCCCTGGACATCCACCGAACCCACCGTGCCCGGCGGCGGCAGGACAACGGTGACACCCGACAGCCAGCCATCCGTGTCCTTCTGGACGTGGCCTACACGGATGCCTGTCACATCAACAATGCTTCCCATACCCCTATTGTCCCCTCCGCTGGCGCGCCCCTGCCGCATCGGCAAACTTTATGCGAGACTGCAATCAACACAGCGTTAACGGGCAACGAAGCCTTGGATAACAGTCCCCTGACAAGGGCATATGCGGGTTTCAGCCCCCTGACGGTCTGGTGTAGTAGTCCCTAGATCAAGCCAGGGCCGGCCACGAGCAGGCTCCCAAACCCGGGAGAGACACGCATGACCCGTCAACTCGCCCCGCACCCCTCCGCAAAACCAAAGCGGCCGCCGGGGCGTTCGGCAAAAGTCCCACGACGCCGGTGGACCGCGCGCACGCGCCGTGACTTCTTTGTCTTCCTCGCCATGGCGTTGCCCAACCTGGTGCTGATCGCCGTCTTCACGTACCGTCCGCTGTTCAGCAACATGTACTACTCCACCCTGGACTGGACGCTGGGCTCCCCCACCGCTTCCGTGGTTGGCCTCGCCAACTACGTCACGTTCTTTACCAGCAACGATGCCCCGAAAGTCCTGGGCACCACGGCCGTGTTCACCCTGGTCACCGTGGGCGGCTCCATGATCCTGGGGCTGCTGGTGGCGCTGGCATTGAATGCCAAGGTCCGCGGCACCACCTTCGCCCGGTCCGCCGTCTTCGCCCCCTACATCCTCTCCGGCGTCGGCGTGGGACTGGTCTGGCTGTTCATCTTCGATCCCGGCTACGGCGTCCTGGCCTGGCTGCTCCGCGGCATCGGGCAGCAGAGCCCGCAATGGATCAATGATCCGCAGCTGTCACTGGTCATGGTGATCCTGGTCTATGTCTGGAAGAACCTGGGTTACTGCGCGGTGGTCTACCTCGCCGGGCTCCAGTCCCTGCCGCAGGAAGTCATGGAAGCGGCGTCCCTGGACGGTGCCAACGGATTCCGGCGCTTCCTCAGTATCTCGCTGCCGCTGCTCTCACCCACCACGTTCTTCCTCCTGATCACCACCCTGCTCAGCTCACTGCAGGCCTTCGACCTGATCAGGATCATGACGCCGCTGGGCACCGGCACCAGCACCCTGATTTACGAGGCATACCTCCAGGCATTCGGCGCCTACAACAGGGCTGGCTACTCGGCGGCCATCTCCGTGGTCCTCTTCGCCATCCTCCTGGTGATCACCGTGCTCCAGCTGCGGTTCGTGGAACGAAAGGTGCATTACTCGTGACCTCCCTCTCACCGGTGAGTCCGGACCCCGCCATCGCCGAGCCTGATCCCGGCCTCCGCCGCGACCGGCCGTTTTCCCGCCGGAACCTGCTCAAGACCGTGGTGGGCGGTTACCTGCCGCTGCTGGTGGCCACGCTGGTGGTGTTCCTGCCCCTGCTGTGGATGGTGCTCAGCTCCTTCAAACAGTCAGGCGAAATCGTCACCACGGACCTGAAGATCCTTCCGGAAAGCCTGAACCTGGAGAACTACCGGACGGCAATGACCACGGTCCCGTTCGGCCAGTTCTTCCTGAACAGCACCATCGTCACCCTGGCAGGTGCCACCGTCAAGGTCCTCCTGGCCATCCTGACGGCGTACGCCCTGGTCTTTGTCCGCTTCCCGTTCCGGAACTTCATTTTCCTGCTGATCCTGGTGGCCCTGATGGTGCCGCCGCAGGTGTCCATCCTGCCCAACTTCATTTTGATCGCGGGGATCGGCGGGAAGAACACCCTGTGGGGCATCATCCTGCCCGGCCTGGGCACCGCGTTCGGCACGTTCCTGCTGCGGCAGCACTTCCGTACCCTGCCCGCGTCCATCCTCGAATCGGCAGAGATGGACGGTGCCGGTCACTGGCGCCGGCTATGGCAGATCGTGGTCCCCGTATCCGTGCCCTCCATCGCCACCGTGGCCCTGGTGACCATCGTGACCGAATGGAACGACTACATCTGGCCGCTGATCATCACCGACCGGCCGGAAACCATGACCCTGCCGGTAGGGCTGACCCTGCTGCAGAACAACGAGAGCAACGCCGCCGGGTGGGGCGTCCTCATGGCCGGCGCAGTCCTGGTCATTGTTCCCATCCTGATCATCTTCGCCGCCCTGCAGCGCTACATCGTGGCAGGCCTCACCCAAGGCAGCGTGACCGGCTAAGCCGCCGGCCGCCGTCGTACTTCTCCACCTTCCAGTACTCCTACTCTTCCGCAGGCAACAACCGAAAGGAACTGTCATGACACTTCACCTGGACCGGAGGCACTTCCTGGGCCTGGCAGGGGTTACCGCCTCTGCCGCTGCCCTGGCCGCATGCGGCGGACCCTCAACAACCGGCGGCGGGCAGGCCACCTCCCAGGCGGCCGATATCGACTTCAGCGGCGTGAAGCCGGCGGCCAAGATCGATTTCTGGTCCAGCCACCCCGGCCAGTCGCAGGACGTGGAAAAGAGCCTGATCGAGAAATTCGAGGCCAAGAACCCGGGCATCACCGTCAACCTCGTCACGGCCGGAGCGAACTATGAGGAGATCGCGCAGAAGTTCCAGACGGCCCAGGCAGCCAAGTCCGGCCTCCCCGGCGTCGTTGTCCTGTCCGACGTATGGTGGTTCCGCTACTACACCAACGGCAGCATCATCCCGGTGGACAGCCTGACCAAGCAGCTGGACATGAAAATGGACGACTTCCAGCAATCCCTGGTCAATGACTACAAGTACGACGGCAAACAGTGGGCGCTCCCCTACGGCCGCTCAACCCCGCTGTTCTACTACAACAAGGACCACTTCGCGGCCGCAGGGGTTCCGGACCGCGCGCCCAAGACCTGGCAGGAGTTCGGTGACTGGGCCCCCAAGCTCAAGGCCAGTTCCGGTGCGCAGTACGCCTACATCTACCCGGCACTGGCCGGCTACGCAGGCTGGACCCTGCAGAACATGCTATGGGGCTGGGGCGGTGGCTGGTCCAACGAATGGGACATCACCTGCGACTCCGCCGAATCCGTCGCGGCCCTGCAGTGGGCCCAGGATTCGATCTACAAGGACAAGTGGGCGGGCGTGTCATCCAAGGAAGCCGCCGACGACTTCTCCGCAGGGCTGACCTCCGCGACCATCGCTTCCACGGGCTCCCTGCTGGGGATCCTCAAGTCGGCAAAGTTCAACGTGGGCGTTGGTTTCCTGCCGGGCGGTCCCAAGGCAACGACCAACGTATGCCCCACGGGCGGCGCGGGCCTGGGCATCCCCAGCGGCATCACCAAGGAAGAACAGCTGGCCGCAGGGATGTTCCTGGACTTCGTCACGCAGCCCGAGAGCACCGCGGAATTCTCGGCGGCCACCGGCTACATGCCCACCCGGAAGTCGGCGGACATGAAGGCGGTGCTGGCCAAGACTCCGCAGATCCAGACCGCCGTGGACCAGCTGGCCGTGACCAAGGTCCAGGACAACGCCCGGGTGTTCCTGCCGGGCGCCGACCAGGAAATGGCCAAGGCAGCCGCGAAGATCCTCACCCAGCAGGGCGACGTCAAATCCACTATGACGGACCTGAAGTCCACGCTGCAGGGCATCTACGACCGGGACGTGAAGCCGAAGCTGAAGTCCTAGCGGTTTCGGACGCGCAAAAGCCCTGGCGACTCCTGATTGCAGGAGTCGCCAGGGCTTTTGCATGTCGCCGGCGTCGGTGCGTCCCCTACGGGACCGGCACCGGGGTGACGCCGAGGGGCTCCAGGTGCTCCGCCCCGCCGTCGGGCGCTGAAAGAACCCAGATGCCCTTTTCGTGGACTGCCACGGAGTGCTCCCACTGGCAGGACCGCTTGCCGTCGGTGGTCACAACGGTCCAGTCGTCCTCCAGGACTGCTGTCTCGATGCCGCCCCGCACCAGCATGGGCTCAATGGCAAGGCACAGGCCCGGCTTGATCTTGGGGCCGCGGTGGTTGGTCCGGTAGTTCAGGACATCCGGCGCCATGTGCATCTCGGAGCCGATGCCGTGGCCCACGTAGTCCTCCAGGATGCCCAGGGGCTTGCCGGGGACCGAGGAGACGTAGTCATCGATGGCGGCCCCGATGTCCCCGACGTGCGTGCCGGTGGCCAGGGCGGCGATTCCCCGCCACATGGCAGCCTCCGTGACGTCGGACAGCCTCTGGTCCTCTGGGTCCGCCGTCCCGACGATGACCGTGCGCGCGGAGTCCGAGTGCCAGCCGTTGACGATAGCGCCGCCGTCGATGGAAATAATGTCGCCGTCCTGGAGAACCCGGCTGCCGGGGATTCCGTGCACCACTTCTTCATTGACGGACGTGCAGATGGTGGCAGGAAAACCGTGGTAGCCCAGGAAGTTGGATTTGGCGCCGGCACCGTTCAGGACGGCGGCGAAGACATCGTCCAGGTGCTTGGTGGTGACGCCGGGCACCGCAGCTGCGACGGCGGCATCCAGCGCTCGGCTGAGGACCAGGCCTGCCTCCTGCATGGTGCGCATCTGGGCATTGTTCTTGAATTCGATGCGGGGCTGGCCGAAGGCCATGGTGTGTCCTTTCAAATGGCTGAGGCTCCTCCCGGATGCCGGGAGGAGCCTCGATAAAACCGGGCGCCTGGGGTCAGGCTGCCTGTGCGGCCTTGATGGCCTCCATGACGCGGTTGGTGACTTCGTCAATGGGTCCGATGCCGTCAACCTTGGTGAGGATGCCACGGTCGGCGTACTTGGCCACCACCGCTTCGGTCTGCTCGTGGTAAAGGTCGAGGCGGTGGCGGATGACGGCTTCGTTGTCGTCACTCCGGCCCGTCTCCTTGGCGCGGCCCAGGAGGCGGTGCACCAGTTCCTCGTCGTCGGCGGTCAACTGGAGCACCACGTCGAGCTTCTCGTCGCCGTCGGCGAGGATCTCGTCAAGGTAGTCCACCTGCGCGGTGGTGCGCGGGTAGCCGTCCAGCAGGAAGCCGTTCTCGACGTCGGACTCGTTCAGGCGGTCGCGGACCATCTTGTTGGTCACGCTGTCCGGAACGAAGTCACCGTTGTCCATGTACTTCTTGGCTTCGACCCCCAGCGGAGTTTCGCCCTTTACGTTGGCACGGAAGATGTCGCCGGTGGAGATGGCCACAACGCCGAGGCGTTCTGAAATCCGCTCCGCCTGCGTTCCTTTTCCGGAACCGGGAGGTCCAATAATCAGCATTCTCGTCATCGCAAAAGCCCTTCGTAGTGACGTTGTTGTAGCTGCGCATCAATCTGCTTTACGGTCTCCAACCCAACGCCCACCATGATCAGGATCGAGGTGCCACCGAACGGGAAGTTCTGGTTTGCGTTGATCAGCACGAGTGCCACCAGCGGAATCAGTGCCACGAAGCCCAGGTAGAGGGCGCCGGGCAGGGTGATCCGAGAGAGCACGTACTGCAGGTAATCCGCGGTCGGCCGGCCGGCGCGGATACCTGGGATGAAGCCGCCGTACTTCTTCATGTTGTCCGAGACCTCTTCAGGGTTGAAGGTGATCGCGACATAGAAGTAGGTGAAGAACACGATCAGGAGGAAATAAACCGCCATGTAGATCGGGTGGTCACCGCGGGTCAGGTTGTTGTTGATCCATTCAACCCACGGTTGCAGTGGCTCGCCGTTCCGGGGCTGGTTGAACTGTGCGATCAGCCCGGGAATGTAGAGCATGGAGGAAGCGAAGATCACCGGAATGACACCGGCCATGTTCACCTTGATGGGAATGTAAGTGCTGGTTCCGCCGACAGTGCGGCGTCCGATCATCCGTTTGGCGTACTGCACCGGAATGCGGCGCTGTGACTGCTCCACGAAGACCACCAGGGCCACGGTCAGCAGGCCGACCACCAGGACGAGGAAGAAGGTCCCCGGTCCCTGGGAGGTCCAGATGGCGCCGAGCGAGGTGGGGAACTGGGCGGCAATGGACGTGAAGATGAGCAGCGACATGCCGTTGCCCACGCCCTTCTCCGTGACGAGCTCGCCCATCCACATGATCAGGCCGGTGCCGGCCGTGAGGGTGATGATGATCAGGATGGTGGTGATAATGCTGGCATCGGGGATCACCGGCAGCTGGCAGCCGGGGAGCAGCTGCCCGGAGCGGGCCAGGGATACCAGGGTGGTCGCGTTGAGCAGGCCCAGCGCGATGGTGAGGTAGCGGGTGTACTGGGTCAGCTTGGACTGTCCCGACGCGCCCTCTTCGTACAGCTGCTGGAACCGGGGAATGACCACCCGGAGCAGCTGCACGATGATGCTGGCCGTGATGTAGGGCATGATGCCCAGGGCAAAAATGGACACCTGGAGCAACGCGCCGCCGCTGAAGAGGTTAACGAGCTGGTACAGCCCGCCGGCGGTCTGACCGTTCTGCAAGCATTGCTGGACATTCTGGTAGTTCACACCGGGCGAGGGAATGAAAGCACCCAAGCGGAAGATGGTGATGATTCCCAGCGTGAACAACAACTTGCGTCGCAGATCAGGCGTGCGAAAGGCCCGGCCAAATGCGCTAAGCAAGCGTCCTCCTGTGGTGTCAATAAGGGTGGGGTGATGGAATTTGATAAATCCCGACAACCGAGTCTAACGGTTCTATGTGCCGAGCGAACAATCCTGGCGGGTCCGCGTGCGCCGGATGGCCCGATTTCTTCGCCTAGCGGATAAGAAAAACTCCCGGTATCCGGGGCGAATGCCCTCGGATACCGGGAGTTCAACAGCTGGCGCCGTCCCTTACAGGGCGGTGGTGCTTCCGCCTGCTGCAGCAATCTTTTCAGCGGCGCTGGCCGAGAATGCGTGGGCGGTGACGTCAACCTTGACGGTGATGTCGCCGGTGCCCAGCACCTTGACAGGCTGGTTCTTGCGAACGGCACCCTTTTCGACCAGGTTCTCCACGGTGACTGCGCCACCTTCCGGGAACAGCTCGTTGAGCTTGTCCAGGTTTACCACCTGGAACTCAACCCGGAACGGGTTCTTGAAGCCACGCAGCTTGGGCAGGCGCATGTGCAGCGGCAGCTGGCCGCCGGCAAAGCCAGCCTTTACCTGGTAGCGGGCAGCAGTACCCTTGGTACCGCGACCGGCGGTCTTACCCTTGGATGCCTCACCACGACCCACACGGGTCTTGGCGGTCTTGGCACCCGGAGCGGGACGCAGGTGGTGAACCTTCAGGGCGTTCTGCTTCTCAGCAGCCTGAGCCTTATCAGCAGTGTTCTCTGCCATTTACTTCGCCTCCTCTACCTTTACCAGGTGCGGAACCGTGTTGAGCATTCCAACGGTCACGGCGTCGGCGGTGCGGACAACGGTGTGTCCGATCCGCTTCAGGCCGAGGGACCGCAGGGTGTCGCGCTGGTTCTGCTTGCCGCCAATGGCGGACTTGATCTGAGTGATCTCCAACTGAGCGTCGGAGGGGACCAGGTTCTTAGCCATGACTAGGCACCTGCCTTCGGGCTGAGGAGAGCCTTCACCAGTGCCGCCGGGGCAACCTCGTCCAGCGGCAGGCCGCGGCGTGCTGCCACGGATGCCGGCTCTTCGAGGCGCTTCAGGGCATCAACGGTCGCGTGAACGATGTTGATGGCGTTGGAGGAACCGAGCGACTTGGAGAGGATGTCGTGGATGCCCACGCACTCCAGTACTGCACGGACCGGACCACCGGCGATAACACCGGTACCGGCGGAAGCCGGACGCAGCATTACGACGCCGGCAGCGGCTTCACCCTGAACGCGGTGAGGGATGGTGCTGCCAACGCGGGGAACGCGGAAGAAGGACTTCTTGGCCTCTTCAACGCCCTTGGCGATCGCAGCGGGAACTTCCTTGGCCTTGCCATAGCCCACGCCGACCATGCCGTTACCGTCACCAACGACGACCAGTGCGGTGAAGCTGAAGCGACGACCACCCTTGACGACCTTGGAAACGCGGTTGATGGTGACAACGCGCTCTACGAACTGGTTCTTTTCGGCTTCACGGCCACCGTCGCGGCCGCCACGGCCACCGCGGTCGCCGCGGCCCTGGCCACGGTCGCCACGCTCGCCACGACGGGCGCCACCACGGCGGTCGTCGGCAGCGGGGGCAGTGGTCTCAGCAGCTGCGGCTTCGGGGGCCTTCTGATCTGCAGACACAGTGTCCTTTTCCTTGTTTGCTTCGGTCACAGTGACAGCCCACCTTCGCGTGCACCGTCAGCGACGGCGGCAATCCGGCCGTGGTACTTGTTACCACCACGGTCGAAGACAACAGCCTCGACGCCGGCAGCCTTGGCACGTTCGGCAACGAGCTCGCCGACGCGCTTGGCCTTGGCAGTCTTGTCACCGTCGAATGCACGGAGGTCAGCTTCCAGGGTGGACGCGCTTGCTACGGTCTGGCCAATGGTGTCGTCGACAACCTGGACAAATACGTGGCGTGCGGAGCGGTTGACCACCAGACGGGGGCGGACAGCCGTGCCGGAAATGCGCTTGCGGATACGAAGCTGGCGGCGGCTGCGACCAGCAGCCTTGCTCTTGTTCGTACGCTTCTTGTTAATGGAGATGGCCATGGTTACTTACCAGCCTTTCCGACCTTGCGGCGGATGACTTCGCCGGCGTAACGGATGCCCTTGCCCTTGTACGGGTCAGGCTTCCGCAGCTTGCGAATGTTGGCAGCAACCTCGCCGACCTGCTGCTTGTTGATACCTGAGACAGAGAGCTTGGTCGGTCCCTCTACTGCAAAGGTGATGCCGGCCGGAGCCGAAACGTTGACCGGGTGGCTGTAGCCGAGAGCGAACTCAAGGTCAGATCCCTTGGCCTGAACGCGGTAACCGGTACCGACGATTTCAAGCTTCTTCTCGTAGCCTGCGGTGACGCCCTGGATCATGTTGGCGATCAGGGTGCGGGTCAGGCCGTGGAGCGAACGGGAGGCGCGCTCGTCGTTCGGGCGGCTGACGGTCAGGGTGTTCTCGTCCAGGGCAACCTCGATGGGGCTGGCCACAGTGTGGGTCAGCTCCCCCTTGGAACCCTTGACGCTGACGACAGAGCCGTCAACCTTGACCTCAACGCCGGCAGGAACGGTGATGGGGAGACGTCCAATACGTGACATTATTCTCTTCCTTTCCCGTTACCAGACGTACGCGAGGACTTCGCCGCCCACGCCCTTCTTGCCGGCCTGCTTATCAGTCAGGAGGCCGGAAGAGGTGGACAGGATAGCGATACCCAGGCCACCGAGCACGTGCGGGAGGTTGGTGGACTTCGCGTAAACGCGGAGACCCGGCTTGGAGATGCGGCGTACACCGGCGATGGAACGCTCGCGGTTCGGACCGAACTTGAGGTCCAGGGTCAGCTTCTTGCCAACCTCGGCGTCCTCTTCCTTCCAGCCGGCGATGAAACCTTCGGCCTTGAGGATGTCGGCAACGCGTGCCTTGAGCTTGCTGTAAGGCATAGACACGGAGTCGTGGTATGCCGAGTTTGCGTTACGCAGGCGCGTAAGCATATCTGCGACAGGATCTGTCATTGTCATGTGGGCTCATGCCCTTCCTCATAACGGTTTCCGCCGTCCCGTCCCTGATGGAGCGGAGCGGCCGGACCTTTTACGTAGTTAATTAAGCTTCGGTTTTGAACGGGAAACCAAGCGCCTTGAGCAGCGCGCGGCCTTCGTCATCGGTCTTGGCAGTGGTCACAACCGTGATGTCCATACCGCGGACGCGGTCGATCTTGTCCTGGTCGATTTCGTGGAACATAACCTGCTCGGTCAGACCGAAGGTGTAGTTGCCGTTGCCATCGAACTGCTTGCCACTGAGGCCGCGGAAGTCGCGGATACGGGGCAGTGCCAGGGTGACCAGGCGGTCCACGAATTCCCACATGCGGTCGCCACGCAGGGTAGCGTGTGCACCGATGGGCATGCCTTCGCGCAGCTTGAACTGTGCGATCGACTTGCGGGCCTTGGTAACCTGCGGCTTCTGGCCGGTGATCTGGGTGAGGTCGCGGACAGCGCCGTCGATCAGCTTGGAGTCCTTGGCGGCATCTCCAACACCCATGTTCACAACAACCTTCACCAGACGGGGTACCTGGTTCACGTTCTCGTACTTGAATTCATCCTGGAGCGTTGCCTTGATGGATTCGGCGTACTTGGTCTTCAGACGAGGAACGATCTTCGTTGCCGGAGTCTCGAGAGTCTCAGTCATTAGATGTCCTTCCCGGAGCTCTTGGACACGCGGATACGGACGGTCTTCTTGACACCGTTCTTCTCCACAGTGTCGAGGCGGAAGCCCACACGGGTCGGCTTCTTGGTCGACGGGTCAACCAGGGCCACGTTGGAAATGTGGATCGGGGCCTCTACGACCTCAATACCGCCGGTCTTGGTGCCGCGCTGCGACTGTCCAACACGGGTGTGCTTGGTGACGCGGTTGATACCTTCAACCAGCACGCGGTTGGTGTCGGTGAAGACGCGCAGAACCTTGCCCTGCTTGCCACGGTCGCCGCCGCGCTCAGCCTTGGCGCCAGTGATGACCTGAACCAGGTCACCCTTCTTGATCTTTGCAGCCATGGACTAGAGCACCTCCGGAGCCAGAGAAACGATCTTCATGAACTTCTTGTCACGCAGTTCACGACCAACCGGTCCGAAGATACGGGTACCGCGGGGGTCACCGTCGTTCTTCAGGATCACAGCTGCGTTCTCGTCAAACTTGATGTAGGAACCATCCGCACGGCGGCGTTCCTTCTTGGTACGGACGATGACGGCCTTGACCACATCGCCCTTCTTTACGTTGCCGCCCGGGATTGCATCCTTGACGGTGGCGACAATGACGTCACCGATGCCTGCGTAGCGACGGCCAGATCCACCGAGAACGCGAATGGTAAGGATTTC
The DNA here is from genome assembly GCF_013359725.1 of Pseudarthrobacter sp. C4D7. GTDB lineage: Bacteria > Actinomycetota > Actinomycetes > Actinomycetales > Micrococcaceae > Arthrobacter. The sequence goes on along the minus strand of NZ_JABFMW010000001.1, from coordinate 245,384 downwards.
CTTAGCACCCGTGTTGTCGGCGACCTTGAGTCGCGACTCCTGCTGAATCACTATTTACTCCTTGCGTCGCGCCGGTTCTCAGGCCGTGGTGTTGCTACGGAATGAGCCTTGCGGAACGGTTGATCGGGGTGTCTCTTGACCTGCCTGGATTTTGCCAGACCAGGCCTAAACGCCCGTGCCAGAAGCAGTTGCTCCCACCCGGTCCGGGACGAATCCCGGGCGCACAGGGGCACTATGCTGTGGCACGCTTGTTTACGAGGTTGATGATGGCGCGCGAAAGGCGCCATACAAACTCAATATCCTAGCACGTTTTCCGCCTGTACCCATATCACCGCCTCCCCCTGCCCGCAAGACGGACGACGGCGTGGGGCACGGCAGCCTGTTGGCCCACCTGGGGTGCCGCTCCCCCGCGGGCCTGGCGACGCCGTCGTCCGCTGCGGCCGGAAGCAGCCTGGTGGGACGTGTGCGTTAAACGAGGAAGCCCCCGCTCCCGGAACGGGAACAGGGGCCTCCAGCGAAGCAGCAGGGGCTACTTGGCCTTTTCGAGGATTTCCACGAGCCGCCAGTTCTTGGTGGCGGACAGTGGACGGGTCTCGGCGATGACAACGAGGTCGCCGATGCCGGCGGTGTTCTCTTCGTCGTGTGCCTTGACCTTGGAGGTACGGCGGATGACCTTGCCGTACAGTGCGTGCTTCACGCGGTCCTCAACCTCGACAACGATGGTCTTTTCCATCTTGTCGGAGACCACGTAACCGCGGCGGGTCTTGCGGTAACCGCGCTGCCCAGCCTTGGCTTCGGTAGCAGTTTCGGTCACGTTCTGGTCCTTTTCACTCACTTGGCGTCCTCCTCGGTCTCAGCCTTTTCAGCCTTGTCGGCCTTCTTGGTTGAAGCCTTCTTGGACTTCTTCTCTTCCTTGGCTTCCACAACCGGTGCGGCAACCTCGGCACGAATGCCCAGCTCGCGTTCGCGGAGAACGGTGTAGATGCGTGCAATGTCCTTCTTTACTGCACGCAGGCGGCCGTGGTTCTCCAGCTGTCCGGTGGCGGACTGGAAACGCAGGTTGAACAGCTCTTCCTTGGCCTTGCGGAGTTCTTCAACGAGACGCTCGTTGTCGAAACCGTCCAGCTGTGCGGGAGCCAGATCCTTGGATCCTACTGCCATTTCTACTCACCACCTTCGCGACGCACAATGCGTGCCTTCAACGGCAGCTTGTGGATTGCCAGGCGCAGGGCCTCGCGAGCTACCTCTTCATTGACACCGGAGAGTTCGAAAAGAACCCGGCCCGGCTTGACGTTGGCGACCCACCATTCCGGTGAACCCTTACCGGAACCCATGCGGGTTTCGGCAGGCTTCTTGGTCAGGGGACGGTCCGGGTAAATGTTGATCCAGACCTTACCGCCACGCTTGATGTGGCGGGTCATCGCAATACGGGCAGATTCGATCTGACGGTTGGTGACGTATGCCGGGCTCAGAGCCTGGATACCCCACTCACCGAACGAGACCTCGGTGCCGCCCGTAGCAGCGCCGGAGCGACCCGGGTGGTGCTGCTTACGGTGCTTGACTCGACGTGGGATAAGCATTTAAGCCTGTCCTCCTTCTGCTGCTGCAGGTGCAGCCTCAACTGCCGGAGCCTCAGCAGCAGGAGCTGCGTCAGCGGCCGGGCGGTCGTTGCGACGACGGCGGTCACCACGGTCAGCGCCACCCGGACGTCCGCCACGGTCGGAACGGGGTCCGCGGGACGGTGCCGAAGCAGCCTGTGCGGCCAGTTCCTTGGCGGTGACGTCGCCCTTGTAGATCCAGACCTTCACGCCGATGCGGCCGAAGGTGGTCTTGGCTTCGTAGAAGCCGTAGTCGATGTTCGCGCGGAGGGTGTGCAGGGGCACACGGCCTTCGCGGTAGAACTCCGAGCGGGACATTTCAGCGCCACCCAGGCGGCCCGAGCAAGCGATACGGATACCCTTGGCACCGGCACGCTGTGCGGACTGCATGGCCTTCTTCATCGCGCGGCGGAAAGCCACACGTGAGGTCAGCTGCTCTGCAACACCCTGGGCAACCAGCTGTGCTTCCATCTCGGGGTTCTTGACCTCGAGGATGTTCAGCTGGACCTGCTTGCCGGTGAGCTTTTCGAGCTCGCCGCGGATGCGGTCTGCTTCTGCTCCACGGCGGCCGATGACGATACCCGGGCGGGCCGTGTGGATGTCCACGCGGACACGGTCACGGGTGCGCTCGATTTCGACCTTGGCGATGCCGGCGCGCTCCATGCCCGTGGACATGAGCTGGCGGATGCGGATGTCTTCGCGAACGAAGTCCTTGTACCGCTGTCCGGCCTTGGTGCTGTCAGCGAACCAGTGCGATACGTGATCGGTGGTGATGCCGAGTCGGAACCCGTGCGGGTTTACTTTCTGTCCCACTTAGCGAGCCTCCTCTTTCTCCGGGGTAGCGACTACCACGGTGATGTGGCTGGTGCGCTTCTTGATCTGAAATGCACGACCCTGGGCACGCGGCTGGAACCGCTTCATGGTCGGGCCTTCATCAACAAACGCTTCGCTGATGATGAGGTCGCCTTCGTCAAACGCCACGCCGTCGCGGTCCGCGAGGACCCGGGCGTTGGAGATTGCTGACTGAACTACCTTGAATACCGGCTCCGAAGCTGCCTGCGGGGCAAACTTCAGAATTGCCAGAGCCTCATTCGCTTGCAATCCACGAACAAGGTTGACGACGCGCCGGGCCTTCATAGGCGTTACGCGGATGTGGCGCGCAATTGCCTTGGCTTCCATTGCTTTCCTTCTCTCGTCTTTGACGTAAACGCAGGCGCCTAGCGGCGCTTGCCCTTACGGTCGTCCTTGACATGGCCGCGGAATGTCCGCGTGGGAGCGAATTCGCCGAGCTTGTGCCCGACCATCGACTCAGTGACAAACACCGGGATGTGCTTGCGTCCGTCGTGTACGGCGATCGTGTGTCCGAGCATGTCGGGGATGATCATCGAACGGCGGGACCAGGTCTTGATGACGTTCTTGGTGCCCTTTTCGTTTTCCCTGGCTACCTTCACAAAGAGGTGCTGGTCAACGAAAGGACCTTTTTTCAGGCTGCGTGGCATGTGTCCAGGCTCCTATCGCTTGTTCTTGCCAGTACGACGGCGACGCACAATAAGCTTGTCGCTCTCTTTGTTGGGGCGGCGGGTGCGGCCTTCCCGCTTACCGTTCGGGTTGACGGGGTTACGTCCACCGGACGTCTTGCCCTCGCCACCACCGTGCGGGTGGTCAACCGGGTTCATGGCGACACCACGGACAGTCGGGCGAACGCCCTTCCACCGCATACGGCCCGCCTTGCCCCAGTTGATGTTGGACTGCTCGGCGTTGCCGACCTCGCCGACGGTTGCGCGGCAGCGCACGTCAACGTTGCGGATTTCGCCGGAAGGCAGACGCAGCTGGGCGAAGCGGCCTTCCTTGGCAACAAGCTGGATGGATGCGCCGGCGGAGCGGCCCATCTTGGCGCCGCCACCCGGGCGCAGTTCAACTGCGTGGATGACAGTACCCACCGGGATGTTGAGCAGGGGCAGGTTGTTACCGGGCTTGATGTCAGCACCGGCACCTGCCTCGACAACGTCACCCTGGGAGAGCTTGTTGGGAGCGATGATGTAACGCTTGGTGCCATCAACGTAGTGCAGGAGGGCGATGCGAGCCGTGCGGTTCGGATCGTACTCGATTTCGGCAACGCGGGCGTTAACGCCGTCCTTGTCGTGGCGACGGAAGTCGATCAGACGGTACTGGCGCTTGTGTCCGCCACCCTTGTGACGGGTGGTGATCTTACCGGAGTTGTTACGGCCGCCCTTTTTGGGCAGCGGACGTACCAACGACTTTTCCGGCGTCGACCGCGTAATTTCGGTGAAGTCCGCTACGCTCGAGCCACGACGGCCCGGGGTAGTCGGCTTGTACTTACGGATTCCCATAATTTATTTCCTCGTTAAAGTGGTCTCCGCTACGCGAGCGGACCGCCGAAGATGTCGATGGTGCCTTCTTTGAGGGTGACAATCGCACGCTTGGTGTTCTTGCGGGTACCCCATCCGAATTTGGTGCGCTTGCGCTTACCGGCACGGTTGATGGTGTTGATCGATTCGACCTTGACGGAGAAAATCTTCTCCACGGCCAGCTTGATCTCGGTCTTGTTCGAACGGGGGTCCACCAGGAAGGTGTACTTGCCCTCGTCGATCAGGCCGTAGCTCTTTTCCGACACGACGGGTGCAAGCACGACGTCGCGGGGATCCTTGATGGTGGCTGCACTCACTTGGCATCCTCCTCGTTCTTAGCTGCCTTAGCGGCAACGAATGCGTCGTAGGCAGCCTTGGTGAAGACAACGTCATCAGAGACGAGAACGTCGTAGGTGTTCAGCTGGTCTGCGTACAGAACGTGAACGCCGGCGAGGTTGCGCACGGACAGTGCAGCAACGTCGTTATCGCGCTCGATGACTACCAGCAGGTTCTTGCGGTCGGAAACACCGCGGAGCGTTGCCAGAGCGTTCTTGGCGGAGGGCTTGGTGCCTTCAACCAGATCGGCAACAACATGGATACGACCGTTACGGGCCCGGTCAGACAGTGCGCCGCGCAGTGCAGCAGCAATCATCTTCTTGGGGGTGCGCTGGCTGTAGTCACGCGGGGTGGGACCGTGGACAACGCCACCGCCGGTCATGTGGGGAGCACGGATTGAACCCTGACGGGCGCGGCCGGTGCCCTTCTGCTTGAACGGCTTGCGTCCTGCACCGGAAACTTCAGCGCGGGTCTTGGTCTTGTGGGTACCCTGGCGTGCAGCAGCGAGCTGGGCAACGACGACCTGGTGCAGCAGCGGCACGTTGGTCTGAACGTCGAAGATCTCTGCAGGCAGGTCAACCTGGACAGTGTTAGCCATTGAACTAGGCTCCCTTCACGGCGGTGCGTACGAAGACGACCTGGCCGCGGGCGCCGGGGACGGCACCCTTGATCAGGAGCAGCGACTTCTCGACGTCAACCGCGTGGACCGTGAGGTTCAGCGTGGTGTGACGAACGGCGCCCATGCGGCCGGCCATTTTCATGCCCTTGAAGACGCGGCTCGGGGTGGATGCGCCACCGATTGAACCGGGCTTACGGTGGTTTTTGTGGGCACCGTGGGAAGCGCCAACGCCGTGGAAGCCGTGACGCTTCATAACACCGGCGAAGCCCTTACCCTTGGTGGTCCCGACGACGTCGATCTTCTGGCCGGCTTCGAAGACCTCTACGGAGAGCTCCTGGCCCAGCTCGTACTCTGCAGCATCTGCGGTACGAAGTTCGACGACGTGGCGGCGAGGCGTGACGCCTGCCTTTTCAAAGTGACCAGCCAGCGGCTTGGTGACCTTGCGGGGATCGATCTGGCCGTAGCCGATCTGAACGGCGACGTAGCCATCAACATCTGCGTTGCGCAGCTGGGTGATGACGTTCGAATCTGCCTGGACCACAGTGACGGGGATGAGCTTGTTGTTCTCGTCCCAGACCTGGGTCATGCCGAGCTTCGTGCCCAGCAGGCCCTTTACGTTACGGGTTGCGGTCATAGTCTCTCAGCACCTCCCTACAGCTTGATTTCGATGTTCACGTCAGCCGGCAGGTCGAGACGCATGAGCGAATCAACAGCCTTCGGCGTGGGATCGATGATGTCGATAAGACGCTTGTGCGTGCGCATTTCAAAGTGCTCGCGGCTGTCCTTGTACTTGTGCGGAGAGCGGATAACGCAGTACACGTTCTTCTCCGTAGGCAGCGGCACGGGGCCAACTACCGTTGCGCCTGCGCGCGTGACCGTCTCAACGATCTTCCGTGCTGAAACGTCAATGACCTCGTGGTCGTATGACTTCAGCCGGATGCGGATTTTTTGTCCCGCCATGTCGCCTGACTCTCTTTCAGTCTGTGCTTCCCCGGTTTAGGGCTGCCCTGTTCACTTACTCGTTGTATGGCTGCCGAAGCATTTGAGGTCGTAACCACCATCCGCCGCACAAACTGAATCCGGATAAATCCGGGTTCCTCACCTTGCCGGCGCAACCGACCCCCGCGGTCGGGCGTGTCGCGCTGAACACGCATACAAATCCGCAATTCCATTGGGGTGGGTTATGTTTGGTCTTCAACTTGGACCCTGCACCCGGCATTATCCGGATCGGGACGCGAAGAAGCGCTTGAACAACTCATCTAGTATGCCGGAAAAGCCTGGCAGATGCGAATTGGCATCCTTTCAGGCCTCCGGGCGGCCGTTGCAGCGAAAAGAAACCGGTTGGATGATAGGGGAATGACCTTGGAAGGTACTGAATCGGTGACGGACCTGGCCGGGCGCGTACCGCCGTCGTTCACCCTGGGTGTTGCTGCCGCGGCGTTCCAGATCGAAGGCGCACTCAAGGCCGGGGGCCGCGGACCATCCGGGTGGGATGCCTTCGCGGAGAAACCGGGTGCCATCATGGATGGCCACTCCCCCTCGGTGGCATGCGACCACTACAACCGGCTGCCGGAGGACGTTGCGCTGCTGAAGGAACTCGGTGTGGACTCCTACCGGTTCTCGCTTTCCTGGCCCCGCATCCAACCCGACGGCCGGGGCGGTTTCAATGCCGAGGGCCTGGACTTCTATGACCGCCTGATCGACCAGCTCCTGGACGCCGGGATCTCCCCCATGGCCACGCTGTACCACTGGGACACTCCCCTGCCGCTGGAGCAGCGTGGCGGCTGGCTCAACCGCGACACTGCCGAACGGTTCGGGGAATACGCCCGCGCTGCCGGTGACCGGTTCGGCGACCGCGTGGACCAGTGGGTGACCCTCAACGAACCGGTCTCCGTCACCCTCAACGGCTACGCACTGGGAGTGCATGCCCCGGGGCGCCGTCTTATGTTCGACGCGCTCCCCGCCATCCACAACCAGCTCCTGGCGCATGGGCTTGGCGTGCAGACGCTGCGGGCCGCCGGTGTCAAGGGCGGCATTGGCCTGACCAACCTGCACTCCCCGGTCAGGCCCGCCAGCCGGAAGATCGGTGACCGGCTGGTCGCACACCTGTACGACCTGCTGATGAACAGGCTCTACGCCGATCCCGTGCTGCTGGGCCGGTACCCCACGCTTCCCCTTTACGCCAAGCCCTGGCTGCGCTCCATTGGCCGGATCTCCGACGCCGACCTCAAGACCATCCACCAGCCACTGGACTTCTACGGGCTGAATTACTACTTCCCGGTCAAGGTGGCACTGGGACCGGGCATCACCCCCTTGCCCGCGGATATGCACCAAGAGCTGGCCAAGCTTCCCTTCCACGAAGTGGGCTACCCGGAGTACGGCAGCACCGGCTTCGGGTGGCCCGTGGCGCCGGAGCATCTGGGCGTCGTGCTGAGGGAAATGCGGGACCGCTACGGAGAGGCGCTTCCGCCCGTCTACATCACTGAGGGCGGCGCCAGCTTCCCTGAACCTGACAAGGTTTCAGACACCCTGGAAGATGCTGACCGGGTGGACTACCTTGCAGGCCATCTGGGGGCTGCCCTTGATGCGACCGCGCCGGGAGGCATTGCGGAGGGTGTGGACCTGCGCGGCTACTACGTGTGGACACTCATGGACAACTTCGAGTGGGCAGCGGGCTACTCCCAGCGGTTCGGACTGGTGCATGTGGACTTCGATTCGCTGGAGCGCACCCCCAAGCGGTCCTTCTACTGGTACCAGGGACTGTCCCGGGCGCGGGACCAGCGGCAGGACTAAGCGGCGGGCACGACGGCGGCCCACCGGCGGCAGGTCATTGGTGCCCCAGCACCGTGAGGAAGATCAGCACGCAGTTCAGTCCCACGATCAGGGTGGCACTGGTCCATCCGGCGATGCGAAGTGCCGTTGAATCCGCATGGATGCCCATTACTTTCCGGCTGCCGGTGAGCCGGATCAGGGGAATAAGCGCGAACGGGATGCCAAAACTCAGGAGCACCTGGCTGAGGACCAGGGCCAGCGTCGGTTCAATTCCGGCACCAAGGACCAGCAGGGCGGGTACCAGCGTCAGTGTCCGCCGGACCAGCAGTGGAATCCTCACCTTCAGCAGGCCGCCCATGATGGTGGCCCCCGCGTAGCAGCCCACCGACGTGGACGCCAGGCCTGAGGCCAGGAGCCCCACAGCGAAGGCGACGCCGATGACCGGCCCCAGAGCCGACGTCACCGCCGCGTGGGCCCCGGCGATGGTGTCCGTACCCTCCACGCCCCGGAGACTTGTGGCCGCAAGGAGCAGCATGGCGATGTTGACGATTCCGGCCAGGAGCAAGGCTCCGGCCACATCCACGCGGGTGGCGCGGATCAGCCGCGTCCTGACGGCCGGATCTTCGGAGAAGCCATGCCGGTCCCGGGCCAGGGCGGAGTGCAGGTAGATCGCATGGGGCATCACCGTGGCCCCGAGCATGCTGGCGGCCAGCAGGACGGTGTCGGTTCCTTCGAACCGTGGCACCAGGCCTGCCAGTGCACCACCGGCATCCGGCGGTGCCACGAACAGGCCGGAGACAAATCCGACGGCGATGACGCCAAGCAGGGCCAGGATGGCCGCCTCGAAGGACTTCTGGCTCCGGCGTGACTGGAGCGTCAGCAGCAGCATGGACGCCAGCCCGATGATAACTCCACCCGTCAACAGCGGAAGGCCGAAGAGCAGGTTGAGGGCAACAGCACCACCGATGACTTCAGCCATATCCGTAGCTCCGGCTACGACCTCAGCCTGGACCCAGTAGGCACGCCGCCGGCGGGTGCCCAGGCGTGCGCCGAGGATTTCCGGCAGGCTCATTCCGGTGGCGAGTCCGAGCTTTGCTGACTGGTACTGGATCAGCACGGCCATGGCATTCGCGGCAACCAGTACCCAGACGAGCAGGTATCCGAAGTTTGCGCCTGCAGTCAGGTTCGCCGCCACGTTTCCCGGATCCACGTACGCGATGGCTGCTACAAACGCCGGCCCGAGCAGCAGCAGGCGGGACCACATCCTGGCGGAGCCGGCCTCTACGGCCATGGTTGAAGCAGCCATGTTGTGTCCTCGTCGTTGCGGCGTCAGTAAGACGAGGATAGCGCGAATTTAGGTATACCGAAAAGTAGGAATAAGGACCACCAGCAAAACCGGGGGCCCGCTCCCCTACTGGTTTTTGTTAGCCCTGTTGATCCGCTTGGCCCGGTCAATTTCATGCCGGAAGTTCCGTCTCACCCAGAACACCCCGGCCACGACGGCCACCGCGATGATCAGGAAAATAAGCCACCCCATGGTGATCTCCTTTCAGTCCTGCAACAGTACCAGCGGCCCGTGCCGGCATCCTTGGCAGGGCAGGGCATAAAAGGGCAAAAAGAAAGCCCCGCTGCCTGGGGCAGCGGGGCTTTCTTCGGATTCATTGCCGGCCGGGGCCGGCTGGATCCATGATCAGCAAGTACTACTTGATGATCTTGGTAACGCGTCCCGAACCAACGGTGCGGCCGCCTTCGCGGATAGCGAAGCCGAGGCCCTCTTCCATAGCGATGGGCTGGATGAGCGCAACGGTCATCTCAGTGTTGTCGCCAGGCATAACCATTTCCGTGCCCTCGGGCAGGGTGATAACGCCGGTTACGTCCGTGGTACGGAAGTAGAACTGCGGGCGGTAGTTGGAGTAGAACGGGTTGTGACGTCCGCCTTCGTCCTTGGAGAGGATGTAGACGTTGGCCTCGAAGTCGGTGTGCGGGGTGATGGAACCCGGCTTGACGACAACCTGGCCACGCTCGACATCGTCGCGCTTCAGACCGCGGAGCAGGAGGCCACAGTTCTCGCCGGCCCATGCTTCGTCGAGCTGCTTGTGGAACATCTCGATACCGGTAACCGTGGTCTTCTGGACCGGGCGGATGCCGACGATCTCGACCTCGGAGTTGATGGCGAGGGTTCCACGCTCGGCGCGGCCCGTAACAACGGTGCCACGGCCGGTGATCGTGAAGACGTCTTCGATCGGCATCAGGAACGGCTTGTCGCGGTCACGTACGGGGTCCGGAACGGACTCGTCGACAGCAGCCATCAGGTCCTCAACGGACTTGACCCACTCGGGGTCGCCTTCCAGGGCCTTCAGGCCGGAAACGCGGACAACCGGAGCGTTGTCGCCATCGAAGCCCTGCGAGCTGAGGAGCTCACGAACTTCCATTTCGACCAGGTCGAGGAGTTCCTCGTCATCGACCATGTCAGCCTTGTTCAGCGCGACCAGCAGGTAGGGAACACCAACCTGGCGGGCGAGCAGAACGTGCTCACGGGTCTGAGCCATCGGGCCGTCAGTAGCGGCAACCACGAGGATTGCGCCGTCCATCTGAGCAGCACCGGTGATCATGTTCTTGATGTAGTCAGCGTGGCCGGGGGCGTCAACGTGTGCGTAGTGACGCTTCTCGGTCTGGTACTCCACGTGGGAGATGTTGATGGTAATACCGCGCTGACGCTCTTCGGGTGCAGAGTCAATCGACGCGAAGTCACGCTTCTCGTTGAGATCCGGGTACTTGTCGTACAGCACCTTGGAAATGGCGGCCGTCAGCGTCGTCTTACCGTGGTCAACGTGACCAATGGTGCCGATGTTGACGTGCGGCTTAGTCCGCTCGAACTTTGCCTTTGCCACAGGTTCCTCCTAGAACGTTTTCAAATAGCTTGCCCTCCAGCCGCGCTTATCGCGGTAGAACTCAGGCAAGTCTACTTGGGGGCTTTGGATTGGTGAAATTTGCAGATTCAGGAACTAATACTAATCCCCTGAGCCTGTTCGTGCAGGCGCCGGTCCGGCCGGATCAACTCCGGCCGGACCGGCCACCTGCACCGGCCACGCTGTCCGCTGGCGGACGGTGCGACCGAGGTGTTCGCTTCGAAAGTCCGGAAGGACTACTCGCCGCGGGACTTCTGGATGATCTCGTCGGCAACTGCCTTCGGGACCTCGGCGTAGCTGTTGAACGTCATGGAGTACACAGCGCGGCCCTGGGTCTTGGAACGCAGGTCACCGATGTAGCCGAACATGCCGGACAGCGGAACGTGCGCACGGATGACCTTGACGCCCTGGGCATCTTCCATGGACTGCATCTGGCCACGGCGGGAGTTGAGGTCACCGATAACTTCACCCATGTATTCCTCAGGGGTGCGGACCTCGACATCCATCAGCGGTTCGAGCAGAACCGGGTTCGCCTTGCGTGCAGCTTCCTTGAAAGCCATACGGCCGGCGATCTTGAACGCCATTTCCGAAGAGTCAACATCGTGGTACGCGCCGTCGATCAGCGTGGCCTTGATGCCGACAACCGGGTAACCGGCCAGGACGCCGTCGTTCAGTGCATCCTGGATGCCCGCGTCAACAGACGGGATGTACTCGCGCGGAACGCGGCCACCAGTGACCTTGTTCTCGAACTCGTACAGCTCGCCCTCGGCGGTGTCCAGCGGCTCGATGGCAATCTGGATCTTTGCGAACTGACCCGAACCACCGGTCTGCTTCTTGTGCGTGTAGTCGTGGCGTTCCACGGCGCGCTTGATGGTTTCGCGGTACGCAACCTGGGGCTTGCCCACGTTTGCCTCGACCTTGAATTCGCGGCGCATGCGGTCCACCAGGATGTCCAGGTGGAGCTCGCCCATGCCGGCGATGATGGTCTGGCCGGTGTCTTCGTTGAGGGACACCTGGAAGGTGGGGTCCTCAGCGGAGAGCTTCTGGATGGCCGTGGAGAGCTTCTCCTGGTCACCCTTGGTGTTCGGCTCGATGGCAACCGAGATCACGGGCTCCGGGAAGCTCATGGACTCGAGCACGATCTGGTTGTTGGCATCGCACAGCGTGTCGCCCGTGGTGGTGTCCTTCAGACCGATGGCTGCGTAGATGTGGCCGGCGGTAGCGCCCTCAACGGGCATTTCCTTGTTGGCGTGCATCTGGAACAGCTTGCCGATGCGCTCCTTCTTGCCCTTGGTGGAGTTGACCACCTGGGCGCCTGCTTCCACGTGACCGGAGTACACGCGGATGAAGGTGAGCTGGCCGAAGAAGGGGTGTGCCGCAATCTTGAACGCCAGGGCCGAGAACGGCTCTTCAGCGGAAGGCTTGCGGGTCAGTTCCTTCTCCTCGTCGCGGGGATCGTGGCCCACCATCGGGGGAACGTCCAGCGGGTTCGGCAGGTAGTCCACAACAGCGTCGAGCATCGGCTGAACGCCACGGTTCTTGAAGGCGGAACCGCAGAAGATCGGGTAGAGCTCGGAGTTGATGGTCATCTTGCGGATGCCGGCCTTGAGCTCGTCGATCGAGATCTCTTCGCCCTCGAGGTACTTCTCCATGAGTTCCTCGGAGGACTCGGCGACCGTCTCAACGAGGTTCGCGCGGTACTCCTCGGCCTTTTCCTGGAGGTCAGCCGGGATCTCGCGGATCTCGTACTTGGCACCCATGGTCACGTCGCCCTTGGCGTCGCCGGGCCACACCAGTGCACGCATGTAGAGCAGGTCCACGACGCCGATGAAGTCGTTCTCAGCGCCGATGGGCAGCTGCATGACCAGCGGCTTGGCACCGAGGCGGCTGATGATGGTGTCTACGGTGAAGTAGAAGTCAGCACCGAGCTTGTCCATCTTGTTGACGAAGCAGATACGCGGAACGTTGTACTTGTCCGCCTGGCGCCAAACAGTCTCGGACTGCGGCTCAACGCCTTCCTTGCCATCGAAGACGGCAACTGCACCGTCGAGGACGCGCAGGGAGCGCTCAACCTCAACCGTGAAGTCCACGTGGCCGGGGGTGTCGATGATGTTGATCTGGTTGTTTTCCCAGAAGCAGGTCACGGCGGCAGACGTGATGGTGATGCCGCGTTCCTTTTCCTGTTCCATCCAGTCGGTGGTCGAAGCGCCGTCGTGCGTTTCGCCGATCTTGTGGTTCACACCCGTGTAGAACAGGATGCGCTCGGTGGTGGTGGTCTTGCCGGCATCAATGTGGGCCATGATGCCGATGTTGCGGACCTTACTAAGGTCGGTAAGCACGTCCTGTGCCACGGGGTCTCCTTTTGGGATGGACTACACGTTCGCCGCCGGCTCGGTTGAGCCGGCGGCGCCCGGGAGTATTACCAGCGGTAGTGTGCGAAGGCCTTGTTGGACTCGGCCATCTTGTGGGTGTCTTCGCGACGCTTCACAGCGGCACCGAGACCGTTGGACGCGTCCAGGATTTCGTTCTGGAGGCGTTCGGTCATCGTCTTCTCACGGCGGGCCTTGGAGTAGCCAACCAGCCACCGCAGGGCGAGTGCGGTGGAGCGGCCCGGCTTGACCTCAACCGGAACCTGGTAGGTAGCGCCACCAACGCGGCGTGAGCGGACCTCGAGAGAAGGCTTGACGTTGTCCATGGCCTTCTTCAGGGCTGCGACGGGGTCGCCACCGGACTTGGCGCGTGCGCCTTCGAGTGCACCGTAGACGATGCGCTCTGCAGTGGACTTCTTGCCGTCAACAAGCACCTTGTTGATGAGCTGGGTTACCAGCGGGGAACCGTATACCGGATCCGAGACGAGCGGCCGCTTGGGGGCCGGACCCTTGCGAGGCATATTACTTCTTCTCCATCTTTGCGCCGTAGCGGCTCCGGGCCTGCTTACGGTTCTTCACACCCTGGGTATCAAGGGCGCCACGGACGATCTTGTAGCGGACACCCGGAAGGTCCTTAACACGACCACCGCGAACGAGCACAATGGAGTGCTCCTGCAGGTTGTGGCCAACACCGGGGATGTAGGCGGTAACTTCCACGCCGCCGTTGAGGCGCACACGCGCCACCTTACGCAGAGCCGAGTTCGGCTTCTTCGGGGTGGTGGTGTAGACGCGGGTGCAAACACCGCGGCGCATGGGGCTGCCCTTAAGCGCGGGAGCCTTGGTCTTTGAGACCTTAGGCGTGCGGCCCTTACGGACCAGCTGGTTAATCGTAGGCACTCTCGTGTTCTCCGTTGGTTTGATCTCTACCGGAACATTCAGGCGTCAGCCGTCTCTGCTCCGGTTTTGGCGTTGTCCCTGCAGCCCTGGGATCTTGAATCTTGCCTAGGCGTGCAAAATGGTGGCATTCGTTGCGCACCTTACCCGCAACCCGGAAACAAGCTCACACCCAGCATCATGAGAACAAAACCAAAATGATGCTGCGGCGGCCTTCATCCACTGCCACTCAGAACAATTACACACAAGTCTAGCACGGCTTGATCCCGGGGCTTAATCGGGTGTATACGAAAGGCCCCGCCCCTCCCCGGCAAACTGCCGAAGAGAAACGGGGCCTTCGCAGGGCTGGTTACCGGAAGTCGCTGCCCAGGTCGTAGTCATCCAGCGGGATGGCGTGGAACTCGGGAGCTCCGTCACCGCCCAGGGTGTCGTACGAGAAGTCACTGAACGCGCTGGGGCCGGTGAACAGGTTGGCCTTTGCTTCCTCAGTGGGCTCCACGGTGACCTCGGTGTAGCGCGGGAGGCCCGTGCCGGCCGGGATCAGCTTACCGATGATGACGTTCTCCTTGAGGCCGAGCAGCGGATCGCTCTTGCCTTCCATGGCCGCCTGCGTCAGGACGCGGGTGGTCTCCTGGAAGGAAGCTGCGGACAGCCAGGACTCGGTGGCCAGCGACGCCTTGGTGATGCCCATGAGCTCAGGACGTCCGGAAGCCGGAGTCTTGCCCTCGGACACAACGCGGCGGTTGGCATCCTCGAAGCGGCTGCGCTCGGCGAGCTCGCCGGGCAGCAGGTCCGATTCGCCGGACTCGATGACCGTGACGCGGCGCAGCATCTGGCGGACGATAACCTCGACGTGCTTGTCGTGGATACCGATGCCCTGGCTGCGGTACACGCCCTGCACTTCGTCCACGAGGAACTTCTGTGCCGCACGCGGACCCATGATGCGCAGGACCTGCTTGGGGTCGACCGGCCCGTTGATCAGCTTCTGGCCAACAGCGACGTGGTCGCCGTCCTCGATCAGCAGGCGTGAACGGCGGAGGACCGGGTAGGCGATCTCTTCCGTTCCGTCATCGGGGGTGATGACCAGGCGCATCTGGCGCTCGGACTCTTCGATGGTGATGCGGCCGGCTGCTTCAGCAATCGGTGCGACACCCTTCGGAGTACGGGCTTCGAAGAGCTCCTGGATACGGGGCAGACCCTGGGTGATGTCGTCGCCACCGCCGGCGGAAACAGCACCACCGGTGTGGAACGTACGCATGGTCAGCTGGGTACCGGGCTCACCGATGGACTGTGCGGCGATGATGCCCACGGCCTCGCCGATGTCCACGGTCTTGCCGGTGGCCAGTGAACGGCCATAGCACAGGGCACAGGTTCCGACGCTGGACTCACAGGTGAGTACGGAGCGGACCTTGACCTCGGTGATGCCGGCCTTGAAGAGCTCGTCGATGACGACGTCGCCGCAGTCGGTGCCGGCGGCTGCGAGGACGTCGCCCTCGGAGTCCACGACGTCGACGGCCAGCGTCCGTGCGTAGGCGCTGTTCTCGACGTTCTCGTCCAGAACCAGTTCACCGTTGGAGTCGGCGACGGCGATGGGCGTGACCAGGCCACGCTCAGTGCCGCAGTCCTCTTCACGGACGATGACGTCCTGCGAGACGTCCACCAGACGACGGGTCAGGTAACCCGAGTTGGCGGTACGCAGAGCGGTATCGGCCAGGCCCTTACGGGCACCGTGCGTAGCGATGAAGTATTCCAGCACCGACAGGCCTTCGCGGTACGAAGACTTGATGGGGCGCGGGATGATTTCACCCTTCGGGTTGGCCACCAGGCCACGGATACCCGCGATCTGGCGGACCTGCATCCAGTTACCACGTGCACCGGAGGACACCATGCGGTTGATGGTGTTCATCGGGGACAGGCTTTCGCGCATCACCGAAGCGATGTCGTTGGTTGCCTTGTTCCAGATCTCGATCAGTTCCTGGCGGCGCTCGTCGTCGTCGATCAGGCCCTTGTCGTACTGGCCCTGGATCTTGGCGGCGCGTTCCTCGTACCCGGCAAGGATTTCCGGCTTGGCAGCAGGAACTTCAATGTCGGAGATGGCGACGGTGACGCCCGAGCGGGTGGCCCAGTAGAAACCGGCATCCTTCAGGTTGTCCAGGGTTGCCGCGGTGACAACCTTGGGGTAGCGCTCGGCGAGGTCGTTGACGATCCGGGAGAGTTCGCCCTTGTCGGCAACGGCTTCAACCCACGGGTAGTCCTCGGGGAGGGTCTGGTTGAACACAACCTGGCCCAGGGAGGTCTGGACGAGTGCCGGCTGACCGGGCTCCCAGCCTTCCGGGGCTTCCCAACCGGCGTAGGGGACGAACCCTTCGAGCCGGATCTTGACCTGCGAGTTCAGGTGCAGCTCGCGTGCATCGAACGCCATGATGGCTTCCGAGACGGAGGAGAAGATCCTGCCTTCGCCGGCGGAACCCTTCCGCTTGGTGGTCAGGTGGTACAGGCCGATGATCATATCCTGCGAAGGCAGGGTGACCGGGCGTCCGTCAGAGGGCTTCAGGATGTTGTTCGAGGACAGCATCAGGATGCGGGCCTCAGCCTGGGCTTCGGGGCTCAGCGGCAGGTGGACTGCCATCTGGTCGCCGTCGAAGTCGGCGTTGAAGGCGCCACAAACCAGCGGGTGCAGCTGGATTGCCTTGCCTTCAACGAGCTGCGGCTCGAACGCCTGGATGCCCAGGCGGTGCAGGGTAGGTGCACGGTTGAGCAGCACCGGGTGTTCGGTGATGATCTCTTCGAGCACGTCCCAGACCTGCGGGCGGTAGCGCTCCACCATCCGCTTGGCGGACTTGATGTTCTGGGCGTGGTTGAGGTCAACCAGGCGCTTCATCACGAACGGCTTGAAGAGCTCCAGGGCCATCTGCTTGGGCAGGCCGCACTGGTGCAGCTTCAGCTGCGGGCCGACGACGATGACCGAACGGCCCGAGTAGTCGACGCGCTTGCCGAGGAGGTTCTGGCGGAACCGGCCCTGCTTGCCCTTGAGCATGTCGCTCAGTGACTTCAGCGGGCGGTTGCCCGGTCCGGTGACTGGGCGGCCGCGGCGGCCGTTGTCGAAGAGGCTGTCAACAGCTTCCTGAAGCATGCGCTTCTCGTTGTTGACGATGATCTCCGGAGCACCCAGGTCAAGCAGTCGCTTGAGGCGGTTGTTGCGGTTGATCACACGGCGGTACAGGTCGTTGAGGTCGGAGGTCGCGAAGCGGCCACCGTCCAGCTGGACCATGGGGCGCAGTTCCGGCGGGATCACCGGGACGGCGTCGAGGACCATGCCGAGCGGGCTGTTGTTGGTGGTCAGGAACGCGTTGACCACCTTCAGGCGCTTCAGGGCACGGGTCTTGCGCTGGCCCTTGCCGTTGGCAATGATGTCGCGCAGCAGGTCGGACTCGGCCTGCATGTCGAAGTTCTCGAGGCGCTTCTTGATGGCCTCGGCACCCATGGAGCCCTCGAAGTACATGCCGTAGCGGTCGCGCAGTTCGCGGTACAGGCCTTCGTCACCTTCGAGGTCAGCGACCTTCAGGTTCTTGAAGCGGTCCCAGACCTGCTCGAGGCGCTCGATGTCGGCGTCGGCACGCTTGCGCACGTTGGCCATCTGGCGGTCGGCGGAGTCGCGGGCCTTCTTCTTGTCGGCAGCCTTGGCGCCTTCGCCCTCAAGGCGTGCGATTTCGCCTTCGAGGTCGCGGGCGATCGCGGCGATGTCGGCATCGCGGTTGTCGATCAGCTGCTTCTTCTCGATGTCGTGCTCAACCTGCAGGTTGGGCAGTTCCTCGTGGCGTGCAGCCTCGTCGACGCTGGTGATCATGTAGGCAGCGAAGTAGATGACCTTTTCGAGGTCCTTCGGGGCCAGGTCAAGGAGGTAGCCCAGGCGGGACGGGACACCCTTGAAGTACCAGATGTGCGTGACGGGGGCGGCCAGTTCGATGTGGCCCATGCGCTCACGGCGGACCTTGGCGCGGGTGACTTCAACGCCACAGCGCTCACAGATGATGCCCTTGAAGCGCACGCGCTTGTACTTGCCGCAGTAGCATTCCCAGTCGCGGGACGGGCCGAAGATCTTCTCGCAGAAGAGGCCGTCCTTCTCGGGCTTGAGCGTGCGGTAGTTGATGGTTTCCGGCTTCTTAACCTCGCCGTACGACCAGCCGCGGATGTCTTCCGCGGTGGCGAGGCCGATCTGCATGAGGCCGAAGGAGGATTCGCTGGACATATGGTCCCTGTTCTCTCTTGTTCTCTAAATTCTGAAGTCTTGGTGCGGGATGAGGGAGGTGGGGTACGACGGCGGGTGGTCACCCGTCGTCGTACGCCCGCCTGCTAAACCTCTTCTACGGAGCTGGGCTCTGCGCGAGACAGATCGATGCCCAGTTCTTCCGCAGCCGTGAAGACTGCGTCATCAGAGTCACGCATTTCAATTGTGGTTCCGTCCGTGGAAAGAACTTCCACGTTCAGGCACAGCGACTGCATTTCCTTGATCAAGACCTTGAAGGATTCGGGAACGCCTGGCTCGGGGATGTTCTCGCCCTTGACGATCGCCTCGTAGACCTTCACGCGGCCGTGGATGTCATCGGACTTGATCGTGAGGAGTTCCTGGAGCGTGTAGGCGGCGCCGTAAGCTTCGAGCGCCCACACTTCCATTTCACCGAACCGCTGGCCACCGAACTGTGCCTTACCACCCAGCGGCTGCTGCGTGATCATGGAGTACGGGCCGGTGGAGCGGGCGTGGATCTTGTCGTCCACCAGGTGGTGGAGCTTCAGGATGTACATGTAGCCGACCGAGATCGGATCCGGGAACGGCTCGCCGGAGCGGCCGTC
This sequence comes from Pseudarthrobacter sp. C4D7, assembly GCF_013359725.1. Lineage (GTDB taxonomy): Bacteria > Actinomycetota > Actinomycetes > Actinomycetales > Micrococcaceae > Arthrobacter. The sequence goes on along the minus strand of NZ_JABFMW010000001.1, from coordinate 226,667 downwards.
AAACAGGCGGGTCTTGCCCGAGGAGTTGATCAGGCGGTCACCGTCGCGGGTCACGTTGGTGGAATCGAGCAGGCCCGTGATTTCTTCTTCGCGGGCACCGTCGAACACCGGCGTGGCAACAGTGGTGGGACCACTCTCGCGCGGCAGGTTCGGCAGCTGCTTGACCCACTCGGGCTCGCCTTCGATCTTCCAACCGGTCTTGGCAACCCAGCCGAGGTGCGTTTCGAGCACCTGGCCCACGTTCATACGGCCCGGAACACCCAGCGGGTTCAGGACGATGTCAACGGGGGTGCCGTCGGCAAGGAAGGGCATGTCCTCGATCGGGAGGATCTTGGAGATAACACCCTTGTTGCCGTGACGGCCGGCGAGCTTGTCGCCGTCGGTGATCTTGCGCTTGGCGGCCACGTAGACGCGGACCAGCTGGTTCACGCCCGGGGGCAGCTCGTCGTCGTTGTCGCGGTCGAAGACGCGCACGCCGATGACGGTTCCGGACTCGCCGTGGGGAACCTTCAGGGAGGTGTCGCGGACTTCGCGGGACTTCTCACCGAAGATGGCGCGCAGCAGGCGCTCTTCCGGGGTCAGTTCGGTTTCACCCTTAGGGGTGACCTTTCCGACCAGGATGTCCCCTGCTTCAACCTCGGCACCGATGTGGATGATGCCGCGCTCGTCCAGGCCGGCCAGGACTTCCTCGGACACGTTGGGGATGTCACGGGTGATTTCCTCGGCACCAAGCTTGGTGTCGCGGGCATCGATCTCGTGCTCCTCGATGTGGATGGAGGAAAGGACGTCCTCGGCAACGATGCGCTGCGAGAGGATGATGGCGTCCTCGAAGTTGTGGCCTTCCCATGACATGAATGCCACGAGCAGGTTCTTGCCCAGAGCGAGCTCGCCCTGGTCCGTTGCCGGGCCGTCGGCGATGATGCCGCCAACTTCGAGGCGCTGGCCTTCGTTCACCAGGACGCGGTGGTTGTAGCAGTTGCCCTGGTTGGAGCGGGCGAACTTGTTGATGCGGTAGTTGGTCTCGGTGCCGTCGTCGTTGAGCATGATGACGAGCTCAGCGGAGACCTCGGTGACCACACCGGCCTTCTTGGCGATGACAACGTCGCCGGCGTCGACGGCGGCGGCGCGCTCCATGCCGGTGCCCACGAAGGGGGCCTCGGAACGGACCAGCGGCACAGCCTGGCGCTGCATGTTGGCACCCATGAGTGCGCGGTTGGCGTCGTCGTGCTCCAGGAACGGGATCAGGGCGGTAGCCACGGACACCATCTGGCGCGGGGAAACGTCCATGAACTCGACGTCGGCGGCGGGAACCAGCACGGGCTCGCCTCCACCACCGCGGGCACGGACCAGGACGGTCTCTTCGGCGAACTTCTTGTTCTCATCGAGCGGGGCGTTGGCCTGGGCGATCAGGACCTCGGCCTCGTCGTCGGCGGTCAGGTACTGGACGTCGTCGGAAACGACGCCGTCCTTGACCAGCCGGTACGGGGTCTCGATGAAGCCGAACGGGTTGATGCGTCCGTATGAAGCCAGCGAACCGATGAGGCCAATGTTCGGGCCTTCAGGGGTTTCGATGGGGCACATACGTCCGTAGTGGGACGGGTGCACGTCACGGACTTCCATGCCGGCGCGGTCACGGGACAGACCACCGGGGCCAAGGGCCGACAGGCGGCGCTTGTGGGTCAGGCCCGAGAGCGGGTTGTTCTGGTCCATGAACTGCGACAGCTGGGAGGTTCCGAAGAACTCCTTGATGGCTGCAACCACGGGGCGGATGTTGATCAGGGTCTGCGGCGTGATGGCCTCGACGTCCTGGGTGGTCATACGCTCGCGGACAACGCGCTCCATGCGGGACAGGCCGGTGCGGACCTGGTTCTCGATGAGCTCGCCAACGGCGCGGATGCGGCGGTTGCCGAAGTGGTCAATGTCGTCGATCTCGACGCGCAGGTCCACTTCCTGGCCATCGCGGGTGCCCTTGATGGTCTTCTCGCCGGCGTGCAGCGCGACGAGGAACTTGATCATGGCGACGATGTCTTCAACATGCAGGACCGAGGCTTCCTTGTCGCCAAGGGAGCGGTCGATGCCCAGCTTGCGGTTGATCTTGTAGCGGCCAACCTTGGCCAGATCGTAGCGCTTGGAGTTGAAGTACAGGTTGTCCAGCAGTGACTGGGCAGCCTCGACGGTGGGCGGCTCGCCCGGACGCAGCTTGCGGTAGATGTCCAGCAGGGCGTCTTCGCGGGTTTCGGTGGCGTCCTTCTCCAGGGTTGCCCGCATGGAGTCGTACTGGCCGAACTCTTCGAGGATCTGGCCTTCGGTCCAGCCGAGGGCCTTCAGCAGGACGGTGACCGACTGCTTGCGCTTGCGGTCGAGGCGGACGCCGACCTGGTCGCGCTTGTCGATTTCGAGTTCGAACCAGGCGCCGCGGGACGGGATGATCTTGGCGGTGAAGATGTCCTTGTCGCTGGTCTTGTCGGCGGCGCGCTCAAAGTATGCACCCGGCGAACGGACCAGCTGGGAGACGACGACACGCTCGGTGCCGTTGACGACGAAGGTGCCCTTCTCGGTCATCAGCGGGAAGTCACCCATGAACACGGTCTGCTGCTTGATTTCGCCCGTGTTGTTGTTCATGAATTCGGCCTTGACGTACAGCGGAGCCGAGTACGTTGCGTCCCGGTCCTTGCACTCGGCCATGGTGTACTTGGGGTCAGCGAACTCCGGATCGGAGAAGCTCAGGGACATGGTGCCCTGGAAGTCTTCGATCGGGGAGATCTCTTCGAAGATGTCCGACAGGCCGGACGTGGTGGCGACGCTGAGATCGTTTTCTTCGACAGCCTTTGCCACGCGTGCCTGCCAGCGCTCATTGCCGACCAGCCAGTCAAAGCTGTCCGTCTGCAGGGCAAGCAGATTCGGAACGTCAAGAGGTTCGTGAATCTTTGCGAATGAGAGCCGGCGAGTGGCACCATCAGTGCTGTCGGCAGTGTTAGCGGTTTCGTTATTAGAGGTGCTCGAGGCGACCAAGAGGGATCCTTCCACAGACCTTCAGGCGTTTTCAGATCTCCCCCGCTGTGCACCCTGCGGAGTGACTCCGCAGCGCTACCATCCGGTTCCGCTATATGACCCGGGGCCCGGACTGGCTATGCTGTGACCGTTGTTACGGCACGTTGATTGCCAGCTGCCGGGCAAAGCCCACCGCTATATGAAGGCTGAAGGTAAACAGGGAAGACGCAAATATCTACGATACGGCAAAACAACCTACGTGTCTACCCCAAGTCCCGCCGGATTGCAAGCACCCCTGCCCGGCACCTCCTTGCCGGACGCCTGCCCCCTAGAGACGCAGGGTGACGCCCTCCGCCGTGCAGGTACCGGCATTCGCAAAGACGGCGTCCCGCACCGCATCCTCTGATTCCTGGGACGGCTTCCCCCCGGAATCAGCAGCCGAGGAGCGGTCGATGGCCAGCAGGCTCAGCGAGGCGAACAGCCCCTTCAGGTCCCCCGAAACAGAGTCCTTGGCATCCTGGGCCTTGGAGTAGACGTCCTCGTAGCCCTGGGAATCGGTGGGGGAAACTGCAGCATAGTCGGCCACCAGCTTGTTGAAGAGTTCGCAGGCTTCCTTGGTGCCCCCGGCAGCAACGCTTCCCGACCCGGTGGTGGCAGCGGCGCTGCTGCCTGCCCTGCCGGTATCCGTTGGCGTCGGCGCTGCGGCCGCCTGGGTGGTTTCAGCGGGCGCCGGCGCGGATACCGAGCACCCTGCCAATGCGCCACCCGCCAGCGTACAGGCGGCGATGGCCGCCGCAGTAAGTGTCTTCTTCACGATGTCGCTCCGTCCATCCCCGGCTCCGGACCTGGCGTCCCCTGCAAAGCGCGTCCCCCTGCAAAGCCTCGCCGTCCACCCTACGCAAGCGCGCGCCGTCGTGCATAACCCAGCGGGTGGAAACCCCTCCCCTCCCCCATCACCGGACCCGGCGGGGCAGGGGCCGGGCCAGGAATGCACATAGCCCGCCAAGCGTTTGAATAGTTGGGTGACCAGGCTCACGATAGCCTTGGTGGCTTAGACCGAACCCGGACTGAAAGTGGTAACCATGGACATCTCCCCACACAGCAACGATGTTGTCATCCTCGGGGCCGCGCGTACTCCGCAGGGACGGATCAACGGCCAGCTGTCCAGCCTCACCGCCGTGGATCTTGGCGCCCACGCCATCAGGGCCGCCCTGGCAGCCAGCGGCGTCGGCACAGCCGATGTGGAGGCCGTCATCATGGGCCAGGTCCTGCAGGCAGGAGCCGGCCAGAACCCCGCCCGGCAAAGTGCCATTGGCGCCGGCGTTGGGTGGAATGTTCCCGGCGTGACCGTCAACAAGGTATGCCTCTCCGGCCTCACCGCGGTGATCGATGCCGCCCGGATGATCCGCGCGGGTGAGGCCGCGGTGGTGGTTGCCGGCGGCCAGGAGTCGATGAGCCGTGCACCGCACCTGCTTCCCGGCTCACGCCAGGGCTGGACGTACGGCTCCATCCAGGCCCTGGACGCAGCCGCCCATGACGGGCTGACCGATGCCTTTGACGGTGAATCCATGGGCTTGTCCACCGAAACCCGGAACCTATCGCTGGGGATCGACCGCATTTCGCAGGACAACGTCGCCGCCCAGTCGCACCAGCGCGCCGCGCTTGCGGCAAAGAACGGAACCTTCGACGGCGAGATCGCACCCATCAGCGTCAAGCAGCGCAAGGGCGAGCCGCTGGTGGTGGATACCGATGAAGGGGTCCGCCCCAATACCTCCATCGAATCACTGGCCGGCCTTCGCGCTGCGTTCGTCACCGATGGCACCATCACCGCAGGCAACTCCTCTCCCCTGTCCGATGGCGCGGCCGCCTTGGTGCTTGCCTCCCGCAGCTATGCGGAGGAGCACGGGCTTGAGTACCTTGCGGTGGTGGGGAAGCCGGGACAGGTGGCCGGCCCCGACAATTCCCTGCATTCCCAGCCCTCCAACGCCATCATGAATGCCCTGGGCAAGGCGGGGTGGACCACGTCCGACCTTGACTTCATCGAAATCAACGAAGCATTCGGGTCGGTGGCCGTGCAGTCCCTGAAGGACCTGGATTATCCGCTGGAGAAGTGCAATATCCACGGCGGCGCCATCGCTTTGGGTCATCCGATCGGCGCCTCGGGGGCCCGACTGGCTGCCCATGCGGCCCATGAACTGAAACGGCGTGGCACGGGCAAAGCTGCCGTGTCCCTGTGCGGCGGCGGCGGCCAGGGCGAAGCCCTCCTGCTGTACCGCGACTGATGGCGGGGCAACCCGGACACGGGACGGACGGCGTCGGACGGGAACGGTTCCTGGCCGACGCCGCAGCCCGCGGCCTGCAGGTTGATGTGGTGGAAAGGCCGGCCGCCAAGAGCCTGGAAGAGGCTGCGGAGGTCCTTGGGATCACACCGGCGGACATCGTCAAGTCCCTGGTGGTCAAGCACAAGGACGGGACGTTCCTCTTCGCCCTGATTCCCGGGGACCGGCAGATTTCCTGGCCCAAGCTCCGTGCCCTGGTGGGGGTGAATAAGTTGTCGCTGCCGCCCGCGGGAACTGCGCTGGAGGCTACCGGATACGAACGGGGCACCATTACGCCGCTGGGCAGTACCACCGCGTGGCCTGTTTACGCGGACACCACGATCACCGGGCGGCGCATCTCGATGGGCGCCGGGGCGCACGGCTACAGCGCGTTCGTGGACGCCGATGCCCTGACCGCGGCGCTGGGCGCAGTGGTGGCGGACATCAGCGAGCCGTCCTGAAACGAAGCGCTGCCGTTAAAGCAGGAAACCCCGCCCACCGAAGTGGACGGGGTTTCCGAAGGAAAGGCGTTGTTACTTGAGGGTAACGGTGGCGCCTGCAGCCTCGAGCTGCTCCTTGGCCTTCTCGGCAGCTTCCTTGTTGGCGCCTTCGAGAACAGCCTTGGGGGCGCTGTCAACCAGGTCCTTGGCTTCCTTGAGGCCGAGGGAGGTGATGGCGCGAACTTCCTTGATGACTGCGATCTTCTTGTCACCGGCAGATTCGAGGATGACGTCGAAGTCGGTCTTCTCTTCAACCTCTTCAGCAGCTCCGCCACCGGCGGGGCCGGCAACTGCAACAGCAGCGGCGGTAACTTCGAAGGTCTCTTCGAAGAGCTTGACGAACTCGGAGAGCTCGATGATGGTCAGTTCCTTGAAAGCTTCAATGAGCTCTTCGTTGCTGAGCTTCGCCATGGTAGGCGTCCTTCCTGTTGTGGTGTCCCAACGGCGCGTGGCCGGAATGACACCGGAGTCTGGTGGGGTAAAGAGAATTAGTTCTCTTCGGCAGCGGGAGCTTCAGCGGCAGCTTCAGCTTCAGCGGCAGGGGCTTCTTCAGCGGCGGGCGCTTCGGCAGCTGCCGGTGCACCGTTCTCTTCTTCAAGCTTGAGGCGCAGTGCGTCGATGATGCGTGCGGCTGCGGCGGCAGGTGCCTTGAGGACGCCTGCAACCTTGGCGAGCTGCAGCTCACGGGACTCGAGGGCAGCCAGTGCGGCGACCTCGGTGGCGTCCAGCGCCTTGCCCTCGAAGTAGCCGGTCTTGATGACCAGCTGCTTGTTGGCCTTGGCAAAATCCGTCAGGCTCTTGGCAGCGGCAACTGCGTCACCCTTGATGAACGCGATTGCAGTGGGGCCGGCAAGCTGGCCGTCGAATGCTTCGACGCCGGCTTCCTTGGCTGCAATGGCGGTCAGGGTGTTCTTGACGACCGCGAACTTGGTGTCCTGGCCGAGAGAAACACGCAGCTGCTTGAGCTGTGCAACGGTGAGCCCGCGGTATTCGGTCAGGACAGCGGCGTTCGATTCCTTGAAATCGTTAGTGATCTCAGCTACTGCTGAAACCTTGGTAGGCGTTGCCATAACCCTCCTTCCGGGGATAGTGCCGGTATTCGACGGTCCCCGCTCAAGAGAGCTAAAACTAAAAACGCCCCGCGCAGATGCACGGGGCTTGGCTCAACATGGTTGTCCATGGAGCGTTGCTTCGTTCACCTGCGCCGGCCGCCCTGCGTTGAGGGTCCTTCGTCCGGAAAGCCACTGTGGTCCCCAGCGCACAACTACAGAGTTGAGCCATGTTCAGGAGAGTGGATTTCCAACAACCGACGGTCTTTGGTCCTCCAAGCTTACGCGAGGCGTCACCCGTCCACCAAATCGGCGCTCAGCTGATGCTGGTGTGCAGCGTGGGCAGTTCCTTCTGCCAGATGCCCGTCACCCCCGCCGTCTGGAATCCCAGCTGCTTGTTGACCGTAAGGAGGTACCGGTTTTCCGGCGCGTTCCAGGTGTAGATGATGCGCGCATCCGGGAACTGTTCGCTGAGCCGTTCCATGTTCGCCAGCTTAATCAAAAGCCCGAGCTTGTTGCCCCGGTGCTCCTGCAGGACCAGGGTGTCGTCCTGGAACACCACGTCCGTACGGTGCGCCAGCACGGTGATGGTGGTCAGGCCCACCAGCGTCCCGGCGGCGATGTACTCGACGGCGGTGACCACGGTCCTCCGTCCCTGCGCGATGGCAACCTCCTCCGCCTCACGCAGGATGCCGCCGTCGAATACCATGTCCTGTTCGATCGGCGCATCCAGGGACGGATCGACGTCGGCGCCGGCCTGGTTCTCCAGCGCGGCCACGGCTTCCAGCCAGCGGTCGGGGCAGCGGTCCGTCCAGTGGTGCAGCCGGTAGCGGCCGCTGTTGGCTTCCTCGGCTTCAGCCTGCAGGTCGGCCACCAGCCTGGTGTCCAACGGCAGGAGGCAGGAGCTGAACTGCTCAATGTGCTGCAGCGTGTACCCGGTCTTCTGGGCGAACTCCACTTCGCGGCTCTCCAAGGGCACGAACCCCTGCCCGGAGCCTGGAACCAGTGCCCGTTCAAACTCATGCAGCGATGCTCCGGGGTGGTTGGTGTCCACCAGGATCATGGTCCGGCCCTCACCCCGGGCCAGCTGTTCCGCGGCCTCCAGCAGGCGGCGCCCCACTCCCTGACGCTGGAACTCAGGCAGGATGTCCAGCGTGAGCTCGGCGAGGTCAAGGTGGTCGGTCAGGGGCAGTGCGATATCAACCGTCCCGACGATGGCACCGTCAATTTTGGCAACGAGGATCAGTTGGCGTTCGTAAGGGTCGGAAAATTCCAGCAGCTTCTCTTCCGGGCCATAGGCGAGGTCGTCGCTGCCCCACGTCTGCATGCGGACCTTGCGGCCAACTTCCACGGCTGCGAGGAAGTCCGCTGCCTCGGGGGCATCCAGTGAATCGGGGATATACAGCTGCTCGATCTTTACGTCTATTGCCATTCGGGCATCATCCCAGCCGTTTCTGCCCCTCACCTTCATGGCCGGCGGGCCTGAATCCAAGGGCGGTATTTATCGCCAGCATATGCTGGATTCCGCCCGCATTCCATGTCACGGCCGCCCGGGCCCGCAGCCATTTCGCCCGGATCCAACACAGCGAAGCAGGCAAAAAGAAGACCGCCCCGGTGCTTACGCGCCAGGACGGTCTTCGGTTGCTCCGGAATCAATCCGGGAGCAGGAACTTCACTGCGGGACTATGCCTCGGTGAGCACCTTGGTGACGTTGGGGTCCACGGAGATGCCCGGGCCGAACGTGGTGGCGACGGTTGCCTTCTGGATGTAGCGGCCCTTTGCAGCGGACGGCTTGAGGCGAAGAACCTCTTCCAGTGCTGCCGCGTAGTTCTCGGCCAGCTTGATGGCGTCGAAGGAGACCTTGCCGATGATGAAGTGCAGGTTGGAGTGCTTGTCGACGCGGAAGTCGATCTTTCCACCCTTGATGTCGTTGACGGCCTTGGTGACGTCGGGGGTCACGGTGCCCGTCTTCGGGTTCGGCATCAGGTTACGCGGACCCAGGACCTTACCGAGGCGGCCAACCTTGCCCATGAGGTCAGGGGTGGCAACGGCGGCGTCGAAGTCGGTCCAGCCGCCGGCGATCTTTTCGATCAGGTCGTCGGAGCCAACGAAGTCGGCGCCGGCTGCGATTGCGGCCTCAGCCTTGTCACCCGTGGCGAACACCAGGACGCGGGCCGTCTTACCGGTGCCGTGGGGCAGGTTGACGGTGCCGCGGACCATCTGGTCAGCCTTGCGGGGATCGACGCCGAGGCGGAAAGCGACCTCAACGGTGGCGTCGAACTTGGAAGGGTTGCTGTCCTTGGCCAGCGTTACTGCCTCGAACGGTGCGTAGTGCTTCTCCGCGTCGATCTTGGCGGCTGCTGCCTCATATGCTTTGCTGCGCTTTGCCATGCTGCTTATTTCTCCTTGTGCAGTTGTGGTCTGCGGACCGCGCTGGGCCCTGCCACAGTCGGTGATCCGGATCGTTATCCGCCCCGGATGACCAACATTTCAATTTTTTGGTGCCGGTATCCCGGCGATGCTGCCCGTCGTCGTCACGTGCCCGACGCTGGGCTGCGGTCAGGACTGTTAGCCCTCGACGGTGATGCCCATGGAGCGGGCGGTGCCGGCGATGATCTTCGCTGCGCCTTCGAGGCTGGTGGCGTTGAGGTCTTCCATCTTGGTGGAGGCGATCTCGTTGACCTGGGCCTGGGTCAGCTTGGCAACCTTGACGGTGTGCGGGGTGGACGAACCCTTGGCAACGCCTGCAGCCTTCTTGATGAGCTCTGCAGCCGGCGGGGTCTTGGTGATGAACGTGAAGGAACGGTCCTCGTAGACCGTGATTTCCACGGGGATGACGTTTCCGCGCTGGGCTTCCGTTGCAGCGTTGTACGCCTTGCAGAATTCCATGATGTTGACACCGTGCTGGCCAAGCGCAGGACCGATCGGCGGGGCCGGGTTGGCGGCACCTGCCTGGATCTGCAGCTTGATGAGGCCGGTGACCTTCTTCTTGGGAGCCAATGTAGGGTCCTTCTCTCAATAACGTCCTGGGACACAGGAGCGTGCCTCAGGTTTTTGGCCGCCATGGCAAGGCGGCCGGCCGTTCCGGCGCCACTAAGCGGGCGGCGCCGGGACGAATTCTAGGATTCTCAGATCTTGGTGACCTGGTTGAACGCCAGGGTGACCGGCGTTTCGCGCTCGAAGATGGAGACCAGCACCACGAGGGTCTGGGACTCGGGCTTGATCTCCGAAATCGTGGCGGGAAGGGTCTCGAACGGACCTTCCTTGACGATGACGGATTCGCCGACCTCGAAGTCGACGGCCACGGGAACCTGGTTCTGCTTGTTGACCGGCTTGCCCTTCTCGGCCTGCTCTTCCTCGAAGACAGGGGCGAGCATGGAGAAGACCTCGTCGAGGCGCAGCGGGACCGGGTTATGGGCGTTGCCCACGAAGCCGGTAACGCCGGGGGTGTGGCGGACGGCGCCCCAGGAAGCGTCAGTCAGGTCCATGCGGACCAGGACGTAGCCGGGGATGCGGACGCGGTTGATCACCTTGCGCTGCGCATTCTTGATTTCCACGACTTCTTCCATGGGCACCTGGATTTCGAAAATGTAATCTTCCATGTCCAGGGTCTGGATGCGGGTTTCAAGGTTGGCCTTCACGCGGTTTTCATAACCGGCGTAGGAGTGGATGACGTACCAGTCACCTTCCTGGCGGCGCAGCTTGGCCTTGAACTCCTCGGCGGGATCAGCGGCAGCGGTGGCTGCAGCGGCGGCTAGGGCGTCAGCGGGTTCGTCTTCACCGTCAACGTCCGATTCCGCGGCTTCGTCAGCGTCAGCAATTGCTGCGTCGGAGGCGGCGTCGTCGGATTCGGGCATGGAGGACTCGGCCTCGGACTCTTCACCGGCTTCTGCCGCGATGTCCGGGGTTTCTTCCAGCCCAGTCTCGGTTACCTCGAGCTCCTGCTCAGACACTTGGTCTCCTGCTTCCTCATTGCCTAACATGCCTATTTAAATGGCTCAATTCCGCACGCCGGCGCTTCGTCCCGGTTCCCCGGGTGAAACACGCGGCCTGCGGACCGTTCAGCCTTAGCTGTCCTTGGGGCCGGTGCCGCCGAAGATCCAGCTGACAGCGGTTCCAAAACCGATGTCCAGCAGGCTGACGATGACCATCATGATGGTCACGAACACCAGCACCACGAGCGTGTAGTTGATCAGTTCCTTGCGGGTGGGGGCAACAACCTTCTTCAGTTCGCCGATGATCTGGCGGACAAAGAGTGCAACACGGGCGAAGAAGTTTGCCTTGGCTTCCTTCTTAGCTGGGCGGCCCTTGGAGCTGCTGGCAGCTGTTTCGGTCACCTGGTCCTCGCTCATCTTTGCAATGGTGGATTACCCGGCCCTGATCAGAACCATGGTTGCTGCGCCTGCTCCGGGCTTTCGCCCGGAGCAGCTTGCGCAGGGCAGACAGGACTCGAACCTGCAACCTGCGGTTTTGGAGACCGCTGCGCTACCAATTGCGCCACTACCCTATGGAGTGAATCCCACTCTGTGATGACCAACCACCAGCTGGAGCTGGGGCGCACGCCATCATCTGTGTTTCAACACCGGTGAACCAGTCTACGCAAGAACTTCGCGTAGGTAAAACCAGCCCGTTCCGGCCCATCCAAAGTCCGGTTCGACACGTGCTGCACTGAGCAGTCATAAATCAGAACCGGCACCCCGGAGGGTCCGGTGAACAGCATAGAGTAGAACTCGTCGAATCCCACATTCCAGCCTCCGGGCTGCAAGCGAAGAACGGACCTGCCAATGTCTTCCGCCCGCGTTTCCCAACGCATTTCCGCAATTGCCGAATCCGCAACCCTGGCCGTCGACGCCAAGGCCAAGGCGCTGAAGGCAGCTGGCCGGCCGGTTATTGGTTTCGGTGCGGGCGAGCCGGATTTCCCCACCCCGGACTACATTGTCCAGGCGGCCATCGAGGCCGCGGGCCAGCCGAAGTACCACCGCTACTCCCCCGCCGGCGGGCTGCCCGAACTGAAGAAGGCCATCGCGGAGAAGACCCTGCGCGACTCCGGCTACACGGTGGACCCCTCGCAGGTACTGGTCACCAACGGCGGCAAGCAGGCCGTCTACAACACCTTTGCCACCCTGGTGGATCCGGGCGACGAAGTCCTTGTCCCCGCCCCGTTCTGGACCACCTACCCGGAGGCCATCCGGCTGGCGGGCGGGGTCCCCGTGGAAGTCTTCGCCGGGCCCGAACAGGATTACCTGGTGACTGTGGAGCAGCTCGAAGCAGCCCTGACGGACCGCACCAAGATCCTGCTGTTCGTCTCGCCGTCGAACCCCACCGGCGCCGTGTACTCCCCAGAGCAGGTTGCGGAGATCGGCAAGTGGGCAGCATCCAAGGGGCTGTGGGTGGTCACGGACGAAATCTACGAGCACCTGACCTATGACGGCGTCCCGTTCACCTCCATTGCCACCGTTGCACCTGAACTGGGCGACAAGGTGGTCATCCTCAACGGCGTGGCCAAGACCTACGCCATGACCGGCTGGCGGGTGGGCTGGATGATCGGCCCGGCGGATGTCATCAAGGCGGCCACCAACCTGCAGTCCCACGCCACGTCCAACGTGTCCAACATCATGCAGATCGCTGCCCTTGCCGCCGTATCCGGTCCCCTCACCGCTGTTGACGAGATGAAGGTCGCCTTCGACCGCCGCCGCAAGGCCATCGTCGCGGGGTTGAACGCCATTGAGGGCGTGGAATGCCCGACGCCGAAGGGCGCCTTCTACGTGTACGCGGACGTCCGTGCGCTGCTGGGCAAGGAGTTCCCCACCGCGTCCGGCACGGCCACGCCCCAGACCTCCGCAGAGCTGGCCTCGCTGATCCTCGACGAGGTTGAAGTGGCAGTGGTTCCGGGCGAAGCCTTCGGCCCCTCCGGTTTCCTCCGCCTCTCCTACGCCTTGGGCGACGAGGATCTCGCCACGGGCGTGCAGCGGCTGCAGGACTTTCTGGGCAAGGCCCAGTAAGACGCCCGCTCACTTTTCGCAGGGAAAAACCAAACGCCCGCTCACCTTCTTGGAGAAAGTGAGCGGGCGTTTGGATTTAAGCTGCCAAAGGTGATGGGGCGTTGGGGAAATGGCTGCCAAAAGTGAGCGGGGGTCGAGGTTAGAGGAGGCGGCGTTCAGCCGCCCACTTGGTGAGTTCGTGGCGGCTGGAAAGCTGGAGCTTCCGCAGCACCGCCGACACATGGGTTTCCACGGTCTTGATGCTGATGAAGAGCTCCTTGGCCACCTCCTTGTAGCTGTAGCCGCGGGCGATGAGCCGCATGACCTCCAGTTCGCGGGCTGAGAGCTTGTCCAGTTCATCGTCGGCGATGTCCGCGGGGGCGGTGCCGAACGCGTCCAGCACGAATCCGGCAAGCCGGGGCGAGAAGACAGCGTCGCCGCCGGCCACGCGGAACACGGCGTCGGTGATTTCCGCCCCGGAGATGGTCTTGGTGACATAGCCGCGCGCCCCGGCCCGGATGACGGCAACCACGTCCTCCGCCGCGTCCGAGACGCTGAGGGCCAGGAACCGGGTGCTGGATAGGAGCGCGGCGGAGCCGGCGATGACTTCCCGTCCCCCGCCGCCCAGGCCGCCGGGCAGGTGCACATCCAGGAGGACGACGTCGGGCCGCTGTTGGGCGATCACGGCGATGGCCTGCTCAACGGTGGCCGCTTCCCCCACCACCTGGATGCTGGCGTCAAGGTCTGCTTTCAGTCCGGACCGGAAGATGGCGTGGTCGTCCACGATGACCACCCGGGCCGAGTTGGCCGGCCGGGTACCTGGTCCCTGGGCTGTGTTCATGATTTTCCTTCCGCGTGGTCCGCTGCGGCCGGGACCCTGAGGCGGACCTCGGTGCCCTCGCCGGTGCTGAGGATGGTGGCCGATCCGCCGTGCCGCTTCATCCTGCCGATGATGGATTCCCGGACGCCGAGCCGGTCCGCTGGAACGTCCCCCAGCTCGAATCCCGGCCCCCTGTCCTTGATGAAGATCTCGGCCTGTCCATCCGAGGCTTCAAGGTAGACCGATACCGTCCCGCCGCCGTGGCGGGAGGCGTTGAGCATGGCTTCCCGGCTTGCCTGGACGAGGGCCTCGTGTGCCTCGTCCATGGCGGCGTCACCCACCGTGACCACCTCCACGGCGTGGCCCAGGAGATCCTCCACTTCGCCGGCAACGGCCTTGATCCGGTCCGAAAGCTGTCCGCTTTCGCGGCCCGGATCCTGGAACAGCCAGCCACGCAGCTCCCGTTCCTGGGCACGGGCCAGGCGCACGACGTCGTGCTCGTTGCCCGCCCGCCGCTGGATCAAGGCGAGGGTCTGCAACACGGAGTCATGGAGGTGGGCGGCGATCTCGGCACGTTCCGTCTCCCGGATCCGGCCGGCGCGCTCCGCTTCCAGGTCACGCCAGAACTTCAGGGCCCAGGGCAGCAGGACCAGCACCACGCCGCCCAGGACGGCCACGGACGCGAGCAGCGCAAGCCAGGTCTGCTCCCAGGAACCCGAACCGGAGACCATCACCAGCACCCCGGCCACCACCAGGGCCAGGCCGGCAGCAAGCCGCCCCCACCCTCCGGCCTGGTCCGCCTTGGTCTTGTCCACCAGCCCTGCGCGCCGGGTCTCATCCAGCTGCATCCACGCGATCGAGGCACCGCCCAGGACAGCGGCAGCCGGGATCAGGGTTCCGAGGGACACATCCACGCCCAGCAGCTGGGCAACCATGATGCCGGCCACGAGGAGGAGCCCGCAGCCCAGCAGGATTTCCTTGCCGTACCGCATGCCCTGCACCCGGAACCAGGGCGGGCCGGAAGGGCCGCCGCCACCGTCCGCGTCCGCACGCGCGGCACCTTCCGGGCTTCCGGCGTCGGGAGCCTGTGCCGGGGCAGGCTGGCTCACCGCTGGGGCAATGGGCGACGCCGGACGGCGGGCAGTGCGGCGGGCGGCCTCATCCGCCGTGGGCACCATGATCCAGAGCCACGCATAGAAGACCAGGCCCGCACCACCCGCGAAGGACGCAAGGACCATGCCCAGGCGGACGTTCTTTACCGGCCAGCCCATATGCACGGCCAGGCCGGAGCACACCCCCGCAATGACGCGGTCGCTGCTCCGTGCCAAGGGCGGCCGTACCGGAAGGGTTGTCATGGGTCCATCCAAACATGGATCAGGGTTGCCCGGACCGCAATCGGCCGGTTCCCGGGGACGGCTCAGGGGCGGTTCAGGGTTTCCCCCAGTAGAGCGAAGGAGCGCCTGGACGGGAGGATCGAGGTATGAACTCGCAGACCCCCTCCCCTGACGACGGTCACCCGGCCGAACCCCTTTCCGGCGGGCAGTCCGGCACCTCCGGCGAGCAGCCCACCGAGCCGCTTCCGTCCCCGGGCTCCACGCCTCCGGACCCTTCCCAGGCCCCTCCGGCGGGCGACTCCCCGCGGTACGCATTCCAGGGCGGCCCCGCCCCGGCTCCGTCCACCGACTTCTTCGGCTGGATCCGCAGCAACGGGATCCACCGAGGCACCGACCGCTGGATCGGCGGTGTCTGCAGCGGCATCGCCCAGCGGCTTGGCGTGGACCCGATCATCATCCGCGGCGTCTTCATTGTCCTCACCCTCCTGGCCGGCATCGGCGTGCTGGTGTACGGCCTGGCCTGGGCCTTCCTTCCGGAACCGGACGGCAGAATCCATGTCCAGGAGGCCGGGGCCGGCCGCTGGTCCAGCGGCATGACGGGCTCCCTCATCGCCACGGTCCTGGGCCTCACCGGCCTGGGCGGCGGCTTCTGGGGCTGGAACCACAACGGCCTGGGCGGCCTGCTGTGGACGCTCTTCTGGGTGGGCGGCGCCATCTACCTGATCTACTACCTTTCCCAGCGCAGCAAGGCCAACCCCACCATCGCCGGCCAAGGAACCGCGGCCCCGGGCGGCACCTACCCGATGGGAAGCC
This sequence comes from Pseudarthrobacter sp. C4D7, assembly GCF_013359725.1. Lineage (GTDB taxonomy): Bacteria > Actinomycetota > Actinomycetes > Actinomycetales > Micrococcaceae > Arthrobacter. Next base: position 210,861 of record NZ_JABFMW010000001.1, on the reverse strand, counting down.
CCCATACCTCCCATGCGTCGACATTCGCCGCGGGCACCGCTCCCGGGACGGTTCCTGCAGCGGCACCCCCCTACGGCAGCAGCACTGCGGGGACAGCCGGCCCAGCGGGGCCTGGCGGCCCAGGCTCCGGCTTCGGGTCCGGGTCAGCCGCCCACGGACAGGGCGGCTACCCCTCCCCGTGGGTCCCGCCGAGGCCCCCAAAGCCACGCCCTTCCGGTCCCGGCGCTCCGGCAGTGGCCATCGCCACAGGCTCCGCCCTGCTGGTTGGGGGCGGACTCAAGGCCCTGGACGCGGCGAACATCATCACCCTGGGCAGCTCCGCGAACGCCATCGTATGGGGCAGCGCGGCGGCGGTCCTTGGCCTGGGCATCCTGGTGGCGGGCTTCCGCGGCAGGACGTCCGGGATCCTGAGCCTCTTCGCGGTGATCGCCCTGGTCACCGGTGGAATCTACAACACCATTGACGACGGACGGGTGCGCTTCCAGCAGGTGGACTGGAACCCGGCCAGCATCGAAGAGGCACGCGGCGGCATCGACATCACCGCCGGGCGGGGAACCGTGGACCTCACGGACCTCTCCCCCAACGCCCCCCTGACGTCCGACGTCGTGGTTCCCCTGGACATCACCGCAAGCAACGTCACGGTGGTGATCCCGCAGAACGTACCCGTCGACATCAAGGCGGACATGACCATGGGCAACCTGAACGAAGTCAGCGGCCAGCGCGGCGGCACCACCACCCGCGAAAGCAGCTACAACACGGACAAACCGGGCAACCACTTGGTGGTGCAGATCGATGGCACCTTCAGCAACGTCACCATCCAGGAAGGCAACTGACATGGACAACAGCAACACCCCGACGACGGCGGGCCAGGACACAGGCGGGCAGTCACCCGCACGGGTGGGCACCGTGGTCTGGGGACTCATCGTCCTGGCACTGGCCGCGCTGATCATCGTGGCCCAGCTGGGCATCGTGACCCTCAACGGCACCTACGTGCTGATCGGCCTCATGATCGGCGCAGGTGTGGCCCTGGTGGTAGGCGGCCTGCTCTCCGCCCGGAAACGTGACAACGAACCAACGACAGGGAAGTCTTGAACCATGGATAAGTTCTTCAGCATTGTCAGGGGCTTCGGCCTGAGGCGCGGCCCCGAGCGGTGGCTCGGCGGTGTCTGCGGCGGCATCGCGGCCAGGCTCAACGTGGACGTGGCCTACGTCCGCATCGCTTTCCTGCTTTTCGCACTGCTCCCCGGCCCAGCCTTCGTCTTCTACGTCCTGGCCTGGGTAATCCTGCCCGACCAGCAAAACAACATTCCGCTCCAGGCGTTCCTGGACCGCCGGTCGCTGAACCGGCCCTGACAGACCGGCCCTGACCGCCGGCCGAACGGCCCCGGCTCCCGTAGAGAATCCACGGGAGCCGGGGCCGTTCCATGTCCCTGCGTCCGGAATTCGCCATGTAACCGGTTTGTGTCGTACCCCACACACCCCACTACACTTCTAGGTGAGCTCAGCGTGGCGCTCTGCCTGTACACCTTCTCCCCAGGATTTGAGCCGAACATGAAAATTGGAATCCTTACCAGCGGTGGCGACTGCCCCGGACTGAACGCCGTGATCCGAGGCGCCGTGCTGAAAGGCATCGCCGTCCACGGCCAGGAGTTCGTCGGATTCCGTGATGGCTGGCGGGGCGTGGTGGAAGGGGACATCATCGATATTCCCCGCACCATGGTCCGCGGCATCGCCAAGCAGGGTGGCACCATCCTGGGCACCTCCCGCACCAACCCGTTCGAGAACGGCGGCGGCCCCGAGGCCATCAAAGCCCACATGGACCGGCTGGGCATCGACGCCATCATCGCCATCGGCGGCGAAGGCACCCTGGCCGCGGCCAAGCGGCTGACCGACGCCGGGCTGAAGATCGTGGGCGTCCCCAAGACCGTGGACAACGACCTCGACGCCACCGACTACACCTTCGGTTTCGACACCGCCGTGCAGATCGCCACCGAGGCCATCGACCGGCTCCGGACCACCGGCGAGTCCCACCACCGCTGCATGATCGCGGAGGTCATGGGCCGGCACGTGGGCTGGATCGCCCTGCACGCGGGCATGGCCGCCGGCGCGCACGCCATCCTGATCCCGGAACAGAAGGTCAGCATCGAACAGATCACAGAGTGGGTTAAGGAAGCCCAGGCCCGCGGCCGCGCGCCCCTGGTCGTGGTGGCTGAAGGCTTCGTGCCTGAACACATGGAAAGCCCGCACTCCGAGCGCGGCCTGGACACCTTCGGCCGCCCCCGCCTGGGCGGCATCGCGGACCAGCTGGCCCCCGAACTCGAGGCCCGCACCGGCATCGAAACCCGCGCCACCATCCTGGGGCACATCCAGCGCGGCGGCGTCCCGTCCGCCTTCGACCGAGTCCTTGCCACCCGGCTGGGCATGGCCGCCATCGACTCCGTGGTGGAAGGCTACTGGGGCACCATGGTGGCACTCAAGGGCACCGACATCCAGCATGTCGCCTTCGAGGAGGCGCTGGGCCAGCTCAAGACCGTCCCGCAAAACCGCTACGACGAAGCAGCGGTCCTGTTCGGCTAAGCCTCCGGGCCGCCCTAGGCTGGGAGCATGACACTCGACCCCGGCTCAGCGGCCATCATCCAGTTGGCGTGGGCACGCCGGCTGGGCCTCGACGACGACGCATTCGGTGACGCCCTGTCCACCGGGGAACGGATCGTCCGGGCCGACGAATCGGCCCGGACCGTCGACTTCGTGAGGCTGTTCGGAAGCTCCGTGCTGGTGGGACCGCAGGCCGTCATCGACGCCGCGGCCGCTATTCCGGACGAAGAAATGGCCCAGCACGTCACGCTCCTGAAACTCACCAGGGAGCAGGGCGGCCATGGGCTCGGGGCCGCGGCCCTGTTCTTCGCCGACGACCTGCCGCTCCAGCAGCCGTCCGAGGAACTGACGGTTTCGCACGGGAATCCGGAGGCGATCGAGCTGGAGGGCAGGTGCCCGCCCGACGACGTCAACGAGGTGGGCTTGTCCGGGCTCGAAAACCGCTACACGATCGTGCATGAGCTGGACGGCAGGCGCGTCCCCCTGGCCTGCGGGGCCTATGGGGAATGGGAGGGGCTGCTGGCCAACATGGGAGTGCTGGTGGATCCGGACTGGCGTCGCCGCGGCCTGGGGTCCCTGGCGGGGTCCATCGCCGCGCACGAGGCCCTCGCCGCCGGCCTCACGCTCCAGTGGCGTGCGGACGTCAGCAATACCGGCTGCCTGGCGCTGGCGCGGAAAATGGGTCTCTCAGCCGGCGGAATCCAGACCAGCGTCCACCTTCGCTGAGCCCTCGTCCTGCCGGCCATCCTGGCCGCCCCAGCCCTGGACGGGCTGCGGTTTGGCGAAGAACAGCGCAACGGCTGCGGCCACCAGGACCACCGCGGCGGGCAGGAGGATCGACTGTGCCATCGCCGTCGAAAATCCTCCGTGCAGGAACTCGGGAAGGGTGCCCCCGCCCATGCCCATGCCCTCCCCTGCCGGGCCGCCGGACGGGAGCTCGGCGGCGAGCCGGGACTGGATGAGGACAGCGATCGCGGCGCTGCCCAGCACCGCGCCGAACTGGCGTGTGGTGTTGTAGACGCCGGAGCCCGCACCGGCCTGGCGCGGCGGAAGGTTCCGGGTGGCGGTAGTGCTCAGGGGAGCCCAGATGCCCGCGTTGGCGAAGCCCAGGACGGCGCTGGGCAGCAGGAACAGCAGGATGGGCGTATCGGGCTGCATCAGCAGGCCATTCCATACCAGCGCCACAGCCATGAGCGTCAGGCCGCCGGCTGCCAGGTATTTCGGGTTGACCCGGTCAACGATTTTGCCCACGACCGGTGCCATGCCGCCCGAGATCAGCGCCATGGGCACCATCAGGAGGGCCGACTGGGTGGGAGTCAAGCCACGGACCAGCTGGTAGTAGAAGATCAGCGGCAGGCTGAAGGACGTCACGGTGAAGCCCACCATGGTGATGCCCAGGTTGGCGAGGGAAAAGTTCCGGTCGCGGAACAGGCCCAGCGGAAGCAGGGGCTCGCCCTTGTTGAACCGCTGCCATGCCACGAACGCGGCCAGGACGACGAGACCGGCGATGATCAGTCCCCACACGCTGATGGGCCCCGTGATGGTGCCCCAGTTGTAGGTCTCGCCTTCCTGGATGCCGAAGACCAGCAGGAAGAGCCCGACGGCGCTGAGCAGCACGCCCGGGATGTCGAACCGGTGCGGGTGGGTACTCAGGGCCGGGACATTGCGCAGGGCCAGGATGAAGCCGACGACGCCGATGGGAACGTTGATGAAGAAGATCCATTCCCAGCCAAGGCCGTCCACCAGGACTCCGCCGAGGATGGGGCCCACGAGGGTTGCCATGCCGGCGGTGGCACCCCAGATGGCCATGGCCGCACCGCGGCGGTCAGGCGGGAAGATCCGGGTGATGACGGCCATGGTCTGGGGCGTCATGACCGCCGCGCCGAGGCCCTGCAGCACGCGGGCCGCAATGAGGGTCTCCACGTTGCTGGCCAGGCCGCACCACAGGGAGGCGGCCGTGAAGACCACCAGGCCCAGCAGGTAGAGCCGCTTGGGCCCGAACCTGTCACCCAGCCGGCCTGTAATGAGAAGCGGCACGGCATACGCCAGCAGGTAGGCGCTGGTCACCCAGATCACCGAGTTGATATCGGCGTTGAGGCCCTCCATGATCCGCGGGTTGGCTACCGACACGATGGTGCTGTCGATCAGGATCATGAAGAACCCGATCACCAGGGACCACAACGCCGGCCAGGGCTTTTCTACGTTTTCCACTCGGTCATCCTTCAGGAGTTTTTATTGGTGCCGGGCGGAAACCCGGGTAAGGCTAGCCCAGGAGGTCCAGGATCTCCGTGCGCGCAAACATCTGTGCCGCAGCCCGTGCCGACGGCGAACCGGCGTCCGGATCCGCACCGGCACCCAGCAGGACCCCGGCCACATCCGTGTAGCCCTTGAACGCCGCCCCTGCGAGGGGCGTCTGGCCCCTGTCGTTGGCGGTGTTGGCGTCGGCACCGTGCTGCAGGAGCAGCTGCACGGTCCCGGCGTGGCCGTGGTAGGCGGCCAGCATGAGCAGGGAGTCACCGGCGGCGTTGGTCATGGTGGCGGGCGCGCCGGCGTCCAGGTAGGCACCCAGCAGCTCGTCACTTCCGTCCCGGGCAGCCTGGAAGAGCGTGTGTGCCAAAGCCAGGGCGTCGTCGTCGGGCCCTTCAACTGCCTCGGTTGGCGCGCCTGCAGGTGTGTTTCCAATCATCAGCGTGGCCCCCTCAGGAATCCGGTCTGGCGCCCCACTACCTGGCCGGCGTCCGGGGCGACGATGAGTTCCTGGGCGGCGGGGTACGGCTCGTCGCCGTCCAGGACCGTCAGTATGTCATCCGGGGCCACGGAACGCTTGATGACTGCCAATGCGACCGGGCCCATTTCGTAGTGCTGCGCCACGGACGTCACGGTGCCCACTTTCCGTTCCCCGGCCATGACGGGGCTGCCGGCGGCGGGCAGGGTGTGCTGGGAACCGTCCAGCTGCAGAAATACCAGCCGGCGCGGCGGGTGGCCGAGGTTGTGGACGCGGGCGATGGTTTCCTGTCCCTTGTAGCAGCCCTTGGCCAGATGCACGGCGGTGCGCAGCAGGTCCAGTTCGTGCGGGATCGTTTTGTCATCCGTCTCGGCCCCGATCCTGGGGCGCCACGCGGCAACCCGGAGAGCCTCGGCGGCGAGCACGCCGGCCAACGCGCGGCCGGCAACGGCGTCCTCCAGCCCGGCGGAGGGGATGAGGTACTCGAACCAGGGGCGTTCAAGCCCGGGATGGTTCTCCTCGGAGACGGTGGCGTAGGAGTATCCGCCGGCGGAGACGTGCGGCCAGGGGTCCTGCCAGGCGAGGTGGCCGGACCATTCGGGCACGGCCCGGGTGCTGCCCACAACCGCCCAGTCGGCGGAAACGTCGGCGATCTCCACCCGCAGCATGAACTTCATGCGGTTAAGGTAGTCGGCCAGCGGGGCGGCCTCTGCGGCCTCGACGATCAGCCAGGTGGCTTCACCGTCATCAACAACGCGGGCGTCAAAGTCGATGCGGCCCTGCACGCTGAGGAGCAGCAGTTCGCTGGACTCCCCCGGTTTCAGGGCAGCCACCTGCTGGGAGGACAAGGTATTGAGCCAGCTGAGCCGGTCCGGACCGGTGACGGTGACCACGCCGCGGTGGGAAAGGTCGACGACGGCGCTTCCGGCTGCGAGGGCACGCTGCTCGCGCAGCGGCTCGCCGTAGTGGGCGGCGACTCCTGCGTCAGGGCCGGTGGCTTCGACCGCGCCGGGGCGCGACAACAGAGGGCTGGGCGTAGTCATATGAAGTAGAAGTCCTTGGAGATCAGCGATATTCCGGATTTTCGAAATCGAACCTTGTGCCGGCAGCCCATTCGCCGGGAAGGTTCCCGTAGGCGGGATATCCGCCGGCGTCCTTCAGGGTCCGGGCAAGGTGCAGCAGGTTCCAGGTCATGAACGTCGTGTTCCGGTTGGTGAAGTCAGTTTCCGGACCACCGGAGCCTTCATCAAGGTAGCTCGGACCAGGCCCAACGGGCCCGATCCACCCGGCGTCGGCCTGGGGCGGAATGCTGAAGCCGATGTGCTGCAGGCTGTAGAGGACGTTCATGGCGCAGTGCTTGATGCCGTCCTCGTTTCCGGTGATCAGGCAGCCGCCGACCTTGGGATAGAACGCCCATTGGCCTTTGCTGTTGAGCTCGCCGGAGTGGGCGTAGAGGCGTTCGATCAGCTTCTTGGTCTGGGACGAATTGTCCCCCAGCCAGATGGGGCCGGCCACCACCACGATGTCGGCTTCCTGGACCGCGGGGTAAAGCTGCGGCCACTCGTCAGTGGCCCAGCCGTGCTGGGTCATGTCAGGGTAGACGCCGCTGGCAATGTCGTGGTCTACGGTACGGATCACACGGGTGCTGACGCCGTATTTTTCCATGATCCGGCGGCTGATGCGGATCAGCCCATCGGTGTTGGAGGTCTGGGGCGACTTCTTAAGCGTGCCGTTGAAGAAGACGGCCTTCAGGTCGCTGTAATCGGCCGGCGATGCTGCTGCTTCGCCATTGCTTCCGTCCAAGGTTCCGCTCCCCTCTTATGGGTCCGGAGGACCCCTTATCTGGTCATGAGACCTTGTGGAGGAACGCGGAAGCGTGTGCCTCCAGGCCCTTTCCTGCCTCGCCGCCGGTGGCCACGTCCCACCGCCACAACAGGTTGCCGTCCACCAAACCGAAAATACGGGTGGCGGCGCTGTAGTCCTTGGAGTGGCTGCCGCGCATCACCATGTCGGTGGTCAGCTGGACCTGGGGGCCCTTGATCTGGCCGTAGTACAGCTCCGAGATTCCGCCGGGGTGCGAGATGGACACCGAAATGTCGAAGCCACCGTCCTTGTTGCGCAGTGCTTCAACCTCGTCGGCACTTTTCAGCACCGGCACGATGTCCGCTGGGACCAGGCCGGGACCGCCGTCGGCGTCGAGTTGCTTGCGCTCCAGGGCCCAGAAGCCTGTCTCCACCGTCAACGGACGGAGGCGGGTGCCTTCGTCGTCGGTCAGCCAGCTCTCGGCCCGGTACTGCAGGTACGGCAGGCCGTTGTGGGTGAAGGAGACGTGCTGCAGGAAGTGTTCGGAATCCTCGTCGCCGCTGCCCAGCCGGCCCCGTCCTTCCCACTCACCGATGAGCCAGGAAAGGGGGACGAGTTCGGGGGTCAGGTCTGTAGGAATCTCAATGGGCATTGGTCTTACCTCCAGATACGGCCGGTCCTGGGAAAGGGGTGGCTACTTCTGACCCTTGAAGAGGCGGTAGACCACAAAACCGGCGAACCAGGCCATGGAGAGGCTCGCAACGCCGAGCAGGACAAGGAAGAAGATTTCAAAAGCAAGTACGGACATGGTGCCATCCTAACCCGTTAGTAGATGAGTAGTTTGTCTATGAAGTAAGCGAGGGATCCGACCGCCGAGACAGGGGCAAGGCCCATGCCCAGCGCGGCCGGGATGTTCAGCGGAGCGCCGCGGAGCGTGGCCAGCCGCCGGAAGCTCGCCAGGACTGCGCCGACAACCACGCCGAAGACGGCGGCCGGCAGGACGGCGATGTCCGACAGGACCAGCCCGGCAAGCGGTCCGGCCAGGCCGGCGAGCACCACTCCGAGTGGGGCCACGATGCTGTCCGGCCAGCGGATAAGTCCGGCCAGCAGGGCCACTGCGGCGCTGATCGCCGCCACCAGGAGCATCTCGCGGACCCCGTTGAACCTGGAGCCGGCAATCCAGCCGGCGCCCAGGCAGGACAGCAGGACCCCGGCGCAGCACCCGAGCGTGGACTCCAGCCGCTGCGCCTGCCCGGTGCCCCGGATCAGCTGCACCACGAAAACTGCCATCATTCCCAAGGCGACGAAAGCCGGCGTCCAGTCCAGGTACCCGGGGGCCGGCGCCAGGCCGGCGGCCACGGCGGCCGCTGCGCCAGGCAACGCAATGACGGCGGCGAGGGTCTTCTTGGCGGGAATCCGAAGGAAATGCGGCCACCCGATACCCACCGCGGCGGCGATCAGGACGCCCACCACCACGAGCGCTTCCGGCGAGGCGTAGACCCCTGCGATGATGGCGACGAGGCCGGCAATCCCGACGACGCCGACGGTCCAGGAGCCAAGCGAACGCACTGGCGCCTGCAGTTCCGGCGTCATGCGGGGCCCGGCCTGTGCTTCGTCGGTGCACTCACTGCGCTGTTTTCCCATCCTGGCGATCGGCCGGAAGGCTGGTCAGCCCCCTCACGGCAGGGCAGGTGCGCCCTGGTCCAATCCTGCCTTATGTGAACTGGATATGTCGCAAAACGTGCCTTCCACCGCCCCGAATCTGTGGCTGGACGGGGCCTCACAGGTATACTCAAGGTTCAGCTACGCTCCCTGCTGGGGTGGCTGTCCGGCGGCTCGCTGACGGACCAAAACCTTCCGCAGGAAGCCAGTACCGGCCGGTGAGAATCCGGTTCAGTCGCCCAACGATGCGCGGACGGCCCTTGGAGGAACAATGTCGCACATCCTGTTACTGACCAACAGCACCGGTTCTTCGGTGGACATCCTGCCTGCCCTGGAGCTGCTGAACCACAGGGTCCATATCCTCCCTGCCGAGCCGACGGCCCTCCTTGAAACAGACCCGTGCGACATTGTCCTGCTCGATGCCCGCAAGGACCTGGTGGGCGCCCGCTCCCTCACCCAGCTCCTGAAGGCCACGGGCCTCAGCGCGCCGCTGGTCCTGATCCTTACCGAAGGTGGCATGGCGGCGGTGTCCTCGGCCTGGGCCGTTGACGACATCGTCCTGGACTCCGCCGGGCCCGCCGAGGTGGAAGCCCGCATCCGGCTCTCCGTCGCCCGGGCGGTACCCGAACAGGAAGACACCCCCAGTGAAATCCGCGCCGCCGGCGTGGTGATCGATGAGGCAAGCTACACGGCCCGGGTCAACGGGGCGCCGTTGAACCTGACCTTCAAGGAGTTTGAACTCCTGAAGTACCTGGCGCAGCACCCCGGCCGCGTTTTCACCCGGCAGCAGCTGCTGACCGAAGTGTGGGGCTATGACTACTACGGCGGCACGCGCACCGTGGACGTGCACGTCCGGCGGCTGCGGGCCAAGCTCGGCGCGGACCACGAGAACCTGATCAGCACGGTCAGGAACGTGGGCTACCGCCTCACCCTGGTCCGCCAGCAGGAAGATGAACTCACCGAGGCCTGACCTGGACCGCCGACGGCGTATAGCCTTGGCTCATGACTCCAGCGCATCCGCAGAAGTGGCCCGTCCATGCCGTCCGGGGCGGGGTGGACCAGCAGCTGCTGAAAGACTGCCGCGACCTCCTTGCGGCGGCTGAGGAATCGGACGGCAATCCTTCAATATCCGAACAGACCCTGGTGACCATGCGGGCCGGGGACTCCGCGGAACATACGCTGCTGACCCTGGCCCTTTACGCGCCGGATGAGGACTCCGATCCGGCGACGGGACAGGACCTGGCCGGATTCGCCGTCGTGGTTGAAGAGCCGGACGGAAACGGCATCCTGGAAATCGCCGTGCACCCCTCCTACCGCAACCAGGGCGTGGCGGACCGGCTGGTGGGGGCGCTGAAGGAGGCCAGGGGCTTCGCCGGCCTCAAGGCGTGGTCCCACGGCAACCACGAGGCCGCGGCCGATCTTGCCGCCCGCTATGGATACGCGCCGGTGCGCGAACTGTGGAAGATGCGGATGACGACGACGGGCGTGGACCTGCCCGACGCCGCCCTCCCGGAGGGCGTGGCCATCCGTTCCTTCGTCCCCGGCCAGGATGAGGACGCCTGGCTGGCCGCCAACCGCGCCGCCTTCGCCCACCACCCCGAGCAGGGGGGCCTCACCAGGGCCGACCTCGACGCGCGCATGGCGGAAGACTGGTTCGACTCCTCTGGTTTCCTCCTGGCCGAGGGCCGGGACGGACGGCTGCTGGGTTACCACTGGACCAAGGTCCACCCCCGGCACGGCGAACACCCCGCGATCGGCGAGGTGTACGTGGTGGGAGTGACGCCGGAGGCCCAGGGCATGGGCCTGGGCAAAGCGTTGACCATAGCCGGCATCAAATACCTCCGCGACTCCGGTTTAAAGGCCGTCATGCTTTACGTGGATGCGGACAACACGGCGGCGGTGGCGCTGTACCGCCGGCTCGGCTTTACGCGGTGGGACATGGACGTCATGTACGGCCCGGCCGGCGGGTAGGCAGGGTGCGCGGAACAATGGCTGGCACGGCGTAAAACAACGGCCGTCGGGCCGGTCAATGCTTGTAAGGTTGACATGGAGCCGCGCAGTGCGCAGGCGCCGGCACTGAAGCGCCAGCCAAAGGAGAAGCCATGAACCCGGAACCGTCCGGAACAGCCACGTCCCAGGATGTTGCGGTGCCCCGGGCCCGCTTCGGCTCCTCCGAGGTACCGGCATCCAGGGCCACACAGGACCGCATCGACATTCCCGAATTCGCCCCGAACCTGCAGCCCGAAGGCGACATCCGGCCGGACCGGTTCCTGGACCGTGAGCTGAGCTGGCTTGCGTTCAATTCCCGGGTGCTGGAGCTGGCCGAAGACCCCACCCTCCACCTGCTGGAACGGGTCAGCTTCCTGTCCATCTTCGCTTCCAACCTTGACGAATTCTTCATGGTCCGCGTGGCCGGCCTCAAGCGGCGCATCGCCACCGGCCTGGCCGTCCCCTCCCCCGCCGGCCTCAGCCCCGTCGAGGTGCTGGAACGGATCAGCGAGGAAGCCCACCGGCTCCAGCAGCGGCATGCGCAGGTTTTCGCCGAGCAGATCCGGCCCGCGCTGGCCTATGAGCACATTCACGTCATGCAGTGGGGCGAACTGGACGACGCCGCCCAGCAGCAGCTCAGCGTCATGTTCGCGGAAAAGGTCTTCCCCATCCTGACCCCGCTCGCCGTGGATCCGGCGCACCCGTTCCCCTACATTTCGGGCCTGTCCCTGAACCTCGCCGTGGTGGTCCGGAACCCGGTCAGCGACAAGGAACTTTTCGCGCGCGTCAAGGTGCCGGACCAGCTCCCGCGCCTGATCTCCATTGACGGTCCCCGCGCCGGCGCGGTGCCGGGCCGGGTGGCACGGTTCATCGCCCTTGAGGAAGTCATCGCCGTCCACCTGGACAAGCTCTTCCCCGGCATGGAGGTCCTGGAACACCACACCTTCCGCGTCACCCGCAACGAGGACGTGGAGGTGGAGGAGGACGACGCCGAGAACCTCCTGCAGGCCCTGGAGAAGGAACTCCTCCGCCGCCGGTTCGGGCCGCCCGTCCGGCTGGAGGTCACCAACGACATCAACCCCAACATCCGGGCGCTGCTGATCCGTGAGCTGGGCGTTGAGGAGTCGGAGGTGTACTCGGTACCCGCCCCCCTGGACATGCGGGGTCTCTCCGTCATTGCCGGCATCGACAGGGCGGACCTGCACTACCCCAAGCACGTCCCGCACACCTCCCGGTACCTGAACGAATCCGAAACGTCCAAGGCAGCCAATGTGTTTGCTGCCATGCGGCGCCGGGACATCCTGCTGCACCACCCGTACGATTCGTTCTCCACCTCCGTGCAGGCGTTCCTGGAGCAGGCCGCGGCCGACCCGAAGGTCCAGGCCATCAAGCAGACCCTGTACCGTACCTCCGGCGACTCCCCCATCGTGGATGCCCTGATCGACGCGGCGGAAGCCGGCAAGCAGGTGCTGGCCCTGGTGGAAATCAAGGCCCGGTTCGATGAGCAGGCCAACATTTCCTGGGCCCGCAAACTGGAGCAGGCCGGCGTGCACGTGGTGTACGGAATCGTGGGCCTCAAGACGCACTGCAAGCTGTCCCTGGTGGTCCGGCAGGAAGTGGACGGCCTGCGCCGCTACTGCCACATCGGCACCGGCAACTACCACCCGCGCACGGCCCGCTACTACGAGGACCTGGGCCTGCTGACGGCCGACGACCAGGTGGGACAGGACCTTTCCAAGCTGTTCAACCAGCTTTCCGGCTACGCCCCCAAGTCGACCTTCAAGCGCCTGCTGGTGGCACCGCGCTCCGTGCGCTCCGGCCTCATCGACCGGATCGAAACCGAGATCCGCAATGCCCGCGCCGGCATTCCCGGGCATGTCCAGATCAAGGTGAACTCGATGGTGGACGAAGCCATTATCGATTCCCTGTACCGCGCATCCCAGGCCGGCGTGAAGGTGGACGTGGTGGTCCGCGGCATCTGCTCGCTGCGGCCCGGCGTCCCCGGCCTCAGCGACAACATCACGGTCCGTTCCATCCTGGGCCGGTTCCTGGAGCACTCGCGGGTGTTCGCCTTCGCCAACGGCGGCGACCCGGTGGTGTACATCGGCTCCGCGGACATGATGCACCGCAACCTGGACCGGCGCGTAGAGGCGCTGGTGCAGCTCAGCAGCCCGGACGACGTCACCTATGTACTGGACCTCCTGCGCCGCTACATGGATCCGGACACCTCCAGCTGGCACCTTGACAACGAGGGCCGCTGGACCCGGCATCACCTGTCCGAGGATGGAAAGCCGCTGGAAGACGTCCAGTCCTGGCTGCTGGCGTCCCGGCCGCGGCAACGCAGCCTGAGCCGGCGATAAGGGCCGCCGCGTTGTCGAGCGATGCACTCGTAGCCGACCAGACTGACCACCCGGGGGAACCCGTAGCCGTGACTGCTGCGGGTGCCATCCCGTGGCGTGCCGGCAGGGACGGCCTGGAGGTCCTCCTGATCCACCGGCCCCGCTATGACGACTGGTCATGGCCGAAGGGAAAGCTCGACGCCGGCGAAACAGTTCCCGAATGCGCCGTCCGGGAGGTGTGGGAAGAGATCGGGCTCAAGGCTCCTCTGGGCATCCCGCTGCCGCCCATCCACTACCACGTGGCCTCGGGCCTGAAGGTTGTCCACTACTGGGCAGTCAAGGTCAACGGTGACAGCCTGCTTCCGGACGGCAAGGAAGTGGACAGCGTCATGTGGTGCGCCCCCGAAAAGGCGGCCCGCCTGCTGTCCAACCCGTCCGACGTCGTACCGCTGACCCATCTGCAGGACGCCCATGGGCGCGGGGAGCTGGATACCTGGCCCCTGCTGGTGCTGCGCCACGCCAAAGCCAAGCCGCGCTCGTCCTGGAGCAAGGCCGAGGGTGAGCGGCCGCTGGCGGCCACCGGGTCGCGTCAGGCCCAGGCCGTGGGGCGCCTGCTGCAGGCCTGGAAGCCGATGCGGGTGGTCAGCAGCCCGTGGCTGCGCTGCGTGGCCACCGTGGCTCCGTATGCGCGGGCCACGGGCGCCAAAGTGAAGCTCGCTGAGGGCTTGACCGAGCACAAGCACCAGCGCAGCCCGAAGAAGACCGCCGCCGTCATCGAGTCCCTGGTGGACAAACAGCGGCCCGTGGTGGTCTGCACCCACCGGCCGGCGCTGCCCACGGTCCTCAAGCAGCTGGCCACGCACATGCCGTCACACCTGGCCAAGCTGCTGCCCGCCCACGAGCCGTTCCTTTCCCCGGGCGAAATGGTGGTCTGCCATGTGGCCAACGGCGGGAAGAGGCGGGTCGTGGCCGTGGAGCAATTCAAGCCTTTCGACGACTGAGGGGCTCCACTCCCGCTTGACCCTGGGCCCGCATACCCCTTGACTTGAGGGAACGATGCACAGTTCTGGGGGGGATAACGTGCCGGCTGCCACCACGTTTGCCTTTGATGTTCCACCGTCAGCTGTCCTGTGGCCGCTCCTGCTTATTGGCGGGGTGTACTTCCTTCTTCGTTTCCTGATCCGCCGGGGCCCGGACATGTCCGCCGCAGCGTCCGGGCATGCGTTGTGCACCGGCGTCATCGGATGGATGGCCAGCTCTTTGCTTCCCGCTGCGAATGCGGGCATCCTGCCACTACCCGGGGCATCATCGGGGCCCGTGGACATCGCCCCGGCCCTCGCCTGGCCTGTCCTCGGCTGCCTGGCGGCATATGTGCTGGGGCAGGCAACCTACCCCAGGTCACGCGCCCGGCCGGTGGCGCAGGGCGGAAGGCCGCCCGCGCTCCGGGCGCTGGTGCCGCGTCCCCTCGCCTGGACGGTGGCGGTGATCTTCCTCCTCTCCGCCGCCCAGATCGTGTGGACGTCCACGCTGCCGGGCTTCGAAGCCCGCCCTTACGGTTCGCGTCCGGATGGTGCCGGCGGTTATGCCTCGTTCGGAGGGGAAGGCCGCATTGCCGGCATGGATCTGGCGATGTACCTGGGCGGGGCGTTGTTCGTCCTGGCCGGCGGCACCCTCGCCGTGCTGATGCTGACCAGCCGCCGGGCGCCGGTAAAGGGACTGGCGCCCGGACAGGACAGACTCCTGCGGGCCATCATCACAAACCGCCTGCTCCGAACGGTGGCGACACTTGCCTCCGGGCTGGCGGCCATCGCAGGGAATCACGCAGTCCGCCCCGATCCGGCCGTTGGCCCCGCGAACTGGTTCAACCCGGCCGGGGCATTGAACCTGGCGGTGCTGCTGCTGATGCTGCTGTGGGCACCGCCCAGCCTCTCCGGAGGGCCCGCATCCCGCCGGGGCGCCGGCGCGCAGGCCCAGCCCGCCACCAGGTTGTCGGTGTCCATCGGTGCCGCGATGGGGCTGGCAGCGTTCGTGCCCGTACCCGCGGCAATCTTCGTCCCGGGAACCGTCACGGGGCCTCCCGCCCTTTTCGCAGCTGTTTCCGCCGGCGCCATCCTGGCCGTTGTGTCGCTCGGCGAAGTGCTGGTGCACCGGAATTACGGGACCCCGGACGAGCCCCTGCACTGGCCCCGCCAACCGGTCTCATCCGCCCTGGCCTGCACCCTGGTTGCCGCTGCGACCGTTCTCCTGGCTGTCCTGTTCCTTGTTGCCGGGCGGCAGGTTGAACTGGGCGCACAGCAGTCCTGG
The DNA here is from genome assembly GCF_013359725.1 of Pseudarthrobacter sp. C4D7. Classification (GTDB taxonomy): domain Bacteria; phylum Actinomycetota; class Actinomycetes; order Actinomycetales; family Micrococcaceae; genus Arthrobacter. The sequence goes on along the minus strand of NZ_JABFMW010000001.1, from coordinate 195,444 downwards.
CCGGTGACGGCGTGGAGCAGCGCCGCGGTTGTGGTCGCGTCCGGGGTTCCCCTGGTGCTTGCCCGCCGTCGTAACAGCGTCCCTGGGCCGGTCCCGGGACTGGATGCCGCACTACGTGCCATCACAGTGCACCGTGTGGTGCGGACGCAGGCCGCGTTCCTGGCAGGCCAGGCCGGGGTCCTTCTGATGAGCGCCGGACCAAAGCTGCACCGGGCGTCGCCTCTTGGTCCGGAACGGTGGGATGCCTTCTGGCAGGCTGCTCCCGCCGTCGGGGCTCTCCTGGCCGCTGCCGCCGTGGGGATCGCGGTTATCCCTGTCCAGGGCGCTGCCCGGCCCTTCCCGCGGACGCCCGGGCTCCCGCAGCCCCCGGCGCTCTCCCCCAAAACCCGCCAGGACGACACCAGCCAGCACGACACCCGCCAGGCAGGCCGCTGACCATGGGCCGGAACGTCACGAACCGGAAAGCCGCCGGCTGGTTTGCCGCTTCAATGCTGGCGCTGCTGCTTACTGCCGCGAGCGGGGCGGTGCTCTATCCCGGGATGCCTGACCCTGTACCCGTGCACTGGGACGGCAGCGGATCGCCCGACCGCTTTGCTCCGAAGACAGCGTGGACGGTGTTCGCGCCCCTCCTCACCGGCCTTGGCTGCGTGGCTTTCCTGTGGCTGCTTCACCGGTTCCTCCCTGCACTGTCGAGGTCACTCGGGACTGCGGCTGGTCAGGACATCGGTGCGGGGCAAGATGTTGTTGCCCAGCTTGCCCCGGCGGTGGCCGCCCTCATCGGCTGGCTCAGCATCCGCGGGTGGTTGGGATGGGAGGGACCCGCCACCATCTGGATCCCCACGGTGCTGTTCATGTTCATGGGCATCGGCCTGGTCTTCCGCGCGGTCTCCGCCGCCGCCGCGCTGCCGCCGCACCCGGGGCCGCGCTCAAAGTAGACTTGAAGGGTGAGCATCCCAACGCCTTATGAAGACCTCCTGCGCGATGTCCTGGCCACCGGCACCCATAAATCGGACCGTACGGGCACCGGAACCACCAGCGTTTTCGGGCGCCAGATCCGCTTTGACCTCTCGAAAAGCTTCCCGTTGATCACCACGAAGCGGGTCCACTTCAAGTCCGTGGCCGTGGAGCTCCTGTGGTTCCTGCGCGGCGAGACCAACATCAAGTGGATGACGGACCAGGGCGTCACCATCTGGAATGAGTGGGCGGATGAGGACGGCGACCTGGGCCCGGTCTACGGCGTGCAGTGGCGCAGCTGGCCCACCCCGGACGGCGGGCACATCGACCAGATCGCCGAGCTGATCGAGAACCTGAAGTCGAACCCTGACTCCCGCCGGCACATCGTCTCCGCGTGGAACGTTTCGGAGCTCAATGACATGGCGCTCCCGCCGTGCCACGCGTTCTTCCAGTTCTACGTGGCCAACGGCAAACTCTCCTGCCAGCTCTACCAGCGCTCCGCGGACATGTTCCTGGGCGTCCCCTTCAACATCGCCTCCTACGCATTGCTCACCTGCATGGTCGCGCAGCAGGTGGGCCTTGAGCCCGGCGAATTCGTATGGACCGGCGGGGACGTGCATATCTACGAGAACCACATGGACCAGGTCCTCAAGCAGCTGGAACGTGAGCCCTACGAGTACCCGCAGCTGAAGATCACCCGCAAGCCGGCCTCGATTTTCGACTACACGCTGGAAGACTTCGACGTGGTGGGGTACCAGCACCACCCCACCATTAAGGCACCGATCGCCGTATGAGCATCGAGAACTTCACCGATCCCCAGTCCTTCACGGAGGAACTGGCCGCCTCGATCACCGGTGTGGGCCTGGTCTGGGCGCAGACGTCCGACGGCGTCATCGGCAAGGACGGGGACATGCCCTGGAACCTGCCCGAGGACCTCAAGCACTTCACCCGGCTCACCACCGGGCACCCGGTCATCATGGGCCGCAAGACCTGGTTGTCGTTCCCGGACAAGTACCGCCCCCTGCCCGGACGCACCAACATCGTCATCACCCGGCAGGAAAGCTGGGCCGGAACGCCCGAGGCGGAAGGCGCCGTCGTGGTTCCCTCCCTGGATGACGCGCTCCTGGAGTCGCAGTTCGTCGACGGCGGCGAAACAGTCTGGATCCTGGGCGGCGGCGACGTGTTCCGCCAGTCCACCGACCTCGCCAACGTTGCGGTGGTCACCACCATCGATGTGAAGGCCGACGGCGACACGTTCGCCCCGGAGCTCGGCGCCAGTTGGGAGGCCACCGCCGCCGTCCCGCCGGACGGCTGGCTGACGGCCGCCAACGGCACACGCTACCGATTCACCAAATGGTCACGGACCGAGGGCTAGGAACATGCTGAAAAAACCGGAAACCCTGTTCGTCCTGGGCTACATGCTGCTGCCGCTGCTGGCGCTGCTGTCCGCAATCGTGGGCCTGACCATGATCCTGGGCGGCAACAAGATCGCCGGTGCCATCGTGTTGGTTGTCGTCACCCAGGTGTTCACCTTCGGGGCGTTCTTTGCCCTCCGCGCGCGGAAGGCCGCCGTACTGGAGCAGTCGGACTCCAGCCGCCCGTGAACGAAAAGCGTAGGTCACTGACGGCAATGAATCCTGCCGTACAGAAGCTACTTGTGGACCGACCGTACTTCTACGCAACCGCCATGGGACCCACGGTCTACGCCTACACAAAGGACGAATGGGGAATCGGTGGTTCCCAGCCGTCGGGAAATTACTCAGTCCACACGGCTACCGGGCTTGTTGTGGTGACAGCCCTCATGACCATTCCGGCTTTTGGCGCACCCGTGATGCTCATCATTGCCCTGGCCACCCTGAATATCGTTGTGGCCGTTTTCGGACTGCTGGGCACTGTCCTTTTCACTGGAGGCTGGCTCCTGGGAATCCGCAGCCTTCGCCGGGAGATGCGGGCCGCCGGGCTGCGCCGGCTGAACGGGCTGCCGAAACCGCGGTTTGCCCTTACCGATGACCAGGCACGCGCCTGGTTCGAATCAAACCCGTCGCCCATAGCCATCACCCGCGAAAATTTCCCCGACAGCACCCAGCCGTTTCCCGGGGACGCACCGTCTACCTAGCCGCCGCTGACGGCACCGGTGCGTGCCGGCGTCGGACGTCAGACCCAACTGCGGCGTGACGTAACCGACTGCGCCCTTCCGGACGCGAAGTCTAAACTGGACCAATGACTACAGCAGCTACCCCTTCCGTCGGCCTGGTCGGATGGCGCGGCATGGTCGGTTCCGTCCTCATGCAGCGCATGCAGGACGAGGGCGACTTCGCCAACATCAACCCGGTGTTCTTCTCCACCTCCAACGCGGGAGGTGCCGCGCCGTCCTTCGCTGACGGCGCCGGCAAACTCGAGAACGCGTTCGACCTCGACACCCTGGCGAAGCTGCCCATTATTGTCACCGCCCAGGGCGGCGACTACACCAAGCAGGTCCACGGAGAGCTGCGCAGCCGCGGCTGGGACGGCCTCTGGATCGATGCCGCCTCCACCCTGCGCATGAACGACGACTCGATCATCGTGCTGGACCCCATTAACCGCGATGTCATCGACAAGGGCCTGGTCAACGGCACCAAGGACTTCATCGGCGGCAACTGCACCGTCTCCTGCATGCTCATGGGCCTCGGCGGCCTGTTCAAGAACGGGCTGGTCGAGTGGGGTACCTCTATGACCTACCAGGCAGCCTCCGGCGGCGGCGCCCGGCACATGCGCGAGCTGCTCAGCCAGTTCGGCACGCTCAACGCCGAGGTCAGCACGGAACTGGACGACCCGGCGTCGGCCATCCTGGATATTGACCGCAAGGTCCTGGCCCACCAGCGCACCGACATCGACGTCACCCAGTTCGGCGTGCCCCTGGCCGGCTCCCTGATCCCCTGGATCGACGCGGACCTGGGCAACGGGCAGTCCAAGGAAGAGTGGAAGGCCGGGGTGGAGACCAACAAGATCCTGGGCACCTCCGCGGAAAACCACGTGATCATGGACGGCCTCTGCGTCCGCATCGGCGCCATGCGCTCCCACTCCCAGGCCCTGACGCTGAAGCTCCGCGAGGACCTGTCCGTGGCCGAGATCGAGAAGCTGCTGGACGAGGACAACCAGTGGGCCAAGGTGGTTCCCAACACCAAGGAAGCCTCCATGGCCGACCTGACCCCGGTGGCCGCTTCCGGCACCCTGGACATCCCGGTGGGCCGCATCCGCAAGATGGAAATGGGCCCGCAGTACATCAGCGCCTTCACCGTGGGCGACCAGCTCCTCTGGGGCGCAGCCGAGCCGCTGCGCCGCATGCTCAACATCGCCACCGGCAACCTGTAACGCTTAGCTGCCTCACGAGCGGCCCCGCCCCACATAACCGTTGCTGCCCTGCACCGGTTGTGCGGGGCAGGGCCGCTTTTGCATTCCGGCGTGCCGCGAGAGAAATGCGTACAGCCGCTGCCGCAACTCGCCCGGCCGGTCCAGCTGCTTCCAGTTGATGCGGAAGACCGCCCAACCAAGCTCCTGCAGCGCGTTCTCCCGGCGCCGTTCCGCGAGCAGCACATCGGCCGTTGCCTTGTACTCCGTGTACTTGGCAATGCCGTCGAACTCGATGATCACCAAGGCATTTGGATCCGCAAAGTCAGCCCGGAATAGACCCTCGGAGGTGGGGATCACCACCTCCGGTTCGAACCCGCGCAGACCAAAAGACTGCAGCAGCAGCCTGGTCCGGGTCTCACCCGGAGACTCTGACCGCGCATCCAGGACCTCCAGTACGGCCAGCGCGCGCCTGCCGCCGCGGACCACTGGGCTGTCGTTCAGCAGCTGCCGCATGGCCTCGAGGGATGCACCTTTGCGAAGCGCGTGGTCACCGATCACTGCGGCCTTGTCCAAGGGCAGGATACGTGCGCAGTCCACCACGGTTCGTTCGGGACTGGTGGCCAGGATTTCCCGCCCGTCAGGCGTCCACAGTGAAGCCATGTCGGCATCTGTGAGGGGAAGCTTGTGGGTCCGGACATCCTTTCCCGCGCTGGCCGTTGAATTGGAGTACTGGGTTGTCACATGCACCGCGGAGCCTCCGTTCCAGACAATAAGACCGTGCAGCAGCGCCGCACTCACATGGCTGTACACGGCGTGAGCGTATTCCAGTAACTGCTCCGGACGTAGGCTCCCCGCCGCAACCGGAATACGGCACCGCTCTGCACGGCTGCAGTCAGCACACGGCTGTCCAGCCCGGCAGCGGCCAAGTCGGACGTGGATGCCACCACTTGCCGGGGCCATCGATGGTCCACCAAGGCCAACGCGGTATCGACTTTCATCACTCGACAGTCGCCGATGGGACCGGGAACCAGAAGCACGGGACGCCGCTATGTGGATGACCCGCGGTACAACCGGCCCTGGCCCGCATAACCGTTGCTGCCCGGCACCGGTTATGCGGGCGAGGGCCGGTTGTACGGGGGCGGAGGCGGCTCAGGTGGCCAGGAACGTCGTGTAGCGCCGGCCCGCCTTGGCCAGGGCAGCCTCTGCCGCCGGGCCAAGCGGCCGGGCTTCGTCGAAGAGTTCGGGGACGACGGCGGCACGCGGCCCCGTGCCCTGCAGCGCCCACGTGCCCACCACCTGTCCCCCGGCCACCACGGTCTTTTTGAAGACACCGTTCCCGCCGGGCACGATCAGGTCGGAATGCTCGGGCGGCAGGACGGGGCTGCGGTCCGTGTAGCCGAGGACAAACTCATCAAAACCGGGCAGCAGGTGGACAGACCGTGCTCCGGGCAGGCCGGCATCCAGAAGCGCCGCAACCTCCGGGGACAGCCAGTAGCTGGTCCCCTCAAACTCCAGCTCCACCAACCCGCGCCGGACATCCTCAAACGCCCTTCGCACTTCGGTCAGCGGCAGCTGCGTCCACCAGGCGAAGTCGCGGAGCGTGGCCGGGCCGTGGCTGTGGAAGTAACGCAGCAGGAACTCCGCCAGGGCCTCCTCCCGCTCCAGTATCCGGGAGGTGGGTATCCAGTCATCAAACGCCGCGATCAGCTGCTGGTTCCCGCTCAGAGGTCCCAGCACCAGCCAGCCGTGGCGGCAGAGCGAACCCAGGAGATGGATCCCGCGCTGGCCCTGGGTTGGCTGGCCTCCGTCGTCGAACACCTTGAACAGGGCGGCGCGGCTGACGGGGCCCTCCGCGGAGATGTGTTCCAGCGCCAGGTCACGGGCTTTCTCCACGTCTGCCCACGTGATCTCCAGCTGCCGGTGCCGCGCTGCAATGCTCCTGGTGAGCCGCTCGGCCGTGAGGTCCAGCATCCAGCGCAGGTCGTCGGCGGCAACCAGATGCAGTGTCCCGCGCATGGGCCAGGAGCGGACCACAGCGCCGGAATCGATGGCGGCACGCACCTGGGAAAGGCCGGCTCCCGGCACGCGGACCCCCACCGCCCACAGTGCCGCCGGAAGGTCCTGCGCCTGCATGGCCGTCATCCACCGGACAAGTTCCGGCGCGGAGGCGGCCTCCATTCCGGCGAGCCGCTGGGACGCCAGCCGGAGCCGGCCGATCGTCCTGGGATCGCGGAGGACGCCTGATGCAGCCATGCGCCCATCCTAGGCCGGGCGGCGGCCTTCCGGGGTCGGCTAGAGCTCGAGGCCGATGAGCAGCGGCTCCGGGTGCAGCGAAATGCCGAAGCGGCGTTCGACGCCGGCCCGCACCTCCCGCGCGACGGCCACCATGTCAGCGGCGCTGGCAGAGCCACGGTTGGTGATTGCCAGGGTGTGCTTGGTGGACAACGAGGCGCGGCCGCCGGCCACGCCGTCCGTTTCCAGGCCGAAGCCCTTCCCGAAGCCGGCCTGGTCGATCAGCCACGCTGCGGAGAGCTTCACCATCCCGTCCTGCCCGGCAGGGTAGCGGGGTGCGTTTTCCGGGAGCTTGTCCGCGACGGCGGCCGGGACAATGGGGTTGGTAAAGAAGGAACCTGTGGAGTAGGTGTCCCGGTCGGCCACGTCCCACACCATGCCCTTGGAGGCACGCAGGCGGAGGACTTCACGGCGGACGTCGTTCGCGTAGGCACGCTGGCCCACGTCCACGCCCAGGGCCCGGGCCAGCTCGGCATACCGGACGGGCGCGCTCATCCGCCCCAGCGGCAGCTGGAACTCAACAGTGAGCACCACGTACCGGGGCGAGCCGTGGACCGTGGTCTGCTTCAAAATGGAGTCCCGGTAGCCGAATTTCAGCTCGGAGTTGGTGAAGGTCTGTACGGCGTTCCGCTCACGGTCCCAGGTACGGACGGCTGCGATGGTCTGGGAGACGTCGGCACCATAGGCACCCACGTTCTGGACCGGCGTGGCACCCGTTGAGCCGGGGATGCCGGACAACGCCTCGATACCGGACCAGGCGTGCAGGACCGCGTGCCCCACCAGCTTGTCCCAGTTGTGGCCGGCCTGCACCACCACCGCCACTCCCCCGCATGAGTCCTCCGCGTTGACCGTGAACCCCTCGGAGGCGATCCTGATGACGGTCCCGGGGAACCCGTCGTCGGACACCAGGAGGTTGGAACCGCCGCTGACGATCAGAACCTGTTCCCCGGCGGCATCCGCCGAGCGGACGGCGTCGATGATCTCAGCCTCGGTGCGGGCCTCGATGTACTTGCCGGCAGGGCCTCCGACGGCGGAGGTGGTCAGGGAGGAAAGAAGCGTGGAAGTCACCTGTCCACGTTACTTGAAGATACTGCGGGGGCGCAGTACAACGCAGTAGCTAGTCGGCCTTCCGGGCCACCGGGGAGAGGACAAAGCTAACCGCGAGCATCACCATGACGGCCAGCAGCGAATGCAGGATGCCCACATGCTCGGCCAGCAGGCCCAGCAGGGGCGGCCCGCACAGGAATGCCCCGTAGCCGATGGTGGACACCACCGAGACCCGGGCCGCGGCCTTGGCGGGGTCGTCGGCCGCGGCCGACATGCCCACCGGGAAGCCCAGGGATGCTCCCATGCCCCACACAGCGAGCCCCACATAGGCAAGCCACGGCACCGGCGCAAAAACAAAGACACCCAGTCCCAGCACGGCCAGGGCGGCGCACCACCGCATGACCGGGACCCTGCCGAACCTGTCCAGCAGCACCGTTCCGGCGAAGCGCCCGATGGTCATGAACGTGACGAACAGACCGTAGCCGGCCGCACCGGCAGCGTCGCTCTGCCCGTGGCCGTCGGCCAGGGCAAGGGCCACCCAATCCCCTGCTGCCCCCTCCGCCAGGGCCAGGCCCAACACCAGCACGCCCAGCAGCAGGGTCCGCCGGTCCCGCCAGGCCTGGGTGATCTTCCGCTTGTTGTCCAGCGGAGCATCGCCTGGGCTGGTCCCGGCAGCAATGACGGGGATGGGACCCGTGCTGGGGTCCTCAAAGGTGTCCGGCGTGTAGCTGCGCTCGCCCGACGCCACCGGGGTGACGTCGGCGCGGAACCAGGACGCCGCCGTCGCGACCGACACCGCCACCACCGTCCCTGCCGCCGCGAGGTGCCAGAGCACCGGCATGCCAATTGCCGCAGCGCCGGCGCCCAGCCCCGCGCCCGCCACCGTTCCCAGGCTGAAGGCGCCATGGAGCCGCGGCATGATGTGGCGGCCTACGGCGCGTTCCACTGCGGCACCCTCAACGTTGGATGCCGTGTTCCAGCTCCCGGTGCCCAGCCCGATGATGGCAAGCCCAATGGCGGTTGCCACCGGGCTTGCCAGCACAGTTGTGCCAAAACCCGCGGTCAGCAAGCCTGCACCCACCATGATGCTGCCGGTCCGGATGGTCCGCTTGGAGCCAAGCCGCAGCACAATCAACCCGGAAGCAGACACGGAGGCAAAGGACCCCAGCGTCATGCACAGCAGGATGACGCCGATGTTGCCAGGGGTGAGGTCCAGTGCATCCCGGATGGCCGGCAGCCTGGACACCCAGGAGGCAAAGGCAAGGCCGCTGGCGCCGTAGGCCACCACGACGGCGTTACGCCAGGCCGTGACCTGGGCGGCGGTCCCGGCGGCCCCGGACGCAGAGGTCAAAGGTCCCAGCTCAGGCAAGCTTGACGACGGCCTGGGCCTTCATCAGGACTTTTTGCCCCGCAGCGACCACGGTGAGGTCGACGCGGGCGGTGCCGGCATCGGCGTCGAGCTTTCCAATGGTTCCCGTGACGTCGATGGTGGCGCCGGGTTCGTCGGTCCCGGTGGTGTCCGTGACCAGGACCGGCTTGGTGAAGCGGGTCTGGAAATCCACGACGGCGGCGGGGTCGCCCGCCCAGTCGGTCACCAACTGGACGGCCGAGCCCATGGTGAACATGCCGTGCGCGATGACGCCGGGCAGTTCCACGCCGGTGGCGAAGGCTTCGTTCCAGTGAATGGGGTTGAAGTCTCCGGAGGCGCCGGCGTACTTGACCAGGTCGGTGCGCGTGACCTCGATGGTGCGGCTGCCGATTTCCTGGCCGGCGCTGAGTTCATTGAAGCTGGGGCTCATGGTTACTGTCCCTCTCCGCGGACCAGGATGGATGACGTGGTGGTGGTGACGGGTTCCCGTGCATCGCCGCTGCCAAGGGCGAAAATCTCCGAGCGGGTGGTGATCATGGCGCCGCCACCCATGGCCCGGACGCCGTCCACATGCAGTTCGGCCACGAGCCGGTCGCCTGCAACGATGGGCCGGTGGTGCGTGAAGCGCTGGTCTGCGTGGACCACGCGGGAGAAGTCGATGCCCGCGTCCGGATCCTCGATCAGCTGGGCGTCGGCTCGCTGGGCGATGATGATGGCGAAGGTGGGCGGCGCCACCAGGTCTGCGTGGCCCAGGGCCTTGGCTGCATCCACGTCGAAATGTGCAGGATGGGTTGCCTTGACGGCCCGGGCGAACTCGCGGATCTTCTCACGGCCGACGTCGTACACCTCTGCGGCAGGGTAGCTGCGGCCCTGCAGGTCCGGATTGATAGTCATGGATTCCAGCCTATCGCTGCCCCGCCCTTTCAAAGAGTCGCACCGCACTGATATGATGGATTCATCATTCCATCAATCCGCTGTCCGGGGCTGCCCGGCGGCCATCGCGCACAGGAGCGCCCCCGCTGATGCTGCCTTCCGCCCAAGCACCGCTCTATGAGATCAAAGCGAACCTCTTCAAAGGCCTGGCCCACCCCGCCCGCATCCGGATCCTGGAGCTGCTGGCCGCGGCACCCGGCGAGTCCGCTCCCGTGAGCTATCTCCTCGCAGAGACCGGGCTGGAGGCCTCCCACCTTTCCCAGCATTTGGCCACCCTGCGGAAGCACAGGGTGGTGACCTCCGTACGCAGCGCCAACGCGGTGACGTACCAGCTCGCGCACCCGGGCGTCTCCCAACTGCTGGCCATCGCCCGGACCTTCCTCCTGGACAGCCTGGCCGGCTCCAGGGAGCAGCTCCGCCTGGCACAGCAGCTGCCGGCAGACCACCTGGCCGGCGGACCAGCCTCGTGAGCGCGCATCAGGTCACGGCCACCGGCACACCCGCCACGGGCATCACCCGGTTCCTCCCGTCGCGGAAGGACTATGCGGGTGTAGCCGGCACGTGGCGCACCGACCTGCTGGCCGGTGCCACCGTGGGCATTGTGGCGTTGCCGCTGGCCCTCGCGTTCGGGGTCAGTTCCGGGGTGGGCGCCGAGGCGGGACTCATCACGGCGATCGTGGCCGGGCTGGTGGCGGCTGTCATGGGTGGGTCCCCGGTACAGGTTTCCGGGCCCACGGGCGCCATGGTGGTGGTGCTGGCACCGGTGGTGGCAGTCCACGGCATTGGCAGCGTGGCCCTCTTGTCCCTGATGGCGGGGCTGCTGGTCTGCGCTTTGGGGTTCAGTGGCCTGGGCCGGGCCGTGGCCTTCATCCCCTGGCCCGTGGTGGAAGGGTTCACGCTGGGGATTGCCGCCATCATTTTCCTCCAGCAGGTTCCGCTGGCCACCGGCACGTCCGGCACGCCGGGGCACAACACCCTCCTTGCCGCGGTGGAGGCGGCAGCGGGCGCCGCCGCGCCAACGGTGGTGCTGACGCTCGCGCTGGTGGCCGGAGTCGCCGTCGTGATGGTCCTGGTGCAGAAGTTGTTCCGCGCCCTTCCAGCCAGCCTGCTGGCAGTCCTCCTGGCAACAACCGCGGCCGAAATCCTCCAACTGGACGTTCCACGGATTGGCCCACTGCCGCATTCCCTTCCGGCGCCGGCCCTTCCCGCCCTGGATCCGGCCGCCCTTGGCAGCCTGGCAATGCCCGCCGTCGCTGTCGCCGTCCTCGCCGCCATCGAATCGCTGCTCTCAGCCCGGGTGGCTGCCGGGATGGCCGGCCCGGACGGCAGGCCGACAGGCGCCTACAGCCCCGACCGGGAATTGATGGGACAAGGACTGGCCTCCATCGCTGCCGGCTTGTTTGGCGGCATGCCGGCCACGGGAGCCATTGCGCGGACCGCGGTCAACGTCCGGTCCGGCGCCAGGACCCGCCTGGCCGCAGCGGTGCATGCGGTGGTGCTGCTGGGGATCACCTATCTGGCATCCGGGATGGTCAGCCGCATCCCGCTGGCGGCCCTGGGCGGAGTTCTCATGGTCACGGCCGTCCGGATGGTCTCGCGGCGCACCGTCACAGCCATCCTGCGCTCCACCCGGGCAGATGCCGCGGTCTTCGTCCTCACGGCCGTCATTACCGTGGCCTTCGACCTCATCGTCGCCATCCAGATCGGGCTGGCAGCGGCGGCCCTCTTCGCCCTGCGCACCTTCGCGTCACTCAGCGGCGTGCAGCGCGAGGAGATCCCCGGTCCACCGGCCAAGGGAGACGAACACATCGCACTCTTCCGCCTGGACGGGGCCATGTTCTTCGGCGCCGCGGAACGCATCCTCCAGGAGATCAGCGAGGTCAGGGACGTGCAGGTGGCCATCATCAGGCTGTCCCAGTTGCGGATGCTCGACGCCACCGGCGCGCACGCCCTGGTGGAGGTCATCTCCGCGCTGGAGCTGCGCGGCATCACGGTCCTGCTCAAGGGTGTCCGGCCGGACCATCTCGACCTGGTGACCAATGTGGGCGTGATCCGTTCCCTCCGCCACCACAAGCACCTGTTCGCGGAGCTCCCGGACGCCGTGGAACACGCCCGCAGCCACGTCCTGCGGAACGCAGCGGCAGCTAGCGCCTGAGGTTCCTGCGGATGGCCTGGCCGCGGACCACCAAGCCCACAACATGCAGGACCAGCCCCAGTCCGATCAGGGGCAGGGAAGCCATGGCCAGCGTCTGGTTGCCGCTGGTGTTCCCCACCAGGTTGAGGATGATGCCGACGGCGATCAGTCCCATCGCGCTGAAGACCAGGACTTTGTAGCGGGTGGGCGCGGTGGCCCAGAATTCGTTCAGCACCGTCCAAGTCTACCGAGTCCGCAAGCACCCCGTGCGGACCGGGCGCGGGACCCCGGAGGTCAGAACAATGATTCCTGCACCGCCGGCACCTCCGAGGCGTACTCCCCCAGCACGACCGTCCGGGCCGCCAGCCGGGACAGGTCGACCACGAACCGGGCATCTGTGCCATCCAGGCGGGCCAGGATATTGGCCCCGCTGATGGCCGCAACATCGAAGCCGTGCTGTCCCCTGTCCAACGCGTGCGGATAGGCGTGGCGGGGACTGCGGCCGAAGAGGGCGTCAGCATGTCCCGGCCGAAGCCACTGCTCCTCCACAGTCTGGAAACCGTTGACGGCGGTGCCCGCCAGCAGTGCGCGCACATCACCGGCAGCTCCGGCATTGACAGCGTCCAGCGCCTCGGCCGGGAGCGGCTGGAGCAGGGCCTCCCCCTTCGCGGCCGAACGCACCTGCTGCGTCAGCCCCAACCGGGCCGTCACCAGGTCCTCGAGGATCCGCACCACGCGGCCGTCCTGCGCCCGGGCGACATATCTGGCCGCCGCGGCTCCCTGCTCGGCAAGGCGGTTCCATTTCCGGGGCCCCGAGGCCGTTCCCACCTTGGTGGTGCCTCCCGCAAAAGTGGCGACGTAGAGCCAGTGTTCCTGCATCAGGTAGTCCCGCAGTCCGGGGGTTACCCTGCCGCCGCGATGGAAGTCGTGCATCAGGCGCGATTCGTCCAGGACGAAGCATCGTTCGCATTGCTTGCCCCGCACGGCGGGGGCGGCGGAGTGGCACAGGATGTGGCGGCGCGAGCGTGCTGACTGGACCTGGATGTGGCCAAGGCAGAACCTCCCGGGCTCCACGACGTGGAGGCCGAGCCGGCTCCCCGGCCTGAGGCTGAGCTCCCGGAAGTCCCCTGCCGGTGACTGCAGGCGCAGGACCGGGGCGCCGCCGTCGTCAATGGGGGTGGCCGCCGGCGGACCATCCCAAAAGACCCCGTGGACCAGATAGCGGGTATCGGTCACGGGGTCTCCTGATGTGGTGGTGGCGCTACAGCGCGGGCTGCACCCCGAAGGCTACCGCGAGCTTCATGATCTTCTCGGCGCGGCCCAGGCGGGGCAGGTCGGAGCCGTCACGGATGACGCGGCCGTTGGCTTCGAAGTCGTTCATGAAGTCGGTGGCCCAGGCAACGTCCGACGGCGTGGGGCTGATGACCTCGTTGATCACGGGGGTCTGGTCGATGGCCAGGCAGAGCTTGCCGGTCATGCCCATCATCACCGTGATGCCTGTCTGCTCGCGCAGGATGGGGTGGTTGGTACCGACGGTGGGTCCGTCGATGGGGCCGGGCAGGTTGCCTACGCGGCTGGCGACGACGAGCTTGGCGCGCGGGTACGCCATGGCCTCGGGGGTGGCGGCCATGCCGGTATCGCGGCGGAAGTCACCGGAACCGAAAGCCAGGCGGAAGGCGCCCTGTGCCTTGGCGATGTTGTTGGCTTCCTCGATGCCGACGGCGGATTCCACCAGCGGGATCACGGGGGTCTTGCCGTCCATGCGGTGGTAGCTTTCGGTGACCTGGTCCGCGGACTCGGTCTTGGCCAGCATCACGCCGAGCAGGCCGGGGGTGCCGCGGAGTCCGGCGAGGTCATCGGCCCAGAAGGGGCTGGTGGCGTCGTTGATCCGCACCCAGGCCTCGCCGCCGGCGGTCAGCCAGTCGATGACGTTGGCCCGGGCCTGGTCCTTCTGCGACGGGTCCACCGCGTCTTCGATGTCCAGGATGATCGAGTCTGCCCGGGACACGGCCGACTGGTCGAAGAGCTCGGGCTTCATTGCATTGACCAGCAGCCAGGAACGGGCGATCTCTGCGGGGATGTTGCGTTCGGGCCTAACGGTTTCGGCGGCGATGGTAGACGTCATGGTTTCTACAGTATCCGGCCTGCGCGCGGCACGGCGAAGAAAACGGCCCGCGTGTGAGGATCAATACGAACTAAACGGGTTGTGACCGCCGGCCGCAGCTCCCGGGGACCGGATCAGCCCCGCAGCGCAGCCAGCAACCGCGCAAAAGCCGGGCACTGCGCAGCGGAAGAAGGGCAGGTCGTCTCCGCGTCCATTGCCTGCTGCAGCCGTTCCCGGCTCAGCGGCGACAGCGTCCAGCCCAGCGGCGGGTCGAGGGCCGGGCGGCTGGCCGGGGACACCCGGACCGTGCTGCCGCCGATGCCCGCTGAGAATGATGCTTCCGCAGCCGCGCACAGCTCCGCCGCGGAGGGGCAGACATCCGCGTCGGCGTCGAGCCTTTGAATCCAGCTGGTGGCCTCGGACTGAAGGTTTTTGGCGCTGATGCCCAGCAGCGGGACGGCGAATTCCCCGGCCAGCGCGGGCGGCCGGGCCACCACGTCGGAGCCGGCTGAGTTCTGCAGATACAGGAATACGGGTACGGCAAACGGCTGGCCGTCGGGAAGCCGGCTGTTGTGCAGTGTGAGCGCATCCCGGAACATCGGCCAGAGGTCGCGGATGGTGCCCAGGCCGGAGCCCTCGGAATATCCGCCGTCGATGGCCTGGTAGGCGTGGTCCGGGCCGCACTCCCCGTCGTTCCGGTACGGGATGCGGCCGGCCGGGGAAATGATGGGGAAACGGGCGGACAGCATGGCCGCGGTTGACCAGGACAGGTGCAGCGGGCAGGCGTCGCCGGCAAGGAGGTCGATGGACAGCGGCGCCGGGCCCTCGCGGCAGCTTTCATTCCGGGGCACGGCACCCTGGGCCACGTAGCCGGACTGGGTGCCCGCTGCCCCCGACAGATCCAGCTGGCTGATGAGCAGCCGGCAGCCAATGCCCGCTGCGGTGGAATTCAGGACCAGCGCACCGGTGCGCCCGTTGGCTGGGTCTGCCGGTTCCCACGCCTCGGCCAGCCGGCCGGCTGCGAGTTCCCAGGTCCGCTCCATTGCCCCGGCCCTGTCCTGCCAGGCGGCCCCCGCAGCGGTGGCCGGTCCGGTGCCCACCAGGACATCCGTGCCGCCGGCCACCAGGTCCCCGGCCAGTGCCCCTGCCACGCCGGCCGCGAGCGCTTCCGGGCCCGCCAGCCGGTCCACCACCGCCACCGCGCTTTCGCCAGGTCCGTAAAGCTGGGTGACCACCAGCCCGAGCGAGCCTCCACTGACGCCGCTGGAGAGGATGACGGACTGGGCTCCGCAGGGAATGCCGGCCAGCCTGCCCAGGGCGTCGGCAGTCCAGGACGCGGCGCGGATCCCGCCGCCCTGGGCCGCCACGAAGACCACCGGCCTGACGTTCACGGTGCCTGCGGCAGTGGGGACGGCTACTTGGCAGCCCCCGTTCGCGGCGAGCCACTGGTCCACGTAGGTGGGCACGGCGGGGCGCGTCGTCCGGACCGGGCTGCCCTCCGCCTGGCGGATGGAGTGGATTCTCGGGTCGCCTCCGCCCAGTGACGTGACGGTAATGACCAGCAGGACCAGGCTGACAATGGGATTGGCGCGCAGCCCGAGCTTTTCAAAGGTCCACACGGCCCGCTGCTGCTGCAGCTGGATCACCAGGAAACCCACCACCACTGTCCAGGCAAGGACGCAGACGACGGCGGTGGCCGGCACGCCGAGGAAGCGCGTCGTTTCAGCGGGGCGGGTCAGGAGGAACAGCATGGCCACGGCGGCAAAGACCAGCGTCAGGTAGGACGCGCGGGTAGCTGCCGGTGTTGCGGGGGTGGTGGGGTCAAGAATTCCGGAAAGCACCGTGCCGGTCACGATACGCCAGGTCCGGCCTAGGAAGGCTGACATGGCGGGGAATGCGGCCAGCACCACCAGCCACCCGATGGCAAGGAACAGTGCCGACCATCCGTACGGCCCCTGCCCGCCGTTCGCGGCCCCCAGCAGCACCGGTCCGGTGAAGGTGCGGATGAGCGCCACCCCGGAAACGACCAGGAAAGAGCATGCCAGGACGTCCCCGCAGCGCCAGGCGGTAATGGCCCGGGGCTCATCCCGTGGCCACGGGCGGGGCAGCGTTGACGGATACTTTCCGCCCAGCAGCAGCGTCAGGAGCGCCACGATGGCAGGGACGGCAAGGAAGGGCAGCATCCACGGGGATGGAGGCAACGGAATCCGCCCCATTGCCGCTGCCAGGATGAGCCCGCCAACCAGCAGGGCGGGCCCGTACCACCACCACACCAGCTCCGCCTGCTGCTTCGGCACGCGGGTGACATACAGCGCCCAAGCCAGCTCTGACCGCCGCCGGCCCAGGACGAACAGTCCCGCACTTCCTGCCAGCGCCACCAGGACGGCAAGCCACCAGTGCGGCGCAGCCAGCCCTTCCGGCGCCCACGCACGCTGGGCGTCCGGGAGCTGGTCGCTGACGCCCGGGATGGGGATCAGTGCCATGGCTGCAACGGCCAGGACCGCGACGACGCTCAGGCGCTGCAGGAGGACGGCCTGGCGGGTGCGCCGGAGCCACACCGCCATGAGGCGCCGCAGCATGCGGTAGTAGAAAACCGAGATGAGCAGAAGGGCAAGCAAGGCCCATTTGGCCATGGCAAGCACGGCCAGCACCTGGGCGGCGCCCCCGTCATGAAAATGGGTGGACAGATGGGACAGTGCAACGGACTCCCCCAGCTCGGATCCCAGCACGGCAACCACCAGTCCCCGCAGCCATTTGTATTGGCGCAGCGTCTGCCAGAGAAGGGTGAAGTAGGCAAGGGCGAAGAGTGCGTCCGCCACCGCATAGGCCTGCAGGTACCGGCCGAGTTCAGCGGCCTCCGGCTGCGGAAGCCCTTGCCAGAGGGTCCACGAATCGGCGAGGGCGGCAGCGTCCGGGCTCTGGAGCCCGGACACCGTGCGGCTTGCACCGCTGCCGGAAGGAACTGCGCCCGCCACCAGCCTGTCTGTTTCGGCCATGGTGACCCAGAGCGCCACCATGGCCGAAACAACCGTGGCCGACTTCCACCGGAGCAGCCTGCCCGCGTACCCGGGAAGTGCGGGGGATGCCAAAACAGAGGACATGAAAACCCCATCGACGGGCGCCCCTGCACCACCAGTGATACCGGCGCGTGCTTGAATCGTGCGCCGGGCCGGAGGCCCTGTCAATCCGCTGCTTTGCCAAGCCAGCGGCGGTCAGGGAATGTTGCTGCCCCGCGCGGTGACCCAGAGTTTGTACCAGTCGGCACGGGTCAGGTCCTGCGCCGCCTGCCCGGCGCCTGCGCAGGCCCGGATCCGGTCCGGGTTAGCCGTGCCGATGACCGGGGCGATCCCTGCCGGATGCTTCATCAGCCAGCCCAGGAGGATGGCTTCTCCGGTGGCCCCGTAGGTTTCCGCCAGTTCTGCCACGAGCCCCGCGGTGGCGGCCCCGGCCGGCGTGGGGCTCTCCGGCTCAGCACCGGTGTAAGCGCCCTTGGCCAACGCCCCGTAAGCCTGCAGGGTGATGTTGTGGCGCATGCAGTACTCCAGCGTGCCGTGCGGAAAGCTGTAGTCCAGGTGTTCCGGGTGGTTGACCAGGACCTGGCTTTCCAGCCATGCCCGCTTGAGCAGGCTCATCTCCAGCTGGTTGGCCACCACGGGGGTCTCCAACCGGTCCTGCAGCAGGTCGATCTGCGCCGCGGACATGTTGGACACGCCCAGTTGGCGCATTTTGCCTTCGGCCATGAGCTGCCCGACGGCGGCTGCCACCTCCGCCGGGTCCGCCAGCGGGTCCGGGCGGTGCAGCAGGAGCACGTCCACGTAGTCGGTCCGCAGCCGTTCGAGGCTGCCGTTGACCCGTTCCAGGATGGCCTCCCGGCTAAGGTCATAGTGGGTCTGCAGGCCGCGCTCGTTCAGCCGGATACCGCACTTGGTCTGCAGCCGGATCCGCTCCCGCAGGCCCGGGGTGGCGGCCAGCACCTCCCCGAACACGGCCTCGGACTTGCCGTTCCGGTAAATGTCGGCATGGTCGAACAAGGTGATGCCGGCCTCCAGGGCGGCCTGGACGGCAGCAGCGGCCTGGTCCACATGGTCATCGCCATGCGGCTCGTCAGACCAGCTGCCGCCCAGTCCCATGCATCCGTAGATGACCTCCTGCATCAAGCTCCTGCCTGCATCGGGTGGGCCGGCGTCGGGCCCGGCCCCATCAGCGCAGCCATGCGGTGGTGTTGGCCGGCAGCTTGCCGTCCTCCAGCGGGCCGCTGCTGACCAGGACTTCCCCGGCAGGCAGGTCCACGGAGGTGGCCCCAAAGTTGGTGACCGACTGCCACCCGTTGGCACGCTTGAAGTGCAGGACGTCCGGGTTGGCGTTCCCAACCCATTCGAGGCCTTCATCCGTCAGCAGCTCGCGACGCAGCTTCAGGGCCTTGCGGTACAGCTCCAGGGTTGAACCCTCGGTACCGTCCTGGGCCTCGACGGCGTACTTGCTGAACCAGTCCGGCTGCGGCAGGTGGGAGCCGCCGTCGCCGAATCCGAAGGACGTGCCTTCAACCTTCCACGGCAGCGGGACACGGCAGCCGTCGCGGCCGATCTCCACACCTTTGTTGCGGAAGAAGGATGGATCCTGGCGCTCCGATTCGGGAATCTCGGCCACTTCCTGCAGGCCCAGTTCCTCGCCCTGGTACAGGTATGCGGAGCCGGGGACAGCCAGCATCAGCAAGGTGGCGGCGCGGGCGCGGCGTTCACCGAGTTCAACGTCCAGCTGGTCCTTGGGTCCGCCGGCCAGCAGCCAGTCCTTGCCGTCCTGGCCCTTGGCACCGGCCTTCTCCTTGGCCACCTGCGGCAGGCCGTAGCGGGTGGCATGGCGCACCACATCGTGGTTGGAGAACACCCAGGTGGAGGAGGCGCCGGTGGCCGCTGCCTCGGCGAGGTTGCGGGTGATGATTTCCTTGAACTCGGCGGCGTCAAAGTCTGCCTGGAGCAGGTCGAAGTTGAATGCCTGGCCCAGGCCCTGCGGGCTGGCGTAGCGGGCCCGCCGGGTGGCGTGGACCCAGGCCTCGGCGACGGCGGTCCGCGGCGGGTTGTACTCGTTGAACACTTCGCGCCATTCGGCGTAGATCTCGTGGACTTCGTCCCGGTCCCAGAACGGGTGCGACCCGTCGTCGAATCCGTCCACGCCGGTGTTGGCGGCGCTCAGTTCCAGCTTGGAGAGCAGGGGCTCGGTGAGGTCCTTGGTGAGGGCGTGCGCCACGTCAACGCGGAAGCCGTCCACGCCGCGGTCCGACCAGAATCGCAGGGTCTTGAGGAAGTCGTCACGGATTTCCCGGTTGGACCAGTTCAGGTCCGGCTGCTCCTTGGCGAAGATGTGCATGTACCACTGCCCGGGCGTACCGTCCGGTTCGGTGATGCGCTCCCACGCCGGCCCGCCAAACACGGAATCCCAGTCCGACGGCGGGAACTCGCCGTTGGGGCCTTTGCCGTCACGGAAGATGTAGCGGTCCCGGGCCGGGGAGCCCTTGGGGGACGCCAGCGCCTCCTGGAACCACTTGTGGCGGTTCGAGGAATGGTTGGGGACGATGTCCGCGATCAGCTTGATGCCGGCTTCGTGCAGGGCCTTGGCCATGTCATCGAAGTCGGCCAGGGTCCCCAGCTTGGGGTCGACGTCGCGGTAGTCATCCACGTCGTAGCCGCCGTCGGCGAGCGCGGAGGGGTAGAACGGGCTGAGCCAGACGGCGTCGATCCCCAGCGTCTTCAGGTACGGGACCTTGGCGGTGATGCCCTTCAGGTCGCCGATGCCGTCGCCGTTGGAGTCGGCGAAGCTGCGGGGGTAGATCTGGTACACGGAGGCCTGGCGCCACCAGTTGGGGTCGGCCAGACGGTCAGAGTCGGACAGGGTTGCCAGAGTGGCGGTGGTGGACAAGGACTGACCCTTTTCTTCAGTACGGCTATATTTATATTGAGTCTAAATTTACTTCCTCGAATATTATCTGGTGCTTTGGACAGGAAGGTCAACAGCATGCCTGAACCAGTTCCCGCGACCCCCCAGCTCCTGCGGCGGGTCAGCGCCGGTGCGGTGCTGGAGTTCATGCGCGCCTCGGGGGCAGTCACGGTCACCGACATCATGGCGGCGACCGGCCTGACGCGGGCCACCACCATCGCCGTGTGCGAAGACCTGGCAGGGCGCGGCTGGATCCTGGAGCTGGAAAACCAGCGCGAGTTCGGCGGGTACCGGAAGGGCCGCCCGGCGCGGCGCTTCGAACTCAACGAGCGGGCCGGTGTGGTGCTGGGCATGGACATCGGCTACGCCAAGGTCACCGTGGTCGCGGCTGACCTTCGCGGCAGGACCATCGGCCGGGCCAGCCGCCCCTTCCAGGCCGGGGAGGTGGGATCCCGGGAACGGATCGCCTTCATCGACGACGTGGCCATGGCCGCCCTGCGCTCCGCCGGCGCGGACCCCGGACAGGTGCTGGCCGTCTGCGCCGGCGTGGCTGCGCCCGTGGACAGGCACGGGGACGTGGTGGCCACGCAGGAATTCTGGGGGCTGTTCGACATGGGACTGGGCCCGGCACTGAAGGAAACCCGGGGGTGGACCGTCCTGCTGGAAAATGACGCCAACCTCGCCGCCCTGGGCGACCGGTGGCAGGGGGCAGCCGCGGGCGTTGACGACGTCGTGGTCATCCTGGCCAGCGAGCGGCTGGGCTCCGGCATCGTGGAAGGCGGCCGGCTGGTGCACGGAACGAGGGGCAGCGCCGGCGAGCTCGCCTACCTGAACCTGGTGGAAGGGGTGGGCGATACGCTCGGCATCGCCCACCTGGCACGCACGTGGGCCGCTGACGCGCTGGCTGCCACCGGGCCGACGTCCCTCCGCGAATTCCAACCCAGGCGGGTGGAGGCCGAACAGGTTTTCGCGGCCGCGGCCCGCGGCGACGCCGTGGCGTCGGGGATCCTGGACCGGATTGCTGACCGGATGGCGCGCGTGGTGGGCACTGTGTCCACCATGCTCAACCCGGAACTGGTGGTGATCGGCGGCGGGGTGGCCGATTCCGCCCACGTGCTCCTCGCCCCCATCAGTGCGCGCCTGGCCGGGTACACCGCCACCCCCGCGCGTGTGGCGGTTTCCCCCCTGGGCGATGCGATTGTCACCGTAGGTGCCGTACGCCGCGCCCTGGACTACGTCGAGGAAAATTCCCTTGACCTGGTGCTGGCTGCACCCGCTACTCCGGCATGACCATGGTGCGCAGGTCCAGCTGACGGAGCACCCGGTCCGCCACTTCGGGGTCCATGTCCGGCTCGCTCCGCGCGGCCACGACTTCCTGCCGGGCGGCATCCAGCGCAATGGTCTGGACGGCGATGGCCAGTTCGCGTCCGCGCTGGCGTTTCTCCGCCAGCGGTTCGTTCCGCAGGCTGCCGTCCGTCAGTTCCGCGTGCAGGCGGCGCATCCGGTCCTTGACCAGCGTGACCTTCTCCGGCGGCAGGTCCCTCATCAGGTCGTGCTGCTTCAAGGCGGCGACGGCGGCGGCCTGGGCCCGTGCGGCGAGCAGCCGGACGGCATCGCGTTCCGCCGTGCCGTCTTCGGAGGCCTTGAGGACCCGCATCAGCCACGGCAGGGTCAGGCCGGGCAGCACCAGCGTGGCCAGCAACACCGCACAGGCGATGACCAGGAGGTAGTCACGGCCCGGGAACGGCGTGCCGTCCGCCAGGGTGAGCGGCAGGGCCAGGGCCAACGCCAGGGTGGCCAGGCCGCGCATGCCGCACCACGTGAGGATCAGGACTTCCTTAAGGGACGTGGGCTGCAGGACGTTGCTCCGTTTCCGGGCGCCCAGTGCCAGGACAGCCAGCCAGAGGAACCGGACGGCGAACACCAGGACGCAGACCACCGCTGCCACCCCGATCATGCCGAAGATCTCCGCCCCTTCATCGCGGATGACATGCCGGATTTCCAGCCCCACCAGGCCGAACGCCAGCCCCGTGACCAGCAGCTCCACCACGTCCCAGAAGGCGTTCCGGGTAACGCGCTCGGCGGCATCCTGCGGGCGGGCGTGGCGCTGCATCTCCAGGGCCGTCACCACCACGGCAATGACGCCGGACGCGTGCACCTCCTCGGCGAGGATGTAGGCGGCGAACGGCACCACCAGGGTCACCGCGCTCCGGGCCACCATGGAGGTGACCAGACGGGTGACCAGCGCAATCAGCCAGCCCATGGCGATGCCCACCAGGACGGCAAGTGCCGCGCCCAGCAGGAACTGCGGGACGACGTCGGGCCCCACCTTGGTGCCGCCCACGGCCGCCGCCACCGCCGCCTGGAAGATGACGATGGCCGCGGCGTCGTTGAACAGCCCCTCGCTTTGCAGGACGGTGATGAGCCGGCGGGGCATGTGCACCCGGCCGGCCACGGATTCCACGGCCACGGGATCCGGCGGAGCCACCATGGCGCCGAGGGCGATGGCCGCGGGAACCCCGATGCCGGGAATCATCAGCCACGCCGCACCGGCCACCACCGCCGTGCTCATAACCACCAGGGCCACGGCCAGCATGATCAGCGTGCGCCACCGGACCCGGAACACCGCCCACGAACTGCGCTGGGCGGTGGCGAACAGCAGCGGAGGAAGGAAGATGGGCAGGATCAGGCCGGGTTCAATCTCCAGGTCCGGGAAGCCCGGAATGAAGGTGAGCGCCGCCGCCAGGAGAAGCATGAGGACCGGGTAGGGCAGTCGGAGCCTGTCCCCCAGGCCCACGGCCACCACCGTGGCCAGCAGCAGTCCGACGATGAGTGCCAGCTGGTCCATAAGCCTCGTCCCCGCCGGCTACGCGCGGGGTTCCAGGGCTGCTGACACGGGCAGGGTGCCGTCACAGAATTCGATGGTCCGGCCCGCCGTCTGGGGAAGGTCCAGCACCGCTGCCGCCACGATCGCCGTATTGGCGCGGGAGGTGTCCCGGCTCCCTTCCGGTGACGGGTCAAGGTCGATCAGCCCGCTCCCGGGCTTTTCCGTCAGGGTCCCGGGGCCCAGGATGGTCCATGCCAGGCCGGTGCCGCGCAGGTACTCGTCCGCTGCCGCCTTGGCTTCCGCGTAGGCAAAGAAGCTGTTGTCTTCCGGGACACCGTGGTCCTTGCCGGCACCAAAGTAGGAGACCATGACATACCGGTCCACGCCGGCCTGGGCTGCGGCATCCATGGAACGGATGGCGGCGTCCCGGTCCACGGCATAGGTGCGTTCGGGGCTGCCGCCGCCCGCGCCTGCGGACCAGACCAGGGCGTCATGCCCGGCGAGGGCCTCGGCGATGGCCGCCGTCGTGGAATTCTCCACGTCCAGGACGGACGGCGTGGCGCCGGTGGCAGTGACGTCGCCGGCATGTTCCGGGTTTCTGATGAACGAGGTCACGGAGTGTCCCTCGCCAGTGAGCAGTTCGGACAGGAGGAGGGCCACTTTGCCGTGGCCGCCGATAATGGCGATGCGTGTCATGCACCCATTCTGCCTGCCAGGTACCCGCCCACAGAAGCACCATGGCCCTGAACAGGGACTTTGTGCCCTGTCCCACGTTTCCTGCCCCCACCTAGCTTGGGGGGATGGCTGCCGGACCCCATGCGGGGTTAGATGGACCCGCATCAGAAGCAATGTTGAAGCTGGGCCGTTTTTTCACGAAGTGGGACCAGACGGACGACGGCAGGGCGGTGTTCCGGGAGGGCGGCCGCAAGGGCGACATCTTCTACCGGGACCGCTGGAGCCACGACAAGGTGGTCCGCTCCACGCACGGGGTGAACTGCACCGGCTCCTGTTCCTGGAAGGTGTATGTCAAGGACGGCATCATCACCTGGGAATCGCAGCAGACGGACTACCCGTCGGTGGGGGCCGACAGCCCGGAGTACGAACCTAGAGGCTGCCCCCGTGGGGCGGCCTTTTCCTGGTACACCTACTCCCCCACACGGGTGCGGTTTCCGTACGCCCGCGGCGTCCTGGTGGAGATGTACCGGGAAGCCAAGGCCCGGCTGGGCGACCCCGTCCTCGCCTTCGCGGAGATCGCCGCGGACCCGGAGAAGCGCCGCCGCTACCAGCAGGCCCGCGGCAAGGGCGGACTGGTGCGGGTGTCCTGGCAGGAAGCGATCGAGCTCGCCGCCGCGGCCCACGTGAACACCATCAAGACCTACGGCCCGGACCGGTGCGCCGGCTTTTCGCCCATCCCGGCGATGTCCATGGTGTCCCACGCGGTGGGGACGCGCTTCATCCAGCTCATCGGCGGGGTCATGACATCGTTCTACGACTGGTACGCCGACCTGCCCGTCGCCAGCCCGCAGGTCTTCGGCGACCAAACCGACGTCCCGGAATCCGGCGACTGGTGGGACGCCCGGTACCTCATGATGTGGGGCTCCAACGTGCCCGTGACGCGCACGCCGGATGCGCATTGGATGGCCGAGGTCCGGTACCGCGGCACCAAGGTGGTCACAGTCAGCCCGGACTACGCGGACAACACGAAGTTCGCGGACGAATGGCTGCCGGCGCAGGCAGGAACGGACGCTGCCCTGGCCATGGCCATGGGGCACGTCATGCTCAAGGAATTTTTCGTGGACAGGGAGGTGCCGTTTTTCACCGACTACGTGAAGCGCTTCACGGACCTGCCTTTCCTGGTCAGGTTGGAGAAGACCGACGACGGCGCCCTCACGCCGTCGAAATTCCTCACCGCCCTTGACGTCCCCGGCGAGTCCGGGGCTGAGGATGCGGCGTTCCGCACCGTCCTGTTCGACCGGGCCGCGGGCGGCCCGGCAGTCCCCAACGGGTCGATGGGGTTCCGCTATTCCGGCAGCGGGGAAGGCAAGTGGAACCTGGACCTTGAGGGGATCGATCCCGCGCTGTCCCTCCGGGAGGTCTCCGGGGACAACGCCGAAATCCTGCTGCCCTGCTTCGAGGACGCGGGCGGGGAAGGCAGCATCCTGCGCAGGGGCGTCCCGGTGATGGAGGTGGGCGGCCACCTGGTCACCACCGTGTTCGACCTGATGCTGGCCCAATACGGCGTGGGGAGGGACGGCCTGCCCGGCGAGTGGGCCGCCGGCTACGACGACGCCGCCACCCCGTACACGCCCGCGTGGCAGGAGGAAATCACCAGCGTCCCTGCCCAGGCCTGCATCCGGGTGGCGCGCGAGTTCGCCCGCAACGCCGAGCAGTCCAAAGGCCGCTCCATGATCATCATGGGGGCGGGCATCTGCCAGTGGTTCCACGGCGACACCACCTACCGGGCGGTGCTGGCCTTGGTGATGCTGACCGGCTGCATGGGCCGCAACGGCGGCGGGTGGGCACACTACGTGGGACAGGAAAAGACCCGGCCCGTCACCGGCTGGGTGTCCCTGGCCAATGCCCTGGACTGGTCGCGGCCGCCGCGGACCATGACCGGCACCAGCTACTGGTACATGCACACGGACCAGTGGCGGCAGGACGGGTACTCTGCCGACGCCCTCAAGTCGCCCCTGTCCACCGGCAAGCTGGACGGCATGCACACCGCGGACGCCATCGCCCAGTCCGCCCGGCTGGGCTGGATGCCGTTCTACCCGCAGTTCGACCGCAATCCCCTGGATATCGCGGACGAGGCGGAGGCGGCCGTGGCCGCCGGGACCGCCGCGGACACACCCGCCTACATCGCTGAATCGCTGAAAAACCGCTCCCTCAACCCTGCCATCGAGGACGTGGACGCCCCGGCCAACTGGCCACGGACCCTGGTGCTGTGGCGGTCCAACCTGTTTGGCTCCTCGGCCAAGGGCAACGAGTACTTCCTCCGCAACCTCCTGGGAACCCACAACAACGTCCTGGGCGGGGACAGTGCGGAGGAGCTCAAGCCCCGGGACGTGGCCTGGCATCAGGAGGCGCCGGAAGGAAAGCTGGACCTCCTGGTCTCCGCGGACTTCCGGATGACGTCCACCACGCTGCTGTCCGACGTCGTGTTCCCCGCCGCCACCTGGTACGAGAAACACGACCTGTCGTCCACGGACATGCACCCGTTCGTCCATGCCTTCACCCCCGCGATCGATCCCCCGTGGGAAACCAAGACGGACTTCGACGCCTTCCACCTGCTGGCCCGGGAATTCTCCCGCCAGGCCAAAACCCACCTGGGCGTCCGCCGCGACCTCGTCAGCATCCCGCTGCAGCATGACACCCCCGGCCAGCTCGCCCAGCCCGGCGGCCGGGTCCGCGACTGGCGGGACCCGGACATCCCTGCCGTGCCGGAGCAGAACATGCCTGTCTTTTCGGTGGTGGAGCGGGACTACACGGCCATCGCTGACAAACTCGCCGCCGTCGGACCCCTGGCCGACAAACTCGGCTTCACCGTCAAGAACGTCACCTACAACATGGCCGGACCGCTGGCCCGGCTCAGCCACGCCAACGGGGTGATGCTGGGAGGGGCTGCGGACGGCCGCCCGGCCATGGATACCGATGCGAAGATGGCCGAGGCAATCCTGGCGTTCTCCGGCACCACCAACGGCGCTCTGTCCGTCCAGGGCTTCAAGGACCTAGAGGTCCGCACCGGCAGGAAACTGGCAGACCTGGCAGAGGGTTCCGAGGAAAAGTTCATCACCTTCGCCCAGACCCAGGCAGGTCCGGTCCCGGTGATCACGTCCCCGGAATGGTCCGGCTCCGAGACGGGCGGCCGGCGGTACGCCCCGTTCACCATCAACATCGAACGGCTCAAACCCTTCCACACCCTCACCGGCCGGATGCATTTCTTCCTGGACCACGACTGGATGATCGACATCGGGGAGGCCTTGCCCATTTACCGGCCGCCGCTGGACATGCACCGGCTGTTCGGCGAGCCGCGGCTGGGCTCCGACGGCGCCATGGAGGTGACGGTCAGGTACCTGACGCCGCACTCGAAGTGGTCCATCCACTCCGAGTACCAGGACAACCTGCTGATGCTTTCCCTCTCCCGGGGCGGACCCACCGTCTGGATGAGCCCAGCCGATGCGGACGCGATCAAGGTCCGGGACAACGATTGGGTGGAGTGCACCAACGTCAACGGGGTGCTGGTGGCGCGGGCGGTGGTCAGCCACCGCATGCCGGCCGGCGTGGTGTACGTCCACCACGCCCAGGAACGCACCATCGACGTCCCGAAATCGGAGGCAACCGGGCGGCGCGGCGGCATCCACAATTCCGTGACCCGGCTGCTGGTGAAACCCTCGCACCTGGCCGGCGGCTACGCGCAGCTGGCCTACGCATTCAACTACCTCGGCCCCACCGGAAACCAGCGCGACATGGTGGCCACGGTGCGCCGCCGCTCTCAGGAGGTGCAGTACTGATGCGTGTGATGGCCCAGATGGGCATGGTGATGAACCTGGACAAGTGCATCGGCTGCCACACCTGCTCCGTGACCTGCAAGCAGGCGTGGACCAACCGGGCCGGCACCGAATACGTGTGGTTCAACAACGTGGAAACCCGGCCGGGGCAGGGCTACCCACGCCGCTACGAGGACCAGGACCGCTGGTACGGCGGCTGGACCCTGAACCGGCGCGGCAAGCTGGCACTGAAGGCCGGCGGCAGGGTCAAGAAGCTGTTCGGCATCTTCGCCAGCCCCGTGCAGCCGGAACTCAAGGATTACTACGAGCCGTGGACCTACGACTACAAGACCCTGGTGGACGCGCCCCTGGGTGACGACTTCCCCGTGGCGCGGCCCAAGTCCCTGATCACCGGTGAGGACACCAAGATCACCTGGTCCGCCAACTGGGACGACAACCTGGGCGGCGCGCAGGACCACGGGCACCTTGACCCGATCGTGGAGAAAGTCCGGCGCGAGTCCGAGGACAAGATCAAGTTCGCCTACGAGCAGACGTTCATGTTCTACCTCCCCCGGATCTGCGAGCACTGCCTGAACCCCTCCTGCATGGCGTCCTGCCCTTCGGGCGCGATCTACAAGCGGGTGGAGGACGGGATTGTGTTGGTGGACCAGGACCGATGCCGCGGCTGGCGTCAATGCGTCACGGGCTGCCCGTACAAGAAGATCTACTTCAACCACAAAACCGGCAAGGCCGAGAAATGCACGTTCTGCTACCCCCGGGTGGAGGTTGGGCTGCCCACCGTCTGCTCCGAGACGTGCGTGGGCCGGCTGCGCTACCTGGGGCTGTTCCTGTACGACGCCGATGCCGTCACCGCGGCAGCGTCCGTCACCGACCCGCAGGACCTCTACGACGCCCAGATGGACGTGCTGCTGGACCCCCACGATCCCCGCGTCCAGGCCGACGCCCGGGCACAGGGCATCCCGGAGGACTGGCTGGACGCCGCCCGCCGGTCCCCCGTCTACGCCCTGGCCAAGGTCTACAAGGTAGCGCTGCCGCTGCACCCGGAGTACCGCACCATGCCCATGGTCTGGTACGTCCCGCCGCTCTCCCCCGTGGTGGACCTGCTCCGCGACCAGGGACACGACGGCGAGGATGCCGGCACCCTGTTCGGTGCCATCGACGCCCTGCGGATTCCCGTGGAGTACCTCGCCGAGCTCTTCACCGCCGGCGACACGGAAAGGGTCACGGCCGTGCTGCGGAAGCTCGCGGCCATGCGGTCCTTCATGCGCGGCATCAGCATGGGCGGGGCCCCGGACGAGGCCATCCCGGAGTCCGTTGGCATGGACGGACAAAGCATGTATGACATGTACCGGCTGATGGCCATCGCCAAATACAGCGAGCGCTACGTCATTCCCACGGCGCACCTGGAGCAGGCGCACGATTTGGAGGAGCTGGGCTGTTCGCTGGATTTCGACGGCGGACCGGGCATGCAGGATTCGGCCCCGTTCGGTGAAGCGAGCGGCAGGCCCGTCCCGGTGGCCGTGGACACGTTCAACGCCCTCCGGGACCGGCAAAGCTCGGACACTCTCGCCGAGGGGACCAGCCTGCGCGGAAGGGTGAACCTGCTGAACTGGGACGGCCGCGGCGCCCCGCCGGGGTTGTTCCCGGACCGGCACACCGGTGAAACGGATTCCCCGGACAGGGGCCCGGCACCGGACACCCTGGCCGGCGCCGAGGACAAGTCATGAAGCGGCCTGCCATGAACGGGCCTGCCCAGGAGCGCCGGGACCAGGTGGTGTACCTGGCCGCGGCGTGGTGCCTGTCTTATCCGGACGATGAGCTGGTGGGGCGGGTTCCCCTCCTCCGGGCTGCGCTGTCCGAATTCCCCGGGGCCCTGCCCGGGTTCGCTCCGGTGCTGGACCTGCTCGAAGCCACCCCGCCCATGGAGCTGCAGGCGCAGTACGTCCGCGAATTCGATCTGGGCCGGCGGCACGCCCTGCACCTGAGCTACTGGACGGACGGGGACACCCGCCGCCGCGGTGAGGTGCTGGGCTTCTTCAAGGAGGCCTACCGGCACAGCGGCGTCCTGGTGGACCTGGACGGGGAACTCCCCGACTACCTGCCCATGGTGCTCGAGTTCGCGGCCCGGGTGGATGGGACCGCCGGCCGCGACCTCCTCCAGCGCTACCGGGCCAGCCTGGAGATGCTCCGGTTAGGGCTGCTGCGGGACAACCTGCCGCACGCCCGGATCCTGGCGGCGATCTGTGCCACGCTGCCGGGAAAGTCACCCCAGGACGAGCAGGAAGTGATGCGCATGGCCGGGTACGGTCCACCCACCGAACGCGTGGGGCTGGACCCCTATGATCCGCGGCTGCTGCCCGTCAGGAGGGGCTGACCATGAGGGCACCCGGGGCGATGCTCGAGACGGAGCCGGGCGGCGTCGTCGTACTTAACACCTGGGACACCGTCCTGTGGGGCGTGCTGCCCTACGTCATGGTGGTGGTGCTGGTGGGCGGCCTGGTGTGGCGCTACCGGTACGACCAGTTTGGCTGGACCACCAGGTCCTCGCAGCTGTACGAATCCAGGCTCCTGCGGATCGCTTCACCCCTGTTCCACTTCGGACTGCTGGCCGTGATCGCCGGGCACTTCTTCGGGCTGGTCATTCCCATGGCCTGGACCGCTGCGGTGGGCATGAGCCAGGAGTTCTACCACTTCAATGCGCTGCTGGTGGGCGGCATCGCCGGGGTGGGAACGCTGGGCGGCATCGCGCTGCTGATCTACCGGCGGCGCACCACGGGGCCGGTGTTCATGGCCACCACCAGGAATGACAAGACCATGTACGTAGTGCTGACCGCCGCCATCGTCTTCGGCCTGTGGACCACGCTGGCCAGCGTTTTCGAGGGCGAACACGGGCACAACTACCGGGAAACCGTAGCGCCCTGGTTCCGGTCGCTGTTTATCTTCCAGCCGGACATCGCAGCGATGGCGGCCGCCCCGTTCTCGTTCCACCTGCACACGCTGGTGGGGATGGCGCTGTTCGTCATCTGGCCCTTCACACGGCTCGTGCACGCCTTTACCGCTCCCCTGCACTACCTGTTCCGCCCGTACATCGTCTACCGGTCCCGGGACAGGGAGACCAAGGGCAGGGGCTGGTCCGCCGTGGGGACTCCGGACAGGGACACCCGCAACCGCTGACCGGCGGAGCATTTTGGCTGATGAGGAGGAGCTAACAGTGGCCGGAACAACCCCTACGCCAGCCGCCGGCAGGGCGCTGAACCTGACGCTCGCGACGGCGGCCTCCGTGGCGGGTTTCTGGGCGTGGAACTCGGTGGCCACCCTCGGCGCCTTCTATACCCAGAACCTGTCCCTGACGCCCGCGACCACCGGGATCCTGGTGGCCATGCCGGTGTTCGTGGGCTCGCTGGGCCGGATTGTGGTGGGCACGCTGACGGACAAATACGGCGGCAGGGCGATGTTCACCTTCGTCCTGCTGGCGGCCATCCCTCCCATCCTCCTGGTGTCCGTGGGCGGCCTCCTGGGTTCCTTCGCGCTGGTGCTGGGGGCCGGGCTGCTCCTGGGCGTGGCCGGCACCGTATTCGCCGTCGGAATCCCGTTCGTCAGCGCCTGGTACGAACCGGCCCGCAGGGGCTTCGCCACCGGCGTGTTCGGCGCGGGCATGGGCGGGACGGCTCTGGCCGCCTTCCTGAACCCGCGGCTGGTGGCCGGGATCGGCTACTTTCCCACCCACCTGCTGATCTCCGGTGTCCTGGTGGTGATGGCCGGGCTGGTCTGGTTCCTCATGAAGGAAGCACCGGGCTGGGCACCCAACCATGCGCCGGTGCTGCCCAAGCTCCTGGACGCTGCCAGGACCGCCGTCACGTGGAAGATGTGCTTCCTGTACGCCGTGGTCTTCGGCGGCTTCG
The DNA here is from genome assembly GCF_013359725.1 of Pseudarthrobacter sp. C4D7. Taxonomy (GTDB): domain Bacteria; phylum Actinomycetota; class Actinomycetes; order Actinomycetales; family Micrococcaceae; genus Arthrobacter. The sequence continues at coordinate 164,113 of NZ_JABFMW010000001.1, read as the reverse complement.
TCTCGTTCGCCACCTACCTGCCCACCTACCTGCGGGACGTGTATACCTTCGATCCCGCCGGCGCGGGCGCCCGGACCGCCGGTTTTGCCCTGGCGGCCGTCCTTGCGCGGCCGGTGGGCGGGGTGCTGGCGGACAAGCTGGGCCCCAAGCCAGTGGTGCTCGTGGCGCTGGCCGCCGTCGCCGTCCTGGGCTGGGTGGTCAACCTCAGGCCCGACGGCGAGGTGCCCGCCGGTGCCACCTTCGTTGCCATGGCCGCGGCGCTGGGGCTGGGGACGGGCGGGGTGTTCGCCTGGGTGGGTGTCCTGTCCCCGGCTGGAAAGGTGGGCAGCATCAGTGGCATCGTCAGCGCCGCCGGCGGCCTGGGCGGCTACTTCCCGCCGCTGGTCATGGGCGCAACCTACGACGCCGCAACGCGCAGCTACTCGATCGGCCTGCTCCTGCTGGTGGGTACGGCACTGGCGGCGCTGCTGTTCACCCTCCTCGCGGTCCAGCCCAGGGCCGGGACCGCAGCGGTTCAGCGGGCACGGTAGCGCAGGTACGCCACCCCGTTGCCGAACCTGCGCTGGTCCACCAGCTCCAGCTGCGCCTTCAGCCCGTCAGGCAGGAAGCGCAGGCCACCGCCGACGGCCACCGGGTTGATGAAGAGCTGGCATTCGTCCACCAGCCCGGCCTTGAGGGCGTGTGCGGCGAGGGTGGGGCCACCGATGCTGATGTCCCGGTCGCTGTCCCCTTTCAGGTCCCTTATGGCACCGGGATCGAACCGGCGTTCCAGCCGGGTACGGTCCGTGCCAACGTGGCCCAGCGAGGTTGAGTACACTACCTTGTCCGCCGCGCGCCAGATACGGGCGTAGTCCTGGATGACGGGCGGCTCATCCCGGGTGTCCATGGTTTCCCAGACGGACATCACCTCATACATGCGGCGGCCCAGGAGGTGGGTGCCCACGTCCCGTTCGAGGTCGTTGACGAAGGCATGCACCTCCTCGTCCGGCGCAGACCAGGTGAAATTGCCGTCGGTGTCCGCCGTGTAGCCGTCGATGGACATGATTGCGGAGTAGATCAGCTTCGCCATGGGCCCATTCTGCCGGGGGAATTCCGCCAGGAACAGGCCCCGCCGGCGACGGGGTCCAGGGCTGTGCCGTGCTCAGCGGTTCCGGGAGGCCAGGAACTGCTGTCCCAGCGTCCAGAGGTTGGAGACCGTCCAGTACACCAGGACGCCAATGGGGAAGAAGATTCCGCCCACGCCGAAGACCAGGGGCAGCCCCACAAGGATGACCCGCCGCTGCAGCAGCTCAGGACCGGCGCCCGCTGTGCCCGCCATGCCCGCCATGCCGCGTGCGGCCACCAGTTTCTGCGTCAGGATCTGGGAAGCGGTCATCACCAGGATCATCACGACGGCGGGCACGGCCACGGCGGTGGGGTCGCCGCCGCCGTGCAGCAGCGAGGCGGACAGCGGAGCCCCGAGAATTGTGGCGGAATCGAACTGGACCACCTGGTCCCGTGACAGCGACCCAATGCCCTCACCGTGCCCCGACGCGTTGGAGATCCCGGAGAGCACCTGGAAAAGGGCCAGGAAGAACGGCGTCTGGATCAGCAGCGGGAGGCAGGCTGAGAACGGGTTGGTGCCGTGCTTCCGGTAGAGGGCCATCTGCTCCTGGGCCATGGCCTGCCGCGAGGCCTGGTCCGTGCGGCCCTTGTACCGGTCCTGCAACTCCATCAGGTCCGGCTGCAGGAACCGCATCCGGCGCTGTGCCCGGACCTGGGCCAGGAACACAGGAATTAAGGCCGCACGGATCACCAGCACCAGCCCGATGATGGCCAGCGTCCACGTCCAACCGTCCGCAGCAGGCATGCCCGCGGCACTGAGCCCGTCGTGGAAAGCCACCATGATGACCGAGACCAGCCACCGGAACGGCTCCATCACCGCTGCAACAATGTCCACCGAATCCCCGTCCGCCTGGTGGTGCCAAGCTACTGCGGATCCGGGAAACAGGAAAGCCCCCGGAATCTCGGGGGATTCCGGGGGCTTAGCCTGTAGCGGTGGGGAGGCTCGATCTCCCGACCTCACGATTATGAGTCGTGCGCTCTAACCAACTGAGCTACACCGCCACGAATGAGAAAAACCTGCGTCAAGCCGGTCAAAACCGCCTTGACGCAGGCCCTCATTCAGAGCCCCCCACCGGAATCGATCCGGTGACCTCGTTCTTACCAAGAACGCGCTCTACCACTGAGCTAGGGGGGCAACGAGTAAATACTCTACCGGAAGATTTACGCACCAACAAATCGGCGTCCAGCCACTCCCCCGGCCCGGGGAGGCGCACGCTGGCAGCACCCCGAAGGCGCCCTTTTCCGCGTGATTCCGGGGCGGAAGGGGCACTGGAGGGTGGTTGTCCCGACGCCGGGAGGAGGGTCTCAGACGCCACTCCCGTTCATGCCGGGGCCGGAATGTGTCCATCACCACACGCGGGTACCGGTTAAACGCCGATGGGCCGGCTCGAAAGCCGGCCCATCGCCGTCGTCAATCACTCACCGCAGGGGAAGTGTTTACCACTTGCCCTTGCGGTTGAAGTCGCGGTGTCCGCTGTCGCTGCCGCTGCGAGGCTTGCGGGCACCGTCGCCGTGGCCGGCGAAGCGGGAGTCGCCACGGTCGCTGAACGACCGCTCCGAACGGTCGCTGTAGGAACGGCCACCACGGTCAGCGGAGGAGCGCTCGCCGTCGTTCTTCCGGAATTCCTTCTTGAACCCGCCGTTGCCCTTGAAGTTTCCGCCACGGTTGCCCTGGTAGGCGCCGCGGTCACTCGAGGGCTTGCGGCCGTTGTCCAGCTCAAGGTGGATCAGCTCGCCGCCGATCCGGGTGCGGGACAGTGCACGCAGCTGCTCGGGGCTCAGGTCCGCCGGGAGCTCCACCAGGGAGTGGTCCGAACGGATGTCGATGCCGCCGATCTGGGCCGAGGAGATGCCGCCCTCGTTGGCAATGGCGCCGACGATGGACCCGGGCATGACGCGCTGGCGGCGGCCCACTGCGATGCGGTAGGTGGCGTTGCCCTCGGTCAGCGCACGGGTAGGCCCACGGGAGCCGAAGCCATCCTTGGACCGCTCGCGCTTCTGGAACTCGGGAGCCGCAGCCAGTTCCTTGACCAGCAGCGGCTGGCCGCCCTGTGCCATGACCGCGAGGGCCGCGGCAATCTCGGCAGCGGGAACGTTGTGCTCTTCTTCGTAGGAAGCGATGAGGTCACGGAAGGCTGCAACATCCTCGGACGCGAGGGTCTCTGTGATCTTGTCGGCAAACTTGCCCAGGCGCAGCGTGTTCACGGTCTCGGCCGTAGGCAGGTGCATCTGTTCCACCGGCTGGCGGGTGGCCTTCTCAATGGAACGCAGCAGGTACTTCTCGCGCGGCGTCATGAACAGGATCGCTTCGCCGGAGCGGCCGGCACGGCCCGTGCGGCCAATGCGGTGCACGTAGGACTCGGTGTCGTGCGGGATGTCGTAGTTGATGACGTGGCTGATGCGCTCAACGTCGAGACCGCGGGCGGCGACGTCGGTGGCGACCAGGATGTCAATCCGGCCTTCCTTCAGCGCGTCAACGGTGCGCTCACGCTGCTGCTGCGGGATGTCGCCGTTGATGGCGGCGGCCTGGAAGCCGCGGGCGCGCAGCTTGTCAGCCAGGTCCTCGGTGGCCATCTTGGTGCGCACGAAGGCGATGACGCCGTCGAACTCCTCCACCTCAAGGATGCGGGTCATGGCGTCCAGCTTCTGCGGGCCCATGATCTGCAGGTAGCGCTGGCGGGTGTTGGCGCCGGTGGTGGTCTTGGACTTGACCTGGACCTCAGCGGGATTGTTCAGGTACTGCTTGGACATCCGGCGGATCTGGCCCGGCATGGTGGCCGAGAACAGCGCCACCTGGCGGTCCTCAGGGGTCTGCTGGAAGATCTGTTCCACGTCTTCGGCGAAGCCCATGCGCAGCATCTCGTCAGCCTCATCCAGCACCAGGTACTGGAGCTCGGACAGGTCAAGGGAACCCTTGGAGATGTGGTCGATCACGCGGCCGGGGGTACCCACAACCACCTGTGCGCCGCGGCGCAGGCCAGCGAGCTGGGGGCCGTAGGCGGAGCCGCCATAGACGGGCAGCACGGTGAAGTCATCGATGTGCTTGGCGTAGGAGGTGAAGGCCTCGGCAACCTGGAGGGCCAGCTCGCGGGTGGGAGCCAGGACCAGGGCCTGGGTCTTGCGGGAGGGGCCGTTGAGGTCGTGAAGCTCGGCCAGGCGGGACAGCGCCGGCACTGCGAATGCTGCAGTCTTGCCGGTACCGGTCTGCGCCAGGCCCACTACGTCGCGGCCTTCAAGCAGCAGCGGGATGGTGGCTGCCTGGATGGGGGACGGCTTTTCGTACCCGACATCCTGCAGGGCGGCCAGGACGCGGCCGTCGATGCCGAGGTCGGCGAACTTGACGGTGTCTTCGTCGGCGTCTGAGTCGGCAGCCGGGGCATCCGCCGCGGGAGCGGTTACGGGAGCCTCGGCGGCGGGAGCGGTTACGGGAGCCTCGGCGGCGGGAGCGGTTACGGGAGCCTCGGCGGCAGCCACGGGGGCGTCCTCGACAACAGCGGTGGTTTCGTTCTGATTTTCAGGCATAAGAGAGATATTCCTCATCCATAGGGGGCCAGGCGGCACTACCCGAGGTGAGCGGAGCCGCAGTACACGTGCCGATGATGCCGGGCAAACGTTGACCGGCCGGTCACAGAAGTCCGGCGCTTTCGCAATCCCGTGGCAGGACTTCGCGCTGCATCTCTTGGCTGCTATCCCAGCAGTCTGTACAGCGTTTTCTTTAGCCGGCTCTCCCTATGAAAATGCCCGCATCGCTTGCGCGGGCCCCAACACTTGCCAGTCCTGCCTCAAGAATTGGGCAGGAAAAAGGGATTTCCGGAGTGGGGGATGTTTCCAGTGTAGGGCACCCACACCGCGGACCGGAAATTAAGGGCCCGGTGACGGCGGTGAGCTTGCGCACACCGCCGTCCGCACGGCTGTTGGACGGGGCGGTGCTACCGTCCCAGCCGCCGCAGCAGTACCTCAAACCTGGCGTGGTATTCGTCCTGGAGCCGGATCTCGCCGTCGGCCTCTGCAGCCCGCAGTGCCTCAACGGCCGCTGCGTCCGGCGCACTGAACCACTGGCCGATGGTGACCCCGTGGCGCGGGACGAACGTCCGTTCGATGGTGTCCCCGGCCTGGATGCTGCCGGTGCGGATGACGCGGAGGTATGTCCCCACCCGCCCCTCGTCGGCGAACCGCTTCACCCACTGGGGTTCCTTCATCCGGCGCTGGAAGGTGGCGCAGGGGGTGCGCGGGGAAGTGACTTCGAGTTCGACGCCGGAGCCCATCATCCAGCGTTCACCGATCACCGCGTGGGTGGCATCGATGCCGGCCACCCTGAGGTTCTCACCGAAGCTGCCCGGCGGCAGCTCCCGGCCCAGCTCAGCACTCCAGAAGTCGGCGTCGGCCTGGGAATAGGCATAGACGGCCTGATCCTCCCCGCCGTGGTGGGCCCTGTTGGCCTGGATGTCCCCGCGCAGGCCCAGCTTGTGCACCTTGACCGGACCACTGGCCGGACGTTTGTCGATGGCTGTGACACCCACGGAGCTTTGGTCCCCCACGAGCTGGTGGACGCGGCAGACGGCGAGCACAGAACCTGATTCCATGGCATCAGTCTAGGGTCCGGCAAAACCACATCTGAACGGGCGCGCAATGGGCAGTTCTCCCCTGTTCCTGCACTGCGTCCCTGCTCGCAGGCGGGACCGGCAGGGACTACGCTGAATCGAGACTTGCATTGGGGGTGCAGTGCTGTGCCCAAATCGCGCGACGAATCGAGGGGGACGCCGTGGACCCGAACCAGAAAGACCCAAAAGAGGATCCGGAGAACGGGCCGGCACAGGAAGGCGCCACTGGTGCGGGCAACACTGCCAAGCCACCGCCCTGGCAGGTTCCCAAGCCGGACCTGCGTCCGGAACTCCTCAATGAGCCCGTCGCCCCGGTGGACCCGTTCGCGCGCGAGCGGGAGAAGCAGCTCAACCAGGCGGCCGCCCGCAAGAAGCGCTCCCAGCGTCGCACCGTGGTGGTGGGCCTGGGCGTGACGGCGCTCCTGGCCGGCACCATCACGGCGGTGGTTGCCAGCAACGAGGATGATCCGGAGTACGCACAGGTCTGTTTCAACGACGAAACCGGCGAGCGCGTCTCCGACACCAACTGCGACAGTTCCGCCGGCCGCAGCGGCGGCATCTATGCCTGGTACTTCTACTCCCGCGGCGCAAGCGTGCCGCCCATCGGGCAGAACAGGTCCACCGCGCCCAACTACACGCGCACCGTCCCCACCGGCGCCAAGGCGTCCACGGGCTACAGCAGCAAGGGCGGCACGGTCAGCCGCGGCGGGTTCGGTTCCAGCGCCAAGAGCGGCTCAAGCGGCGGCGGCAAGGTCTCGGGAGGCTGAAGCATGAAACGGATGTTGTCTGAGCCCCGCCCGGGCTGGAAGCAGAAGATCGAAGAGCAGGGCCTGGTTTTTTCCACCACCACCATGGATGACGGGCGCCGGATCGAGTACTGGAACGAATCGGCGTACTACGAGTTCACCACGGAGGAGGTGGAAACCCTTGAGCTCGCGGCCGAGGACATGCACCGGATGTGCGTGGAGGCAGCCAAGTTCCTTGCCACCGGCGCCATGGGGAGCATCGGCATCGGTCCGCAGGCCCTTGAGCTTGCCGCCGAATCGCTGCAGGCCGGTGACGTGGACGTGTACGGCCGGTTCGATTTCATCTACGACGGCCAGGGCGGCCCCGCCAAGATGCTCGAATACAACGCCGACACCCCCACCGGGCTCATCGAGGCCGCCGTCGCGCAGTGGTTCTGGCTGCAGGATGTCTACCCGGAAAAGGACCAGTGGAACGGCATCCACGAGGCCCTGATCCGGCAGTGGAAGAAGTTCCAGTACCGCACCGGAATGAGCACGCTGCACGTTGCCCACTCGGAAGTGGAGGAATCCGGCGAGGACTGGATGACGGCCGCCTATATGCGCGACGTCGCCAGCCAGGCAGGTTGGACCACCATCGGCATCAACATGTCCGATATTGGCTGGGACCCCAACCTGAACCGGTTCGTGGACCTGGACAACTTCATGATCAGCACCATCTTCAAGCTCTACCCGTGGGAGCTGATGATGAAGGAGGAATTCGGCCCCCGCCTGCTGGAGCGCGCCCACAACCCGCGCTGGGTGGAGCCGGCCTGGAAGATGCTGCTCTCCAACAAGGCCCTGCTCGCGGCACTGTGGCACCTCTACCCCAACCACCCCAACCTGCTGCCCGCGTACCTCACGGACCCGGGGCCGCTGAAGGAATGGGTGGCCAAGCCCCTGCACGGCCGCGAAGGCGACAACATCCGCATCCACGCGGACGGCCTCACGCTGGAGCAGCCCGGCGGCTACGGCCGCGAGGGCTGGTGCTACCAGCAGTACCACCCGCTCCCCGACTTCGACGGCAACCGCCCCGTCCTGGGCCTGTGGGTGGTGGATGGCGAGTCCGTAGGCTGCGGCATCCGCGAATCGGACGGGCCGGTCACGGACTACTTCTGCCGCTTTGTGCCCAACACCATCGACGCCCCGGCGCCGCTTTCGGCCGTGGCCAACTCCACCAAGGCAGGAATCACCCTATGAGCACGGACATGACGACGGCGGGCAGCCACGGCGGCGGGGCCGGCGCCCCGGTGCCGGGCAAGGGACTCCGGGCCGGGATCCTGGACCTGGGCGATTCGGTGATGCTGGGGCTGGCCTCCACCGCCCCGGTGTATTCACTGGCTGCCACCCTGGGCCTGATCGTTGCCGTCAACGGCAACTACACTCCCCTGATCCTGCTGCTGGGCTTCATCCCCGTCCTCTTCATCGCCTATGCGTTCCGCGAGCTCAACAGCGCCATCCCTGACTGCGGCACCACGTTCACCTGGTCACGGCAGGCTTTCGGTCCCTGGGCCGGCTGGCTGGGCGGCTGGGGCGTGGCGCTGGCCGGGATCGTGGTCCTGGCCAACCTGGCGCAGGTGGCGGGCCAGTACCTGTGGCTGCTGGTGGGTGACGGGTCGCTGGCGCAGAACAAGCTGGTGGTCACCGGGACGGGCCTGCTGTTCATCGTGCTGATGACCTTGGTGAACTATCGCGGTATCCGGCTGGGCGAGCACGTCCAGCGGGTCCTGACCTACATCCAGTACATTGCGCTGGGCGTCTTCGCCCTGGCCATCGTCGTGCGGATCGTGGGCGGGGCACCCGAGGGACAGGCCTTCGACTTCGAATGGTTCAACCCGGTGGGTGCCTTTGCCGACCCCGGAGCCGTGGTTCATGGGGCCCTCCTGGCGTTGTTCATCTACTGGGGCTGGGACACCTGCCTGGCCGTCAACGAGGAAACCGAGGACCCATCCACCACCCCCGGCAGCGGCGCCGTGATCTCGGCCTTCGTCCTGGTGGCAATCTACGTTTCCGTGGCGCTGCTGGTGATGATGTACGCCACCGTGGGCTCCGAGGGGATCGGGCTGGGCAATGAGGCCAACCAGGACGACGTGTTCCTGGCCATGAAGGATGTGGTGCTGGGACCGTGGGGCTGGCTGATCGCGGTTGCGGTGCTGGCCTCCGTCCTGTCCTCCACGCAGACCACCATCCTGCCCACCGCCCGCGGCACGCTGTCCATGGGTGTCCACGGCGCCCTACCGGCCAGGTTCGGCGAGGTGCACCCGCGCAACCAGACACCGGGTTTTTCCACCAAGGTGATGGGTGCCGCCGCAGCCGCCTATTACGTGGCCATGAGCCTGCTCAGCGAAAACCTGCTGGCGGACTCCATCAGCGCCATCAGCCTGTTCATCGCGTTCTACTACGCCCTGACCGGGTTCGCGTGCTTCTGGTACTTCCGCGGAACCCTCCGGGATTCGGCCCGCAACCTCTGGTTCCGTGGCATCCTTCCTCTTGTGGGGGCGCTGCTGCTGACGGCCGCGTTCTTCATCTCGGCAGTCCAGATGTGGGACCCGGCCTACGGCGACACCCGGATCTTCGGCGTCGGCGGCGCGTTTGTCAGCGGCGTAGTGCTGCTGGCCCTGGGCGTGGTGCTGGCCGCCGTCTGCCGGTTCCTGCCTTCCACCCGCGGCTACTTTGAGGTAAAGCGATGACCGCCTCCCCGTCCGACATCCTGGACCTTGATGCCCTCCTGTCCACGGAGGAGCTGGAGCTCCGGCAAAAGGTCCGCGACTTCACCCACCAGCGGATCCGGCCGGAGATCGCCCGCTGGTATGAAGACGCTGTTTTTCCCCTGGAGCTGGCGACGGAACTGGGCGAGCTCGGCGTCCTGGGCATGCACCTGGAGGGCTATGGCTGTCCGGGCCGGTCCGCCGTCGAATACGGCCTCGCGGCGATGGAACTGGAGGCCGGCGATTCCGGTATCCGCACGTTCGTCTCCGTCCAGGGGTCGTTGGCCATGACCGCCATCCACACGTGGGGTTCCGAGGAACAGAAGCAGGAATGGCTGCCCCGGATGGCTGCCGGCGAGGTGATCGGGTGCTTCGCCCTGACCGAGCCCACGGCCGGTTCAGACCCCGCTTCCATGGCCACCTCCGCGGTCCGGGACGGCAGCGGCGACGACGCCGGCTGGGTGCTCAACGGCGCCAAGCGCTGGATCGGGCTGGCCTCGGTGGCCGGTGTCATGGTGGTGTGGGCCATTACGGACGACGGCGTCCACGGTTTCCTGGTGCCGGCCGGTACCCCCGGCGTCACGGCCACGCCCATTACAAACAAACTGTCCATGCGCGCATCCATCCAGTGCGACGTGGTGTTTGACGGCGTCCGGCTGGGTCCGGAGGCCCTGCTCCCGGGTGCGCGGGGTCTTCGCGGCCCGTTCACCTGCCTGAACGAGGCCCGGTACGGGATCGCCTGGGGTGCCATGGGCGCCGCCCGCGATTCCTACGAGGCGGCACTGGAATATTCGCTGGAGCGGCTGCAGTTCGGGAAGCCGCTGGCGGGCTACCAGCTCACCCAGCAGAAGCTGGTGGACATGCTGGTGGAGATCCAGAAAGGCACCTTGCTGGCACTGCACCTGGGCCGGCTCAAGGACGCGGGAACCCTCCGGCCCGAACAGATCTCGCTGGGCAAGCTGAACAACGTCCGCGAAGCCATCCGGATCGCCCGCGAGGCCCGCTCCATCCTGGGCGGCAACGGCATCACCACGGACTACTCTCCGCTGCGGCACGCCGCAAACCTGGAATCGGTGCGCACCTACGAGGGGACGGACGAGGTGCACACTTTGGTCCTGGGCCGGCACGTCACGGGTCTCGGCGCCTTCCACTGACGTCGTGCTGCCACGGCGGCCATGACGGCTTAGGCGGAGAAACCGCCGTCGGCCTTGATCAGCTGCCCGGACACCCACCGTCCGGCCGGCGAGAGCAGGAAGGCCACGGTCCTGGCAACGTCCGCAGGTGTGCCCAGGCGGCCGCCCGGCTGCTGCGCCGTGAGCTCGTCACGGATCTCGGGGGTCATCCAGCCGGTATCCACCGGCCCCGGGTTCAGGACATTCGCGGAAATCCCCTGCGGGCCCAGCTCCCGGGCGGCGGCGATCACGATCCGGTCCAGTGCCCCCTTCGAGGCGCCGTAGGGAAGGTTGAACGCCGTGTGGTCACTGGTCAGCGCGACGATCGCGCCGCCGTCGTCCGTGGCCTGCCGCGCAAACGCGGCGATCAACTGCCAGCTGCCGCGGGTGTTGACGGCGAAATGCCGGTCGAAGGATTCCACCGTGGTGTCCAGCACGCCGGAGTCAACCGATTCGGCGTGGCTGAGCACCAGGCCCTGCAGCGGTCCGGCCAGCTGGGCGGCCTCAGCCATGAGCCGGTCCGGAACTCCGGGATCCTGGAGGTCGGCGGACAGGACGTGGACCTGCGCGCCGAAGGCTTCCAGTTCCGCGGTGAGGCGGACCACGTCCTCGGGCTCGCTCCCCCACGGCATGCGGGCGTCATAGTCGGCCCAGTAGGACAGGGCCAGGTCCCACCCGTCAGCGGCCAGCTGGCGGGCGATGCCGGCACCGATGCCGGCCAGCCGGCCCACCCCGGTGACCAGGGCAACGGGGCGGGCAGGGACGGGTGCAAGGGGTTCCATCCGACCAGCCTAGCCGCGCCCCGTGTCAGGTCGTGGCGGGCTCGGCTTCCCGCGGGCTGTGGTGCCGGCGGATGGTGGCGCTGATGACGGCGGCGATGGTGCACATGGCCGCGGCGCCAAACCAGGCGTAGGTGTAGTGCCCGGTGGCGTCACGGAGGGCTCCGGCGGCGATGGCGGCTGCCGCGGCGCCCAGCTGGTGGGCCGCAAACACCCATCCGAAGACCACGCTGCCGTCGGCTCCGAACGTTTCGCGGCAGATGGCTGCCGTCGGCGGGACGGTGGCCACCCAGTCCAGGCCATAGATGACCACGAACACGATCATGCTGGGCTGCACCTCGGCGTTCAGCAGCAGCGGCAGCACCAGCAGGCCGATGCCGCGGAACTGGTAGTAGACGGCCAGCAGGACGCGGGGGTTGAAGCGGTCGGTCAGCCAGCCCGAGGCGATGGTGCCGGCGATGTCGAAGATCCCGACGACGGCCAGCAGGCCCGCGGCGGTGGTTTCCGGCATCCCGTGGTCGTGCGCGGAGGGGATGAAGTGGGTGCCGATCAGGCCGTTGGTGGTGGCGCCGCAGATGGCGAAGCCCGCTGCGAGGGCCCAGAAGGTCCGCACTTTGCTGGCGCGCCGGAGCACCTGCAGGGCCCGGACGGCGGCGTTGGCTCGGGGCCCGCTGTCCTGGACCGGTGCGGCCTCCTGGGTTTCGGCGTCCGCAGGCGCAGCACCATAGGGCAGCACCCCGACGTCGGCCGGCGAGTTCTTGAGGAACTTCAGCACCAGCGGGACCACGGCCAGGGCGCCGGCAGCGATGAGCAGGGAGGCCTGGCGCCAGCCGGGGTCCTGCGCGAGCAAGGCGATGAACGGCAGGAAGACCAGCTGCCCGGCCGCGCTGCCGGCAGTGAGGATACCGATCACCAGTCCGCGGCTTTTGGTGAACCACGTGTTGGCGATGGTGGCGGCGAAGACCAGGGCCATGGAGCCGGTGCCAAGGCCGATCAGCAGGCCCCAGGTCAGCAGGATCTGCCAGGACTGGTTTACCAGGACGGTCAGTGCGCTGCCCGTGCCGATCAGGACCAGGGCCGTTGCCGTGACGGCCCTGATGCCGAACCGTTCCATGAGGGCGGCGGCGAACGGGGCGGTGAGGCCGAAGAGGACCAGGTTGATGCTGACCGCCGCCGACAGGACCGTGGTGGACCAGCCAAACTCCTGCTGGAGCGGGACCATGAGGACGCCGGGCGCGGCCCGGAAACCTGCCGCACCCACCAGCGCCAGGAAAGCAACGGCGGCGACGGTCCAGGCAGGGTGCAGGCGGCGGCGCGGGCCTCGGCCGCCTTGCAGCGCTGCTGCGTCCGCTGTTTTCTTGAGCGGGGGGCTCACGCGGCCGGTCCGTTCCCTGCGGCGGTGGACAACGGGATGGGCCGTTCAGACCGCGAACGGCTGTGCCAGCTGGTGTTCGCCGCGGTGAGCCGTTCCCCGCATTCGGTGCAGGTGTCCGCCGAGCTGGTGGCTTTGCCGCAGCCGGAATGGATGACGTGGAGGTGCGCCTGGTCCGACGGTGCCGGCAGATGCTTCTCTGCCCAGATGGTCACCGCGTTCAGGACCGGCAGGGCGTCCTCGCCCCTGGAGGTGAGGACGTATTCCTGGCGGGTGCGGCCGCCGTCGTCGTACGCCTTCTTCTCCAGCAGTCCGGACTCCACCAGGCCTGCCAGCCGCTTGGTGAGGACTGAGTCCGCCACCTCCAGCCGGCTCTTCATCGCGTCGAAGCGTCCGTTGCCGAAGAAGACCTCGCGCAGGACCAGGATGGACCAGGGATCACCCAGGACATCCAGGCCGCGGGCCATGCTGCAGGTGCGTTGGGACCAGTCGGATCGAAGAGGCATACCGGCAACGCTAGTTGACTTTCTTCAAGAAAGCCACAGGCCAGTTTGTTGTTACGCGATGTTGGAGAACGCCCGGTCCAGGTCCGCGATCAGGTCTTCCTTGTCCTCAATGCCGCAGGACAAGCGCAGCAGGTTCACCGGGACGGCCAGCTCCGTGCCCTTGACTGAGGCGTGCGTCATTTCGGAGGGGTAGTTCATCAGTGACTCGATTCCGCCGAGGGATTCCGCCAGCGTGAACACGGACGTGGACTCGGCCACCTTGCGGGCGGCAGCTTCACCGCCCTTGAACTGGACGGACACCATGCCGCCGAACTTGCGCATCTGCTTTTTGGCGAGCTCGTGGCCCGGGTGGTCCGGCAGCCCCGGATAGAGGACCGCTTCCACCTCCGGGCGCTCCAGCAGCCACTCGGCCACGGCCTGCCCGTTCTCGCTGTGGCGGTCCATCCGCACGCCGAGGGTCTTGAGTCCGCGGGTGGTCAGGAAGGCATCCATGGGTCCGGACACGGCGCCGACGGCGAACTGCACGAAGCCGATCTTCTCCGCCAGTTCCGCGTCTTTGACCACGACGGCGCCGCCCACCACGTCGGAGTGGCCGCCGATGTATTTGGTGGTGGAGTGGACCACCACGTCCGCACCCAGGGCGAGCGGGTTCTGGAGGTAGGGGGACGCGAAGGTGTTGTCCACCACCAGGAGGGCCCCGGCGTCGTGCGCAATGTCGGCGAGCGCCACGATGTCGGTGATCTTCATCAGCGGGTTGGACGGCGTTTCCACCCAGACGAACCGGGTCTTGTGCGCCGCCACTGCATGGCGGACCCGGTCCAGGTTGGCCATGTCCACGGGGGTGTTACCGATCCCCCAGTCCCCCAGCACCCGGCTGATCAGCCGGTAGGTGCCGCCGTACGCGTCGTTGCCCAGCACGATGTGGTCTCCGGGGCGGGTGAGCGCCCGGATCAGGGCGTCCTCCGCGGCGAGCCCGGAGCTGAAGCTGTAGGCGTGCGTGCCCAGTTCCAGTGCGGCCAACTGCTCCTGCAACGCGTCCCGGGTGGGGTTGCCGCCCCGGCCGTACTCGTAGCCGCTGCGCAGGCCGCCGATGCCGTCCTGCGCGTACGTGGAACTGAAGTGCAGCGGCGGGACCACGGCTCCGGTGCGGGGTTCGAAGGCCTGGCCGGCATGGACGGCGCGGGTGTTGAAACCTTGGTTTTCAGAGGCAGGCATGGGTGCTCCTAACGGGTAGCGCAGATCAGTTGCTGAGATAGGCCAGCAGGTCGTGCCGGGTGAGGATGCCCACGGGCGCGCCTACAAACGTGACCATCAGGGTGTCCGTGTCAGAGAGCAGTTCCCTGGCCGCGGAGATGGTTTCCAGTGAGCCGATCACGGGCAGCTTGGGGCCCATGTGTTCGGAGATCTTGTCCGTCAGCTTTGCTTCGCCGCGGAACAGTTTGGCGGTGAGGGTGCGTTCGTCCACGGCGCCCAGGACCTCGCCCATGACCACCGGCGGCTCCTGCGAGAGGACGGGGATGTGGCTGACGCCGAACTCGTTCATGATGTTGATGACGTCGCGGACCGACTCGTTAGGGTGGATGTGCACCAGGTCCGGCAGCTCGCCGGTCTTGGATTTGATGACTTCCCCCACGGAGGTTTCCTCGCCGCCGGAGAGGAACCCGTAGGAACGCATCCACTGGTCATTGAAGATTTTGGCCAGGTAGCCGCGGCCGGAGTCCGGCAGGATCACCACGACGACGGCACTTTCGGGCAGGTTGCGCGCAGCCTTCAGCGCGGCTACTACAGCCATGCCGGAGGATCCGCCCACCAGCAGTCCCTCTTCACGGGCCAGCCGGCGGGTCATGCTGAAGGAGTCGGCGTCGCTGACGGCGATCACCTTGTCCGGGATGGACTTGTCGTAGTTGCCCGGCCACATGTCCTCGCCGACGCCCTCGACGAAGTAGGGCCGCCCGGTGCCGCCTGAGTACACCGATCCTTCGGGATCGGCGCCGATGATCCGGACCACGCCGCCGTCGGCCTCCGGCCTGTCAGCTGATACCTCCTTGAGGTACCGGCCGGTGCCGGTGATGGTGCCGCCGGTACCGGCGCCGATGACGCAGTGGGTGACCCTGCCGTCAGTGTCCCGCCAGATCTCCGGACCAGTGGTCTTGTAGTGACTGCCGGGCGCGGCCGGGTTGGAGAACTGGTCAGGCTTATAGGCCCCGGGCGTCTCCCGGGTGATGCGGTCCGAGACGCCGTAGTAGCTCTGCGGGCTGTCCGGCGGGACGGAGGTGGGCGTGACCACCACTTCCGCGCCGTAGGCCTGGAGCACGGCACGCTTGTCCTCGCCCACTTTGTCCGGAACCACGAAGACGCATTTGTAGCCCTTCTGCTGCGCCACCAGGGCAAGGCCCACCCCGGTATTGCCTGAGGTGGGTTCCACAATGGTGCCGCCGGGTTTGAGCTTTCCCTCGCGCTCGGCATCCTCGATCATCTGCGCGGCGATCCGGTCCTTGATGGATCCGCCGGGGTTCAGGTACTCCAGTTTGACCAGGACGGTGGCCTTGATGCCCTCAGTCACGTGGTTGAGTTTGATGAGCGGGGTATTGCCGATGAGGTCCAGGATGGACTGGGCGTACTTCATAGGTACAAAGCTACCGCTTCCTGCGCGCCGATCCCTGCCGCGGGTGGGAGGATAGGCCGGTGAAGCAGTCCGCATGGCTGAAAGCCGCCCGCAGCTACCTGCTGCCCGGCGCAACCCTGGCAGCAGGCCTAGTAACCCTGGCAACCGGTGTGCTGCCCGTCCCGGCTTTCGGGGACCTGGCATCCCGCACCATCCCCATCCTGGCCTTCGTGCTCGCCATGTCCCTGGTCACCGAACTGGTGGACGAGGCAGGGCTTTTCCGGGTGGTGACCGACCGCCTTGCCGCCCTGGGCCGGGGCCGGGTTTTCCTCCTGTGGCTCCTGGTGGTGGCCGTGGCCACGGTGTCCACCGTGTTCCTGTCCCTGGACACCACCGCAGTACTGGTGACCCCCGTGGTGGTGCTGCTGGCCGTGCACGCCAAAATCCCGCCGCTGCCGTTCGCGCTCACCAGCATCTGGCTGGCCAACACCGCTTCCCTGCTGCTGCCGGTGTCCAACCTGACCAACCTCCTGGCGCAGGACCGGCTGGGCCTGAGTCCTTGGCGTTTCGCGGGGCTGGTGTGGGCTCCCGCCCTGGTTGGCGTGCTGGTCCCCCTTGCCCTGCTCTGGCTGGCCTTCCGGCGGGACCTGCGCGGAACGTACGGGCCGCAGCCCTCGCGTCCGGTCCGCGACCGGACCCTGCTGAAAGCCGCGGGGATCACGCTGGTGGTCCTGCTGCCTGCGCTGGTGTCCGGGCTGCCGGTCCAGTACCCGGCGCTTGCCGCCGCCGCCGTCCTGGTGGCGGTCTTCCTCCGGCGCCGCCCCTCGGCCCTGCGGTGGTCCATGGTCCCGTGGCGGCCGCTGATGCTGACGGTGGGGCTGTTCATGCTGATGGAGGCCCTGCATGCGCACGGCCTTACCACCCTGCTGGCGGGTGTGGCCGGGACCGGTGACAGCTTGCCTGCGCTGCTGCAGCTGGCCGCGCTCGGCGCCGGGGCGGCGAACGCTGCCAACAACCTCCCCGCGTACCTTGCCCTGGAACCGGTGGCGGGTTCACCGGTCCGGCTTGCCGCCCTGCTGATCGGGGTGAACCTGGGCCCGCTGGTGACTCCGTGGGCGTCGCTGGCCACGCTGCTGTGGCACGAACGGCTACGGGTGCTGAATGTGCCCATCAAGTGGGGTGGCTTCGCGCTGGCCGGCCTGGTGGCCGTGGTCCTGACCGTGCCGCTGGCCGTGGTGGCACTCTGGGCCGTCTCCGGGGTGCCCTGACCAAGCTGGAAATGCGGCGGGATCAGCCTTCCGCGGGAAGCGCAGAGGGGCCGATGGTCCCGCCGGTGTCGGTGGTCCGTGGGACGATGGAAGGCATGACGATCGCAGCGGCACCTCCCCGGCTTGCGGCCGCGGCGGACCAGTCCCTGCGCTGGTATCCGGAAGGCCCTTACAGCCTTTCCCGGACCCTTGGCCCGCTCCTGCGCGGCAACAGCGATCCGTCCTTCTGCGTGCAGGGGGACGTTATCTGGAATGCCTTCACCACACCGGAAGGTCCGGCCACCCTGCGGCTCACCCCTGCCGGGGGCGGCGCGGAGTGCGGCCCGTTGGTGGATATCCAGGCGTGGGGCCCCGGGGCAGCGGCCGCCGTCCGGGCAGCACCCCGCCTGCTGGGTGCCGGCGACGACTGGGCGGGCTTCGATGAGCCCGCCTTCCACGCAACGCTGCCGCGCATGGTGCGGGAGGCCCGCCGCCGCAGCCTGGCCCTCCGGCTGCCGTCCAGCGGCCGCATGGTGGACCAGCTGGTGCCGATCATCCTGGAACAGAAAGTGACGGTGATCGAGGCCCGTCGCGCCTACCGCTACCTGGTGCACCGTTACGGGACGCCGGCGCCGCTGGCCGGGACGTCGACGCCGGCCGGCCTGGTGGTGGCCCCAACGGCCGCGCAGTGGCTGCAGATTCCCAGCTGGGAGTGGCACAAGGCCGGGGTGGGCCCCCAGCGTTCAGCCACTGTAATGCGTGCGCTGCGCTCCGCCGTCGCGCTGGAACGGCTCGCGGCGCTGCCGGCGCTGGAAGCGGCGGAGAAGATGCAGGTTATCCCGGGCATCGGGATCTGGACGGCAGCCGAAGTAGTGCAGCGCACCCACGGGTGCCCGGATTCCATCTCCGTGGGCGACTACCACCTTGCGGCCTACGTGGGGGCTGCCCTGACCGGACGACGGACGGACGACGCCGGGATGCTGGAGCTGCTGGAGCCCTGGCGGGGGCACCGGCAGCGGGTGGTGCGGATGATCCAGAGTTCCGGCTTCCGCAAACCCACCTTTGGCCCGCGGATGACCATCCAGGACCACCGCCGGCACTGACCCGCGCGGCAATTTTCCGGCGGCGGGAACCGCATGATGTCCCCGGCAGGGGGTACGGAGCCGGTAGGCGGCACCCGAGGGGAGCCCCTGCATGTCCTGAAGGACGGCGCTAGGCTGGCAGGACACGTTGACCGAAAGGATCCCATGAACTCCGAAGCAGGCAGCACCACATCCCCCAACCCCGAGGCTGCGCCCGGATCGGCCCAGGACCCCACGGTCCTGGACCCGGATGCCAAGGATCAGGACGCGGAAGAGAAGCTCAGGCTGCAGCTGGCCATTTTCGACGTGACTCGCCAGGCCGGAGGCAGGAGCCTGGCGGAAATCCGGGAGCTGCTGCTGTCCGCCTTTGCTGCGCGGGGCGCTGGCACGCCGCCGGAGACCTGGGTGGAGTCCGTGGCGTCTTCCGCGTATTACGGTGAGCCCTACATCATCGACTACCCCACGGCCATCGCAGCCGATGACCTGGAACCGGCCCCCAACCAGGAGGTCCGTGAGCGGCTCGCCGCCCGGCGGGAGCTCCAGCAGGAGAAACTTCCGGCCGGGATCTTCCCCGCGCAGGACGAATGGAACATCCCCGGCCGCAGGGACGCCGGTCCCAGCAGCAGCCGCGCACTGTCCCTGACGGGATCGAACGGCCGCATGGTCCTTGCCGTGGCGGCGCTTGCAGCGGTTGCCGTTGCCGTTGCCGTTGCCGTCCGCGCCGGTGCTGGGCGCCGCGGCAGGGACGCCTAAAGCCCCAGCCGGGCCACCGCTTCCTCCCTCATTTGGACTTTGCGGATCTTCCCCGAAACCGTCATGGGGAAGTTTTCGCGGACCTCCACGTAGCGCGGAATCTTGTAGTGGGCCAGCTGGCCGCGGCAGAACGAGGCCAGGGAGTCGGCGGTCAGGGGGGCCGATCCCTTGAGGATGATGCAGGCCATCAACTCCTCGCCATACCGGGCATCCGGGACCCCGATCACCTGGACATCCTGGATGTCCGGGTGGGTGTAGAGGAATTCCTCGATCTCGCGTGGGTAGATGTTCTCGCCGCCCCGGATCACCATGTCCTTGATCCGGCCCTCCACCACCACATACCCGTCCTGGTCCATGCGGGCCAGGTCCCCGGTGTGCATCCAGCCGTCGGCGTCGATCGCTTCGGCGGTCTTGTCCGGCTGGTTCCAGTATCCGGCCATGACGGCGTAGCCGCGGGTGCAGAGTTCGCCGATCTGCCCGCGTTCCAGGTCTTCGCCGGTGGCGGGATCCACGATCCTGCTCTCCAGCTGCGGCATGGTGCGGCCCACGGTCTCGGTGCGCTGCTGCATCGTGTCGCCCTTGCGGGTCATGGTGGACACGGGCGAGGTTTCGGTCATGCCGTAACAGATGGCCACGTCCACCATGTTCATCTCGGCGATCACCCGGTTCATCACCTCGATGGGGCACAAGGACCCGGCCATGACTCCGGTGCGGAGCGTGGAGAGGTCGTACGAACCGAAGTCGGGCAGCGCCAGCTCGGCGATGAACATGGTGGGCACCCCGTACAGGGACGTCCCCTCAAAGTCCTGGACGGCCTCAAGCGCCGCGGCGGGCGAGAATCCCCGGCCCGGGATGATGGTGGCGGCCCCGTGGCTGAGGGCGTTCAGGTTGCCGATCACCATGCCGAAGCAGTGGTAGAACGGCACCGGGATCACCACCCGGTCATGCTCCGTGTAGCCCAGCAGCTCACCGATGGCAAAGCCGTTGTTCAGGATGTTGTGGTGCGTCAGCGTGGCGCCCTTGGGGAAGCCCGTGGTGCCGGACGTGTACTGCAGGTTGATGGGATCGTGCGGGCTGAGTTCTGCCATGCGGGCTTTGAGGACGGCATGCCCGACGCCGTCTGCCCGGGTCAGCAGCTCGGCATACGTGAGTTCGGCGCCGCTTTGGGGGCTGCCGGCTTTCAGGGTGTCCAGCCCGTGGTCCGGCAGGAAGATCAGTTCCCTGAGGTCCGGACAGTTCAGGAGGGCCTGGCGGGCCATGGCCACGTAGTCGCTGTTGGTGTCCGAGGGCGCCGTGACCAGCATGCGCATACCGTTCTGCTTGACCACGAATTCGAGTTCGTGGCTGCGGTACGCGGGGTTGACGTTGACCAGGATGGCGCCCATTTTGGCCGTGGCGTACTGCAGCAGCGTCCACTCGGCGCAGTTGGGGCTCCAGATGCCCACCCGCTCACCCTTGCCGACGCCCAGGGCGAGAAGCGCGCGCGCCAGCCGGTCGACGTCGTCGTTCATCTTGGTGTAGCTCCAGCGCCGCGCGTCGGCGCCCGGCACGGGTGCAGCCTCGATCAGGGCGTCGTGAAGCGGAAACTGCGCGGCGACGCGCTCGAAGTTCGCGCCGATGGTTTCCTCCAGGAGCGGGACGTCAGTGTCCCCGGCTGTATAAGCACGCATGAGAGGACGCTATCAACAGGATCCCGGCAGGAGAAGGAAGAAGGTCCGCAACACAGCCGGTTCATTCCCGCGCTGCCGGTATTGTGAAATCCATGAGTGCACCCATTGACCTGATAGCAACGTTCATCCCCAACGCCGGCGAGTTCCACCGCGTCAAGCTGGCCCTGGAAATCGCCATCGACGAGGTAGTGAAGGAGCCGGGCTGCATCCAGTACGAGCTCACCGAAGCCACCGAGGAGAAGCTGGTCCTGACCGAGCAGTGGGCCTCCCAGGAGGACCTGGACAGGCACTCCAAGGGCATCGCCGTCCAGGACCTGAATGAATCGCTGAGCGCGCTCCTGGCCAAACCGGTCACGGTGGAACGCGTCTAGCCGCAGCCGTTAAACGCAGAATGCGGGTCCTCCCACCGGAGGACCCGCATTCTGCGTTTATGGGGTTTAAAAGTCGGGGATCTGCGTTCCGTCCTGGGGGCCGCTCTGGCCGGCAGGCTTGCTGGCGGCGGCTTCCGCCTCCTCGCGCTGCTTGGCCACGTGCGCGTGGACTTCATCCATGTCCAGGGCCTTCACGGCATCCACTACCTGTTCCAGCTGCTGGGCGTTCAGCGCACCGGGCTGGGAGAACACCAGAACCTTTTCGCGGAAGGCCATCAGCGTGGGAATGGACGTGATGCCTGCCTCAGCGGCGAGCTGCTGCTCGGCTTCGGTGTCCACCTTGGTGAAGACGACGTCCGGGTGCTTGTCGGAGACTGCTGAGTAGGTAGGGCCGAACTGCTTGCAGGGGCCGCACCATTCAGCCCAGAAATCGACCAGGACAATGTCGTTTCCTTCGATCGTCGATGCGAACTGTTCACCTGTGATGTCAAGGGTAGCCATGTGTCCACGGTACGCGCCGGCCACGGGCCTGTCGCGGTTGTTCGCTCCCCGCGTCATTGGGAATACGGCAACGGACGACGGCGGATGGCCGGGTCAGGCGGTGGCGTCCCAGAGATGCGGGGCCGGTGTGCGGCTGCCGGGAAGGGCACTGGAGGCGCGCCATTCGTGGATCCATTCGGGCAGGACCAGATCCTCCGGGGGCGTGCCGAACTCGGCGAGGATATCTTCCTGGCTGACCGGGCCGCCCTTGGTGACCAGCCGGGTGGCGATGTAGGCGCGCGCGTAAATTTCGCCGTCGGCCACCATGCGCTGTTCGAAGAAAATCGCCTTGGTGTCCAGCCCGATGATGCGGGTCTCGATGGCGTACTCCTGCCACAGCTGCAGCGATTTGCGGAAGGAAATGGTCTCCGCGGACACCACAGGGCTCCAGCCGCGGCGGCGCATCCGCTTCCAGACGCCGCTGCGGACCATCAGGTCGAACCGCCCAAGGTCCATCAGGGACAGATACATGCCGTTGTTGACGTGCATGGCGATGTCGATGTCCGTGGGCAGCACGCGCAGGGGCAGAGACGAGGGGTCCCATACGGCCAAGGGCGGGCGGCGGCCGGAGCGGAAAAGCATGAGGAGGGTTCTCAGGAGCAGGTGCATGCCGCCAATGTTACCCGCCGGTAACATTTTTCGGGAGGGCCGTCCGCGCCGCCGCCCCGTAGGATTTCGTGCATGACGCAGCAACGCTACCGGGACCTGGCGGAATGGCCATTGATGGCTACGGCGCTGGTGTTCCTGGCCGCTTACGCGTGGCAGGTGATCGGCCGCATCGAAGGCACGGGGGCGGACTGGCTTGAGGGCATCATGTGGGTCACGTGGTGCGTCTTCGTGCTGGACTACTCGGCAAACCTGTGGCTGGCGGAGAACCGCAGGCAGTGGTTCGTCCGCAACCTGCACGAGCTGGTGATCGTGGCCCTGCCATTCTTCCGGCCGCTGCGGCTGCTGCGCCTGGTGACACTGTTGTCCGTGCTGCACCGGACCGTGGGCGAGACGCTCCGCGGCAGGGTGGTCACGTACGTGGCGGCGTCCGCGGCCCTGCTGGTGTTCGTGGGCGCCCTCGCCGTCCTGGATGTGGAACAGTGGGCGCCCGAGGCAAAGATCACCACGTTCGGCGACGCCCTCTGGTGGGCCACCGCAACCATCACCACGGTGGGCTACGGGGACATGTACCCGGTCACCCCCATCGGACGCCTGGTGGCAACTGCCCTCATGATGAGCGGGATCGCCGTCCTGGGTGTGGTGACGGCCTCCATCGCCTCCTGGCTGGTCCAGAGGGTGGAAGACACGGCTGAAACCGTGGCCGAGGCCGTGGAGGAACCGGTGCGGGTTGAGGTGGCTGAGCTGGCCGGCGAGATCGCCCTGTTGCGGCGGGAGATCGCGGAATTGCGGGAACGCCGGCCACTGTAATAGCAGCAGGTACTTAGCTTCCGCGGCATCGAGTAGCGGTTCCGTTCCTGGCGAGTAGCGCGCCGAAAAAGTCGGGTAAGCCCTACTGATGTTCCGGCCTGGTGCCATTCCTAGACTCGGGATTCCTAGGATCACCACGCAACGACAGGTCCCCGGGTGGCTTCCGGGAAAACCTGTCACCACGCGGAGGTCCGCATCTTCTGGGTATGCGGACGCCTCCAACCCGCGCCGCCCCCGGCTTCCGGCACCAGCCGGGCCCGGCGGCGCACCAACATCGCGCTCCGTCCAGCGTTCCGGCGGGCACTGCAACGCCGCAGCGGGGACCGACCCCAGATGGGCAACCCATGAACCAGCCTCCCCTCCCCTCCCCCGAAGGCCCCAGCAGGAGCTTCGCCACCGACGAACCCAGGACCGATCTGTCCACCGGACGGCCAGCCATCAGCAATAAGTTATGGGCCGGCATGGCCACAGCCGCGGTGGTGGCCGCGGTGGGCGTAGGCGCCATAGCGGCGCCGCCCGCGCCCCTCAACGGCAGCACGACGGCGGCGGCCCACGTGACCGGCGCCCCCGCACCGCAGCCGGTCAGCACCGCCGCCCCGGCACCACCCGCAGCCGCCCCCGGTGGGGCTTCAGTTGCGGAAGCGGTGGCCGCGGAGGCGCCTGTACCGGTGCCTGCGCCAGCCGCCGAAGCACCGGCGGAACCGGCTCCGGAGGCACCCGCGCCAGCCGCGGAGCCTGCACCTGCCGGCGACCCCAACCTGTATACGGTGGTGCCGGGCGACACCGTCGGGGCGATCGCGGCCGCCTATGGCGTGGACATGAATGCCATGCTCGCGGCCAACGGATTGAGTGCTTTCAGCATCATCTACCCGGGCGAAACGCTCCTGTTGACGGGCCCGCCCATCGCAGTTGCCCAGCCGGCACCTGCTCCGGCCGCTGTTGCAGCCCCTGCCCCTGCCCCTGCACCGGTTGCCGCCCAGGCGCCCGCCCCGGCAGCGGCGGTGCAGGCGGCTCCAGCGCCGGCGGCTCCAGCCGTCCGGACCATCTACGTGGCCGGTTCAGGCGGCCAGTCCATGGTGGACGCCTGCATCGGACCGATCCACTACACCCCCAACGACGGCTACTCGCTCTTTATCACCGAACACGATTTCTGCGGTGGCTGGGCACGGTTCTCGGGAATCGGCGTGCGTGAGACCGTGAGCATCCCGGGTTACGGAACGTACACGGTGACCGGCCGGGGCACGGTCCCGAATCCCGGAACCACCAACGACGTCATCGCGGTCTTCGGCGGCTTTCCGCGGGCGATCCTGCAGACCTGCATTCCAGGAACCAGCACCATGCTCCTGGTTGCACTGAACTGAACTGCCGGGATTCGTAAGCTTGTCCGCGGGTCCGGACCTTCACGGCCCGGATCCGCGGACAAGGCCATGACGCGCTACACCCCGTGGCGCTCTGAAATATGCTCCACCAGTTCGCCCACGCGCTGTTCCGAGTAGTTGCGCGCAATATCGCCCTGGCTGATGATGCCTACCAGCTTGTGGTCCGAGATCACCGGCAACCTGCGGATCTGGTGCTGCTCCATCATGTCGATGGCTGCATCGACATTGGCGTCGGCGTCAATGCAGAACGGCTTGCCGGCGGCGAGGTCGCCGGCCATGGTCTGGCCCGGGTCGCGTCCGGCGGCAACGCACTTGAGCACAATGTCACGGTCGGTGATCATGCCCTTCAACTTGCCGTCGTCACCGCAGATCGGGAGGGCTCCGCAATCGAGGTCCCGCATCAAGCGGGCTGCCTCCAGAAGGGACTCATTTTCCCCGACACATCGCGCATCAGTGGTCATGAATTCACGTACGGCACTCATTGAATCCTCCTTCATCGATGGAATATCGACGCAGGGCATCGGAGCACATGCGCCGATGCTGCCAGATTACGCCCGCACCAAGAGGGTGTCGACGGCGGATGGAGGCTTGTTTCGGAGTACCCACGAGCAGTGCCGGGCACAAAAAAGCCTCCGGAACCTGATGGTTCCGGAGGCTTTCCTTGGGTGGCAGATGAGGGATTCGAACCCCCGTAGGCGTTGCCAGCTGATTTACAGTCAGCCCCCTTTGGCCGCTCGGGTAATCTGCCGAACTTCAAAGGAAGTACCCGCCGATGCAGTGTTGGGAAGGAACGTTTCCGGTCCTTTCCGCTTCAGTAACCGCGGGCAAGAACACTTTACAGAACTTCCGGCGAAGAATCGAATCGGGCCCTTCGCAGCCCCTTCCGCCGCGAACTGGCGGCGGGAAACCGGGCACTACGCCCCGCCGAAGATCCGCCCCGCAAGCTTGGCTTCAAAGCTCAACGCCTGCTCCGCCGTGATCTGGTTCAGCTGCACCGCCCGCTGCAGGTCCGCCCGGACCCCTTCCATCCGCGCAGAGGCATCCGCCACGGGACTGAAGACAATGGAGGCCGCCACTGCCGCCGCCGCCACCGACGATGCCGCCGTGGCCACCGCCCCCGCCGCGGCATTGGTGGTCCGGGTGACGTATCGGGCGGCTTGGCGGTGCATGGTGTTCCCTTCAACTGCGGTGCATCTGCTCCAACCCTCGCCAGCCCGGCTTCGTTCCCACAGTGCTTCCGCTGAGAGGGAACTGTGAATCGGCAGGCCCCCACCGGCGCAGGCATCCGTACTAGGCTGGATGCCAGTCATCCAGGCCCTGTACCCGCACGGGGCTCCCATCAACTAAGGAGAGTCATGGCAGGCGAGTCAACGTTCGACGTCGTAAGCAAAGTGGACAAGCAGGAAGTGGCCAACGCGCTCAACCAGTCCCAGAAGGAAATCGCCCAGCGTTATGACTTCAAGGGCGTCGGCGCGGAGATCGACTTCAGCGGCGAGAAGATCCTCATGAAGGCCAACTCGGAAGAACGCGTCAAGGCCGTCCTGGACGTTTTCCAGTCCAAGCTGATCAAGCGCGGCATCTCGCTGAAGTCCCTGGACGAGGGCGAACCCTACGCCTCGGGCAAGGAGTACCGCCTGGAAGCCTCCATCAAGGAAGGCATCGCCCAGGACCTGGCCAAGAAGATCAACAAGCTCATCCGCGACGAAGCACCCAAGTCGGTCAAGTCGCAGATCCAGGGCGACGAGCTGCGCGTGTCCTCCAAGTCCCGCGATGACCTGCAGGCCACCATGGCTTTGCTGAAGGACTTCGAGGAAGCGGACCTGCAGTTTGTGAACTTCCGCAGCTAGTCACCCGCCGCCGTCGTTTTCGACGCGCAACCAGTTGGACGACACGCAAAGAGGCTGGCGCACCCCGGATTCGGGGTGCGCCAGCCTTTTTGCGCGTCACGGGCGACTGGGCGCGTCGGCAGGGCAGATGCGTGTCACCACGCGCCACGTCCGACGGCGGGTTCCCGGCTACGGTTGCCGGCCCGCCATCCGCTCCAGCCGGGCGATCCGGTCCCGCATGGGCGGGTGGGTGGCGAACAGCTTGTTCATGGCCCCGCCGCGGAACGGGTTGGCGATCATCAGGTGGGAGGCGTTGACCAGCCGCTGGTCCTGCGGCAGCGGGGCGATGCTGACGCCGCGCTCGATCTTGGCCAGGGCTGAGGCGAGCGCCAGCGGATCGCCCGTGAGCTGCGACCCGTCCTCGTCGGCGTCGTACTCCCTGGTGCGGGAGATGGCCATCTGGATCAGTGATGCCGCAAAGGGTGCCAGCAAAGCCATGGCGATCATGGCCAGCGGGTTGGCGTTGCGCCGGTCGCCGCCGCCGAAGAACAGCAGCATCTGGCCCACGGAAGTGATCACGCCTGCGACGGCGGCCGCCACGGACGAGGTAAGGATGTCGCGGTTGTAGACGTGCATCAGCTCGTGGCCCAGGACGCCGCGGAGTTCGCGCGGGTCCAGCAACTGCAGGATGCCCTCCGTGCAGCAGACGGCGGCATTTTTTGGGTTGCGGCCCGTGGCGAAGGCGTTGGGGTTCATGGTGGGCGAGACGTAGATCCGCGGCATGGGCTGGTTGGCGCGCATGGAGAGCTCGCGGACAATCTGGTACAGCTGCGGCGCCTGGGCTTCGGTCACCGGGAAGGCCTGCATGGAGCGGATGGCGATCTTGTCGCTGTTCCAGTACCCGTAGAACGTGGTGCCGACGCCGATCAGCGCCATGATCCAGATGGGTGCCGAACTGCGGGTGCCGACTCCGATCAGTCCGCCCAGGCCCAGCAGCACCGCCCACAGCACGCCGAACAGTGCCGCGGTCTTCAGGCCGTTGTGATGGTTGTGCACGTTTCCTCCTTGCTTAAGGAACGGCTTGCTAGGGCACCGGGTTCCGGGCATCGTACTTCCGGAAACCGGGCTGCAGTTTCGCCGCCAGCCACGCCCCCGCGATACACAGCGCACCGCCAACCAGCAGGACCCAGCCCTCACTCAAGAGCTTAGTCGCGCCGCCGGCCAGCAGGTCACCGATCCGCGGGCCGCCGGCCACCACCACAATGAATACGCCCTGCAGCCGTCCGCGCAGGTGGTCCGGGGCCGCGGCCTGCAGGATGGTGTTGCGGAAGACGCTGCTGATGGAGTCGGCGATCCCGGCCAGCGCGCAGCAGGCGGCGGCGGGCAGCAGCCACAGGGTCGCCGCCCCGTCCGGCGCCGGCCCGGCGAGCAGCACCACCAGGCCGAACGCGCCGATCGACGCGCCCCAGCCCATGACAGACACCACAACGGCGGTCCCCTGGCGGCGCACGCTGCCCAGCGGCCCGGAGAACAGGCCGGCCAGGAAAGCCCCGACGGCGGTGCACGCCAGCAGGATGCCCACGGTGGCCTCGCCGCCGCCGATTGTCAGCGCGGCAACGGCGGGAAGGAGGGCCCGGGGCTGGGCGAGGATCATGGCCACGAGGTCGATGATGAAGGTCATCCTGAGGTTGGGCCGCGTTCCCAGGAAGCGGAATCCTTCAACCACGGACCGGATCCCTACTTTGCTGCGTTTGCCGGCCGGCGGCATGGGCGGAAGCAGATAGACGGCCCACAGGACAAACGCGAAGCTGGCGAAGTCGAGGGTGTACGTCCAGCCGAACCCCACCCAGGCCACCAGGACTCCGGCCAGCAGTGGACCGGCGGTCATGGCAAGGCCCAGAGACAGCATGCTCAGTGCGTTGGCGGCCGGCAGGAGTTCCTTCCGGATCAGCATGGGGATGATGGCGCTGCGGGCCGGCTGGTTGATGGCCTGGGCGCCGCTTTGCAGTGCCACCAGAAGGTACAGGACCCACACGTTGCCTAACTGGACCCAGGCCTGCAGCGCGATCAGCCCGGTGGTCAGCCAGAGGACGGTGGAGGCCAGCAGTGCGATGCGGCGGCGGTCGTGCGCGTCAGCGATGGACCCGCCCATCAGGCCGCCAACCACCAGGGGCACCAGGGCGAAGATCCCCAGCAGGCCCACGTAGAAGCTGTCCTGGGTCAGGCGGTACACCTCCAGGCTCACCGCCACCAGGGTCAGCTGGCTGCCGACGGCGGACACCGCCGATCCCAGCCACAGCCGGCGGAATGCGGGGCTTTCCCTGAGCGGCGTGACATCGGCAAGTATTTTCCCCACCCCGCAACACTAGCGGGGAGGGAGGAAAGGTAAGCCGAGCCTTATTGTGAGTTATTAATAATAAGTGTTTCAATGGAGCCATGACGGAGCACTTTGACGGCCAGGACGCGTGGGCTGCAGCCCTGCGCGCCCACGGACGCAGGGTGACCAAGCAGCGGCTCGCTGTACTCGCCGCCGTCGAACGCCACCCGCATTCCCCTGCCGAAAGCATCCTCGCCGCGGCCCGGACCGAACTGCCCGAACTGACGGCCCAGTCCGTGTACGTGGTCCTGGGCGACCTGACGGACCTGCACATGCTGCGCCGGTTCGAGCCGCCGCACTCCCCCGCACTGTATGAGACACGCGTGGGCGACAACCACCACCACGCCATCTGCATCAGCTGCGGCCGCGTGGAGGACGTGGACTGCGCCGTCGGTCACGCCCCCTGCCTCACGCCGCACTGGAACCCGGACGCCAAGCCGATGACCATCCAGATCGCGGACGTCATGTACCAGGGCATCTGCCAGGAATGCCAGCAGGCCCAACAGCTTCCTCCCCACAGTCCCTCGCAAGAAAAAGAGAAATAGGAGAACAATGACTGCCGTTTCCACAACCCAGTCAGGTGCACCGGTTACGTCCGACGCACACTCGAAGTCAGTTGGTGCCGATGGTGCCATCATCCTGACTGACCACTACCTGGTGGAAAAGCTCGCCCAGTTCAACCGTGAGCGGGTTCCGGAGCGCGTAGTGCACGCCAAGGGCGGCGGTGCATTCGGCACGTTCAAGGCCACCGAGGACATTTCCAGGTACACCAAGGCGGCGTTCCTGCAGCCCGGCGCCGAGACCGAGATGCTGATCCGCTTCTCCTCCGTGGCCGGCGAGAACGGTTCCCCGGACACTTGGCGCGATCCCCGCGGTTTCGCCGTGAAGTTCTACACCAGCGAGGGCAACTACGACCTCGTGGGCAACAACACCCCCGTCTTCTTCATCCGCGACGGCATCAAGTTCCCGGACTTCATCCACTCCCAGAAGCGCCTGCCGGGCACCCACCTGCGCGACGCCGACATGCAGTGGGACTTCTGGACCCTGTCCCCCGAGTCCGCCCACCAGGTCACCTGGCTCATGGGTGACCGCGGCCTGCCGGCCTCCTGGCGTGAAATGCAGGGCTACGGCTCGCACACCTACCAGTGGATCAACGCCGAGGGCGAGCGCTTCTGGGTCAAGTACCACTTCAAGTCCAACCAGGGCGTGAACTCCATGAGCTCCGAGCAGGCCGAACAGCTTGCCGGCTCCGACGCGGACTTCTACATCCGCGACCTGTCCGAGAACATCGCCGCCGGCAACTTCCCGTCCTGGGACCTGCACGTGCAGGTCATGCCGTACGAGGATGCCAAGACGTACCGCTTCAACCCGTTCGACCTGACCAAGGTGTGGCCGCACTCGGACTACCCGCTGATCAAGGTGGGCACCATGGAGCTGAACAAGAACCCGGAGAACTACTTCGCGCAGATCGAGCAGGCCACCTTCGCGCCGTCGAACTTCGTGCCCGGCATCGCCGCCTCCCCGGACAAGATGCTGCAGGCCCGCATCTTCTCCTACGCGGACGCACACCGCTACCGCGTGGGCACCAACCACGCCCAGATCCCGGTGAACCAGCCCAAGAACCAGGTCAACAACTACAGCCAGGACGGGCAGGGACGATACCTGTTCAACGCCCCCTCCGTTCCGGTCTACGCGCCGAACTCCGTGGGCGGCCCGGCTGCCGTTGAGCCGCAGAACCCGGCCGGCGGCTGGGAGAACGACGGCGAGCTGACCCTCGCCGCGCACACCCTCCACGCCGAGGACGGCGACTTCGTCCAGGCCGGCACGCTGTACCGCGAGGTCTACGACGATGCGGCCAAGGCCCGCTTCCTGGAGACCATCACCGGCGCAGTGGGCGGTGTGCAGAGCCCCGACATCAAGGAGCGCGCCATCCAGTACTGGACCAACGTCGACGCCGAACTGGGCGCCAAGCTGCGCGCCAACCTTGGCGCAGCTGCTGCCCCGTCGGCTCCCACCTCGGATGCAGAGTCTGCCAACAAGATCGGCTGACCAGCTTCCTGCCGGCTGAACTGAAGAACACCCCGCCATGGACCTCCGTGGCGGGGTGTTCTGCTGTCCGGCCCGGGTTGTGCACATATGGTGCCGGGGATCTGGCCGGTTGCCGATGGCGGACCTAGTCTCCGTAGATGAACACTTTCGCAGGCATTCCCCGGGAAGCCTTCCGCTTCTACGCGCAGCTGGAGGACAACAACAACCGCGACTGGTGGCTGGAACACAAGGCAACGTATGACGGGTCGGTCAAGGAGCCGCTCACCCTCCTGCTCTCTGAGCTGGAGCCCGAGTTTGGACCTGCCAAGCTGTTCCGCCCCAACCGGGACATCCGCTTTTCGCTGGACAAGTCACCGTACAAGACTGCCCAGGGGGCCTTCGCCACACGCCAGGAAGGCGTGGGCTTCTATCTCCACATCAACGCCGATGGCTTGTTGATCGGCGGCGGCTACCACTCCCATACTCCCGCCCAGCTGGCACGGTTCCGCGCGGCCGCCGACGCTTCCGCCAGCGGCGCTGCCCTGCAGGAGATTGTGGATGCCGTAGCAGGTGCCGGTTTTGCCATTGAAGGCGAGACGCTGAAAACCGTCCCGCGCGGTTTCGACAAGGACCACCCCCGCGCCGAACTGCTCAAGCATAAATCGCTGTCCGCGGGTGTCGAGGTGGGCCAGCCGGAGTGGGTGTCCACGCCGGCCGCGAAGGACCGCATCGCGGAACGGTGGCGGCAGCTGCGGCCGCTCGTGGAGTGGGTGGGCCGGTACGCGGCGCCGTAACCGCCCGGAAATGCGGCTGCCCGCCCGGCGCAGGCCGGGCGGGCAGGTCACTAACTCGTGCGGCGGACCGTCAGGTCCGGCTCAACTCGTCCTCGTCATCGGGCTCCGCAGCTTCACGGGAAGCGGCGGTGGGTGCCCCGTTGACAGATGCGTTCGCATCGGCGAACCGCTCATTGAGCCGCGAGTGCCGCTGGCCGTAAGCGAAGTAGATGGCCAGGCCCAGCACCAGCCAGAACGCGAAGAAGATCCAGGTCTCCACGGCGAGGTTGGTCATCAGGTACAGGCACAGCACCGCGGACACCACGGGGACTACCTTGCCGAACGGGACGCGGAACGCAGGCTTCAGGTCCGGGCGCTTCCTGCGGAGCACCAGGATGCCCAGGCTGACCACCACGAATGCGGACAGCGTACCGATGTTGATCATTTCCTCGAGCAGGTCCACATTGGTGAGGCCGGCCACCAGTGCCACCGCGGCACCGCAGATGATCTGCAGGCGGGCGGGCGTCGAACGCTTGTCGCTCGTCTTGGACAGCGACCGCGGCAGCAGTCCGTCCCGGCTCATGGCCAGCACCACGCGGGACAGGCCCATGAGGAGCACCATGATCACGGTGGTCAGGCCCACCAGCGAACCGAAAGCGATGACCTTGGCGGCGGTGGTGTCCCCCACGGCCTCGAAGGCGGTGGTGAGGGTGGGGCTCTTGGCCTCGGCCAGCTGGGTGTAGGACACCATGCCGGTCAGGGCCAGGGACACCAGGATGTAGAGCAAGGTCACCAGCGCCAGGCCGCCGAAGATGCCACGGGGCAGGGTCTTCTGCGGGTTCTTGACCTCTTCAGCGGAGGTGGCCACCACGTCGAAGCCGATGAAGGCGAAGAACACCAGGGCGGCACCGGCAAAGATGCCTGCGGTGCCGTACTGGGCGGGGACGGCACCGGTCAGGAAGCCAAAGAAGGACTGCTTCAGGACGTCCGCGGTGCCGGTGCCGGCCGTGGGCTCGGCTGCCGGAACGAACGGGCTGTAGTTCTCGATCTTCACGTAGGTGAAGCCCACCACGATCACGAACAGCACCACGGCGATCTTGATCAGGGTGAAGATGTTGCCCACCCGGGCGGAGAGTTTGGTGCCCAGCACCAGCAGCACCGTAAAGATGGCCACGATCAGGAACGCGCCCCAGTAGAGGTCCACGCCGCCCAGCGAGATGGCCGGCGGAACGTCCAGGCCCGTGAGGGCAAAGACCTTGCTGAGGTAGATGCCCCAGTACTTGGCGATCACGGCAGCGGCCGTAAAGAGTTCGAGGATCAGGTTCCAGCCGATGATCCAGGCGAGGAGCTCACCCATGGTGGCGTATGTGAAAACGTAGGCAGATCCGGCCACGGGGATGGCAGTGGCGAACTCCGCGTAGCACATGATGGCCAGCGCGCAGGTGACGGCGGCGATGGCGAAGGAGAGCGTCACCGCAGGACCTGCAAAGTTGGCGGCGGCCTTGGCACCGACCGAGAAGATACCGGCGCCGACAGCAACGGCGACGCCCATGATCATGAGGTCCCAGGTGCTGAGGGAACGCTTTAGCTTGCGTCCGGGCTCATCAGCGTCGGCAATCGACTGCTCAATGGATTTTGTCCGCAGAAGGTTCATTGGGGGTCACAATCCTGGTTTGTGAGGGAAACAGACCTATCAACGATAGTGTCCATCCACTGGACGGTCCCAATCGTCCCGAATAGTGAGACGTCCTCACGGCCGAACATTGTTCCACCAAAGTGCTCAGGGCCCTCCGAATGGAGAGCCCCGAGCGGGTTTTGATCGAACTTCCTAGGATGGCCAATCCATCAGTGTTGACCTGATCAGGAAGCGCTTACCCTCAGGCGCCTCAACGGAGAAGCCGCTCCCCCGGCCAGGCACCACGTCGATGGTCAGGTGGGTGTGGCTCCAGTAGTTGAACTGCTCCCGGGACATCCAGAATTCCAGCGGCATGGGCTGCAGCCCCTCGGCCAGGTCGAAAAGCCCAAGCAGCACGTCAGCGTCCCCGGTGATGAAGTCCCCGGCCGGGTAGCACATGGGCGAGGACCCGTCGCAGCAGCCGCCGGACTGGTGGAACATGAGGGGCCCATGTTGTTCCCACAGCGTCCGCAGCAGGTCCACGGCAGCCGGCGTGAGCGCCACCCGGGAAAAGTCTTCCCCGGGCAGCGTCACGGCAGCGGCCAACGCTTCAGCGGGCATCAGAACCTCAGCACCACGCGGCCGTCGATCTTGGCGTGCTTCATCTCATCGAACACCGCGTTGACCTCGGACAGCTCCCGCACGGACACCGTGGGGTGGATCTTGCCCCGGGCATAGAAGTCCAGGGCCTCCTCAAGATCCTGCCGCGTGCCCACGATGGAACCGCGGACGGTCAGGCCCTTGAGCACAATCTCGAAGATCGGCGCAGGAAAGTCCCCCGGCGGCAGGCCGTTGAACACGATGGTTCCGCCGCGCCGGGCCATGCCGATGGCCTGTCCGAACGCCGACGGGTGCACCGCCGTAACCAGCACTCCATGGCACCCTCCTGTTTCCCGCTGGATCACTTCGACCGGATCCTCGTGCAGCGCGTTGACCGTGAGCTCGGCGCCGTGGGCCTTGGCCAGGGCCAGCTTGTCGTCGGCGATGTCCACGGCGGCGACACGCAGCCCCATGGCCACGGCATACTGCACGGCAATATGCCCCAGGCCACCAATGCCCGATATGGTGACCCACTGCCCCGGCCGGGCCTCGGTCACTTTCAGGCCCTTGTAGACGGTGACGCCGGCGCACAGCACCGGCGCCACCTCGACGGGGTCGGATCCCGCCGGTATGCGGGCCGCAAACCGGGAGTCCACCAGCATGTATTCGCCGAAGGACCCGTCCACGCTGTAGCCGCCGTTCTGCTGCGCTTCGCAAAGGGTTTCCCATCCGGTCCGGCAGTACTGGCAGTCACCGCAGGCCGACCACAGCCAGGCGTTGCCGACCAGGTCACCGACCGCGAGATCGGACACCCCGTCGCCGAGGGCAACCACTTCGCCCACGCCCTCATGGCCGGGAACGAACGGCGGTGACGGCTTGACCGGCCAGTCGCCCTCCGCGGCGTGGAGGTCGGTGTGGCAGACCCCGGTGGTCAGGACCTTCACCAGCGCCTGTCCGGGGCCAGGCTGGGGAATGGCGATGTCCTTGACCGTGAGGTCGGCGCCGAATTCGGTTACTACTGCTGCTTGCATTGTCGTCGTCATTGGCGAAATCCTTGCGTCGTTGTAGTGGTGCGGGCTGGCCTAGAAGAAGCCCAGCTTGTTCTCGTCGTAGCTGACCAGCAGGTTCTTGGTCTGCTGGTAGTGGTCCAGCATCATGGCGTGGTTCTCGCGCCCGATGCCCGAGGACTTGTAGCCGCCAAAGGCAGCACCTGCCGGGTAGGCGTGGTAGTTGTTGACCCAGACGCGGCCGGCCTGGATCTCACGGCCGGCGCGGTAGGCCACATTGCCGTTGCGTGACCAGACGCCGGCACCCAGGCCGTACAGGGTGTCGTTGGCGATGCCCATGGCGTCGTTGTAGTCGCTGAACTTCGTCACCGCCACCACGGGGCCGAAGATCTCCTCCTGGAAGATCCGCATCCGGTTGTGGCCCTCGAACACGGTGGGCTGGACGTAGAAGCCGCCGGCGAGGTCGCCGGGAAGTTCTGCGCGGGCGCCGCCGGTGAGTATCTTGGCGCCCTCCTGCTTTCCGATGTCGATGTAGGACAGGATCTTCTCAAGCTGGTCGTTGGAGGCCTGCGCGCCAACCTGCGTTTCGGTGTCCAGCGGGTTGCCCTGGATCATCTTCTCCACCCGGGCCACGGCGTCCGCCATGAAGGACTCGTAGATGTCTTCCTGCACCAGTGCCCGCGAGGGGCAGGTGCACACTTCGCCCTGGTTGAAGGCGAAGAGGGCGAAGCCCTCCTGGGCCTTGTCGTAGAAGGCGTCGTTCTCCTGGGCAACATCATTGAAGAAGATGTTGGGGCTCTTTCCGCCCAGTTCCAGGGTGACGGGAATGAGGTTCTGGCTGGCGTACTGGCTGATCAGCCGGCCGGTGGTGGTTTCACCGGTGAACGCGATCTTCCGGATTCGGGAACTGGACGCCAGCGGCTTGCCGGCCTCCACGCCGAAGCCATTGACCACATTCAGGACGCCGGCGGGGAGCAGGTCCCCGATGAGCTCCATCAGCACCAGGATTGATGACGGCGTCTGCTCCGCGGGCTTGAGCACCACGGTATTGCCGGCGGCGAGCGCGGGAGCAAGCTTCCAGACAGCCATCAGGATGGGGAAGTTCCAGGGGATGATCTGGCCCACCACGCCGAGCGGTTCGTGGAAGTGGTAGGCGGTGGTGTTGTCATCGAGCTGGGACAGGCTGCCTTCCTGGGCGCGGACTGCGGAGGCGAAGTAGCGGAAGTGGTCCGAGGCCAGCGGCAGGTCGGCGTTGAGGGTTTCGCGGATGGGCTTGCCGTTGTCCCAGGTTTCGGCCACGGCGAGCATCTCGAGGTTCTCGTCGATGCGGTCCGCGATCTTGTTCAGGATGGCGGCGCGCTCCGCCACGGAGGTCTTTCCCCAGGAGGGTGCGGCCTTGTGCGCCGCGTCCAGGGCGAGCTCGATGTCCTCCGCCGTACCGCGGGCCACCTGGCAGAACGCCTTGCCCGTCACCGGCGTGACGTTCTCGAAGTACTGGCCCTTCACCGGGGCCACCCATTCGCCGCCAATCCAGTTCTCGTAGCGGTCCTTGAAGGTGACCTTCGAACCGTCGGTTCCCGGCTGTGCGTAAACGGTCATGTGCTTAGCTCCTTTGCTGTGCAGAAGGCTGGCCCGTAAGGGCGCTCGCCGATGAAGCCAGCGTAGGAGCAGGGAGGTTGCAGCAAGGTTGCACCGATGCGACGCAGGTCACAACAGGTGCCGGCTGCGCCGGGTTTCAGGCGCGGAGCTCGGCTTCCAGCCGTTCCAGGTCGGCGACGACGGCGG
This sequence comes from Pseudarthrobacter sp. C4D7, assembly GCF_013359725.1. Lineage (GTDB taxonomy): Bacteria > Actinomycetota > Actinomycetes > Actinomycetales > Micrococcaceae > Arthrobacter. The sequence continues at coordinate 128,015 of NZ_JABFMW010000001.1, read as the reverse complement.
CCCGCTTGGGTGAGCGCGGCGGCAGGAGGCGGAGCGCGGCGCGGCGGATAACGACGTCGTCCCTTGCCTCCGGGAGCGCAGCGTACTTGAGCAAGGACTCGGCGCTGCCGTCCGTGAGGACCGCCTCCCTGAGCAGGGACGAAACCCGGTTCCGAAGGTCAAGGATGCCGGGTGCCTCCGAGCGCGGGAGCACGCCGCCGCGGTAGATTTCCAGGGCGATCCGGTGCGCACCGCGCTGCAGGCAGCTGAGCACCTGGCCGGTGTCCGGCACCAGGTCCACCGGGAGCCGGTAGGGGCGGGAGCCCGGGACAGCATCCGGGCTCAGCTGCTGGATGACCTTGCGCAGCCGCACCATCTCAGCCCGGAGCGTGATGGTGGAGCCATCCCCCGGGTATAGCAGGGAACAGAGTTCCTCGGCACTGAGTCCGTCCGGATGTGCGCTCAGGAGGGCCAGGATCTCGCTGTGCCGCGCGGACAGGGAAACCGTCCTGCCGCCCAGGCTGAGCAGCGCCTGGTCGCGCCCCAGCAACTGCAGGCTGTTCCGGTAAAGGCTGCCTTCCTGGACACGGCCGCCTTCAGTGCCGCCCTGCCCCTGCCTGGCTGCGGCTGACGGGGACCGCCGTCGTGCAGGTTTCCTGGCGAGCTCCGCCGCGAGCTGAAGGCGCTCAACCCGCAGCTGCGCCTGTGCGGCAGCAACAGTGGCCTCCACGAGCGAGAGAGTGTGCGGCGCCACCGCGGTGGCCGTTCCGGTAATGTCCACCACGCCGAGCACGGCGCCGGAGTCGGGGTCGTGGAAGGGGACGGCGGTGCAACTCCAGGGATGGACGGTCCGCTGGTAGTGCTCGGCGCCGGCGATCTGGATGCCCCGGCCGAGGGCGAGGGCGGTGCCCGGGGCGCTGGTGCCGACGCTGGCCTCGGACCAGTCGGCACCCGGAACGAACATCATGCCTTCGGCGCGGCGCTGGAGGGTGGGGTCCCCATCCACCCACAGCAGCCTGCCCACTTCATCGCCCACCGCAACCAGCAGCCCGCTGTCATGGCTGGGCTGGACCAGGAGCTTGTTGATGACCGGCATGATTGCCGCCAGGGGATGCTGCCGGCGGTAGTCCTCCAACTCTTCCCAGTCCAGGGCCAGCGGCGCCGCCGCGTTGTCGGGGTTGGCCTTGAAACTGGCAGACCTCTGCCAGGACTCCTTGATGAGGTTGCGCAGCCCGGGGATCTCGGGGGTGAGGTTGCCGGGGTCCGAGCCCAGGCGCTCGTGGCCGGCCAGCGCGGCACGCTGGCGTGGTTCAGGGTGGAGCAGGTTCGTCATCGAACTCCCGTTCCGGGGTGTGGACCGGCTGTCCTGGGATGGGGGTGGCCCAGCCAGCATAGCCGGACCGGGCCACCCGTGTCAGCCGCGGGAGATGCGGATCATCTCCTCGCGCGGCACCACCTTGATGCGTTCGCGGACCATGTGGTCCAGTCCCTCGGGCCCGGTCCAGGCGGCACCGAGGCCCGCCTCGTGGGCGTCGAGCTTGTTCCAGCCTTCCCAGGTGGTGTATTCAATGCCGCGCTCTTCCAGCAGGTCGATGATGGCCTGCGGATCCGGGTTCGTGGCCGGCGGGAGGTTCAGCCGGTCCTCCAGCAGGAAGCCGATGGTTTCCAGCGCATCGCCCTTGGTGTGGCCGATCAACCCCACGGGGCCGCGCTTGATCCAGCCCGTGGTGTAGATGCCCGGAACCGGGCTGCCGTCGGCGTCCAGGACACGGCCGCCCTCATTCGGGATGACGCCGCGCTTGGCGTCGTACTCCAGTTCATCCAGCGCTGAGCCGTGGTAGCCGATGGCACGGTAGACAGCCTGGACCGGGTACTCCACGTACTCCCCCGTGCCCTTGGCGTTGCCGGTCCCGTCCAGCTGCATGCGCTCGAACTTGATGCCGCCCACCGTGCCCGTGCCGTCGTCGAGCACTTCGACGGGGCTGTGCAGGAAGTGCAGGTGCAGCCTGCGGGAGGAAGGGTTGTCCGACTCGGCGTGTTCCTCCACCAGCCAGTTGGTGAGGGTGTTCACCATGGTCTTGACCTGGTTGTTGGTGCGGATGGCCTCGTCCGAGGCGTCATCGAACTCAAAATCCTCGGGGTAGAGGACGATGTCGACGTCGTTCATGTGGCTCAGTTCCCGCAGCTCCAGCGGGGTGAACTTGACCTGGGCGGGGCCGCGGCGGCCGAAGACGTGGACGTCCGTGACGGGGGATGCTTTCAGGCCCTGGTAGACGTTGTCCGGGATCTCGGTGGTCAGCAGTTCCTCGGGGTGCTTGACCAGCATGCGGGCCACGTCCAGGGCCACATTGCCGTTGCCGATCACCGCGATTTCCTTGGCCTCCAGCGGCCACTCCCGCGGCACGTCCGGATGGCCGTCATACCAGGACACGAAGTCGGCACCGCCGAAAGAGCCCCGCAGGTGGATGCCCGGAACGTCCAGGTCGGCGTCCTTGATGGCACCCGTGGAGAAGATCACGGCGTCGTAGAAAGCCCGGAAATCATGCAGCGTGAGGTCCCGGCCGTAGGTCACGTTGCCCAGGAACCTGATGTCACCCCGGTCCAGGACCTTGTGCAGGGCGTTGACGATGCCCTTGATGCGGGGATGGTCCGGTGCCACGCCGTACCTGATCAGCCCGTAGGGTGCCGGGTACGCCTCGAAAAGGTCGATGCTGACCTGGAAGTCGCCGTCCTTGACACCACTGGACTTGGTGAGGATGTCCGCAGCATAGACTCCTGCCGGTCCCGCGCCGACAATGGCGACGCGGAGGGGACGGTTGGCGGCGGTTTCGCTGTGATTGGACACCGGGAACCCTTCTGAACTGGTGCTGCTCATGTTTCATGAGGGTGCGCGGCATGGTGCAGCGCACAGTCCCCCATTCTAGTTGGCGGCCAGGGCCACTACCTTGCCTTCGCGGTACAGGAGCGCCCGGAGTTCAGACTCCGCCGAGTCCAGCCGTTTCGGATCGATGGTTTCGCCGTCGTGGTAATGGTCCACCACCCGGGGGTCCACGTAGCTTTTGCGGGCAATGGAGGGGGTATTTCCCAACGTCTCCGAGGCGTCCACCATGGCGCGGCTGATGGCCCGCTTCCGCTTGGCCACTGTCCGCTGGACTCCGGTCCGTGCCAGGCTCTGGGCTGCCGCTACCGTGCCGCGCAGGGTCCTGAAGTCCTTCGCCGTGAAGTCGGAGCCGGTGCGTTCCTTGACGTAGGCGTTGATGTCGGCACTGGTGACCGGACGCCAGGTCCTGCCCTCCTTGTAGGCCAGCAGCCGGGCATTGCCGCCCCGCCGCTTCAGCAGGCGCAGGAGTGCGGCGAGGTCGGCATCGCGGATTTCCGATTCCCAGTCTTTTCCGCTCTTGGCAGGGAAGCGCAGCAGGATCCGGTCCTTCCGCACTTGGACGTGGGCACACAGCAGGGTGGCCAGGCCCCTGCTGCCGTTCTCGTTGGTGTACCGTTCCGAACCCACACGCAGGGATCCGCTGTCCAGCATCCGGAATGCGGCCGCCAGGACACGGTCGCGGCTGAAGCCCTCACCGCGCAGGTCCATGGTGACCCGCCGTCGGGCCGTGGGCAGCGATTCGGCCAACTGGAGGGACCGGTCAAACTTCACCCGGTCCTTCCGCTCGCGCCACTCCGGATGGTAGATGTACTGGCGGCGGCCCACCGCGTCCACGCCGGTCGCCTGGATGTGCCCGTTCTCGAATGGGGCGATCCAGACATCCGTCCAGGCCGGCGGGATGCCAATGCTGTCCAGCCGGTCCCGGATGGGGCCCGGTGGCAGGGTGGAACCGTCCAAGTCCCGGTAACTGAAGCCCTTGCCGGCAGCCACCCTGCGGTAGCCGCGGCCGGAGGCGTTGCTGCGCCGGAGCCTCATCGGGCGGGTTCCGGGAAAGGCGCACGTGTCATGAAAGCAAGCCTACTGATTATTTTGCGGAATACCGCCAGTCTGCAGGAATACCTGCCCCGGGGATGCTGTTATTGACTTCGTGCCCACGCCAGAACGAACCTCCCACGCCACATCCGTCGCCACCCCGGCAGCAGCCGCCCCGGGAGGATCCGGGCCGGGGGCTCCGGGGCAGGCCGCCAAGGACTCGACGGCGGGGATGCTGTTTGGCGTCGGCGCGTACGTTTTGTGGGGGCTGCTCCCCCTGTATTTCTTTGTCCTGATGCCCGCCGGCGCAGTGGAAATCGTGGCCAACCGCGTGGTGTGGTCGCTGATTTTCTGCGCCCTCCTGATCACGGTCACCAGGGCGTGGAGCGTGCTGGCGGCGGCATTGAAGGACCGCCGCGTCTTCGGTTCCCTGGCGCTGGCGGCGTTCCTGATCGCCATCAACTGGCTGACGTACACCTATGGCGTCACCACCGGGCAGGCCGTGGAAACGTCGCTGGGCTATTTCATCAACCCGCTCGTATCCGTCCTCCTGGGGGTGCTGGTCCTGAAGGAAAGGCTTCGGCCGCTCCAGTGGACCGCCGTCGGCGTCGGCTTCGTGGCGGTGGGCGTCCTCACCTACTCCTATGGGAAACTGCCGTGGATCGCACTCACCCTGGCGTTCAGCTTTGGCTTGTACGGCTTCGTCAAGAACCGGGTGGGATCGAGGGTGGACGCCATCACCAGCCTGAGCGTGGAAACCATGGTGCTCGCCCCGTTCGCGGCCGTGGCCATGGTGGTCCTGGCTGCAGGAGGAAACTCAACCCTGACGTCCCAGGGTGCGGGCCATTTCTGGCTGCTGCTGGCCTCAGGCGTGATCACCGCTGTTCCGTTGCTCTTCTTCGGTGCGTCCGCCCGGCGGCTGCCCATGACCACCATCGGCCTGCTCCAGTACTTTGCTCCAGTCCTGCAGTTCCTGGTGGCACTGCTGGTGTTCCGGGAGGCCATGACGGTTGAGCGCTGGATTGGTTTCGGCGTGGTGTGGCTGGCCCTGCTGCTGTTGACCCTGGACATGCTGCGGACGGCGCGCCGCAATTCCCTGGCCCGCAGGGCGGCGGCCCGCCAAAGCGCCTGACCTCCGGGCCTGTCCGGCAGACGCCTGCGTCAGCCGCCCAGGGCGCGCTTGACGGCGTCGTAGGCAGGGGTGGGCTTGCCGTTGTTGAACAGGTGGTCGTGCCCCTGTTGCAGGGTCCCGCCGTCGTCGATCCACCAGTCATAGCGGTCATCGACGCCCCAGGTGGTGTAGGAAATGCAGGAGCGCGAACGCAGGCAGGTGGACACCACCGCGGCGTACTGCTCCGCCTGGGCTTCGGTCCCGTGGTCGTCCGTGACGTCGTTCTCGGAGATCCGGACCCGCAGCCCGGCGTCCCCGAAGTGTTTGAGCGTGCGGGAGAGGCCGTCCGCGGTAATGGCGTCAGTTCCCAGGTCATAGACGTGCGCCTGGAGGCCTGCGCCGTAGATGTGGCCGCCCTGCGCGTTGGCGTCCAGGATGAGTTTGAGCAGCGCGTCCTGGCGGCGTCCCGGCACGTCGGCGCCGTTTTCGTTGATGTACTGCTTGACGTCCGGATCGGCTGCGTAGACGGCTTTGGAGACCACGGCCGGATAGCCCGGCCCAAAGACGCGGTACCAGATGTTTTGCTGCATGCTGGTTCCCTGGTCCACGTCGAAAGGCTCGTTGACCACGTCGAGGGACGCCAGCCGGCCTTTGAAGTGCCCCACCACCGTGGCGATGTAGTCCAGGAGGGCAGCGCCGCTGGCCCGGCGCTCAGCCTCGGAACCGGCAGGCAGGTCCTGCATCCAGCGGGGCATGGCCTCCGTGAAGGCGATGGTGTGGCCGTGCACCGCAATGCCTTTGCTCCGCGCAATGGTAAGGATCGCATCAGCCTCCTCGAAGGTGTACACGCCCTGCTGCGGGGAGAGGAACTGCGGCTTCATGGCGTTTTCCGGCGTGAGGGCGCCGAAGTTCCCCACGAACTCCCGGGCATAGTCGGCGTCGCCGGTGAGCGGGCCCAGTGCCACGGCCGCGCCCATCAGGAAGTCGGGACGGGTCCTGGCGGCGAGCGCCTGCAGGCCGTCCTTTGACGGCTGGAGATCTGCCACGGCGGCCCCCGACGTCCGCAGTCCGGTATTTCCCGGCGCAACCGCCGTGAGCGTGGTGATGTCGAAATCCCCGGATTCGCTGGAGAACCCCAGCCACAGTTCACCGGATGAAAAAACCTTGCCCAGGGGCATCGTGGAAAGGGTGCCGGTGCCGCTGGAAAAGGCCAGGGAGTCGCCGGAGCGGCGCACGGTGAGGGGAGCCCCGGGATCTTTCACGGTCACGTGTTCCTCGTGCACGGGCTTCGGCTGGGACACGTCCTTCTTCTGTGTCCCGTCGAAGACCGCAATCCTGAGGTCATTGCCCTGGAGGGTTAGCCGCAGGCCGGCCGGCTCCACCCGGAACTCATCCGCGATGACGGGCGGCCGGTCATACAGGGCCCAGGATGCGTCCGCTGTCACGTGCGCAAAAGTGGCGGAAAGCGAAAAATCACCGCCGACCACCAAGTGGGTGCCGGCGAGGTTGAGCGGGGGGTTTGGCTGGCCTCCCTCCCCGCTCTGCTCCACGATGCGCCTGGCGGTGGGCGTCACCTGGAGGGCACCCTCCGCTGCCCGGACACCGGGAACGTCCTGCCAGTCACCATCCAGCAGGTCCAGCGTCACATCGGGCTTGGGCGGTGTGCAGGAAGAGAGGATCACGAGGAGGGCGGACACCAGCACCACTGTCAGTGCGTGCCGGTGCCCGCCCATCCTCCGTCCTCTCCCCTGCTGCCGGGACCTGGTGGTGCTAGGACTTGGTCCAGCGGACGTCGTCGAAGTAGGCCTTCAGTCCCGAGTTGCCCTGGACGATCACCTGCAGGCTTGCCTTGGCCACAGAGGTGCTGCTCGGCGAGTACGTGAGGTCCACATTGGTCACGCCGGCTGTTGAGACCCCAAGCTTCCACTGCCCTGAGATCCATTGCCCGGCGGAATTGTATTCGTCGATGTAAAAGCCCATCTCGCCGCTGGTCCGCGCCGTGATGTTGAGGTAGCTGGCAATCTTATAGCTGCCTGGAGCCACGGCCACCTGCGGGGAGAACAGGTGCTTGTTGGCCGTGGTGGCCGTCATCTTGACCGAGTTAACCGGATTGGCCGGGCTGCCATGGTTGGCCGCGTCAGCCACGATGGTGGTGGCGGAGTCCGTCCGCCAGCCCGAGCCGATGCCGGCATCAAAGGTGCCATTCGCCACGAGGTTCGGCGCCGGCGTGGTGGAACCCGCCCCGAGCGCCATCATCTGCATGTTGTCCAGGTAGGCGGTGATGCCGGTTCCGGTCACGTAGACCTGCAGGCTGGCAGTGGCAACGCTGGTGGAGCTTGGCGTGTAGGTGAAGTTCATCGACTCCACCCAGCGGCTGTTTTCCCGCTTGCGGAACTGTCCGGAAATCCACTGCCCGGCCGCGTTGTACTCGTCCACGTAGAAGCCCACTTCCCCGGAGGAAATGGCAGCGACGTTGAGGTACGCCTTGTACAGGTAGCTGTTGGCCGCCGAGACCGCTACCTTCGGTGAGAACAGGTGGCCTGCAGCGGCGCCCGAGACCAGCTTTACGGACTTGGCGGGGTCCGGGAAGCTGCCGTTGGTCCCCGAGTCCGCGGTGATCGTGGCCGGGGCGTCGGTGCGCCAACCGTCGGCGATGCCGTTATTGAATGTGGGGTTGGGAAGCAGGTTGGGGCTGCCGTTTACCAGGCCCTTGCTGACGTTGACGTTCCTGATTTGCCCGGCCGCCACCTTGGTCTGCACGTAGGCGGCCAGCTGGTCCAGCTCGGCCGTGCCGTACTGGTAGTCGTCCGGGTTCTGGCTCGGCGATGGCCGGATGTCGTGGAACGTGAAGATGGCCCAGGTCCTGTTGGCGATGGCCTCGTCAACCTTCGCCTTCAGCGTGGAGACCGGGGTGGTGGCTTCCTGCACCGGGGTGTTGTGGAGCAGCAGGTCACCGAGGGGCCAGATGTTGTTGCCGACGTCGGCAAAGCCACGCATCGAGGTGTAGTACTTCGCTATCCGGGCGAGCGCGGACATGTCGTAGTCCCCGTAAGGTGTGGCCAAGGCGGTGGCGTTGAACCCGTGGGCGGCCAGTGCTGCCTTGCTGTTGGCCAGTTCGGCGTCCACCTGGGCGGCCGTCAGTTTGGTGGCCTGGCAGTCATTGCCCACGCTCACAAGGCACTGGTGGTCAACGGTGTGCGAGCCGATCTCCCAGCCGTAGGTGTTCTGCAGCTGGGTGACCTGGTCCCACGTCATGTACGGAACGTCGGTGTTGGCGCGGCAGGTGTTCGGCACCGTGGTCATCCCCACGCAGTTGGTGATGACGTAGCTGGTGCCGGTGAGCCCGTACTTCTTGAGGGTGGGGGCCGCCTGCGTCAGGGCATTCTGCATCCCGTCGTCGAAGGTGAAGGACACGAGCGGAGTCGGTGCGGGGTTATCGACGGCGGCATTCGCGGCCGCGGGGGACAGCAGCGCGGCGGCTATTGCCCACACAGCCACCCCGATGGTCAGGAGCCTGGCGCGGCGGCGCACCAGGCCGGATCTGGATGTGATCATGACTTTCTCCTTCTTTCGGGTGGCGAAGGCGCCGCGTTTCACCGCGTCAGTGGTGGTCACGGGCCCTGCAGCTGCTCGAACGCCCGCGCGACCGGTTGTACCTGGATCCCGCTGTCGTCGATGAGCTGCAGCTGGGTTGCGAGGACATCGCTGGTGATGGTGCTCCTGTCCCCCGCAATGGTGTTTTTCTGGGTCCCCGACGAATCGGGGGCAGCGATCTGGTGGTAGACCAGGATCAGCCAGCCGTTGGACCGGGCGGTCTCGGCAAGCGCTTCCTTCAGCGTTTCCGTCGTGGTCGCGTCGGTGACGTAGAGGACTTTCAGGTCATGCGGATTGATGTTTTGCCTGGTGTTGATGCCGTCATCAGTGCCCCGCATGATCTTGAAGTACTGGGCCGCATACCAGTCCACCTGGGCGTCGGTCCTGCCGTACGGCGGCGCAAGGTCGTCCGTGGGAAGGCCTGCCGCGGCCAGCGCGTCCTCGCTTCTGCGCAGTTCCTCGTCCAGGCGGTCGGCGCCCACGGATGTGAGGTCGACGTGCTGGTAGGCGTGCGCGGCGATCTCGTGCCCGGCCTGGTGCAACTGCTGGACTTCCGCACCGGTGATGAAGTCCGGCGTCTCGATGGAGCTGGCGTTCACATATTGGGTGGACCGGAAACCGTGCTTGGCCAGGAGCGGCAGCGCCCGGTCGTATACGGACTGCCACCCGTCGTCGAACGTGATGGACACCATGGGCTGGTTCCACCGCAGCGGACCTGGCTTGGTGATGTCCGTGAGCGAAAAGTTGCGGACGGCGGTGCTCCCGTTGCCATGTGCCACCAGGGTGACCATGGCGTTGACGGCGCCGGCCGGGACCTGGAATGCCTCGCTGATGGTGGTCCATTCCCCTGCCGGCGGCACGGTCTCGAGGTTCCGGAACGTCCGTCCGCCGCCCACCAGCTCGAACTCGGCCACCACGTCCACCTCGCGTTCAGCCTTGTAAGCCGCGCCGAACCTGAAATAGCGGTCCTGGGTCACCGGGACGGGCTGGTACTGCCACTTCGCCTCACCGTTCTGGTAGTTCCCGATCCGGGTCCACAGGAAGCTGCCGCGTCCGTCCTCGCCGCGGCCTGACTCCACCGTTGACGTTCCCGACGAGTAGGGGGACCAGGAGGCTGGTTGGTTCGGGTCGGTGCCTGCGAATCCCGGGTTGGGGACCATGTTGGGACCATCCACTGCGGGCGGCGGAAGCTGGACGTCGGCCGCTGCTTCGAGGTAGGCCCCTTCCACCCGGGCGGAGCCGGCGGAGGCGAAGCGGAAGACGTATTCCACCGCAGTGACGGAGTCGCCGCTGTTGAAGGCGTCGCTGACCGTGAACGCCGTGGTGCCTGGCCGTTCCACTGGGTTCCGCAGCTGCTCCAGGGTGGCGCTTCCATCCTTGTGGTACTTCCGGGCCAGGAGCCGGAAATCGGATTCAGTCGTGGTGAACACCTTGAAGAGATAAGTGGTCCCTGGGATCAGGTCCACGCGCGGGCTGGTCAGGGTAACGTCGCCGGATACATAGTCCGTGACGTCAAGCTTCAGTGCCTGCGCCCCCATCTGCCCGGGCACCAGGTTCAGGGACGTTTTTGCACCCCCGCTGTGCGCCGCGGTCCACGCGCCGGAAGGTGCCACCGAGGAACCGGCCGACGGCGCGGGCCCGGGTGTGGCGACGGGTCCGGCTACGGCGGGAAAAAGCGCCGGGAGCAGGTTGGCCCCGGGCCGCGCCTGGGCGAAGCTGCCCAGCCTGCCCGTGTAGATGAACCACCCCGCGGTGATCAACAGGACCACGACGGAGATGACGACAAACGGATTCAGCAGTACCCGGCGGACCCGCCTGGCCCTAGGCGGCACGGCTGGCCACCGCCACGCTGCCGGCCCGCTGCGGAGACTTCCAGGTGTTGATCTCAGGCCGCCTGACCAGGCCGCGGGACCGGGCGATGCAGCGGACAGCTGCAGACAGTTGGACCAGGTCCATGATGTAGAACAGGAAGTAGGCGGTGGGCGCGTACATGCACAGCCGGGTCCGTTCCCGTGGCGTGAGGTTCTCGTCCATGAGGACCGTCAGCAGGGTGTAGGCCGTGATGGTTGCGTATGAGCCGATGATGAGCGCCGGCGTGTATGTGGCCAGCGACCAGTACACGGCGTACGTCCAGGCCAGGGGTGAGACCAGCAGGGTGAACTCGCTCAGCACGGCCATGGGCATCCGGTAGTAGGCCAGGGTCCGGCTGTACCGGCAGCTCGGATTCAGGGTCATGCTGCGGTACTTGATGAGGTTCTGGATGCTGCCGTATTTCCAGCGGAAACGCTGCTTGACCAGGGCGCGGAAGGTCAGTACGCCTTCGGTCTTTGCCACGACGTCTGCGGCGTAGACCATCCGGAAGCGCCTGTTGCCCAGGTGCGTGACCTTCGCGCTCAGGCCGATGTCCTCCGTGACCGTGTCCGTGTCATAGAAGTCCACCTTGCGCAGCACGCGCATCCGGTAGGTGGAGGCCACCCCACCCACCACAAACTCACAGTTCAGCAGCGAGTAGAGCTTCTTGGACCGGTAGCCGATCATGTGTTCGAAGCGCTGCAGGATGCCAAGGGCCGTGGTGTCCTCCATGATCTGGACATTGGCTGCCACGCCGGCCACGTACGGATCGTCGAAGTATGACAGCGCGTTGGCGATGGCGTCCGGCTGGATGACCGAGTCGGCGTCGAGAGTCATGACGAACTGGCCCCGCGCGAACCGGCGCAGCACCGAGTTGAGCGCCGCCCCCTTTCCCACGTTGCGGTGCATCCGCACCACGCGGAGGTCCATCCCGGGATGGCGCAGCTGGTAGTCGCGGACCAGGCGCCCGGTGAGGTCAGCCGAGGCGTCGTCCGCCACGAGGACTTCGAAGGCGGGGTAGGTGCTGCGCCGGATGGAATCCAACGTCCGGACGATCACTGCTTCCTCGTTGTGGGCCGCAATGACGATGGAAACCAGGCCCGGCACCTCGGGGAGCGCCCGCCTGGTCCAGGTGGCGGTGGAAGCACATTCCGGCTGGTACTGGGACGGAAGCCGGACGCCCGTGAGTCCCTTCCGGCGCTGCTGCCAGATGTCGTAGAAGTTGGCGCCGGCCAGGTACAGGCCAAAGTGCACCACATAGAGGATGCTGACGGCCGCGAAGAGCCAGAAGACCACGAGCGCGATATCCATCGCTCACCCGTCCGCGGAGTTGGCGGCCAGCACGTTCCTGAGGGCTTCGGGCAGCGGGACGTTGGCCGGTTGGAGCGGGTCGATTCCGGCTGCGATAGCAGGCACGACGGCGATGGCCGGCTTGACGGCTGCAGCGGCGGCTTGTGCAGCGGCAGCCCCGGCAGCCCCTGCCACGCCAACCCCGGCGGAGCCTGCCGGACCAGCGGCTGCGGCTGGACCCGCAACGGCCGGGATGTCCGTGGCGGCCGTGATCCGGGCCAGGGCCCTGCGTGCGGCGTGGCGGTAGAACCGGATACCCACGAAGCGGATGATCACGGTGAGGACCACCAAGGCCCACAGCACCAGGCTCATCTGGGCCACGAAACTGAGCAGGTTCTCGAACATGGCGCCGTCCCTGCCAAAGGTTGCGGCTGAAGGCACGGCGAAGGACCCCGGGTGCGTCACCACAGGCCCTCCCCGTTTCCCCGTAAATCTTGCGTCATTGCTGAAGGCTGCATCGTTGCCTTCCCCCTGTCTTGAGCAAGTTGAGCGTCATTTGGGCTATGGGGTGTCGCCACCTGGGGTGCCCATGCACCAGGCGTTGTGGAAGTTCCTGTCGTCAGTGCCATGGCAGGGCAGCGTCATTACCCTGCGGCTGACTTGTTTGGGGAGCGCCAAAGCAGCTCCGCAGTGTGGGGTGGCAGGTGGCGCCTCAGGCATCCGGCGTCGCGCACTGCCCACCCGTTTATAGGTCAAAATTACGGATTCCGGCGGAGGGCGGACACGAGTAACGGGTACTCTATAAAGATTTTTGGGGCTACTTACCAAAGGGTTTTTGGGGGACCGACGCCTGCCCGCCGCGCCGGTCGGGATGTTAGGTAGTTGTCACGGTCCGGCGCCGGGGCCTAGGTATCCCCCTATGCGGGCTTTCCGGCAACGAAAAAGGCAGCACCCCGGCGGGGTGCTGCCTTTCCCGGTACTCCGGAGTGGGGCTGCTAGGCGTTGGCCTTGATGGCCGCGGCGAGGACTTCCAGGCCGTCTTCGAGCAGTTCATCGGTGATGACCAGCGGAGGCAGCAGGCGGATGACGTTGCCGTACGTGCCACAGGTGAGGATGATGACGCCTTCCTTCAGGCAGGCGGCGGCGACGGCCTTGGTCAGGTCCGGGTTGGGTTCCTTCGAACCGGCCTGGACGAGTTCGACGGCGAGCATGGCGCCTCGGCCGCGGACGTCGCCGATCACGGCGTTGCCGGCGCCGGCCAGCTCGGACTGCAGGTCGCGCAGGCGTGCCGTGGCGATGGCTTCGATGTGGCGGGCGCGGCCGTTCAGGTCGTACTCCTCCATGGAACCGATGGACGCCAGGGCGGCGGCGCAGGCCACCGGGTTGCCGCCGTAGGTGCCGCCCAGGCCACCGGGGTGCACGGCGTCCAGGAGGTCGGCGCGGCCGGTGATAGCGGACAGCGGCATGCCGCCGGCGATGCCCTTGGCCATGGTCAGGATGTCCGGGACGACGCCTTCGTGGTTGACGGCGAACCATTCGCCGGTGCGGCAGAAGCCGGACTGGACCTCGTCCGCGATGAAGACGATGCCCTTTTCCTTGGCCCAGGCGGCCAGTGCCGGCAGGAAACCCTCGGCCGGGATAATAAAGCCGCCCTCGCCCTGGATGGGCTCGATGATGATCGCGGCGACCTGGTCCCCGCCGATCTGCTTCTCGATCATGGTGATGGCGCGCTTGGCAGCCTCGGCGCCCGTGATCGCGGGGTTTTCCTCGCGGTACGGGTAGCTCATGGGCATGCGGTAGACCTCGGGAGCGAACGGACCGAAGTTGGTCTTGTACGGCATGGCCTTGGCGGTCAGCGCCATGGTCAGGTTGGTGCGGCCATGGTAGGCGTGGTCGAAGGCGACGACGGCGTCCCGGCCGGTGGCGAGGCGGGCCACCTTAACAGCGTTCTCCACTGCCTCGGCGCCGGAGTTGAAGAGGACCGTGCGCTTCTCGTGGTCGCCGGGGGTGAGGCGGTTCAGCTGTTCGGCAACGGCCACGTAGCCCTCGTAGGGGGTGACCATGAAGCACGTGTGCGTGAAGTGCTCCACGGCTTCCTTGACTGCTCCCACAACGGCGGGATCGGATGCACCCACGCTGGTCACGGCGATGCCGGAGCCCAGGTCGATGAAGGAGTTGCCGTCGACGTCGTGGATGATGCCGCCGTCGGCGTCGGCAACGTAGACCGGGACGCTGGAGGCGACGCCGGCAGCCACCACGGACTTGCGGCGCTCAGTCAGTGCCACGGACTTGGGGCCCGGGAAGTCGGCCTGGACGTTGCGCTTCTGGTCCAGGCGGAAGGTGATGTCTGATGCGGTGGTGGTCATGGTGCTTTCTTTCTACGATTCCGGAATTCCAGGCAGGCTGGGAGGACGGGGAAACGGTCAGGAGTCGAGGGCGGACATCACGTGCTTGATGCGCGTGTAGTCCTCCACGCCATACATGGAGAGGTCCTTCCCGTAGCCGGACTGCTTGAAGCCGCCGTGCGGCATTTCGGCGGTGAGCAGGATGTGGGTGTTGATCCAGACGGCGCCGAAATCCAGGTCGCGGCTCAGGCGCATGGCGGTGCCGTGGTTGGTGGTCCAGACACTGGAGGCCAGGGCGTAGTCCACATCGTTGGCAAGTTCCACCGCTTCTTCTTCGGTACTGAACTTCTGGACGGTGATGACGGGGCCGAACGTTTCCTTCTGGACCACGTCGTCGGTCTGCTTGGCGCCGGTGATGATGGTGGGCTCGAAGAAGTAGCCCTTCTCCCCTGCCCGGTGGCCGCCGGTTTCGATCCGGCAGTTGGCCGGCAGGTTCTCCACCACGGAGGTCACGGCGTTGAAGTGGTTCACGTTGTTCAGCGGGCCGAAGTAGTTGTCTTCGTCGTTCTGGGAGCCCGTGTGCAGGGTCCTGGTGTGTTCCACCATGGCGGCCACGACGTCGTCGTGCACGGATTCCTGCACCAGCACCCGGGTGATCGCGGTGCAGTCCTGGCCCGCGTTGAAGAACGCGAACTCGGCGATGGCGGCGGCGCTCTTCTTGATGTCGGCGTCGGCGAACACGATGGCCGGGGCTTTGCCGCCGAGTTCCAGGTGGGCGCGCTTGAGGCCTTTGGCGGCACCGGAGGCAACGGCGATGCCGGCGCGGACGGACCCCGTGATGGACACCAGGCCGGGGACCTTGTGCTCCACCATCAGGGCCCCGGTTTCACCGGTGCCCAGCACCACGTTCAGGACGCCTGCGGGCAGGATGTCACCGGCCAGGCGGGCCAGGACCAGGGTGGACTCGGGGGTGGTGTCGGAGGGCTTCAGCACCACGGTGTTGCCGGCGGCCAGCGCGGGACCGATCTTCCAGATGGCCATCAGGAAGGGGTAGTTCCACGGGGCCACCTGGGCCACCACACCGATGGGTTCGCGGCGGACGTAGGAGGTGTGGCCCTCGAAGTACTCCCCGGCTGATTTGCCTTCCAGGATGCGGGCGGCACCGGCGAAGAAGCGCAACTGGTCGGCGCCGGCAGCCACTTCCTCGGAGGCGATGAGGGAGCGCACCTGGCCGGTGTTGCGGTGCTGGGCTTCGACGAGTTCGTCGCTGTTGGCCTCGATGGCGTCGGCGAGCTTGAGCAGCATGAGCTGGCGCTGGCCCGGGGTGACGTGCTTCCAGGTCCTGAAGGCGTCCTTGGCTGCCGTCATGGCCGCGTCCACATCGGCCTGCACCGACACCGGGGCATGGGCCACCACGTCGCCGTTGGTGGGGTTGACCACGTCCAGCAGGGTGGTGCCGGCTGGGGTGACGAACTTCCCGTTGATGAAGTTCTGCAAGGTTTGGACCACGGTGTGCAACCTCTTTCGTATGGGCCATCGGCGTTTGGCGGAGACCAGGACGGATGGATGGAACTGCCTTGAGCCTATTCCAGCGCCCAAGCGGGGTGAATAGCCACCTGCACACCCTTGCCAAGGGGGTTTAGTGCGGTTGCCCAGCTCACGTTTATCCTTGCTTTATGGCCATTTCCCTTGCCGCCCTGGTGGGCGTGACGTCCCTGAAGCTGTCCAAGGCGGGCGTAGCGGAAACCACCTGGAACCAGGACATCAACTGGGTGGCGGTGACCGAACTGGAGGATCCTCAGCGGTTCCTCAACGGCGGGGAGCTGGTCCTCACCACGGGGCTGCGGCTGCGGTCCGCCCCGGAGCAGCGCCGGTTCGTCCGCCAGGTGCAGCGGGCCGGGGCGGTGGGCATCGGGTTTGGCGTGGGCCTGTCCCATGAAGCGGTGCCGCCGGCCCTCCTGGCCGAGGCCAACAGGTGGGGCCTGCCGGTGGTGGAAGTGCCCTACGAAACCCCGTTCATCGCCATTACCAAACTGGTGGCCGATGCCCAGTCGGCAGACCACTACGCCAAGCTGGAACGCCTGATCGCCGGGCACCAGGTGCTGGCCAGGGCGTTGCTGACCGGCGGCGGCCTGGCGGAACTGCTGAAGAACCTGGGCGGCATGCTGCGCACGGACATAGCGCTGACCCAGTTCACCGCGCAGCTGTACAACAGCGGCGGCGCCCACCCGTCGGCCGATACGTGGTCCAGCTACCCCGTGCCCACCGGGCGGCGGGACGCCTGCACGCTGTGGGTGCGCCAGCCGTTCGAGGACACGGGCATCATCGGGTACGCGCAGAACCTGATCAGCGTGGAGCTGAACAACATGGTCAAGCAGCGGCAGGCCCAGCGCGCCCTGTGCGGCCAGGTGCTGGAGGACGTCATCCACGGCGCCCTGGAGACCAGCGAGGCACAGCGCCGCCTGGCGGGCATGGGCGTGAACAGCACCCGCAAGAACGTGGTGCTGCTGGCCGTCTCCGCAGCCCATGGGACGGCCCTGGGGAGCACCTCGGTGCCGCAGGAACTGGAGAAGGCGGTGGCCGCCGTCGTGGGCAAGGACCTGGTGCTGGTGGTCAACGACGACGGCGGGACGGCGCCGGCGCTGGCACGGAAGCTGAGCGACCACCTCGCCGAAGCTGGGATCCACGCCACGATCGGCATCGGCGGGGCCTACACCAAACCCAACGGGCTGCGCTGGAGCTACTTTGAGGCCCGCGACGCCGCCAGCCATGGGCTCCCCGTCAACGAACCGGAGCGGCTCAGCCTGACCTCGCTGCTGCTGGCCAGCGAGGACGTACCGCTGGCCGACATGGCCCACGAGTCCCTCAATCCCCTGCGCTCCTTCGATGCCGCGCACGGCTCGGAGCTGATGGGAACGCTGGAGAGCTACCTGAACAACAACGGTTCGGTGGCTGCGGTGGCGGAGGAACTGACGCTGCACCGCAACACGGTCCGGTACCGGCTGGCGCAGATCACCGAGCTGACCGGGTACGACCCCGCCGTCACCGCGGACCGGGTGCAGCTCTGGCTGGCCCTGGCCGTGGCCAGGTTGTCGGCACGGCAGGGCAAGTAGGACCGGTCCGCGTCAGATCACGTTGCGGCGCAGCAGGTCCCGCGACTTCTTCCAGGCCTTGCGGTACCCGGCTTTGGCCGCGGCCATCCGTTCCTCCTGCTGATTGAGCAGTTCCGTGTAGATGTCCGCCGTGGCGGGCTCACTGTGCTCGTCGGCGATGGCTGCCAGCAGGTCGCGGGCCACCACCGCGTCTTGGAACTGGCCCAGGACCTTTTGCTGCCGGCGGGCGGCCTTGGCCACCTTGCCGGCGCGTTTGCCATGGACCGGGACCGCCGATTCAGCCACGTGCCGGAGGCGTTTTGCGTCCTTGCGCACGCGGTGGAGCGCGAGTTCCTGGTCCCTGCCGCGCCGCGCGCGCCGTGCGGCCTTGCGGGAGCGCTGCAGCCGCCTGGCAGCCTTGTCCACGGCTTTCGACGCCGCCCGCCGTCCCGGTGCCACTGCGTCGGCGCGCACGGGCGGGTTGTCCCGGAAATCCTCGAGCTTGTCCAGGAGCCGGAAGTATCGGCCCGATCCCAGGGCTTCGAGCAGGAGCCGGTACGCGGCGTCGTAATTCCCGCCCGTGCGCTGTTCCACCGTTGCCGTGGCACCGGCCACGCCGTCGCCGGCCGGCAGCCCGCCAAGTTGGTCCCGCAGCTGGGCCTGCAGGACTTCGGCGTCCCGCGGCTGGCCCAGCAGCCCGCCGAGCCACTTCAGTTCGCTCCGCAGCTTGCGCACCGGTGATGCGCGATAGAGCTTGGCATAGGCCGCCAGGACGGACCGGATCCGCCGCGTGGCGGAGCGCATGTTATGGATGGCCTCGGGTTCCTCCGCGCGGACGGCGGCATCCCCGGCGAGGATCTGGTCGATCTGCCCAGCCAGGTACACGGTGACGACGGCGGCGGCCGGGGCCCGCTTCCCGGCCAGCAGGGCAGGGGTGCCTTCGGGTCCGGCATCCGCCTCACCGGCAGCGGCCCGCTTCCCCGCCTTTGTCCCGGCACCCAGGGCGCGCACCAGTTTGGAGGCATGCCCGGCCGGCCGGGCGCCGGCGGCCGCGAGCAGTTCCTCAACCGGCCCGAAGAGGCCGGGGTCGCCATGGACCAGCTCCAGCTCCCACTCGCGCCACTCCTGCCGTGCGTCCGTACCGCCCTCCCCCAGCCGTTCGGCGCTGACGTGGTCGTCCGCGAGGTCAGCGAGGTGGGTGCCGTGCTCCCCGTACAGGGGGTAGGTGGTCCGCCTGGTGTCCAGCCGCACCACCGGCGCGGGAACGGCGCCCCGAAGGTACGCGTGCAGGTGGATCAGCAGGGAATCCGGCACGGCGTCGGGCCGGCCCAGGGGCGCGTGCAGTTCAGTCCGCTGCCGCGGCCCTTCGCCGGCTGCGGCCCCGGCCGGCATCTTCAGGTGCCACCCGGCGTCCTTTCCGCCGGTGCGGCGGCGCAAGGTGATGCGGCGTGACGCCAGGACCTGGCCGGGGGTGTCGAAATACACCGCCTCAAGCAGGTCGGTGTGCGGATTGCCTGTCCTGGCCACCCCCACGACCTGTTCCAGTGGCGGCACCACGGCGCCGGCATCGACGTCGTACTTCTTCTCAATCTCGAGTCCCCGGGAAGCTTCCACAGCCGTCCTTCCGCACCGCCTGGTCCGCGCCAGGCACTCTGACAGTCCGTTGGCAGTCTATGGCAGGCAGCTGGCTGCCGGAGAGGTGGGCCACATAACTTCAAACATCAAACGTCTAACCTTTATGGTGGAGGGTATGACCGCCACTCCCCCCGCTTCCGCTCCCCCGGCCAACCACGTGGATGCCTTCGCCAATGGCGGCGGCGCCGCTGCCAGGCCGCGATCCGCCGTCGTCTTCGGCGTGGTTGCGCTGGTGCTGATCGGACTGAACCTGCGTGCGGGTATCACGGGCGCATCTGCACTGCTGCACGATCTGCAGGAAGTACTGGGCTACGGGGTGCTGGTGGCCGCGATCATCCCCTCCATCCCCACCCTCTGCTTCGCAGTGGCCGGCGCAGCCACCTCCTGGCTCACCGGAAGGATGGGCGTGGAGAAGGCCATCCTCCTGTCGCTCGCCCTGCTGGCCGGCGGTCTCCTCCTCCGCGGCATCCCCGCCACGGGCATGCTGGTGGCCGGCAGCGTGGTGGGAATGTCAGGCCTGGCCATCTGCAACGTGGCCATGCCGTCCTTCATCCGCGAGCACTTCGCGGCCCGCACGTCGCTGATGACCGCCGTCTACACGGTCACCATGACCACCGGCGGCACCCTCACGTCGGTGGCTGTGGTTCCGCTGGCACACGCGCTGGGTTCCCCGTCCGCCGCGGTGGGTGCCGTGGGCATCGCCGCCGTGGCCGCTTTCCTCGGCTTCCTTCCGGTGGCCTTGCACGCCCACCGGCACACCGTCCGCTCCGCTGCCGGGCATGTGTCCCCCTGGCCGCTGCTGCGCACCCGCAAGGGCCAGCTCCTCACCGCGATCTTCACCCTGCAGGCCCTGCTGGCCTACGCCCTGTTGAGCTGGTTCCCCTACATGCTCACCACCATGGGCCTGAGCGCGGCGGACAGCGGGCTGATGTTCGGCCTCATGCAGCTGGTGTCCGTGCCGGCGGGTATGGTGCTGATTGCCCTGGGCTCCCGGCCCCGGATGCTTCGTCCCGCGTTCTACCTGGTGAGCATCACCATGGCGGCGGGGATCGCATCGCTGCTGGCCCTCCCGGTAGCGCTGGCGGCCATCCCGGCCGTCCTGCTGGGCTTCGGCCTGGGCATCTTCCCCCTGGTGATGGTGATGATCAGCCGCAGCGGGACCAGCACCGCCGAGACCACGGCGCTGTCCACCCTGGCCCAGTCATCGGGTTATCTGCTGGCCACCGCGGGCCCGTTCGGCATGGGCCTGCTGCACAGCGCCACCGGCGGCTGGTCCCTGCCGCTGGTGCTGCTGCTGGCCCTGGCCCTGGTGCAGATCGTGGTGTCCCACCTCATTACCGGTCCTGCGATGGCCGGCACGCCTGCAGGCAGGAAGTAAGGCCATGGCCCTGAGTCCGTCCACCCGCCAGCCGCTCGCTGCCGAGGTCACGTCCAAACTGCGGGACATGGTGCACTCCGGCGAGTGGCCGCTGGACCAGCGCATCCCGTCCGAACCTGAACTCATGGCCCGGCTGGGGGTCTCCCGAGGCACACTTCGCGAAGCCATCAAGGCCCTGGCGCACGGCGGAATGCTGGAGGTGCGGCGCGGGGACGGCACCTATGTGCGCGCCACGAGCGAGATGTCAGGGGCCGCCCGCCGCATGTACCAGGACCATACAGAGCAGCACATCCTGGAAGTCCGGCTGGGCCTGGACACCCAGGCTGCGCGGCTGGCCGCACGCAATGCAACGGACGACGACGTCGCCCGCCTGCGCGAGCTCCTCGCCGCCCGGGACCAGGCCTGGAACAACGGCGACGTTGAGGCCTGGGCGGACGCGGACTGGAGCTTCCATGAGGGGATCGCCCGGGCATCCGGCAACCCGCTGCTGCACGAGCTGTACGCCAGCTTCGGGACCGCATTCCATCAGGACCTGTTAAAGCAACAGGCCCGGCCGGGCTTCAATGGACTCCCCCGCGATGGCCATGAAACGCTGCTGGACGCCATCACGCAGCGGGACGGGGACGCCGCCGTGGCCAGCGTGAACCGGAACTTGAACTCGTGCGCGGAGTGGCTGGCCGAGTAGCCGGGCACGTGGAACCGGCGCTCTTCTCGCCGCGGACATGCCGGCGGCCCGGCACTGTGGTGCCGGGCCGCCGTCGTCCGCTCTGTGTCGTGCTGGTCCGCTAGTCGCGGAGCAGGCCCGAAATCACGTTCTTGGGGCGCTGCATCTCGCCGTGCTTGGCGCCCAGGATGATCACCAGGGCGGCAAAGCCGGGGATGGCCCACTGGAGCGCCTTGAGCTGCTGCTGGGCTGACTTCAATTCGTCGGAGGCCGCAGCGTGCGGTTCGGTGGCACCTTCGGCGCCCTCACCGGCCAGCTTCTCCACCTTCTTGCCCAGGATGCCTGAATACAGGGTCACCGCGGCGCCCACCACGGTCACCGCCGTCTTGATGGCGGTATCGCGGGCCACGCCCTCCTGCTTGGCGATGCGGCCCTTGTTTTCCCAGGCAATGGCGAGGTCCGCCGCCAGGTGGGTGGCGAACGCCGCCGTCTGGAACGGCGCCCACTTCATCCAGCCGGCACTGGAGAGCCGGGTGCGTTCTGCGGGATCCTTGGCCTGGGCTGCTGCCCCGTTGAGGCCGATGGCGCCCATCAGGGATCCACCGAACCAGGCTGCTGCCGTCAGGTCGTGTACCGAACGGGCAATGAGATTTCCTGCCATGATGTGCGTTCCTAACGTTGTGATCGGTTCCGGGGAACCGGTGTGCCGCGGACTTCACGTGCCGTGTTCCATCGAGGTATGGTCCGCCCATGGTAAGCACACTTACTAATATTACGAAACCCGGTCCTTGGCAGGGGCAACCGCGTAATATCGTGGCCATGGGAAACACAGGGACATTGTTCGGCTGGGCCTTCGGGGACCCCGCCCGTGAAGGTGACGGCGGCTATGTGGACGGGCTGCAGCGGGAGGCCTTGGCGAATGCCCGTGAGACGGCACAAGCCAAAGGCGTTGGCGTTGTCCCCGGCTCCGAGGTCTTCACCGTCCTCAGCGCGGACGAATCCCTCGTGGAACTCGACAACGCCCCCGGCCGGCTGGTGGTCCGCTGCACCATCCACGTGGAGGGACCCGGTGCAGAGAAGCTGCGGGCCGAAGGTCCCATGAACGGCTAGCAGATGTCCGACGGCGACTCCACCCTCAGCCGGGCAGCGGACGCTGTGGAGGAGGCGTCCAACGCCAAGGCCCTGGACGTCCTGGCACGGTCTGGATTTGCCGTGATGGCGCTGCTCCACATCATCGTGGGAGTGATCGCCATCGCCATCGCCTTCGGCCACCCCGGGGATGCGGAGACCACCGGGGCCATCGCCCGCCTGGGCGACAACCCGTGGGGCCCCATCGTGCTCTGGGGATGCGTGGCGGCGTGCCTGGGCCTGGCGTTGTGGCAGGCCAGCGAGGCCACGCTGAGGGCCAGGAGCCTCCCGCGGAAGGAAAGGCTGGCCAAGCTGGCGTCCTCGGGATTCCTGGCCATCGCGTACGGGAGCGTGGGACTGACCTTCGCGGGCTTTGCGGTGGGGCAGCGCAGCGACTCGGGCGACAGGACCAGGGACTTCAGCGCCATCCTGATGGCCAACCCCGTGGGGCCCTGGGTCCTGGTGGCGCTGGGACTGACCATCCTTGGCATCGGGGTCTACTTCGTCATCAAGGGCGTACGGCGTGGATTCAAGGAAGAGCTGTTCCACTTTGACGGCACCCGCCGTGGCAGGCTCATCGACGGCCTGGGCGTTACCGGCCACGTGGCCAAGGGCATCGCACTGAACCTCACCGGGCTACTGTTCGTCATTGCCGCCGCCAAACACCGGCCGGACGAATCCACCGGACTGGACGGCGGACTCAAGGCCCTGCAGGACCACCCTTTCGGTCCCGCCCTGCTGGTGGCCATCGGTGCCGGTTTCATCGCGTACGGGATCTTCGCGCTGGTCCGGGCCCGGTTTGGCCGCATGTAGTTTCCGGTGGATGTGGGTAGGAAGGACATATGACCCAGCAACTGCGCGTGAGTTCCGCCATCACTTCGGGTGCCGGCCAGGCTTTCGCAGGCCTCTTCCGGCTCCTGAAACTGGCCCGGCCGGACCGGCCCATCCACCCCGACGGACTGGGGCTCTCCGGAACTGTGACCAGGACCGGCAACCCGGGCGGCCCCAGCGGGATCGACTGGCTGGACTCGCCGGGCACCGACCAGGTGGCGGCCCGCTTTTCCCGGTCCCTGGGATTGCCGCAGTCACTGCCGGACATCCTTGGCCTGGCCCTCCGCGTTTCGCCGGCTGCCGGCCCAGGCCCCGCGGACATCCTCTTTGCCTCCACCGGGTGGGGGCTGCCGGGCCGGTTCCTGCTGGTGCCGCGGCTGGGTGTGGCAGGAGCCGCCATGACTACGCTCATGCCCTACCAGGGAAGCCGGGGCCCCGTGCTGCTGGGGCTGCGGACCCGGAGCCTGCCGCCGGGTTCCCTGGCATCCGGGGAATGGGTACTGGGACTGTACTGGGCAGCGCCGGGTGGCCGTTGGCGGGAATGCGGTGAGGTGCGGCTGCAGGCAGGGGCCAACCCCGCCGACACCCCCTTGCGTTTCGACCCCCTGGAGCACCAGCCGCCCGGGGCGCAGGCCTACAGTTGGACCCGGCGCCTGCGGAAGCCGTCCTACCGGGCCGCTCGGCGGCCCGCACCTCCCGCCGTCGGACGCCCCCTGCACAAGGCGCCCGCGACGGACCCCGCGCTGCAGCTTCAGGAAAGCACCCCCGCAACCGAAAGGACCCCCATGTCCACCCTCTCTCAGCTGTTCAAGGCCCCCGCCGCCGACGTCTGGCGCGTCATCGCCAACGGCTGGCTGTACTCAGGCTGGGTGGTGGGCGCCTCCCGGATCAGGGACGTGGACGCTGAATGGCCGCAGGTGGGGGCCAATCTCCACCACTCGGTGGGCGCCTGGCCGCTGGTGCTCGACGACAGCTCCCGCGTGACCGCCGTCGAGCCCGGCCGCTCGCTGGAGCTTGTGGCGCGGGGCTGGCCCTTGGGTGAGGCCAAAGTGGAGATCACCCTGGAGGACCGCGGAGCACAATGCCTGGTGACCATTGCCGAAGACGCCATCCACGGCCCCGGCAAACTGATGCCCAAGGCCCTGCGCGTTCCCCTGATCTCGGCCCGCAACCGGGAAACGCTGCGGCGGCTGGAGCTCATGGCCATCGGCGGTGCGGGTAAATAGCCCGGCCGGGCTACATCGATTGTTAAACGCAGGAAACGCGGGACCCCCGGGCCCCGCGCTTCCTGTACCCGGGTCCTAGACCTGGGCGGCGACACCGTCACGCGAAATGGAAACCATGTCCTCGCGCGGCACCACCTTGACGCGCTCACGCTTGACCTCCACGCCGTGCGAGCCGCCGGCCTCGGTGGCTGCGGCGCCGAGGGCCAGCTCGTGGGCATCCAATGCCAGCCAGCCTTCCCAGCTGGTGAACTTCACACCGCGGGCATCCAGGAGTTCAGTCACGGCCTCCGCTGCAGGCGCCTCGGCGACCGGAAGGTTTTCGCGGTCTTCCAGCAGGTACGTAACGGTTTCCAGCGCGTCGCCCTTGGTGTGGCCGATGAGGCCGACCGGTCCGCGCTTGATCCAGCCGGTGGCGTAGAGACCCGGCACATGCTGGCCGGAGGCGTCCAGGACCCGGCCGCCGTCGTTGGTGACAACGCCCTTCTTGTGGTCGAACTCGACGTCCGGCAGGGCGGAACCGAAGTAGCCGATGGCGCGGTACACGGCCTGGACCGGGTAGTCCACGTACTCGCCGGTGCCGCGGGCGTTGCCGGTGCCGTCCAGCTCGGTGCGCTCGAACTTGATGCCCGCCACCTTGCCGGGGGCCTCGGCGTCGTCGTAGATCTCCACCGGACTGTGCAGGAAGTGCAGGTGCAGGCGGCGGGAAGCCTTGAGCTCGGAGAGGTCCTCGGGCTGCTCGGCGATCCAGTTGGTGAGCGTGCCCACCATGGTTTTGGTCTGGTTGTTCGTCTGGATCTGGCGGTCCGATTCCTCGTCGAACTCGAAGTCCTCCGGGTACAGGATGATGTCCACGTCCTTGGAGTGGGACAGCTCGCGCAGCTCCAGCGGGGTGAACTTGACCTGGGCAGGGCCGCGGCGGCCGAAGACGTGCACGTCGGTGACGGGCGAGGCCTTCAGGCCGGCGTAAACGTTGTCCGGGATCTCGGTGACCAGCAGGTCATCGGCGTGCTTGGACAGGACGCGGGCAACGTCCAGGGCCACGTTGCCGTTGCCGATCACGGCGATTTCCTTGGCCTCCAGCGGCCATTCCCGCGGGACGTCCGGGTGGCCGTCGTACCAGGAGACGAAGTCGGCACCGCCGAAGGAGCCTTCCAGTTCGACGCCAGGGATGTTCAGGTCCGCGTCCTTGATGGCGCCGGTGGCGAAGATGACCGCGTCGTAGTGCTTGCGGAGGTCCTCGATGGTGAGGTCCGTGCCATAGTCCACGTTGCCGAAGAAGCGGATGTCGCCGCGGTCCAGCACCTTGTGCAGGGCGTTCACGATGCCTTTGATGCGGGGGTGGTCCGGGGCCACGCCGTAGCGGATCAGGCCGTAGGGTGCCGGGTAGCGGTCAAAGAGGTCGATGCTGACGGTCAGCTCGCCGCTCTTGACGGCTTCGCTCTTGGTGAGGATGTCGGCGGCGTAGACACCGGCCGGGCCGGAGCCCACGACGGCGACGCGCAGCGGACGCGCAGCAGATCCTACGGTAGTGCTGGATGACACGGCTGTGTTCCTTTTCTTCTGCATCGATTGCTGAGTACTTGTCGTTTTGAAGGCTCATAACGACAAGTACGGAGCAATCGATGGGTTTCAGGTGGTGAGGACGGTCTTGCGGGGGCTGTTCGGGGTGGTGGTGCTGTAGTCAGCGGTTTTGAAGTGCGACGGCGCGAACGGGCTCACGCGCACCACGTCACCGATGACAATCACGGCAGGATTTGCGACGCCGGCCGCCTGGGCCTGCTCGGCGATGGAACCGAGCGTGCCGATGGTGACGCGCTGGTCCGGCAAATAGCCGTTTTCCACGATACCAACAGGGGTGTCTGCGGGCAGTCCGGCTTCGCCCAGCGCGGACGCGGATTCGCGGAGCTGGCCGACGCCCATGAGCAGGACGATGGTGTGGTCTGCGCGGGCCGGGACCTCGGAGAGTTCCTCGTGGCCGGTGACCACGCTGAAGCCCTTGGCCAGTCCGCGGTGCGTGACGGGGATGCCTGCGGCGGCGGGGACGGAGATGGCGGACGTCACGCCGGACACCACCTCAACCTCCACGCCGTGCTGCCGGCAGTACTCGGCTTCCTCGCCGCCGCGTCCCAGCACATACGGGTCGCCGCCCTTGAGCCGGACCACGCGGTGGCCCTGGAGCGCTTCCTCGACGAGGATCCGGTTGATCTCTGCCTGCGGCACGGGGTGGTGGCCGGGGGTCTTGCCCACCTCGATGACGCGGACGTCCGGGGCGAGTTCGGCGAGCAGTCCGCGGGGGCCCAGGCGGTCGGCGACGACGACGTCAGCCTGGCCCAGGAGTCGGCGGCCGCGGACGGTGATGAGCCCGGTGTCGCCCGGGCCGCCACCAACGAGGGCGACGGATCCACGGTGCGCGCGGCGGCGGCGCAGCGGCAGGTCCCCGGTTTCGAGCGCGGTGGCGACAGCATCGCGGACGGCCATGGCCCGGCGCGGGTCTCCCCCGGCGTTGACGGCGATCTTGACGTCGTCCACCACGGCGACGGCGGGGGTCCAGGCGGCGGAAGCTTCATGGTTGGAGGCGTTGACGCACCACACCCGCTGCGCCTCGGCGTCGGCCGAAACCTGGGCGTCCACGTCCGGAACGCCCGTGGCGGTCTGGACGAACCAGGCGCCGTCCACATCGCTGGAGCGGTAGGGCCGCGCTTCCCAGGTGACCAGGCCGGCGTCGGCCATTTCCTGCAGCGCGGGCGAGGCAACCGGGGCCACGACGGTGACCACGGCACCGGCGTCGAGCAGTCCCTTGGCGCGGCGGGCAGCAACGGGGCCGCCGCCCACCACCAGCACGGGGCGGCCGAGGAGCCGCAGCGCCGTGGGGTAAATGTCCTGAATTGCCATGGATCAACGGTAGGGCGGCGTCACATTGGCCTACAAAGGGTCAGCAACACCAGTTCACGTAAGGTAACGCTGCGTCACAAAGGATTTCAGGCGCGGCCGGCGAGGAAGTTGCCCCGGTTGGTGATCAGCCGTTCCAGGTACCGGGCCAGGATGAGGCGCTCGACGACGCGGCCCAGGACTCCCAGCGGGGCGGTGAACTCCACCCGGTCCGTCATGATGCTTCCCGCGACCGTGGGGGTGAACTCGTGGACGTGCCGGAAGGACCTGAAGGGTCCCTTGACCTGCTCGTCGGTGAAGCTGCGGGGGAAGTCAAGGGAGGTGACCCGGCTGGTCATGGTGAGGGGAATGCCGAAGTGCTTGGCCCGCCAGGTGACGTGCTGGCCTGCTCCGATGAGCCCCTTGGTGACGCCGCCAACCGCCCGCTCCCCCGAGTCCTTCTGGGAGTCCACGTGCAGGTCGATGCTGCGGGCACGGTCGAAGAGCTGCTCCACGGGACGCCGGGATTCGGTGCGGCACACGAAGCTGAAGGTCATGGCGCCAGTCTGCCATGCGCCGGGGAACGGCAGAGCCCGACGGCGGGAGGTCGCCGTCGGGCTCTTGCGTGCGTTGGGAGGGGGTTGGGTCAGCGGGTGCTGCCGGCCAGGAGCCCGCGGCGGCGCAGGAGGCGCTTCTCAATGGGGCCGAAGACCAGCAGCTCGATCAGGATGCCCACGGCGAGGATCAGCAGGATCGCCGCCATCACCATGGCCATGTCGGACAGGTCCCGGCCCTGGTCCAGCAGCGAGCCCAGGCCGAAGCCGATGGTGCCGCCCACGGCGATGATTTCCGCCGCCATGAGGGACCGCCAGGAGAAGGCCCAGCCCTGTTTGAGGCCGCCCAGGTAGCCGGGCAGCGCGGCGGGAAGGATGACCTGCAGCGCCATCTGCAGCCGGGACGCGCCCAGGACGGTCCCAACGCGCCGGTACTGCGGCGGGATCTGGTCCACACCGGAGATGAGACCGTTGATGATGGACGGGATGGCGCCCATGAACACCACGAAATACACGGTGGCGTCGGTAAGGCCGAACCAGATGATGGCCGCGGGAACCCACGCAACGGACGGCAGCACCTGCAGCCCGGAGATCAACGGCCCGAAGGCGCGCCTCAACGGGGCAACCTGTGCCAGCAGCAGGCCCACCGGGGTGGCGATGGCCACGCTGATCACGAACCCCACAATGCCGCGCTGCAGCGACGTCCAGACGGATTCCTGGACTTTCCCTTCGGTCCAGAGGACGGCCATCTGGTTCATCACGTCCAGGGGGCCGGGCACCTGGTCGCGGCGCTTGAGTCCCAGGGAAACGTAGAACTGCCAGATCAGCACCAGGACCACCAGCGCGGCAATAGGCAGCAGGATCCGGGTCCAGTCGATGCGGTGCTTGCGGTCGGAGTCGGACTGCAGCGAGTCCAGGCCGGACTCAAGTTCCCGGAGGTCCTCATGCCCGGTGGATGTTCGCGTCAAAGCGGCATGCACGTGCTCACGGGTTTCGGTCACCTCGGCGAGCGGTGTCGGGTTACTTGGCATGGCGGCGAATCTCCTCCCGCAGCCGGGCGGTGATGACCCCGGTCAGCTGGCCGGCGAGCCCGGCGTCGGTTCGGTGTTCCTCGGTGACCGCCCATTCCTGGACCACGCGGCCGGGACGGGAGGACAGCAGCAGCACCCGCTGGCCGAGGCGGACGGCTTCACGGACGTTGTGGGTGACGAAGACGATGGTGCGCCCGGTTTCCTTCCAGATGCGTTCCAGCTCATCGTGCAGCAGGTCACGGGTGATGGCGTCGAGGGC
Source organism: Pseudarthrobacter sp. C4D7 (assembly GCF_013359725.1). Lineage (GTDB taxonomy): Bacteria > Actinomycetota > Actinomycetes > Actinomycetales > Micrococcaceae > Arthrobacter. Next base: position 99,266 of record NZ_JABFMW010000001.1, on the reverse strand, counting down.
GGCAAAGGGCTCGTCCATGAGCAGCAGCTGCCGGTCCTGGGCAAGGGATCGTGCCAGGGACACGCGCTGGCGCATGCCGCCGGAGAGCTCGTGCGGGCGCTTGTCCCCCGCGGATCCCAGGTGCACCAGTTCAAGCAGTTCCTGGGCCTTGGTGCGGCGTTCGGCCTTGCCCACGCCCCGCAGTTTCAGGGCCAGCTCGATGTTCTCCCGGGCAGTCAGCCAGGGGAACAGTGCGGCGTCCTGGAACATGAAGGCGGCGCCGTCGCTGGGCACTTCCAGGGCGCCCGACGTCGGCGCTTCCAGTCCCGCGATGATGTTCAGGAGGGTGGATTTGCCGCAGCCGGAGGCACCCAGGAGGGCAACGAACTCGCCCTGCTTGATGTTGGCGTTGACGTCGTCCAGTACCGGGGCGCCGTCGCCGAAGCGCTTGCCCAGGTGTTCCAGTACGACTGGCATGGTGGCGTCCTTTGGTAGTGGGTGGGAGTCAGTCCTGGCCGAGGCCGGCTGCGGAGATTTTGCCGGCGCCGTTGACCTGGTTGAGCGCGGTGAGGTCGAACAGGCCGTTGATGTCGGCTTTCCTGGTGGTGCCGGCGTCCACCCCGTCCTGCAGCAGCTTGGGGTAGCTGCCGGCCAGCGGGTCGAGGGTGAAGGTGATGTTGGCGAGGGAACGGTTCAGCACGTCGGCCGGCAGCGCGGCCCCGGCGGATTCCTGCAAGGCGTCATTGATCAGGCCGGCCTTCTCGTCGGCCGGTGCGGAGTTGAGCCATGCCACCGACTTGGCGTGCCCGGCCAGCAGCGCCTTGACGGTGTCCGGATGGTCGGCGGCGAACTTCTGGTTCACGATCAGGACGGTGGTGGGGAACTCCCCCGGTTTGCCGGTGGCTGAGCCGTCCCACAGGTCCTTTTCGTCCACGAGGACCTTGGCTCCGGCCTGGAGCACCAAACGCGAGGCCCACGGCTCAGGCAGCCACGCGCCGTCGAGCTTTCCGTCCTGGAACAGTTTGAGGGTCTGGGCGTTGTCCGTGGGGTTGATGGCCACATCGCCACTGCCGTCCACGCTGGTCTTGTACCCTTGCCTGGCGAGCCAGGCGCGCAGGGCGACGTCCTGGGTCCCGCCCAGCTGCGGCGTTGCCAGGGTCTTGCCCCGGAGGTCCGCTGCGGAATTGATGCCTGGCTTGACCACCAGCTGGGCGCCGCCCGCCGCGGCACCGGCGATGACGCGCACGGACTGGCCCTGGCTCTTGGCGAAGGAGTTGATGGCGGGGTTCGGGCCGATATAGGCCGCATCGATGGCCCCCGCGTTGAGGGCCTCGATCGCTGCAGGTCCTGCGTTGAAGGTCTCGGTGCTGAGCTTGGTGCCGCCCAGGGCCTCGGCCAGGAAGCCCTTGGCGACGCCCACCAGGGCCGGGGCGTGCGTGACGTTGCCGAAGTAGCCCAGTTTCAGCTCTGCGGCCGGGGTGGGTTCGGCGGCCTGCGCTTCGGTGTTGCGGGAAATGTTGGAGGCAACAATGGCCCCCACGGCGATCAGCAGGACCAGGCCGATGGCCAGGGCAGCTTCGACGGCGCGCCTGCGCGTGGGGACCGCGCTCTCGCCTGCCACGATGCGGGTCATCCCGGGCTTGGAACTAGTCATTGTTTCACCATAGGGAGCGGCCCCAACCCGTTCAATGACGCGGAAACGGGGGGTCACGCACGTTCATCCAGCGTCACATTCCGCCGCATCGCTGACCGGTTCGGCGGATTCGGCTGCCCCGGGCATTGACCAGATGCCGCCAGTTGTGCCGCACCGTCAACGGGTAGATCTAGGCGGCTGCCGTGAGCCGGTGGCGTGGGGTGCGGGCAGCAGGCCGGACCGGCACCACGCGGCGAAGGTTGAACCAGCAGAACAGAGCCAGCCCCAGGTACAGGGAAAGTTCCATCACTTCGCCGTACTCGGAAATGCCGTAATCAGGTGCGGGCCACACGATCAGGCGGAAGAGGCGGTAGGCCGCGGCCAGCCCGAAGGCCGGCACCACGCAGAGCGGCGGAACCAGGAGGTGCGCGGGCGTGGCGTACCTCCAGTGGCCGCGCACTGCGTTCCACACCAAGGGAGCACAGGCGCCGTAGAGGCTCGCCAGCAGCATGGCGGCGGGTACCAGTTCCTGCACCCCGCCGATGTTGTGCACGGTGGTCTCCCCCTGGCGGTTGATCGCTTCCATAGCCTCCGGTGTCTGCCAGCCGAAGATGCGCTGGCCCCAGGAGATCTCCTCCCCCGCCAGGAACCAGACACCGGCCGCAACCACCCCGTACAAAAGGGCCATGGCTTTGTGGCCGGTTTTGGCCAGCCGGAACGCCATGAGGGGCAGGAAAATCCCCGCGGCCCCCAGGGCAAGGAACTGCAGCCACTCCACCAGGGAGTCTTCGTCGAGGAGCCAGATGAAAAGGGGCGGGTGCACAACAGTGGCCGCGGCTGCGAGGGCGATTGCAAGAGGCAACAGCGCGATGATGAGCGCGCGGCGCGGGGGGATTCCCCACTCACGGGCATCCCGTGCAAAACGGATGGTGGCTTTGGTGTTCCACCGGTAAATGGCCGGCATCGTGTCCCCCTCGACGAAACAGGCCGGAACCACAACCACGGCACCGGCGAAGCGATCCCTGAGCTTCCCATGCCTCCCGGGGCCACGAAAGGGCCGGTGGGAACCTTTGTGGTTTCTTGTGCGGATTCCCGCAGGACCTCGAAATCGCCGGAAACAGTGCGGGGCCGCCGTAAAAATACGGCGGCCCCCAGGGTTCCAGCGGTGTGGGCGGACCTATATGCTGTAGCGCTCGTCCTCGTGGTCGCCCGGGTGGTCCTTGACCAGGCCGGCTGCCAGCGTGTTGCCGTCCAGCGGGTCGATCACCAGGAACGCACCGGTACGGCGGTGGTGCAGGTAGTTCTCCAGCGGCAGCGGGGCGGCGAGGCGGAGCTGCGCGTGGCCGATGTCGTTGAGCTCCAGGCTTGAGGCACCTTCGAGCTTGAAGGTGGCCAAATCCAGCTTGCCGGAGACGCTGCGGACCATCGCCTGGACGGTCCGGGTGCCGTGCTTGACCAGGACCTTCTGGCCTTCGCGGAGCGGCTTCGGTGACAGCCAGCACAAGGCGGCGTACAGGTCCGCGGAAGCTTCCCTGACGGTACCGGCTGCGGCAATGGTGTCACCGCGGGCGACGTCGAACTCGTCCGCCAGCCGGATGGCCACAGACTGCGGGGCGGCAGCTTCCTGCAGCGACGCTCCGGCGAAGTCGATCCCCACCACGGTGGTGGTCCGCGGCGACTGGCCCGGGGTCAGCACGGACACCTGGTCACCCACCTTCACGGAGCCCTCGGTTATCTGTCCGGCGTACGCGCGGTAGTCGCGGTAGGCCTCCACATCCAGGCCGGCAGCGACGGCGTCGGGAGCCAGTGCACCCTGCGGCCGGACCACCAGCTGCACCGGGAAGCGGAAGCTTTCAAGGTGGCTTTCCAGTTCGTCGGCGGCGGGGAGGGTTTCGAGGACCTCCAGCAGTGCCGGGCCGGTGTACCAGGGGGTGCGCTCCGAGCGCTCCACCACGTTGTCGCCGTCGAGCGCAGAGACGGGGATGACCAGCAGGTCGCTGATGCCGTCGGAGCCCAGGCCCAGTTCGCGGCCCACCTGCTGGACGTCGGCTTCGATGCCGCGGAACACGGACTCGCTGAAGTCCACCAGGTCGATCTTGTTCACGGCCACAATCACGTGCGCCACGCGCAGCAGCTGCAGCACGGACAGGTGCCGGCGGGTCTGCTCCAGGACACCCTTGCGGGCGTCAATGAGGACGACGACGGCATCCGCGGTAGACGCGCCCGTCACCGTGTTTTTGGTGTACTGCACGTGCCCGGGGCAGTCGGCCAGGATGAAGCTGCGCTGGTCGGTGGCGAAGTAGCGGTAGGCCACGTCGATGGTGATGCCCTGTTCGCGCTCGGCACGCAGGCCGTCGGTCAGCAGGGCCAGGTCGATGCCGCCCTTGTCGCCGCCGAACCCGCGGTCCGCCGAGGTCCGGGCCACGGCGTCAAGCTGGTCAGCGAGGATCGCCTTGGAATCATGGAGGAGGCGGCCCACCAACGTGGACTTGCCGTCGTCGACCGATCCGGCCGTGGCAAAGCGGAAGAGCGTGGTGGGCAGGGCTGTTTCCAGGTCCGCCGGGAGAACTGCTTCGGTGGTCATTAGAAATACCCGTCCTTCTTGCGGTCTTCCATGGCGGCCTCGGAGATGCGGTCATCTGCGCGGGTGGCGCCACGTTCGGTCAGGGTGGAGGCGGCGACTTCAACCACCACGTCGGACACCGTGTAGGCGTTGGATTCCACGGCCCCGGTGCAGGACATGTCCCCCACGGTGCGGTAACGGACGGTCTTGGTAATGACCTGCTCGTCGGGACGCGGCTGGGATACCTCGCCCACGGCGCGCCACATGCCGTCGCGGGCGAAGACTTCGCGTTCGTGGGCGTAGTACAGGCCGGGGAGTTCGATGTTCTCGCGCTCGATGTAGCGCCAGATGTCCAGCTCGGTCCAGTTGCTGATGGGGAACGCGCGGACGTGCTGGCCCACGGTGTGCCGGCCGTTGTACAGGTTCCACAGCTCGGGCCGCTGGTTGCGCGGATCCCACTGGCCGAACTCGTCCCGGAGGCTCAGGATGCGTTCCTTGGCACGGGCCTTGTCCTCGTCGCGGCGGCCGCCGCCGAACACGGCGTCGAACCTGTTCTGCTGGATGGCGTCCAGCAGAGGAACGGTCTGCAGCGGGTTGCGGGTGCCGTCGGCACGCTCGGCGAGTTCGCCGCGGTCGATGAACTCCTGCACGGAACCCACCACCAGTTTCAGGCCAAGGCGCTCCACGGTACGGTCGCGGAAGTCGATGACCTCGGGGAAGTTGTGCCCGGTATCCACGTGCAGCACGGGGAACGGCACCTTGCCCGGCCAGAAGGCCTTGGTGGCCAGGTGCAGCATCACCACGGAGTCCTTGCCGCCGGAGAACAGCAGCGCAGGCTTCTCGAATTCGGCAACAACCTCGCGGATGATGTGGATCGCTTCGGATTCGAGGGTGTCCAGGCTGGACAGGCGCGTGGATACGGCGGCGTCGGTCACCTTGGTCTCCTCGGTCAGTGAAGTGCTCATACGTGTAGTCCGCATTCTGTCTTGTCGGATCCTGCCCAGCGGCCGGCGCGGGGGTCCTCGCCGGGCGCCACCTTCCGGGTGCAGGGCTGGCAGCCAATGGAGGGGTACCCCTGGGAAAGCAGCGGGTTGACGGGCAAAAGGTTGTCGTCGGAGTACTGGACCAGCTGGTCGAACGTCCAGGCAGCCATGGGGTTGACCTTGACCAGGCCGTTCTTCTCGTCCCAGGTGACCAGCGGGGTGTTGGTGCGGGTGGGCGCTTCGTCGCGGCGGACGCCGGTGAACCACAGTTCGTAGCCGGCGAGGGTCCGCTGCAGCGGGGCCACCTTGCGCAGGGCGCAGCACTGGGCGGCGTCGCGGGCAAAGAGGTCCTTGCCCAGCAGCCGGTCCTGCTGCTCCACGGTGGTCTCGGGAAGGACGTCCACCACGTTGACGCGCAGGTTGGCGGCCACCTCGTCACGGGTGGCGTAGGTCTCCGGGAAGTGGTACCCGGTCTCCAGGAACAGGACATCCACGCCGGGCATCTGGTCAGCGACCAGCGCGGGCAGGACGGCGTCTGCCATGGAGCAGGCAACGGCGACGGCACGGAGGTCGAAGTTCCGTTCCACCCAGGCGATCACGTCGCTGGCCGAGGCGTCCCAGCCGAGTTCGGCAGCGCCGGCCTCGGCAAGGGCCTTGAGTTCTTCCTTGGAGCGGAGGGCAGTCGGGGCGGCGGTTGCCACCGTGGCCTCAACCTGGGCTGAAGCCTCGGCATCGCCTGCCACCGGATCTACTCCAAATGAGGGGCCACGGCCACCGGGGCCCCCGGCCGAGCTTGCGAGGTTGGGGAGTGGCTGGGGATTCACTGGAGCGCCTCCTCGTCTGCTGCGTGGGCCCATTCGGCGAAGGTCTGGCCTTCGGCACGGTCTGCCACGAAACGGCGGACCACACGCTCCACGTAGTCGGGCAGGTCGTCGACATAGACCTTCAAGCCACGGACGGTGCGTCCCAGGCCTGCTTCCTCGCGGTCGTTGTTGGCCAGCCCGCCGCCCAGGTGGACCTGGAAACCCGGGGAGGGATCGCCGTCGGGCGTTGGCAGCATCATGCCCTTGAGGCCGATGTCCGCCGTCTGGATGCGGGCGCAGGAGTTGGGGCAGCCATTGATGTGCAGGGAGAGTGCCTGCGGCAGCTGGCCGGATTCGGCGAGGTCGGCCAGGCGGCGTTCCAGCTCGGCAACAGCACCGGCGGCCGTCATCTTGGTTTCGACGATGGCCAGCTTGCAGTATTCGATGCCGGTGCAGGCGATGGTGCCACGGCGGAACACGGACGGGCGGGCGGACAGGCCCAGCTCGTCCAGTTCAGCCACCAGCGGCTCCACCTGGTCCTTCTCGACGTCCAGGACCACGAGCTTCTGGTGCGGGGTGGTGCGCAGCCGGTAGGAGCCGCGGGCCTCCAGCGTGTCGGCAAGCTTGACCAGCGCTGCGCCGGACAGGCGGCCAGCCAGCGGGGTGGCACCGATGAAGAACCTGCCGTCCTTCTGTTCGTGCACGCCCACGTGGTCGCCGGGGGTGGCGGGCTTGGGCGCTGCCGGACCGTCGGCCAGCTTGTAGCCGAGGTATTCGTCCTCGAGGATCTGGCGGAACTTCTCCGGGCCCCAGTCGGCCAGGAGGAACTTCAGTCGGGCCTTGGTGCGCATGCGGCGGTAGCCGTAGTCCCGGAAGATGCTGGTGACGCCCAGCCACACGTCCGCGGCCTGGTCCGGCCTGACGAACGCGCCGAGGCGCTTGCCCAGCATGGGGTTGGTGGACAGCGCGCCGCCCACCCACAGGTCGTAGCCAACGCCCAGTTCCGGGTGCCGGAGACCCACGAAGGCGCAGTCGTTGATTTCGTGGACCACGTCCTGGCTGGGATGGCCGGTGATGGCGGTCTTGTACTTGCGGGGCAGGTTGGACAGCAACGGGTTGCCGATGAACCGCTCCCCCAGCTCGGCGATCAGCGGGGTGGGGTCGATGATCTCGTCCTTGGCGATGCCGGCCACCGGCGATCCCAGGATGACGCGGGGCACGTCGCCGCAGGCTTCGGTGGTGGACAGGCCCACGGACTCCAGGCGGTTCCAGATCTCGGGGATGTCCTCCACCCGGATCCAGTGCAGCTGGATGTTCTGGCGGTCGGTGAGGTCGGCGGAGTCCCGCGCGAAGTCCACGGAGATCTGGCCGATGACGCGCAGCTGCTCGGTGGTGAGCGCCCCGCCGTCGATCCGGACACGGAGCATGAAGTACTTGTCTTCGAGCTCGTGCGGCTCAAGGGTTGCGGTCTTGCCGCCGTCGATGCCGGGTTTGCGCTGGGTGTACAGGCCCCACCAGCGGAATCGGCCGTGCAGGTCCTGGCCGGGGATGGCGTCGAAGCCTTCCTTGGCGTAGATGGTCTCGATACGCTCGCGGACGTTCAGCCCGTCGTCTTCCTGCTTCCAGGTTTCGTTGGCGTTCAGCGGCGTCTTGCCGTCCACTTTCCACTGGCCATGCGGCTTGGCAGCGGGGCGGGACGGGCGGGCGGGGCGCTTGGGTGCAGCGGAATCCGCCGACGCTCCGGCTAGAGCTGTATCAGTCATGCATCGACTGTAGGGCGGCGCCGAATACCGTCACAAAGGTCCGGAAACGCTAAGTCACCTAGGGAAATATTTCGTCACGAAACGCTGGAGGACCTTGAAGAAGCCACCTTGCTGTGCATCGGCGGGAGCCTCGTTTGGGGTGTCGGCGGGGGCTGCCGCGGGTGCTTCGGCGGGTGTTTCATGCATGGCGGCGACGGCGGCGTCGTACCTGTCCAGCGCGATCTCCGCGAGCGTCGGGGACGGCAGCAGGGGCTGGGTGACCACGTCGGCACCCGCCTTGGCCAGCTGGTCGTGGAAGAAGCCCGGCGCCAGGAGGTACGAGGCGATCACCACCCGGCCGCCGACGTCGACCGCTCCGGCGGACTCCCCCGCCCCGGCACCCCCGGCGAGCTCCTCGCGCAGCATGGCGACGGCGTCGGGCACGGACGGCTGGGCCGAGGCACCGTAGGCGGCCACCATCCGGTTGGACCGCAGTGCCCGCAACTGGCCCAGGAGCTCCTCGACACTCACCGCGGCATTGGGATTGGATGAGCCCGCTGCGGCCAGGACGATGACGTCGTTATCGGTGGTGCCCGCCTCCCGCAGCCGCTGGTCCAGCAGGGCTGCAAGGCGCGGGTCGGGGCCCAGCGGCGCGGCGGCGGCACTCCCCGGCCGGCTCTTCACGGCCCGTGCGATGTCCACCTTGACGTGGTAGCCCACGCTCAGCAGCAGCGGCACCACCACGGCAGTTTCCCCCGCCGGCAGGCCCGCCACCACGTCCACCAGGTCCGGCTGCTGGACGTCCACGTAGGCCTCCCGGACATCAAGGTCCGGACGCAGTTCCGCGATGGCGGCGCGCAGGGCGTTGACCTCGGCGGCCCCCTGTGTGTTGGACGTCCCATGGGCACAGGCGATCATGATGGGGCTGTTCATAGGGGCTAGCGTAACGTTGGAGCCGCCCTGTCCGCCCTCTTTGAAATACCGGGACGCACCATGACCTTCGCCTTTGACAACTCCCCGGTGTGGCTGGATCTGCTGGGCGTGTTCTTCTTCGCGGTATCGGGCTCACTGCTGGCGGCACGGAAGCAGATCGACATTGTGGGCTCCCTGCTGCTGGCCTCGCTGGTGGGCCTGGGCGGCGGTGTGATCCGCGATGTCATCCTCGTCATTGTTCCGGCGGCCTTCACCAATCCGGCGTACCTGGCGCCGCCGCTGCTGGCCACTGTGCTGGTGTTCTTCCTGTTCTCCAGCGTCCAGCGCTACACGTCGCTGCTGATCCTGTTCGATGCCGCCGGCCTGGCCCTCTTCTGCATGACCGGCACGCTCAAGGCGCTGGCCACCGGCCTCAACCCGGTGGCATCGGTGCTGCTCGGTGTGACGACGGCGGTGGGCGGCGGCCTGCTCCGGGACATCACCGCCAATGAGGTGCCCGAGCTGTTCAACCCGAAGGACATCTACGCGCTGCCGGCCTTTTTGGGTTCATCGTTGACTGCGGTGCTGTGGGTCTTCGGAGTGCTGAACGTGTTGACGGCGGCCGGAATTGCGGCCCTGGTGTTCACGTTCAGGGTTCTGGCGTGGCGGCGGTCGTGGCAGGCTCCCCTGGCCGTCCGCGGATGGCACCGGAGGACGGGCGATTCCGGGCTGTGACGTTGCTTCCATGTCATTTTGGGAGCCCGGAGATTAGCTAGGATATGAGCATGACTGACATGTTCCTCGAGAAGTTCCGCGCGCTTGTTCCAAAGTATCTCGAGGATGAATGGCAGGAAGCTGACGGCCTGACTCCGGAGGAGCTGGACAAGGCCCTCGCGGACCACCAGTTCGAGATCCCGCTGGTCCTGCGCGAGTTCTACCTGGCCCTGGGCGGCTGCGAGGACCTGATGGAGGCCTACCACTACTTCTGGGACCCCGAAGAGCTCGAAGTCGATGACGAAGGCTTCCTTATGTTCCTCGAGGATGAAGAGGAAGCATTCACCTGGGGCTTCCGCGTGGGCGACCTCAGCGTCCCGGACCCCATCGTGTACCGCCGCAACAATGCCCGCGGTCAGTGGAAGTCCGAGGAAGGCACCTTCTCCGAGTTCGTCTTCGACATGTTCGAGTGGGCGTTCGAGGACGAAGAGGAAGAGTAGGCGCCCCTTCCCTGCGATGACGTAAATGCGTCACTTATGGACCGGATGTTGACGGGTGCCCCTGCATTTGCAGGGGCACCCTCCGTTTAACGTCCCATAAATCACGCAAACAGGCCGCCAAGCCTGGTGTTCGCTGGCCTCCGCCACGTCCTTAGCACCGCGTGGACCTCTGCCACCATGGCCTCGGGACGGTGGATGACGTCCTCGTAGTAGTAGCGCAGCACCAGGTACCCGCCAATAATGCTCTGGTTATTGCGCCGCTGGTCCCGCTTGATGGATTTCGGTTCGAAGTGGGTTGCTCCATCCGTCTCCACCACCAGGCACTCCTCAACCAGGAAATCCACTTCTCCAACCCCGGCGATGTACACGTGCCGCCGAACCCGGAGCCCGGCGCGTGCGAAATGGACATTTGCGAGCACCTCCAGGACGGAGTCCGCACGGGGAATCACCAAGTCCAGAACCGATGTGGCGCGCCCGTTGCGGCGCCCCTGGCAGCGCGCGTAGAGGAAATCGGGCGAGATGCCTCCGCTGCCCACGGCCGACTGCACCATCACCAGCGCGTCCAGCTCCGGCAGGCAGTGCAAGGCATGAAGAAGAACGTCCGCGAGTCCCAGTACGGGCAGCCAGGCATGCCGCGGGTGCTTGGGCCGGCCGTGGTCCACCACCCCGGGTGTGCGCGTGGGGTGGCTCCGGCTCAGGTGCAGGCCGGATGGGTTGTTGAGAGTCCACAGCTGGTAGATGGGCGCGGCAGACAAACCTGTGAGCCGCCCGCCGGCTGCCAGAGCCCCCGCGATCCGCCCATCGCGGGGCAGCGCATAGACGCCGCGCGTGGGTCTCACCACCAGGCCCAGCTCCAAGGCCTGGCCCACCCGGGTACGCGTGAAGCCGGCCTTTCGCAGGTCAAGGGAGCGGGCTGCGCCCCCGTGTCTGGCCAGGTAGTCACAGATATCCATGCCTCATCGTGTCTGCGCCCAGCCCGCCACGACGCAGACGATGCTCTCCATGTGGATAACGCCACCAGAGTCGCTGACGCAATTGCGTGATTTCTGGGCTCGCGGGCTGCCTGTCCCGCGTATCCGCGGGGTGCGGAGCCACCCGTCCGGCCAAAAATCACGCAATCGTGCGGGAGCTGTTCAACTGCGTACGGCGGAGACTCGGCAGGAAAAACATTTTGACAGATGCAGTTACAGCGGACTTGCGCTCTGTGACAGATTTGTCATAAGCTATTCACGGATCCGCTAAACGCCTCCGGCGGGTCTGATGCGAACGGAGAGATAGCCCCGGTCCACAGCAGCTTCGGTTGTTGAGGACCGGGGCTGTCCCGTTTAACGGCAACTAATACGGGACCAACGAAGAAGCCCGGCACCTCTCGGCTGGATCAACCAGAGGTCCCGGGCTTCTGGAGAACTGAAATCAGCTGGCGCGGTCCACCACGGCCAGCGCGAAGTTGGACAGCGACTCCTTGACCACGCCTTCGGGCAGCGGAGCCAGGGCGTCAATGGCTTCCTTGGCCCACTGCCGCGCCACCACCCAGGACTCGGCGGTGACAGGGTGCTCGCGCAGCCCGGCAACGGCTGCAGCCAGGGCCTCATCGGAGGACAGGTCGCCGTCGATCAGGGTCAGGAGGTCGACGGCGGACTGGTCGCCGTCGGCGGCAGCCTTGCGCAGGAGCAGCACCGGCAGCGTGGGAACCCCTTCGCGCAGGTCGGTTCCCGGGGACTTGCCGGACTTCACCTTCACGCCGGTGACATCGATGACGTCGTCGGCGAGCTGGAAGGCCACGCCCACCTTCTCGCCGTACTCCACCAGGACGTCCTCGTAGGCTTCGTCGGCGCCGGAGAAGATGGCACCGAACTGGCCGGAGGCGGCAACCAGCGAACCGGTCTTGTCGGCGATGACGGAGAGGTAGTGCTCCACCGGATCTTCATCCGGCCGCGGGCCCACGGTCTCGTGCAGCTGGCCCAGGCACAGCCGCTCGAAGGTGCGCGCCTGGATGCCCAGTGCGCGGCCTCCGAGCTCGGACACCAGGATGGACGCGCGGGCAAAGATCAGGTCCCCGGTCAGGACGGCGACGGAGTTGCCCCACACCTCGTGCGCGGTGGGGGCGCCGCGGCGGAAGGGGGCGGAGTCCATGACGTCGTCGTGGTACAGGGTGGCCAGGTGCGTCAGCTCCACCACGACTGCGGCCTGCACCACGGCGGGCAGCGAGGCATCGCCGAGGTGGGCGCAGAGCAGGGTCAGCAGGGGCCGGATCCGCTTGCCACCGGCTTCCACCAGGTGGCGCGACGTTGCGTCAGCCAGGGGATCGGAGTTGGCGATGGCCTCGCGGAGCTTCTTCTCCACCTTGGCCAGGTTGTTGGTGATGGCCGGGCCCAGCTCGTCATCCCCCGCGATGGCCGCAAATCCAGCAGGCAGCTGGAGGCCTGTGGCGATGGCGGTGGTGTTGAGGCTGGGTTCGGAGTCCGGCAGGCCGTGCCCGGCGTGCGTCCAGCTGTGGTCTGCGGAGTTGGTCACGGGTTAACCCTAACTTTTTGTTGCGGATACCGCTGGTTCGGAGCTGACGGGGTATTGGATGTGGCCGGGACCAAGGATTCCAGAACGCGGATCACCCGGTCCTCGAAGCCCTTCGCGGCGGGATCGGTGAGGTTGGCAAGGAGCCGAACCACGAACCGCATCAGCACCGGGATGGGCATGCCGGTCCGCAGTGCGAGCTTCATGACGGCCGGCTTCCCGATCAGAGCGGCGAAAGCCCGGCCAAGGGTGAAGTGCGAGCCCCACTGGTCCCGCACATAGTCCGCGTACCGCGAAAGGTGCGCATCGGCGTCGTACGTTCCGCCGGAAGCAGCCGTGCGCGAGGAGGCATCGATGATGAACTCGGCAGCGAAGCGCGCGGACTCCATGGCGTAGGAGATGCCTTCGCCGTTGAACGGCGAGACCATGCCGCCGGCGTCGCCCAGCAGGAGCAGGCCGGGCGAATAGTGGGGGGTGCGGTTGAAGCCCATCGGGAGCGCGGCGCCGCGGATCTCCCCCACCTGGTTCTCCGGCGTGAAGCCCCAGTCGGCGGGCATGCCTGCGGTCCATTCGCGCAGGACCTGCTTGTAGTCGAGCTTGCCGAATTCCTTGGAGGAGTTCAGGATGCCCAGGCCCACGTTGGAGGTGCCGTCGCCCACGCCGAACACCCAGCCGTAGCCGGGCAGCAGCTTGCCGTCGCGGCCGGGAAGCTCCAGCCAGCCTTCCATCCAGTCGTCGTCGGTGCGCGGGGAGGTGAAGTAGGTGCGGACGGCCACGCCTAGCGGGCGGTCGTCACGCTTTTGGATCCCAAGGGACACGGCGGTGCGGGTGGAGTTGCCGTCGGCAGCAAGCACGACGTCGGCGCTGAAGTCACGCGTCTCCCCCGTCTTGCGTCCGGACTCGTCCAGGAGCGCTGCGCGGACACCGGTGACCCGGCCGGCGTCGTCCCGCAGTGCTTCGGTGACGCTGTGCCGCTCAAGGATGGTGGCCCCGGCGGCCTCCGCGTGCCGCGCCAGTTCCTCATCGAAGCCCAGTCGGGTCCGGATCAGGCCGTACTGCGGGAAGTCGGACACCTCGGGCCAGGGCAGCTCGATGGTGCGGCCGCCGGCGATCAGGCGCAGGCCCTTGTTCCGGCGCCAGCCATCGTTCTCCGGGTGCGGCAGGCCGAGCTTCTGGATCTCGCGGACGGCGCGCGGGGTCAGCCCGTCGCCGCAGACCTTCTCGCGGGGGAACGCCGTCTTTTCCAGGACCGTGACCTCAAGGCCGGCCTTGGCCAGGTAGTACGCGGCGGTGGATCCGGCCGGACCCGCGCCGACAATCAGTACCTTCACAGGTCAGCGGACGATGTTGCGGCGCAGCTTGGCCACCGGGCCTTTATGCGCAGCGATGGCGGCAGCAGCGCCGTCAGGCGAGGACTCGGCAGGCTTGAACGCACGGTGCACGGCCACAATGCCGCCGGTGAGGTTGCGGTAGGTGACCTTTTCCCAGCCGCTCTCCTGCAGCCACGCGGCCAGGTGGTCCTGGTCCGGCCAGGCGCGGATTGATTCGGCCAGGTAGACGTACGCGTCCGGGTTGGAGGCGACCTTGACGGCGATGGCGGGCAGGGCGCGCATCAGGTATTCGGTGTACATGGTGCGCCACAGCGGAACCACCGGCTGGGAGAACTCGGCGATGACCAGGCGGCCGCCGGGCTTGGTGACGCGCAGCATCTCGGCCAGCGCCTTCTTGGGCTCGTTGACGTTGCGAAGGCCGAAGGAGATGGTGGTGGCGTCGAACGTGTTGTCGGCGAACGGCAGGTTGGTGGCGTCACCGGCAATGAAGTCGATGTCCGGGCGGCGGCGCTTGCCTACCTTCAGCATGCCCAGGGAAAAATCGCAGGCCACGACGTCTATGCCGGCATCGGCATACGGCTCGCTGGAGGTACCGGTTCCGGCCGCGAGGTCCAGGACCCGCTGGCCCTTGGAGACTTCCATGGCATCCACCACGATCTTCCGCCAGCGGCGGGTCTGCCCCATGGAGAGGACATCGTTGACGACGTCGTATTTTGGTGCGACGTCGTCAAACATCGTGGCTACTTCGTCCGGACGCTTATCCAAGGATGCTCGGTTCACCATGACATTGTCTCAAATGTTCCTGACGGTGCTGACCAGCCCCGCCGGGCTCCTTTGGAGGGAGTCCGGGGGCCGGGAAAGCGCCGGCGTACGCGGGAGTAGTGTTGTCTCATCATGACGAGCACGTTCCGCACCCTGACGGTCCCCCTGGATGGCAAAGCGTTCCCCGGGGGACTGCCTTCGTTTCTGGTCCGGGACGATGTCCTCTGCTGGACCCGCCGCGAAGCCGGGCTGGCCGGTTTCGGCGAGATCGCCCGCTTCACCGCCACGGGGCCGGACCGGTTCCTTGAGGCGGACATCTGGTGGCGGCACCTGGTCCTGGAGGCCGAGGTGGCGGATTCCGTGGAGCTGCCAGGCACCGGGCCCGTAGCCTTTGGCTCCTTTGCTTTCTCCAAGACGTCGGCCCACGAGTCCCGGCTGATTGTGCCCGAGGTTGTGGTGGGCGTGCGGGACAACCAGGCGTGGCTCACGCACTTGACGTTCGACGACGGCCGGCTCACCGAAGAGACAGCCCTCGCGGCCCTGAACCGCTGGCTGGGCGGCGGTTCCCGCACTGCCTCCGCCACGGAAGGCACGACGCCGGCAGGAGACTCAGCCGGGGACGGGTCCGTGGGTGCCGTGCCCGGCGCGGCGGGTGGCGCCGTCGTCCGCCCCCTCTCGCTGGCTGCCGGCGCAACGCTGCACACCGGCTCCCTCAGCGAGGACGCCTGGATGGAAGCAGTGGCCGCCGGTGTTGCCGAAATCCGCACGGGTGCCCTGGAGAAGCTGGTGCTGGCGCGGGATGTGGTGGCAACTATTCCCTCCGGCGTACATGCCGCGGATGTGCTGCGGGAGCTGGCCGCGCGGTACCGCGAATGCTGGACCTACGGCGTGGACGGCCTGGTGGGTGCCACCCCCGAGATGCTGATCCAGGTGGAGGGGCGCACCGCCCAGGCACGCGTCCTGGCCGGGACCCTGGACCGCCGCGACGCGCACGGCGAGGACGGCCTGCCCATGGACTACGCCACCCGCGTCCTGGCCGGTTCCGAGAAGCAGCGGCATGAGCATGAGATCGCCATCCAGTCGTTAACCAAGCAGCTGGCGCCATTCTCCGAGGCGATGAATGCCCATGACGAACCCTTCATCCTGGAGCTGCCCAACGTCTGGCACCTGGCCTCCGACGTGAAAGCCGAGCTCACCGAGGTGGAAGGCCACGTGCCCACCTGCCTGGCCCTGATCAACGCGCTGCACCCCACCGCTGCTGTCTGCGGAACACCCACGCTGGTGGCCGGGGAACTGATCCGCAAGCTGGAGCACCTGGACCGCGGGCCATACGCCGGTCCCGTGGGGTGGCTGGACGCGGCCGGCAACGGCGAGTGGGGCATCGCCCTGCGCGGTGCGGTCATCGAGTCCCCCGAGACCGTGCGGCTGTATGCCGGGTGCGGCATCGTGGACGGCTCGCAGCCGGAAGCTGAACTGGCCGAGACCTGGGCCAAGTTCCGGCCGATGCTGGAGTCCCTGGGCATCAACAGCTGAGGTTATTTTGCGCCGTCCGGCCGCGGAGTCTGGGATGACAGACGGCTGCTGCTTTGGAAGGCTTGATTTTGTCATCGATACAGTTATCCAATAGTGAAACTTAGTTGCGTGTGACGTACCTCTCTTGTTGAGCGTTACACTATAAGCCGCGTTAGTACCTCATAGCCCCTGCAACAAAAGGTAAGAAATGCAGACTCCCCGTACCCTCCTGGGCACCACCAAGCTGACCGCCGCCACCATGATCGCCATCAGCGCCCTGGCCCTCTCAGCATGCACCAACGCCTCGGAAACGGGTCCCACCAGCGCGGCCAACCCGTCGGGTAGCGCCAGCACCAGCTTTGATCCCAGCACCGTCAAGAAGGACGACGCCCTGGCCGCCATGGTGCCGGACGCCATCAAGTCCAAGGGCACCATCACGGTTGGTTCCGATACCAGCTACGCCCCGGCCGAATTCCTCGGTCCGGACGGCCAGACCCCGGTGGGCTACGACGTGGACATCGCCAAGGCCATCGGCGCCACCCTGGGACTAAAGGTCCAGGTGCAGACGGCTGAGTTCACCGGTATCCTTCCGGCCCTCGGCCCCAAGTACGATCTGGGCATCTCTTCGTTCACCATCAACCCGGAACGCCTGGGCGCCGTGAACATGGTCAGCTACTTCAACGCAGGCACCGCCTGGGCCGTGAAGAAGGGCAACCCCAACAAATTCTCCCTGGATGACGTCTGCGGCAAGTCCATCGGCGTGCAGACCGGCACCGTGCAGGAAGACCCGGACCTGGCCGACCGCAACAAGAAGTGCGTCGCCGACGGCAAGAAGCCCATCGACATCGTCACCCTGAAGAACCAGACCGATGTCACCACCCGCCTGGTCAACGGCAGCATCGACGCCATGGCCGCCGACTCACCCATCATCGGCTACGCCCTGACCCAGACCAACGGCCAGCTGGAGAAGCTGGGCGACGTTTATGACTCCGCTCCGCAGGGCATCGCCGTGGCCAAGGGCGACACTGCCTGGGCTGAGGTCATCCAGAAGGCTGTCACCAAGCTGATGGAGGACGGCTCCTACAAGAAGATCCTGGACGGCTGGGGCAACTCCGAAGGTGCCATCACGAAGTCCGAGGTCAACCCGGCGGTTAAGTCTTGAGTTTTCGCGTTACCGACGACAAGTCAGGCGTGCACATGGAACACCATCAACACGGGGACGCACCGGTACTGAATAAGTCAGTGCCGGTGCGCCACCCCGGCCGGTGGGTCAGCGCCGTCATCATCCTTCTCCTGGTGGCCGCGTTCCTGCAGAGCCTGTTCACCAACCCCAACTTCCGCTGGGATGTTGTGGGCACCTACATCCTGGACGTGAAAGTGGTCCAGGGTGTGGGCTGGACCCTCCTGCTGACGGTCGCGTCCATGGTGCTGGCCATCGTCCTGGCCATCCTGCTGGCGGTCATGCGGCAGTCTGACAATCCGGTGTTCCGCTGGACCAGCTGGGTGTGGGTGTGGTTCTTCCGCGGCACCCCTGTCTACACGCAGCTGGTGTTCTGGGGCCTCGTGACGGTTCTGTACCCCGCCTTTACCCTGGGCATCCCGTTTGGTCCCGAGCTGTTCAGCTACGCGCTGTCGGATCCGAGCAAGGGCTTGATCCCCGCGATCCTGGGCCTGGGCCTCAACGAGTCCGCCTACCTGGCGGAAATCTTCCGTGCCGGCCTCAAGTCCGTGGACAAGGGCCAGCAGGAAGCCGCCGAAGCACTGGGCATGTCCAAGGGCAAGATCATGTGGCGAATCATCCTGCCGCAGGCCATGCGGATCATTGTTCCGCCCACCGGCAACGAAACGATCGGCATGCTGAAGACCACCTCGCTGGTCCTCGCCGTTCCGTTCACCCTGGACCTGACCTTCGCCACCAACGCTCTCGCCAACCGCATCTACCTCCCGATCCCGCTCCTGATCGTTGCGGCATTCTGGTACCTCCTGGTCACCAGCATCCTCATGGTCGGACAGCACTACCTTGAGGCGTACTACGGCAGGGGCGTGGACAACTCGGCCCCGGCAGCGGTCAACCCGGCAGCCGCCAAAGCCGCCGGCGCCGGTGCTGATGCCCAGCGGTCCATGAAGACGGACTTCCCCGAGGAGAGTGCACGTTGACCGTCACAGCAGAGAAGCCGCTGGTCAAGATCGAGGGCCTCCACAAGTACTACGGCCACCACCATGTCCTCCGGGGCATCGACATGACCGTCAACCAGGGCGAAGTATCGGTAGTGATCGGGCCTTCCGGTTCCGGTAAATCCACCATGCTGCGTTGCGTGAACCTTCTGGAGAGCATCAGCGCCGGGCGGATCTCCGTGGGCGGCCAGCTCATCGGTTACCGCGAGATCAACGGCAAGCTGCATGACCTCAAGACCAAGGAAATCGCCGCCCAGCGCCGCGAAATCGGCATGGTGTTCCAGCGCTTCAACCTCTTCCCGCACAAGACGGCGCTCCAGAACGTGATGGAGGCACCGGTCCATGTGAAGGGCCAGTCCAAGGCTGCGGCCCAGAAGCGGGCGCTGGAGCTGCTAGACCGCGTGGGCCTCGGCGACCGTGCCGGCCACTACCCGTCCCAGCTTTCCGGCGGCCAGCAGCAGCGCGTGGCCATCGCCCGTGCGCTGGCCATGGAACCGGAGCTCATGCTGTTCGATGAGCCCACGTCGGCCCTGGACCCGGAGCTGGTAGGCGATGTCCTGAACGTGATGAAGGACCTCGCCAAGTCCGGCATGACCATGATCGTGGTGACCCACGAGATCGGCTTTGCACGCGAAGTGGGTGACACGCTGACGTTCATGGACGGCGGCGTGGTGGTGGAGTCGGGCGATCCCCGCGAGATCATCGCCAACCCGCAGCATGCCCGCACCAAGGAGTTCCTGGGCCGCGTCCTCTGACGCGGGTCCACCTTTTCGACGCGGAAATGCCCTGTCGCTGCCGGTATTCCGGCAGCGACAGGGCATTTCCGCGTCGTGGGTTAACTTGCGCGTCGGCGGCTACTGCCCGGCCAGCACTGCCTCCACCGCAGCGGACACGGCATCCTTGATCCGTGCGTGGAGTTGCCGCAGCGACCGGCGGTCGGTGCGGACCTCCACGATGCTGCGCCCCTGCACAGGCCGGTCCAGCGCTTCGGCGAGTCCCGCCGTCGTACTCACCAGGGAATGCCCGACGCCGTACGCTGCGGCGAGTGCCGCGATTTCCACCGAGTGCGGGGTGCCGAAGAGGCGCTCAACGGCGTCTCCGTAGCGGCCGCCTTCCTCCACTCCCCCGTGCTCAAGCAGGCTGAAGATGGCGCCGCCGGAATCGTTCAGGACAACGATCCGCAGGTCCGGCTGTTCTTCGCCGGCGCCGAGGAGGAGGCCGCCGGCGTCGTGCAGGAAGGTCACATCGCCCAGCAGGACGGTGGTCTGCTGACGGCCGCCGAGGGCGATGCCCGTGGCGGTGGAGATGGTGCCGTCGATGCCGGCCAGGCCGCGGTTGGCGTACACGGTGGCGGCAGGGTCCGCGGCGGGAAGTCCGGCGAGGTCCACGTCGCGGATGCCGTTGGAGGACCCGAGCAGCAGCTGGCCGCGTGAGTGCTTCCAGACCAGCGCCGCCACGGACGGTCCATTGGCGGCGGCTTCGGCGGACACCACCTGGTCCAGCGCGTGCTGCGCGGCCGATCCCGCCAGCAGCCAGGTGTCCAGCCAGTCTGATGCCCCCCGGCCGGCGAATTCCGCCAAGTCTGCCAGGTTCTCCAGCGGCAGCTCGGTGCGGCGGCCGGGCTCATACCAGGCCACCGGAACGGGCTGGTACAGGGCGGATTCGACGTCGGCGCTGGCCAGCAATGCGGCCACCGGACGGGACAGCGTGGGCCGGCCGAACAGCACCACGCGCTTGATGGGCTGCGCGGAACCGGCCCGGAAATGATCCAGCAGCAGCCGGTATGGGCCCACGGCGTTGGGACCGAACCGGGAGTTGGAGGAAGGCTCGGCCAGCAGCGGCAGGTTGTGGGCGCGGGCGAAGGCTTCGGCAACCGGACCGGCGTCGTGCCCTGCGAGTACCACCGTCCGCCGCTCCGGCAGGGTATCCGGCGCCGGCGGCAGGTTCATGACCAGCGGTTCGGCCCCCACCCGGTAGCGCTGCCGATCCACGGCGTCGGGCAGCCGGTCCCCGGGTGCGGGAACCAGCGGATCACGGAACGCGAGGTTGAGCTGGACCGGGCCGGGCGGAAGGTCCGGGAAGGCGCCGGTGGCTGCGAAGAGTCCGGTCTGGATGGCCCGCTCGGGGTTGCTGCCGGCGGGAACATCGGCGGCGAACCGGACCTGCTCGCCAAAGAGGTCCGGCTGCACCGTGGTCTGGTTGGCTCCGGTCCCGCGCAGCTCATCCGGCCGGTCTGCCGAGAGGACAATCAGCGGGACGGCGGCGTGATTGGCCTCCATCACCGCCGGCATCAGGTTTCCGACGGCGGTCCCGGACGTGGTGAGGACGGCTGCGGGCGAGCCGCTGGACAGGGCCAGTCCCAGCGCGGTGAAGCCTGCGGCGCGCTCATCGATCCGGACCAGCAGGTCCACCCGCCCTGCGGCAGAGGCTTCGGCGAGGGCGTACGCCATGGGGGCCGACCGCGAACCCGGCGATACCACCACGTGCAGAACGCCGCCGTCGAGCAGGGCGTCGACGGCGATCCGCGCCGCGGCAAGGGCGCCCAGCTCAGCGTCGGGGGCGTCAGGGCTGCCCAGCCCGGAGGTGTCCGGGGCTGGTTCGTTCAACGAAGTCACCAACCCAGTGTGCCATCCCGCACGCCCGCTCACCTTTCGCAGCAAATCGACCCACCCCCGCTCACTTCTGACACCCCAAGCCGAAACGCCCGCTCTCTGACCCCCGTCATCGAGGGACGGTAGCGAGCGGGCGTTTTAGGAAAAGCGGCCATAGGTGAGCCGGCGTATCAGGAAGAGCGGCCATAGGTGAGCGGGCGTCGGGAGAGCGCGGAAGCTCACACGCGTTAGGTAAACTGCACCCAGCAGGACATCCGAGCACCCGAAGGACCGCCCATGAAGCGCAAGGCCACTGCCCTCGACGTCGCCAAGCTGGCGGGCGTCTCGCGCAGTGCCGTCTCCCTGGTGCTGAACGGCCGCGGCGACGGGAACGTGGCCCTCGAAAGCCAGCAGCGGATCCGGGACGCGGCGGCTGCGCTCAACTACTCCCCCAACAAGATCGCGCTGAGCCTGCGCAACCAGCAGTCGCGGGTCATCGGGATCGTGTCCGACCAGGTGGTCACCAGCCCCTTCGACGGCAACATCATTGCGGGCGCGGACGCAGTGGCCCGGGAGCACGGCTTCGTGACCGTGGTGATGGATACCGAGCTGGACGAGTCCCGGGACGAGAGCGCCGTGGAAACCCTGCTGGACCGCCAGGTGGATGGCCTGATGTACGTGACGGTGGGCCTGAGGCCGCTGCACGTCCCGGCCAACATGGCGCGGGTTCCGTCCATCCTGGCCAACTGCTTTGATGACCGGCCCGAGGCTGGGCTTCCGGCAGTGATTCCGGACGAGGTGCGCGGCGGCCGGGAAGCTGCGGAGCATGTGATGTCCCTGGGCCACCGGGACATCGCGTTCCTTGCCGGCGACTCACTGACCCCCGCGGCGCCCCGCCGGATCGAGGGTTACCGCGCAGCATTCAACTCCGCGGGGATGCCCGTCAACGAGGACCGCGTCATCCAGGTGGGCTGGGACATCGACGCCGGCTTCCACGGGGCCATGAAACTCCTCGAGGGCGTGGAACCGGCCGCCCGGCCTACCGCCATCCTGTGCGCCAACGACCGCCTGGCCATCGGCGTGGTGCTGGCGTGCTACCGCCTGGGCCTGAGCGTCCCGCAGGACGTGTCCGTCATGGGTTACGACGACGAATTCCGCATCGCCAAGGCCATGGTCCCGGCACTGAGCACCATGGCCCTCCCGCTCCGCGAGATGGGGGCGGCAGCGATGACGTCGCTGCTCGCCGAGGTGGGGTCAGCACCGGAGGGAACGCCCGACGACGGCGGCCCGGCTGCCGCCGCCGTTTCCGGCACCGCGCGGGAGACGATGGTTCCTTGCCGCCTGGTGGCCAGGGAGTCCACCGGCCCGGTCCCGGCCGGCCGGTAAACACCCCGCCGGCCTGGCCCCCGGTCCGCGGGCTACTCGGGCCTGGCCAGGCTCCAGACGTCCGCCGTGGCTCCCGAGGGAAGGCTCAGGTGCCACTCCTCCCCCGCAGCCGGGTAGGCACGCAGCGTGGTGGCCACCGAGCCGGCCCGGTACACCTCCACCAGGGAGGCGTCCACGAACACCCGCAGCTCTTCCCCCGCATCAATGCTGCCGCTGAACACCACCTGGCGGCTTCCGTTCCCCACAAGGACCAGTTCCACCGTGCCCTCCGCGGCTGACCTCACTACGGCCTCGGCGAAGGCCGGTACCGGCACCGTTCCGGAGGCGTGCGCGGAACGCAGCTCTCCGCGGTAGGCATCAACTTCCGGGGCAGGGCTGACCGCCAGGGCGCCGTCCACAATCGAGAGCTCGCGGGGGAAGGTCAGGACCCCTGCCCAGCCGGCGGCGTCGATCTCTTCCTGGCTCCGGCCGCGGCGCCCGTCCCGCCCCGGGCCTTCGTTGGCCCAGCCCCACAGCAGGGCACGGTCCGCCAGGGACACCACCTGCGGGGCGTAGAAGTCACGGCCCAGGTCGGACTTTCCGCCGGACCGCGGCGTGAACACGGGCAGTCCGGTGGCCGGGTCTTCGGCCAGTGAGCCGATCAGGTGGCCCACACCGTTGGCGTGCTCGTGTGAGTCGCCAGAGAGCCAGAGCGAGAACATCATCAGCCACGTTGCCTCACCGGCGGCATCGTTGTCGGGCACCTGTACCAGCTGCGGGCATTCCCAGATCTCGGCCGGGGTGAACTCCGCCGCGACCGGGTTCTCGGAGGTCAACCAGATGCCCTGGTACGTCCAGTCGGCCAGGTCGTCCACGGTGTAGAGCAGCAGGGCGGCGTGCCCGTTGGCCAGTCCGGCGCCCTGCATGGCATACCGTTTGCCGTTGAAACGGAAAATGAAGGGGTCCCGCACGGCGGTGACTTGTGGGTCCGCGGGCATGGTGGCGGCAACGTGGCCTCCCTGTTCCCAGTGGACAAGGTCATCCGAGCCGCGGGCGATAACCACCTGGGAGTGGCCCCCGTCGCTGCGGACGCCGGAGTACGCAGCGGTGGGAACACCGCCGTCGTCCGTCACCACCCCCGTCCAGCAACCGTACTCATCGGGGCCGCCGTCCTGCGGGCGAAGCGCCACAGGGTGCTCCTCCCAGCGGACCAGGTCCGCCGAGCTCACGTGTCCCCAGGCGATCCTGTGGTGCCGGGCCGAGTCCGGGTTGAACTGGAAGAACACGTGGTACCGGCCGTTGATAAAGCTGATGCCGTTGGGATCGTTGATCCAGCCCTGCGCCGGGCGCGGGTGGAAGCGCGGGAAGGCGGGGTCGGGGTGGGTGGCGGCAACGTCGTCAAAGCTGACGGTGGCGAGGTCCGGGGAGGTCATGGAACGGCCTTTCGGGCTTGAGGGGAGGGAGGTTTACTTGCCGGTTCCGGCCGTGAGGCCGTCCTGCAGGGCGCGTTGGCCGAAGATGAAGACCACCAGCGCGGGGATCATGGACAGGACCACGCCCGCCAGGACCACCGAGATGCTGCCGGTGCCCAGGTTTCCCTGCAGTGAGACAAGGCCCAGCGGGAGGGTGAAGTTCTGTTCGGAGATGGTGAGGATGAGCGGGCGGAAGAACTCGTTCCAGTGGAAGTTGAACGCCAGGATTCCCACGATTGCCATGCCGGGCATCGCCAGCGGCGCATACACCGAACGGAAGGTCCGCCAGGGGCTGGCGCCATCGATCGACGCGGCTTCGGCGAGTTCGGCCGGCAGCCCCATGAAGTACTGCCGCATCAGGAACGTGCCGAACGCCGTCGGGATGGCGGGGAGGATCAGGGCGAGCAGGGTATCGGACAGGCCCATCCCGCGGATCAGCATGAAGACGGGCACGATCGTCACCTGAACAGGCACCATCATGGTGGCCAGGACAATCGAGAACAGCGCCCCGCGTCCACGGAATTTGAGGTGCGCAAACGCGTAGCCGGCCAGTGCGGATGAGACCATCTGGCCCACCGCGATGATTCCGGTGACCAGGGCGCTGTTGAGGACCAGCAGGAAGATATTCAGCTGCTTGAATACTTCCCCGTAGGAGGTGAAGTCCGGGTTCCAGGGAATGAACGACGGCGGCAGCTTGAACGATTCCGACGGCGACCGCAGCGACGTGGACAGGGTCCAGAGCACGGGACCGAGCGTCAGGGCGGCGGCGAGCAGCAGCAGGAGGGTCCGGACGGCGAAGCTCCAGTTGAACTTCTTCCGGTTGGGCGTGGTGACGGGGAGGCCTTGGGAGAGCCGGGGGGAATGTCCGGCCAGTCCGCGGTCAGTGGTGGTTGTCATGGCTGGCCTTACTGGTAGAAGACGAATCGTTTGCTGAGCCGGAACTGCGCGGCCGTGATGGCCATGATGATCAGCGTCAGGAGCACGCCGATCGCGGATGCCTGGCCGAATTCAAGCCGTTGGAAGGCCGATTCGAAGATGACCATGACGGCGGTGCGGGTGGAGTCGCCGGGGCCGCCGCGGGTCAGGACGTAGGGCTGGTCGAAAACCTGCAGGGCGCTGATGATCGCCATGACCGAGGCAACAAGCGTGGTGGGGCTCAGCAGCGGCAGCGTCACGTGGAGGTGCTTGCGCCAGCCGGTGGCGCCGTCGATTGCGGCAGCCTCATATGTCTCCACGGGAATGGAGGCCAGTCCACCGATGAACAGCAGGAAGGAGAAGCCGAAGTTCTGCCAGACGTACACCAGGATGACGACGGCGGCCGATCCGCCGGGGGTGGTCAGCCAGGGCACGGCGGGGATGCCCACCAGGGACAGGAACCAGTTGACCACGCCGAACTGTTCGTTGAAGAGGTACCGCATGAAGATGGACACCGATGCGGCGGACAGGATCAGCGGGAAGAAGAACGCAGACCGGAAGAACACCCGCAGCCACGCCGGCATCTTCTCCTGCACCATGACCGCCAGTGCCAGGGCCAGGCCCAATTGGAGTGCCACGGCCACCACCACGAACACGATGGTGTTGAGGAAGGACACCCGCACGGTGGGGTCCTGGACCACCTCGGAGAAGTTGTTGAAGCCCACGAAGGTTGGTGCCGAGATGATGTCCCAGCGGAAGAAGGCGAGGACAACCGAGGCCACGATGGGGATCAGGGTGAACAGGCCCATGCCCAAAATGGTGGGGGCAAGAAAGATCCAGGCCAGCCAGCGCTGGTTGTGCCTGGAGCCGGTGGTGGCGGCACCGCCGGTGCCGCCGGCGCCGTGGGTGCGGGCCGTCGTCGTACGTGCCCTGCCTGCGGCCCCCCTGGGCCGTTCGCGGGGCGGAGTGGTGGTGCTCATGACTGCCTCCTCAGGGCAAGTTCAAGGTCGCGCTGCATGGATGCGAGGGCCTGCTTGAGCTGTTGCTCGTCCCCGCTGACGGCAAGGGAAACGTTCTTCATCAGAGCGGTTTCGACGGCGGCCTGCTGGGGCGGTGCCGGAATGGGGCCTGTGGTGGGGAACCGGTCCAGGGTGTCGTAGAAGACCTTCCAGTGGGCGGGGCCCTTGCCGGCGTAGAGCTGTTCGTTGACCATGGAGCGGCGCGCCGGCGTGGTGATCGGGTTGGGGAAGATCAGTTCCATGGCCTCACGGCTGGAGCTGAACTTGATCCATTCCCAGGCGGCGTCCTTGTCCTTGGCGGTCTTCATGATCGCGTAGCCGGCGGTGCCGAACTGGTGGCGCTGGGTCTTCCAGCGCGGAAAGAACTGGACGTCGAAGTCGTTGGCGCCCATGCCGGCTTCATGCAGCCCCTGCACCCAGTAGCCGCCGGCGGGAGTGGTGCCGATCCGGTTGGAGGCGAACAGGCCCACCAGGGAACTGCCGCCGCCTTCTTCCGGCCGGACGCCCAGGCCGTCCTTGACCAGGCCCCGGAGGTAGTCGAAGGACTCGAACACGCGGTCGTCGTTGGCGTTGGGTTCCAGCCACTGGTAGCCGCCGGAGCGGAGGCTGCGGGAGGGATCGTTGGCGTAGAAACCGTCCCAGAGCCAGTCGCCGCCCGCCGACTTGGTTTCCTTGAGGAAGCTGGTGTCGTTGGCGTAAAGCCACGGGACCACGCCGCCGAAGAGCCGGTTGGTCCAGTAGTAGGGCGTGAAGTCAGAAGTCCGGGCCTTGCGCATCGCGGCGAGGCTGTTGCGGAAATCGGTGTGGGTCCAGTCGTCCGCGGGCCGGTCCAGGCCTGCCTGCGCGAAGGCGGCGGTGTTGTAATACATGTTGGCCGCGTTCCAGTCCATGGGGAGCTGGTAGAGGCTGCCCTTGTACATGAAGGCTTCCACCAGGCTGGGGTGGACGTCATCGAAGAACTCGCGCATGTCCGCGGCGTCGCGGCGGATGTATTCGTCCAGCGGGTGGGCCAGTTTTTCGGCGAACAGCTGGGCGCCCTCGGTGGCCACGTACACCACGTCCGGCGGGGTGCCGGCGGCCACCATGGTGAGGATCTTGGTGAAGAAGTCTTTCCAGTCCACGGCCTGGATGGCCTGGACCTTGACCCGGATCTCCGGGTGGAGTCGGGTGAATGCGTCGATGGCACGCTGGCGGGCGGCGGCGTCCGCGGCGGTGCCCATGATGGCGATGCTGAGGCTGTCGTCTCCGCGGCCCGGAATGTCCGTTCCGGAGAGCCGCGGCCACGACGCCACGGTTGCTCCGATTATTCCCGCGCCGAGGGCACCCAGGGCAGTACGGCGGGTGATCTCCCGCAGGTGCCCGTCAATGGCTCCGGTCATGTCCTTTTCCTTCCTAACACGTGTTAGGAACTGTAGATGAACCGCCTAACACGTGTCAAGCATCACACTGCGATGCCTCTTTAGCAGCCGGACAAGCTGGCATTAACGCCGAAACGCCCGCCCACCATTCCGCCGGAAGGAGCAGAAGGTGAGCGGGCGTTTAGGGAAAAGCCGCCAAAGGTGATGGTGCGTCCCCGGAAAAGCCGCCAAAGGTGATGGCGCGTCCCCGGAAAAGCCGCCAAAGGTGATAGCGCGTCCAGGGTGGGCGGGGGTTAGCCGCGGAACACCTGGACCACCGAAGGACGGGGCGCGCGCACCTTGCCGGGCGCCGGCGTCGTACCTGCCTGGACGTAGTCCGGGAAGTAGGAGTGCGGCGCCTCGAAAGTGCCTTCCTCGCCCGGGTGCTGCACGGAGACGAACACGGTGCGCTCGTCGTCGTGGATGACCGGGCCGCAGGTTTCGGCGTCACGCGGGACGGACAGGAACTGCTCCACCTTGCCGCGCTCGGCCCCGTCCAGGGTGACCTTGAAGAGGCCGTCGTTGTAGCCGATGCCGGAGGGGGCGCCGTCGGTGGAGATCCAGAGGTTGCCCACGGAGTCGAAGGCCACGTTGTCCGGGCAGGAGATGGGCGAGACCTTGTCCGCCGGGTAGCCGGAGAAGTAGGTGACATCGCCCTGCGCCGGATCGCCGCAGACCATCAGGAGGGTCCAGTTGAACCTGGTGGAGGCCTGGTCGCCGGTTTCGGTGATTTCCACGATGTGGCCATCGCGGTTCTGTGTGCGCGGGTTGACCTCGGTGGCGCCTTCCTTGGTGCCGGTGCCGCGGTCGGAGTTGTTGGTGCAGACCACGTAGACCTTGCCGGTGTGCAGGCTGGGCTGGACGTCCTCGCAGCGGTCCATCTTGGTGGGGCCCACCTTGTCCGCGGCCAGGCGGGTGTACACCAGGACCTCTTCCACGGACATGCCGGGCACTGCGGACTTTCCGCCGACCACCAGCGGAAGCCATTCGCCGGAGCCGTCGAACGCTCCGTCGGACGGAAGCGCACCGGTTCCCGTGATTTCCGCGGCGGGCGAGTTGCCGGTGAACTTGGCAACGTAGAGGTCGCCCTCGGAGAGCAGGTTCATGTTGTGCCTGCGGTCGGCAGCCGTTGTGCCTGAACGGTATGTGTCCGCCGTGACGAACTTGTAGAGGTAGTCGAACTTCTCGTCGTCGCCCATGTAGGCCACCACGTGCCCGGATTCGGCCACGATCACATTGGCGCCCTCGTGCTTGAACCGGCCCATGGCGGAGCGCTTTTTGGGGGTGGAGGTGGGGTCGAACGGGTCCACTTCCACGATCCAGCCGAAGCGGTTGCTCTCGTTCTCGTAGCCGGCGTTGCGGGTGTCGAAGCGGGGGTCGTCCAGTTCCCACTGGCGGGCGGTGGGCTTGGCGGTGAGGCCGTAGCGCTTGTCGCCGGCCGAGGTTCCGCCGGCCACGAAGTAGCCGTTGAAGTTTTCCTCACCGGAGAGGATGGTGCCCCAGGGGGTGGTGCCGCCGGAGCAGTTGCCGAACGTGCCCTTGATGGCGCGGCCGGACGGATCGGCCACGGTCTTGACCAGCGCCGAGCCGGCAACGGGGCCGGTCAGTTCGTAGGTGGTGTCGGAGAGGTAGCGGCGGTTCAGCGGCGCGCCCTTGACGTAGCTCCACGGCTTGGTGGTGTTCTTGCGTTCCAGTTCCACCACGGCCAGGCCATGGGCGGCGCGGCCGATCGCCCGGGTTTCCACGGGGTCGTAGCCGGCTGGGACCATGATGTTTTCGTTGGTGTATTCGTGGTTGGTGAACAGCACCGCCCGGCGGCCCTTGCTGCCGGGGATTTCCACGATGTCCGTGTAGTCGTTGTTGTAGCCGAACTGGCGTGCCTGGGCGGCGGCAGTCTGGTTGTTCAGGTCGAACTCGGGTGAATCGCTGAACAGCGGGTCCCCCCAGCGGATGATCGGCTGCCAGGTGAAGCCCTCCGGCACGGTGAAGGCGTCGACGGCCTTGTCCACCGGCTTGATGGCGGTGAACTGCAGTTTGGACTTGCCGAAGCCTTCCTTGGCGGCCTTGGACAGTCCGGCTCCTGAGGCGGGCTCGGCGGAGCTGACGGCTGAACCGAGGGCGACGGCGAGAGCTCCGGCGGCGCCCAGGCCCAGGGCGGCGCGGCGGGACAAGGTGGCGGAGGCGATGTCGCGGAAGTAGCTGTTGGAGCTGGTGTTGCAGACGTCGCCGGCGCAGGCGTTGTCGCACTTAAGCGCGCAGGTGACGGGGCTGCGCTTGCCCTTGGTATGGCCGAGCATGGGCAGCAGGGTGAACTTGCGGGCAGTTTCAGACATGGGGAACCTTCCAAGGAATCTCTCTGGGGTGCCCGTCCACCCTTCCAGCCGCTTCCTACAGGAACCCATCGATTGGATGAAGTTACGGTTAACCGCCAGTGACCTGCGGGAAGAGGGCGTGGGCCGGGAGATTCCCGGTCAGCGAGAGGCCCATGAAACGTGATCCATTGCTGGGTAAACGCCGTTTTGGGGCGCGAGAACGACGTTTACTCAGCAATCGATGGGGTGAGGAGGGCGTGGACGCGGCTGAGCCGGTCCAGCCACCAGTCCCGCCGTTCCGCGGAAGCCGCAAACCGCTCCAGCAGCCCGGCGCCAGCGGCCACATCGCGGAGGCGGATGGCGCCGTCGTCGGCCACCAGGGGGTCCAGCGTGACGTCCGATTCGAACAGGGACACCGTGCCCAGGCCGCAGGCATAGGGCAGCTCCGGCAGTGCGGCGGCGAGCGCCAGCCCAGCGCGGATGCCCACGGAGGTGTCCAGGGCGGAGCTGACGACGGCGGGAAGTCCAGCCTGCGCCACGATGTCCAGCGCGCGCCGCACTCCCCCCAGCGGCGCCACCTTGACCACGATCAGGTCAGCCGCACCGGCCCTGGCCACGCGGAGGGGGTCGGATTCCTTGCGGACGCTTTCGTCCGCCGCGACCAGCACGGGAGTCCCCGCATCGCGCAGGCGGGAGCGGACTTCGGCCAGGCCCTCAATGGTCGGGACCGGCTGCTCCGCGTATTCCAGCCCCACGGGCGCCAGCCGGGTCAGTGCCGCCACCGCAGCGGGCACATCCCAGCCGCCGTTGGCATCCACGCGGACGGCGGCGTCCGGCAACGCGGCACGGACGGCGTGGAGCCGGGCCACGTCGTCGTCAAGGGTCTGCCCGCGTTCCGCCACCTTGACCTTGACGGCGTCCACCCGGCCGAACCGGGCCAGCACGTCCGGCACCCTGTCTGCGGACACGGCCGGGACCGTGGCGTTGACGGGAACGGAGGTCCGCAGCGGGGCGGGAAAGCCCTGCCACCCTGCTTCGATGGCTGCCGCCAGCCACCGGGACGCCTCCGCGTCCTCGTACTCCGGGAACGGGCAGAACTCACCCCAGCCGTGGGGGCCGCGGAGCAGGAGGGATTCCCGCTGCAGAATCCCCCTGAACTTCACCCGCATGGGCAGGCTCACCACGTGGGCGCCCGCCAGCAGTTCTTCCAGCGGGGGAACCGGTTGAGGCAGGTCAGGGGCGGGCGGAAGGCCGGGGTTGGGCATGCCGTTTACTGTACGCGGGCCCCGGCAGCGCCTTGACGCTCAGATCCACTTGTTGTGCTTGAAGGCCAGGTAGAGGACCAGGCCCATGGCCACCATCAGGCCCAGCGCATACGGGTAGCCGTAGGTCCAGGCCAACTCCGGCATGGTGGCAAAATTCATGCCGTAGATGGAGGCCACCAGGGTGGGGGCGAAGAGGATGGCGGCCCAGGAGGAGATGCGCTTGACCTGCTCGTTCTGTTCGAAGCTGGACTCGGTCATGCGCTGCATCTCGTCATTCTGCCGCTGGGCCACCAGGGCAGCGTTGACGGCGAGCGCGTTCTGGAGCAGGGCGCGGAACGAGGCCACGCGCTCGTTGATGCGCAGGACGTGGTCCAGGACGTCCCGGTAGTGGTCGCGCAGTTCCGTGGCCTGTCCGCGGTCCGGGGTTCCCGCCATCAGGGCCTGCAGGAGGCCGGCGAGCGGGCTGGTGGCCCGTTGGAAGATGATGACCTGCCGGGACAGTTCGTAGATCCTGCGGGATACGTCCGGGTCGGCGCCGAAAAGGTCGTCCTCGATTTCGTCGATGTCGTTTTCCAGGCCTGACACCACGGGTTCGTATTCGTCCACCACCTGGTCCAGGATGCCGTAGAGTACTGCGTCCGGGCCCAAGGCCAGGAACTCGTGCATGGACTCCATGCGGCGCCGGACCTTGGCAAGGTCCGGGGATTCGGCGTGCCGGACGGTGACCACGTAGTCATCGCCGGCGAAAACGTGGATCTCGCCGAAGTCCACCTTCTCCACGTCATCCCGGTACCTGGCCGGCCGGAGCACCAGGAACAGGCACTCGCCGTAATGCTCCAGCTTGGCCCGCTGGTGGCCGGTGAGCGCGTCCTCGATGGCCAGGGCGTTGAGGTCGAATTCCTCGCCGACGGACTGCAATTCCTCAGCGTCCGGCCGGTAGAGGCCAATCCACGCCATCCCCTCGCGCTGGCGGAGCAGGAAGTACGTCTCGTCAAGGTCCTCCGGGTCTTCCGTGCGCAGGCCGTTCACGTACACCGCGTTGTCGATGATGGTCACGGCTCCGCCTCCCGTTCGCGTTCCCAGTCGTCCAGCAGGGCCGGCATCCGGGAGTTGAGGAACCGGTAGAACCGGGCCATGTCCGCCACCCGGGCCCGGGCAGCAGATCCTTCCGGGAGGGTGCCCGCGGTCGCGTCCGTCAGGGCCGCCAGTTTCTCGTAAAGGGGGCTGGTCCGCATAGACACCACGTACCACTCGTCCCGGTGCAGCGCGTACAGGTCGCGGCGGCTGCCCGGCTGTGAGATCCGGTGCACAAAGCCCACCGTCTGCAGGTACCGCACGGCACCGGAGACGGCCGCCGCGCTGGCCCCCAGCCGTTCCGAAAGCTCCGCGGCGGTGAGGCTCCCCTGTTCCGAAGACACCAGCGCCAACAGCGCCCGCGCCGGCATCTTGGGGAACCCGGCAGCGGCGAAGGCGGCGGCCGTGCGTTCGGCGGCAGCGGCGGTGGCGTCCGCGGTGGAATCCGCGGCGGACGCACCACGTTCAGCCGCCGTGCCGGCCACCAGCCCGGTGTCGGCACTCATGCCGGACCCACCTCCCGCCGCCGCATCGCCGCAAGAGCCAGCGCGGCGGCCGCCACGGCAATCAGCAGCATCCACCACGCCCCGCTCCAGTCCGTTGCGTCGCCATGTGGCACGGGCGTGTGCGCGAACGGCGAGAGGTTGCGCAGGCTTTGGTCAATGCCCAGCATGGCGCCGAGGATCCCCAGCATCACCCCGAGGGCCAGCAGGGCCCAGCTGGCGGCGATGGTGGCGGCGGGCCACAGGACAAACACCAGCGCCGGAACCGACAGATAGATCAGCGCCGCCGGCAACTGGGCAAGCGCGGTTTGCCAGAGTGCGTCAGCGGGCATGGATTCATCGCCAGTGCCCGTGAGGGTGGTCCACGCCCCCACTCCCGCCAGGCCCACCACCAGCACCACGGCGGCGGCGCCGAGCAGCAGGTATCCGGCCAGCCACCGCATCCGGCCCACGGGGGTGGACAGCAGGAGTTCAGCGGTTCCTGCCGCCTCTTCCTGCCGCAGCCTGATCACGGCCTGCAGGGCACACGCAGCGGCCAGGACCCCGGCCATGGAAAACAGCACGGACACCATGAGCTGGGTGAGCGAGGTTCCCTGCGACTGGAGCATGGCGCGCAGCATGGCCGTGACGTTGGTGTCCGGGGTGTCGACGGCGGCAATCGCCTTTCCGAGCGAGCCTGCCAGCAGCCCCAGGGCCAGGCCGCTCACGCCCCATCCGGTGATGGATCCCGCCTGCAACCGCAGGGCAAGGGCAACGGGACTGCGGAGTCCCCGGCGGGCATTGGCCCGTCCCGGCCGGGCTTCCCAGATACTGGCGCCGGTATCGCGCGCGCCAAGGATGAGCCAGGCGGCGGCGAGGCTGGCCACGCCGAGTCCCGCCGGCAGCAGCAGCGGCCAGCCGCGGTCCCCGGAGAACGCAAAGGTCTGCTGGCCCCAGCCGATGGGTGAGAACCAGCTGGCCGCACCCTCGGTCATGGTGGTCCCGTCCGCCCCGGGCGTTCCGGTGGCGTCACCGATCCCGCGCAGGAGGTAGGCCAGGACCACCAGCGAGGCAGAGACGCCGTTGGCGCCGCGGGAGGTTCCCATGAACTGGGCCACCAGCAGCCCCACCCCCAGGAAGGAGAGCCCGACGGCGCCCGTGGCGGCCCCGGCGGTCAGGGAACCCTGGGCGTCCAGGCCCTGCGAGCGGAAGCCGGCAAAGACTGCGAGCGCCACCAGGACGTTGGCCGTGATTCCGTGCAGCACGGTGGCGGTGTTGGGCAGCAGCCGTCCGGCCGGCGTTGCGGCCACCAGTTCTGCCCCGCCGGTTTCCTCGTCAGCCCGGGAATGGCGTACCACCAGGAAGGTGCTCATGAGGCCGGCCAGCAGCGCCAGGAACGCGTAGATCAGGAAGAACGTGAAAGCGCCCTGGTCTGCGCCGCGGGGCAGGCCGCGGAGCATCAGGACGGCGGGCGTGGCGATAGCCACCTGCAGGATCTCGGTGCGGCTGGCCACGTTGCCGTAGGTCTGGGTGACGGCGGCGGCCGCGAACAGCGCGAATACCCCGATGGCCGCTATCCAGCTGGCCAGTTGCCAGCGGTCCCGGCGCAGCCGCTGGCCCCACAGTGCCACAAGGACGCCCATGTCAGTTCCGTCCCCTCGCGCCCAGCAGGTGCCGGCGGGACCCGTGGTGCGGTTCGGACGGCGTTGCGGCGCCGGGTTCAGCACCGACAACCCTTTCCCCGTAGTGCCGCAGGAACAGCTCCTCCAGCGACGGCGGAACGATCGTCAGGCCCTGCACGCCCAGGGAACCCAGCGCGGGAAGTACCTCGGCGATCCGGTCCGAGTCGGCGCTGAACCTGACCCGCCCGGCGTCGAGCGTCAGGTCATGCACCGCACCCAGGCGGGCCAGGGCGTCCGCGTCCAGGCCGTCCGCCGCGAACGAAACCTCTGACCTGGTGAGGTGCCGCAGGGAGTCCAGCGTGCCGCCGTCAACAATCCTGCCCGCGCGGATAATGCTCACGCGGTGGCAGAGCACTTCCACCTCGGAGAGGATGTGGCTGGACAGCAGCACGGTGGCCCCGCGGTCGACGGCGGCCAGCAGTTCCCGCCGGAACACCTCCTCCATGAGCGGGTCAAGGCCGCTGGTGGGTTCGTCCAGGAGGTAGAGCTCGGCATCGGTGGCGAGGGCTGCGATCAGGGCGACTTTCTGCCGGTTGCCTTTGGAGTAGGTGCGCCCCTTCCTGGCCGGGTCGAAGTCGAAGACCTGGCAGAGCCGGTCCTTCCGGCGCCGGTACGCGGCACCGTCCGCCGTGCCGCCGCGCAGCCGCGAGAGCAGGTCGATCGTTTCGCCGCCGGAGAGGTTGGGCCAGAGCCGGACGTCGCCGGGTACATAGGCCAGCCGGCGGTGCAGGTCCACCGCCTGGGTCCACGGCTCGAAGCCCAGCACGGTTGCGGAGCCGGAGGTGGCCCTGGCCAGGCCCAGGAGGACCCGCAGGGTGGTGGATTTTCCTGCGCCGTTCGGGCCCAGGAAGCCGTGGATCTCGCCCTTCTGGACGTCCAGGTCCAACCCGTCGAGGGCCCTGACGCGGCCGAAGTGCTTGTACAGCCCTACTGTCTGGACAACGGTGTTCATGGCCCCAGTCTGTAAAGTTTTCACAACTTTGTGAAGGTACTAAAGTCCCAGCTATGACCCCCGACAAAGCCGGGCCAGGCGCACAGGCCACCCGCCCGGCAACCGCACCCCTCTATGCCGCGGGGTTCGTCACGGCTTTCGGTGCCCACAGCATCGCGGCAGGGCTGGGCTCACAGAGCGGCAACATCGGCCTGACCCTGCTGAACCTCGGCATCCTGCTGGCCCTCTACGACGTGGCCGAGGTGTTCCTCAAGCCGGTCTTTGGCGCCCTCAGCGACCGCATCGGCGCCAAACCGGTCATTGTCGGCGGCTTGTTTGCCTTTGCCGCCCTGTCCCTGATTGGCCTCGGCGCAGCTGACCCGCTCATCCTGGCCCTGGCCCGGCTGGGACAGGGCGCGGCAGCGTCGGCCTTCTCGCCGTCGTCGTCCGCCATGGTGGCACGGCTGGCCCGCGGCGGGAAGGCGGGAACCTACTTTGGCCGTTACGGGTCCTGGAAGAGCCTGGGCTACATTATTGGGCCGCCGCTGGGCGCCGGCCTGATCCTGGCCGGTGGTTTCGCCCTCTTGTTCGGCACGCTGTCAGTGCTGGCGGCGGCCACGGCTGTCTGGGTGCTGGCTTCTGTACCGCACCTGGCACCGCTGCCGCGGAAACGTTACACGGTAATGGACCTGGCCCGGCAGGTGGGTGAGCGCCGTTTCCTGGTCCCCACGCTGGTGCTGGCCGCGTCGACCGGTGCCCTGGGTGCCGCCGTCGGCTTCCTCCCCGCCCTGGCCACGCGCCACGGCCTGGACGCCTTCGCGGGCACCGCCGCGGTGAGCGTCGTGGCACTGGGCTCGGTGCTCACCCAGCCGTGGATCGGCAGGCTCCGGGACCGGCACGCCGTCAGCGACAACAAGGGCACCACCACCGGCCTGCTCCTGGTGGCCGCGGGCATCGCCCTGGTGGCGGCCGCCCCGGGCGTGGTCACCATCTTCCTCGCTGCGGCGCTGATCGGATCCGGCATCGGCGTGACCACCCCGCTGGGCTTCGCCCACCTGGCAGACACCACGCCGCCGGAACGGATGGGCCGGACCATGGGCTCGGCGGAACTGGGCCGCGAACTCGGCGACGCCGGCGGGCCGCTGCTGGTGGGGGCCATCGCCACTGCCACCGCCCTGCCGTTCGGGCTGGGCGCGCTGGCACTGCTGGTGGCTGCCGCCGCCCTCCCCCGGCTGGACCCCGCCCAACCCGCCGGCTGAGCGTCCTTCCAGCTTTTTATGTCACCCTTAACCGCGATGACTTCTTCACGGCAACTCTCCGCCCGGACTCCGGCACGGCCTTCCCCGGGCTCGGCGTTCCTGTTCGTGCTGTCCACCATGGCGTGCCTTGCCGGACTGGTTGCCACCTACTACTTCTTCGTCCAGACCACCACGGGCCAATTCATCGACGAGTCCGCGCTGGTGGAAGCCGTGGAGATGCACGGGCCCGCAGGGAAGGCCGCCACCCGGTTCCTGGACTGGCTGCCCACCATCTCGCTGGTGATGGCCGCCGTCGTGGTCCTGTTTGTCACGGTGATCCGGCGGCACTGGGCCGAAGCCGGGATTGCCGTGGCAGCGTGCATCGGCGCCAACGTGGCCACACAGGTGCTGAAGGACCTGCTGCCGCCGCGCCCGGACAAGGGCGTGCTGACCCTGGAATTGAACTCGCTGCCCTCCGGCCACACCACGCTGGCAGCCTCCGCCGCGGCGGCCGTGTTCCTGATGGTCTCTCCCCGCTGGCGTCCCATGGCCGGTTTCATCGGCGGCACGTTCGCCATCGCGTCCGGGGTGTCCACCCTGATCAACCAGTGGCACCGCCCGGCGGACGTGGTGGCGGCGTTCCTGCTGGTGGGTGCCTTCATGATTCCGGCCGGCTGGCTGATCCTGCGCCGCGGGTCCTGGAATGAGTGGGACGGGTTTGGCGGGCACCTCGGCTCGGCCCGGATCTGGCTGACGCTGCCGGTGCTGATCGGGCTGGCGTCGGCCGGGGTTGCGGTGTATTCATTGATCCGGATTGCTCCCAGCCCCTGGCAGGAAACCAGTACCACCAACTACTTTTGGGCCGGCATCTCGCTGATCGTGATCGCCGGATACCTGGCCACGGTGGCCACCACTTCGCTGTTTGCGTTCGCCTCGCGGCGGCGGGGAACGCCCCGGAGGTAAATGCCCCCAGGCACCTCCCCTGTGCCGGGCTGGGCCTCAGGTGCCGTCGTCGGGATCCGTGGTGTCCAGCTGCGCACTGTCACGGCCGATGCTTTCCTGCATCGCGGCAGCGAGCTCCAGCTCATCCAGGTACCGCGCGGCCGGTTTGCCGGTGGCCTGGGCCAGCCGGTCCAGGGTGGCCAGGTGCTGGCGCGCCAGCTCGATGGCCAGCTGCTCAACAATGCTGGGGCCGTTGCGCACCACCAGGTCGCTGAGGTAGGCCTGGAGGCGGCCGGCAGGCCTGCCCTTGGTCCGGGAATCCGCGGCGACAAGCCGGGTGAGGGCAGCCGCGGCCAGCGCGGGTTTGTCGCTGAAAAGTTCCACGTCAATCCCCTAGCAACAGGATGGGATGGGATGCGCCCGGATACGCAGCTACAACGTAGCGTTTCCGCCCCGTCTCCCGTAAAGGTCATCGGTCCCGTTTTTATGGTGGGGGCCGGAGCTCCCGGGGCACCCCCACGGCAGCACGATCAGGCGTCCCGGCACGGGATTCCCAGCGTCCTGCCCGGGAGTCTTGAGGAAACCTTGAAGGATTGGGGTTCCCCTGCTTGAGCGGCGCCGTGAAGAGTGGCAGGTGCCAGGGCGGCGTCTTGAAGTGGGCGCCGCCCGGCATTCCAGCCCGTTCGGGAAGGGAGCGCCGCGGTCCCGGTCAGGGCTCGAGCCGCTTGCGCAGAAGGCAGAACTCGTTTCCTTCGGGATCCTGCAGGACGTGCCATGACTCGTCGCCGGCCTGGCCAACGTCCGCCGGCCGTGCACCGAGGGCCAGCAGCCGCTCAAGCTCGGCGTCCTGGTCCCGGTCCACCGGGTTGACGTCGATATGCAGTGGGAGCCGCCCCACCCTCGGATTGGTGCTGGCGCTCAGGATCATGGTGGGCTGCAACCCGCCGAACCCGGCGTCCGGTGGCCCGATCTCGACCATCCCCTCTTCCCTGTCCAGCTCGACATAACCAAGGACGTCGCACCAGAACCGCGCAAGCAGTTCGGGATCGTCACAGTTCAGGACCAGTTCGCTGATTCGGCATGACATGGAGCCAGTGTACGGAGTCCCCCGGGCCGCCGGACGGCGGACACATGGAGAACTTACGACGGCGGCAGGCACCGTCCCCAGGCCGGGCGCCACGGCGGGGCGGGCGGGGCCTCCGCTGGGCGGGCAGTGCCGGGGCACATTCCCGACGCGCCACTTCCCTCGCGACGCGCATCCTCCCTTTCGCGGCCCACATATCGGGCGCGGAAGTGGCGATGCGCGTCGGAGGGGAAATTGCGCGTCGCCAGGCCACTTCCGGGGAGCAGCTGATCCTGCGCAAAACCGGTCATCAGGGGCGAATCCCGACTCCGACAACCCAAAAGCCAGCTCGGCAGGAGACGGTGCCACTGCATGGGGGGATGCAGCGGCACCTTCTTCCGCCGAGCTGGCCGGTGGATACCTCAGGCGCAGTAGATCTTCTTGTTTCCCGTGCCGATGTCCAGGCTCACCTTCACTGTGGTGGTTGCCTGTACACCGTTCGAGAATGTGGCCACGATCCTGACCGTGGCCGGGGTGGTGGTGACCTGGCTGAAGATCGTGGAGTCTCCGAACAGTGCCACGGTCCCGGACGTGCCGAACGGGCCGGCCATGTCCGCGCTCGGGCCGTAAACCCCATTGGTCCCGGCTGCCGAGAAGGTGAGCCTGGTGGGAGCTTCGGAGAATCCCGAGTACCCCAGGGACACGTACTTGTTGGCGTTGTCCACGTTGCTGCAGGCAGGGGTGGTGAACACCGGCGCGGACCAGGTTCCGGAGGCGGTGACCGTCATGGTCGCCGTCGCGCTTTGCTGCCAGAGGGCCGAGGCCGAGGCGCCGCCGGCCCCCAGCAGCACCATGAGCACGAAGGCTCCGACGGCGAGCGCCGCACCTGGAAGGCTCCGGAACCGTGCCATTTAGGCCACCCCGGCAGCAGCGTCGTCGCGCTTGCGGGTTTTGCGGACGGACTTGTACACCGTGATGGCCCCGTAGCCGATCAGTGCCACCGCGGCGATCACGGTCCACGTCTCCCGGTCCGAATTTCCCAGGAAGTTGGCCACGAAACCCACGTACGGGACGGCGTAGAACAGCTTGCCCTTGACCTGGATGGCGCGGACGGGGTTGGCATCGATGGCGCCGTTGTTGTCGCCCTTGGTGATCAGCGTCTTCTCGCCCTCTTGCGTGGACCCGAAACCGACAATCCGGTGCGTTTCCACATCCGGCCTGCCGGAGTAAAGCTGGAACGTGATGACGTCGCCGTACTTGAGCTCATCGAACGGAGCGGGCTTCATCACCATGAACGTTCCCGGCGGGTACTTCTGCGCCATGGACTTGGTCAGAATGGTGTAGGTCTGCGAGCCCGTGGCCACCGGTACCACGATCAGCACCAGGGCGGCGAACAATGCCACCAGCATGGCGGCCATGCTCAGGAAGCGTCCGACGGCGGCCCATGCGGCGTTGCGCATGCCCGCGCTTTGCTTGGCGGTTGCCGCATTTTCGGTGTTCTGCCGGGAGGGCAGGGTACCTCCGCCCAGCAGGCGGTCGGTAAGGTCAGCAGCCACTGGGCACCCCGCAGAGCTGACGTGCGGTGAGCGTGGTTTGGATGGTCACTGCTTGTCCTTTCACTGTTGATGGAGTGCCGGAGATGAGGCCCACCTGGAAGCAGAAAACGGTTGATCCTGCCTTGGCCACTGCGGGTGAGACCAGCCCGGCCGTCCCAATCGCCGCGTAACCGCTGGCATTGCTGCACGCGGCGGGTGACGCTGCCACCTTGGCGGTGACGGTGATGTAGCTGGCCAGGGATCCGCCGTTGAGGTTCGCCACGCTGGGCTGTCCCGCCGTAATCGCGGTGTTGAACTGGCCGCCGGCGTTCGTGTTGTTCGTGACCACCACGCCGCCGTAGACCGACGTGCCCGGCCCCAGCGTTCCCGCGGGCGAGAGCGTCAGATTCGCGGCGGTCTTCCCGTCTGCGAGCGTCATGGTGGTCGTGGTCCCCGTGTTGACGGCCTGGAGAGTCGTATCAAACGATGCAGACTGAATGGTCCCCGGCGACGCCGAGGCTACGGCATTCCAGAGCGCGTAGGTTCCCTGCACGGCGAACAGGCCAAGGACCACTGCGATGGCGGTCAGCGCCGCCGCCTGCAGCCTGCGCTTGGTGCGCATGGTCCCCTCCTGGTTGTCGTCCTGTCCTTGGCATCCAGGCGGGTGACTGTTCAGCCACCCGCCCAGGCTTCGGTGCTAGGGGGTGACGACGAGGCCATCTTTACCGGTAATGACTTGCTGCAGGGTGTAGGACACCTTGCTGAGGTCGTAGGTGGCGTTGACGTTCTCGAGACCAGGTGTGGTGCTCAGGAAGTGGAAGGTCGTGGAAACCGTGACTGTCTGGGTATCGTTCGCGACGGGCTTGAGAATCGGGTTGTCGATGACCGTTTCGCCCGCAGCGTTCTTGATGGTGATGGGGTCAATCTGGACGTTGCTCTTGCTGAACGTACTGGCAATTACGTCGTTGAGTTTGATCTGGGCCGCCATCTTGTCGCCCCGGAGCTTTACCGTGAGGGTCTGGGTAAAGGTCAGCTTGTCACCCGGCACCACACGGTATTTGGTGATGTCGGCAATCTGCTGGGTCCCGCCGTCGGTCCAGACGCCGGTCTGTGCCTGGAGTCCCAGATCGCCGGCAACGATCTGGCCTGCGTCGGCGCTGGCTTCCTGGTTCCATGCGGCCAGCGTTCCTCCGCCGCCCAGCAGGAGTGCGGCGCCAACGGCGATAGCGGCGGTGCCCTTGATCAGAGTGCTGTTCTTCATGATGTGTCCCCTCAGACTTGGTTGGTGTGCTGTGGTCTAACTGGGTTCCACTTTGCACGGCCAACCTCAGGAAGTGAGGAGGTAAAACGTCAACAAAAGCTCAAGTTATTTGAAAGTTCAACCACGCCCTGACCTGCGCTTCTATCCAAACAAGGCCGTTCAAACAGCGCGCAGCAGCAGCCTGCTCCAGGCATCGGCCAACCAGTCGGCAAACTGGTCCCGGGTCCACCCTCGCTGGTCCACCAGCAGCACCCAGTACTCGGGTCCGTTCATGCTCCAGACAGCGTCGGCAAGTTCGGCGGCGGGGCGGTCAATTCGCAGCTCCCCAGTGGCGGCCAGGTCCTGGATAAAGAGCAGCATGTTGGCCGCCCGCCGGTCCGAAATTTCGGTCCACAGCGCCGCACAGTCGGGATCCGTGCCGGCAGCATCGCGAAGGGCCAGGTACACCGGCGCAAGGCGGGGCTGAATGCCGGCCAGGGCATGCGCGTAGATGGAGATCTTCTCCGCCGCCCCGTTCGCCTCCCGCAGCCGGATTACGTAGTCGCGGCGCTCCGCGGGCACTGCCTGCCCGGTCCCGGAGATGGCTGTTTCCACGACCTCCCGCAGCAGGTCAGGCTTCCGCCCGATGGTGGCATAGATGGTGTCGACGGCCACCCCGGCCCGCCGCGCGATACCCGCCACCGTCGTGGACCGGTACCCCTCCCCGATGAACAGCTCGCGGGCAGCAGCCAGCACGGCGCCGCGGGTGGCGGCCGCCTGCTCCGTCCGCCGGGGCGAGTAATAGCGGCGGGCGGGGGCATTGACTCCACTCATGGCCGGGCCTAACCTTATTTCATCCGAATGCTATTCGGATGAATTGTAGCAGGAAGCCCCCAGCACAGTGAGGCCGGAGTCCAGCGCAGGCATGGAAGCGCAGGCATGGACCCGCAGCGGTCCGGGGCGGAAGGGCAGGGCATCATGTCGGAGCACTTCAACACCGTGGTGATCGGTGGCGGCCAGGCAGGGCTGGCCATGGGCTACCACCTGGCCCGGCTCAAGCGCCCCTTCGTCATCCTCGATGAAAACCCCCGGACCGGAGACAGCTGGCGGACGCGCTGGGATTCCCTCCGGCTGTTCACCCCCGCCAGGTACGATGCCCTGCCGGGCAGCCGCTTCCCCGCCCCCACCTGGTCCTACCCCTCGCGGGAAGAGTTCGCCGACTACCTCGGCGGCTACGCGGAGCAGTTCGGGTTGCCGGTGCGGAACAGCACCCGGGTCACCCTCCTCAGCCACGATGGACACACCTTCACCATCCATGCCGGCAACCAGCGGTTGGAAGCGGACAACGTGGTGGTGGCCTCCGGCTGGGACCGCACGCCCAAGCTTCCGGCATTCGCGGAGCACCTCGCCACGGGCATCACGCAGCTGACGGCGGGCAGCTACCGGAACCCGAAGGACCTCTCCGAGGGTCCCGTCCTGGTGGTCGGGGCGGGCAACTCCGGCGCTGACATCGCCCTGGAACTCGCGTCCACCCGCAAGACCTACCTCTCCGGCCGGCACCCCGGCGAAATTCCCTGGCACATCGACGCCGTGGCAGCACGGCCCCTCACCCTCGCCGTGTTCTTCGCCTTCTCCCACGTCCTGAACCTCAATACCCCCGCCGGGCGGAAGGCCCGGCCGCAAATCCTTGCGCACAGCGGGCCACTGGTCAGGGTGAAGAACCGCGACCTGGTGCGTGCCGGCGTCGAACGCGTCCCCAGGACGGAGGGCGCCAAGGACGGCAGGCCACTGCTCGCAGACGGAAGAACGCTGGACGTCGCCAACGTCATCTGGTGTACGGGTTTCCGGCCGGACCTGGCGTGGATCAACCTGCCGGTGTTCGGGCCGGACGGGGAGCCGGACCAAGACCGCGGGATCACCAGAACCCCGGGACTGTACGTCCTGGGCGCCACCTTCCAGCAGTCGCTGGCGTCCTCCATGGTCCACGGCG
The DNA here is from genome assembly GCF_013359725.1 of Pseudarthrobacter sp. C4D7. Taxonomy (GTDB): domain Bacteria; phylum Actinomycetota; class Actinomycetes; order Actinomycetales; family Micrococcaceae; genus Arthrobacter. The sequence continues at coordinate 56,633 of NZ_JABFMW010000001.1, read as the reverse complement.
TCGGCAGGGACGCAGCCTTCATCGCCCGGCACATCGCGGCGGACGCGCCACGGGCGGCAGCCTCACCGGGCCGTTCGGCGGGAAAGGTCAGGCCGGAAGGCTCAGCTGCTCCACAATGATGCGGGCGGTGGCGGCGTCGCCCAGGATGCGGAAATGCCCGGCCACGGGCAGCTCAATGTTGGTGGCACCGGGCAGGACGCTCCCCTCCGGAATGTGCGGATCGAAGGGTCCGTAGAGGGACGTGATCCGGCTGTTGATCGCCATCTCGCGGGACATCTGGAGGGTGAGGGCGTTCCGCGGCGAGAAGATCCGCAGGCTGGGCAGCAGCATGTACCGGGCGTAGCGTGATCCGGAGAACGGTGCGCATACGGCGATCATCCGGTCGATGCGGTGTTCGGGGTCCAGGGACAACATGGTGTACTTGCCGATCAGGCCGCCCTTGCTGTGCCCCACCAGGATGGCGTCGTGGAGCCCGGCCTCCTCCAGGTGCTGGGCCACCAGTTTGGCGGCGTCCGGCACCTTCAGCTTGTTGCGCTGGAGCACCGTAACCACGTGCACGGGATGCCCGGCGTCGTGGATGGCCTGGATGAGGGGCGTCATGAACTGCCAGTTTTCGTACACCCCGGGGATGATCACCACGGGCGGCCGGGCCCCGGTGCGGAAGGATGCCGGCTGCACGCGCGAGAAGAATCCCCGGACCTGCCAGCCCGCGGCGTAGGCATAGTCCTGTGCCCACCACACGGCCTTCTGCAGCGGACTGATGCGGGCGGCGGCGCCGGGATCACTCATAAGTCGACAATATCCCCGGCAGGCGCCCTGACCGCCAACCGGGTCCGCCAACACGCCTCAGTAGTTGCGGCGGTGCTTCAGGCGGGGAATGACGACGGCGAAGACGGCGGCCGCCGCGAAGCCCAGGACGCCCGTGGCGGCGATCCCCGGGCCGAGGGAGGCGAGGGCGGTCACCCCGGAAAGGAGCACCGGTCCCCCGGTGGACCCCGCATCAGCCATGAACCGCCATAGGCCAAGGAACTGCCCGCGGCCCCGGTCCGGCGAGAAATCCGCACCCAGGGTCATCACCAGGCCGGAACTGATCCCGTTGCCGAACCCGATCAGCAGCGCGGCCAGCAGCAGCCCCACGAAGGACCCCGTCAGCGGGATGAGGAGCAGCGCAATTCCCATGATCAGCGTGGATGGAACCGCCACCCATTGCCGGCCCTTGCGGTCCATGAGTTTCCCCGCGGGGTAGAACACCAGCATGTCGATGGCGCCGGACAGCCCGTAGATCAGGGAGGCGGAGGTGGCATCCATGCCCAGGTGGTCTGACCAGAGCGGGATCACCACCTGCCGGGAGGACCGCAGGGCGCTGAGCAGCAGGATGCCCACCCCCAGCGACAGGAACACCCCGGCATGCGACACTGCGACGCCGCGGAGCGTGGGCTGGGGGCCGGCGTCCGCACCTGTGCGGACATCCGGCGTCGTAAGGTCCGGGATGGTGAGGGACAGGAGGGCGGCGGCCGCCATGGCCACCACGCCCACCCAGTAGGCGCCGGCGATGCCGAGGAACTGCATCGCCGCCGCCCCCGCGAACGGCCCAATGAACACGCCGATCCGGTTCACACCGCCCAGCGTGGACAGCGCGCGGGCACGGAATGCCACGGGCACCGCTTCGGTGAGGTATTTTTGCCGCGCCAGGCCAAACACAGCCCCGGACATCCCGACGACGGTCATCGCCACGGCGAGCAGCCACAGTCCGTTCGGTGCCAGTGAGGACGTGGCGGCGGCGGCCAGGGCCACGCCGGCAGCGACGGCGGCCCCCACAATGGACCAGCGTTCGCCGAAGCGCAGGGTCACCACGGACGCGGGCAGGTTGAAGAACCAGGACCCCAGCCCGATCAGGGTGACGATCAGGGCGGCCACCGCCACCGAGGCGCCCAAGTCCCGGGCGGACAAGGCCACCACGGGAAGGATGGCACCCTGGCCGATGCCAAAAAGCAGTGTGGGGCCGAAAGCAGCCACCGCAATGCTGCGCAGGTTAAAGGGCTCGGCGTTGTCCGGGGAAGTCATCAGATTTATCCTATGGCCGCCGGATCCGGACCCCCTGTATTGGAAAGGGCGCCAGGGGTGTCAGCCCGCGGCTTAGCGGGCCCGCGGCTCCAGCCCGGCAAGGGCACGGAACAGATTGACCAATTCAACAATGGCGCCGATGACTGAGCCCACGATTCCAACAACCAGGAGCACCCGCACCAGGACAGCCCAGCCTGACCAGCCGGTGCCGAAGTCGAAGGGGAAGACGTCCCAGAGACGCAGCATGGCGGCCACCCCAACACCCATGACCACCAGGTTTCCCAGGGCCAGGAGTGCCCTGGAATGGATCACCGCACACACCAGGTTCACGATGATGCCTGTTATCAAGGAGGCATTGATGAGGTCCAGGGTGCGCGGCATGTCGCCAGTGAGGAACGGCAGCACCTGCCATCCGGGCCACGCGTTGATTCCGTACAGCAGCAGGGCGTTGACGATCGCGGAGCCAACGCTGCCGCTCCGGCTGGCAGTCCTGTCCGCCATGCCACCCTCCTCTCCGCTCCCCCGGTCCTCGCATCGATTGCTCCGTAAATGCCCTTTTGGGCCGCTAAAACGGCAATTACGGAGCAATCGATCCCAGGAATTGATCCTGGCGGGTCGGGGATGTGGCACCAGAGTCGCGCAGGGCCGGCTTCTGGGGAAGTGCCGAAGGTCCTCCGGGCCGCCAGAGGCCGGAGCCACAAAAGTGTGGGGGTCACAAACGGGCCGCCGAGGAGTAGCGTTCGCCTTATGGGGCGCTGCGGCGCGTCCCGAATCCAAGGGGAGGTCATTCATGGGTGAAGTGTGGATCCGCACGCTGGGCAACGGGCTGGTCCGGGCAGACCGGGTCACGGAAATTTCATCCACCCGGGGGTCCCTCCACGAGGACAGCGGGTACTCATTGAAAGTCATTGTGGACGGCAAGGGCCACATGCTGATTGACGACGGCGGTCTGCAGGGTTCCCAGCCCGAGCGGCTGGAATACGCCAGGCACATGGAGGACGCCCTGCTGCTGGCCATCGACGAGGCCCGCGGGTCTGATGCGTCCATAGTGGTTTCGTACGAGCCCGAACGCGAGCGCTGGTCTGCCGCCCCCGTCTCCGTTTTAACGGGAAGGCTCCCCGAAGTCGTGTGACCTGGGGAGCCTTCCACGGAGAACCTAGCTGTGGGTGGGCTCTTCCACCAGGGCTGTGGCAATGCTGGCGGCATCTTCCAGCGCGGCCAGGAAGCGCTCGGCATCCAGGGCCGCGGCGCAGCCGGTGCCGGCAGCGGTGATGGCCTGCCGGTAGCGGTGGTCCACGGCATCGCCGCAGGCAAAGACGCCGGACAGGTTGGTGCACGTGGTGGGTGCATCCACCTTGATGTAGCCTTCCTCGTCCAGGTCCACCTGGCCGGCCACCAGTTCCGTGCGCGGCAGGTGTCCGATGGCCACAAAGATGCCGGTGGCGTCCTGGTGGCGGGTTTCGCCGGTGCGGGTGTCAGTGAGCGTTACGCCGGTGACCTTGCCGTCGCCGTGGATGGCCGTGACGGCGGAGTTCCAGGCGAAACGGATCTTGGGGTTGTCCTTGGCCCGCTGCGCCATGATGCGGGAGGCGCGCAGTTCGTCCTTGCGTACCACCACGGTGACGGACTTCCCGAAGCGGGTCAGGAAGGTTGCTTCCTCCATAGCGGAATCGCCGCCGCCGACGACGATGATGTCCTGGTCACGGAAGAAGAACCCGTCGCAGGTGGCGCACCAGGAAACCCCGTGGCCGCTGAACTTCTTCTCCTCCGGCAGGCCCAGCTCCTTGTAGGCGGAGCCGGTGGCCAGGATGACGGCCTTGGCCTCGTAAGTCTCCCCCGCGCCGGTCACCACGCGCTTGACGGGACCTTTCAGGTCAACGGAGGTGGCGTCGTCGTACTCAATCCGCGCGCCGAACTTTTCCGCCTGCTGCTGCAGCCCGTCCATCAGCTCGGGGCCCTGGACTCCGGCGGGGAAGCCCGGAAAGTTCTCCACCTCGGTGGTGTTCATCAGCGCGCCGCCGGCGGTGACGGAGCCGGCCAGGACCAGGGGGTTCAGCCCGGCGCGGGCGGCGTAGATGGCGGCGGTGTAGCCGGACGGGCCGGAGCCGATGATGATCAGCTGTTCTTTGCTCATTGCGTGTCCTTCGGTGGCGGTGCTGCTGGGTTACGTCCGATTCTTTCACTGCCAGGCAATCTGGGAGAAAACTTCCCTCGGTGTAATAAACATCACGATGTTGCGCACATCACATTGGTTGCCTACTCTGGATGAGGCTTAAGCAAACAGGCCATGCAAGAAGCTGCAGCGTCGCAGCCAATGCCGGGGAAGGCTCTACATCTTGAATTCCAAGCTGAACATCGTGGTCCGTGTCGATCTGGACCATTGCAAGGCCCAGGTGATTGCAAAGGGGCATATCACCATCCACAGCATCAACGCCCTCTATGTAGTGGCGAAGCGCGCCAACTCCCTTAAGGGAGGCCTGGACCTGGAGCTGGACATCTCCAGCGCCTGGGTGGACCAGGAAGCGCTGGACATGCTCCGTACCGCTTCCGAGACGCGGCACCTGCCCGCGAGGATCGATCCCGACCAAGCACGGTGCACCATCAGCGTGCTGGCGGACCGCCGGCAGTCCCGGACCGCGCCGGCGCGCCTGGCCGCATAGGATTCCCGGCCGCTCGCGGCGCCCACATTTCGGGCCAGAGCAGGCCGGCCACCACTTCGCTTTGCACTCCCAACTACCGAAGTGCAGCTGCATCTGAACATACGGATGGCTGCACTTCGGGACTGTCGGGAGGATGTGTCCGCAGCGCCGGGTATGCGGGCCGGAACTTACGGCAGCTTTGCGCCGCCGTCCAGGAATTCCTGCAGCTCCACGGGGGCAAGCCCTGCGGCCCGGCCCAGGGCGTCGTGCGCGGCGCCGCGCTTCGAGGCGCTCCTGAGGGCGTTTTCAAACTGCTCCTGCGCGGCGTCCAGCTCCCACTGGAGGCTTTCCACCCGGGCGGAGGCCAGCCGGACGGACTCCAGGGGATCACCGGCGGGGGTTTCGTCCATCGTGTAACCGCAGGCGCAGGACCATTCGGATGACCCCAGTTCCAGCGGTGCCCACCCCAGGGAGGCGATGGGAACGGGTCCGGACGTCATGGCCACCCCGCAGTGGAACGGTGCGGCCGGATCCTCAAGCTCCATGGCCGGCACCGGGCTTTCCAGCGGAGCGGATACTTCGCGCGCGTCGTTCAGGGCCGGCGCAACCGGGTGGAGCCGGAAGTCATCGTGGGCCTGGACGGGGATCCGTCGTCCCGCTGCCTGAGGTTCAAGTACTGCAGTCATGCGATCCGCCATCCGATAGTTTCTAAACAATGTAGCTAGTCTAACTAGGATTCGCTTCTTGTCTACCGCCGGCCCAGCAGAGGGGCAGGTTCCACGGCGTCCACCGCTTCCCGCATGGAACTCAGGAAGTGCATGACGGCCTTGATCTCCTCGGCCGACAGCGACTCGGCCGCTTCCAGCATGCGCTTGTGCATCTGGTTGAGGTTGTGGCGCACCTCCTCGTCGGCGCCCGGGGTGGGCCTGAGGAGAACAGCCCGGCGGTCCGACGGGTGGGGCTCGCGGGTCACGTGGCCGGCGGCTACCAGGCGGTCAACCAGGCTGGTCATCGAAGCTGAGGTGATGCCAAGGCGAGCCCCGAGCTGTGTGGGGCGGATCTCGGCGCCGGCGGCCTCCGCGTCGATCAGGTACCGCAGGGCCAGGAGGTCCGTCTCCCCCATCGCGGCGGATGAACGGGTGCGGCGCCGCATGGCGCTTTCGGAAGTGCGGAATTCACGGAGGGCGTTGATGACATCAACCGCTCCGGGCTGGGCCCCCTCACGGGGCGGGTACCAGGAGACTTCGCTTGCACCGTGCGGGTTCATGCGAATTCCTTCGATATCCTACTTGCTTGGCTGTCTAACAAATCAATGGTAGCCCACTTGCTGCCGGGCCGGTTCCACGGACGGGGTTCCCGGAGCCAAAGAGCGGATGCGTACCTGCGGAGTGGCGAGGGCAAAAGTAGAGTACTGGCTACTCGTGCCGCTGCCCTGCCGGCCCCATAGGTTTATGAAACCCGCGGCAGCACGGCCGGGGGCAATCGCAGATGGGGGTGCAGGGTGGCTGTTGGTCCGGCAATCAATAACGAGTCCCGGCAGCAGGGATTCCTGCTGGACTTGATGACGGGGGCTGACGGCGAGGCCGAGTCCCTGCAGAAGCTCGCCGATGCTGCCTCCCGCTGGATGAGCAGCACGGCAGGCGCCGTCATCGAATGTGCAGCCGTGCTGCACCGGCAGCGGTCCTGCCCTGCCACGGCGGGGAGCAGCCCCGGAGCGGCCGCCCTGTGTGCGTCGGAGGAGGAGCACGGCAACGGCCCCACCGCAGCGGGTTCCGCGTTGACTGACCCAACCGTGATCGGCCGGACCGGGGCACGTTGGCAGTCCTACCGGAAGCGGCTGTTGGAGCATGGGTTCGGTGAAGCCCTGGTCCTGCCCGTGGCGCTGCAGCCGGGATCGTCCGCCGTGCTGGTCTTCCTGGGCACCGCCACGGATGGGTTCAGCACCCACCTGCAAAAGGAAGCGGCCTGGTTCGGTGAGGTGGCGTCGCACAGCCTGAAGCTGGCCCTTGACGTCCACGGCGTGATCCGCGCCGGCGACAACCTGAAGCAGGTCCTGGAGAGCAGGACCAGCATCGACGTTGCCTGCGGGGTTCTCATGGCGCAGAACCGCTGCTCCTATGCCGACGCCTTCAGCCGGCTAGCCGGCACCTCGCGGAACCGCAACCTTAAAGTCCGCAGCGTGGCGGACAGCATCCTGAAGGCCATGCCCAGCGGTGCGCCCCGGACGCGTTTCGAACCCCCGGCGATCGCGTAGGTACTGCCGGCACTGCTGCGGGCCGGCCAGGTGTCCGCGGCGTCTACGACTGGTGGCGTGAGCGTGCACGGATAAGGCCGCCTGCCACCAGTCCTGCACATCCGAGTGAAGCCAGCATGCCGCCGAGAGCCGCGAAGTAATCGGTGATGGTCATTGTCCTGCGCTCCTTCCGTACTGCTTCCGTACTGCCTGATGCGCCCAAGCTACGCGGTGAATCTCAGCCTTCGCTGAAGAATCGCCCTCAGGTTTGGTCAAGATCGGATCACGGGAGACTGCGGCGATCCACAATTTTCGGTCAGTGACCTTTCCTTTATCACGACGTTCCGTATTATTCATGCATGTGGACTAAACAAAGCCAGAGCTTCTGCCCCACCTGCGGCAGGACCACCAATCACGTCACCCATTTCCAAAAGGACGACGCCGGTTCCCTGGTTGCGGACGTCCGCTGTGCCGAGTGCCCCGAGATTGCCGGAGCGGTGGCTTAGGAGGATTCCTTCTCCGAAGACTGACGTCCGGGACGGCCGGCATGTGGCCGGACGACGGCGAAGACCACCAAAGCGGCTGCCTGGACTGCCGCGACAGTGAGGGCCAGGGCAGGAATTGAGTATTCGTACAGCACGCCGATGAGGAAACTGCCGGCCAGCCAGGCCACGCCGTAGCAGGCAGTGAACATCCCGTAGGCGCTCCCCCTCCGGGCAGCCGGAGCCAGCCCCGCCACGCCTGCCCGCATGGTGCTTTCCTGGACGCCCATGGCCGCTCCCCACACAAGCGCTCCCGTCACTGCCAGCGCGGCGTTGTTGCTGAAGCCCAGCCACGGCACGGCGGCGGCCAGGACGGGCAGGACCAATAGGACTTTGAGCCCCACCCGGTCGAAGAGCCAACCGGAAACCAGCGCGGCCACGGCGTCCACCCCCATGGCCGCGGCGTAGAGGACCGGGATGGCTGCCGGGGAAAGGAGTCCGGTGGCCACCAGGTGGAAGGACAACAGCCCGAACGTGGCGTAGCCGAACATGGTCAGGCTGCTGAACGCTGCGTAGAGCCAGAACTGGCGCGGCATGGGACCGGCCTCGTCCAAAGCGGCGCCGGGCGCGGCCGGGATGTCCGCCGGCTCATAGGCGCCGGGGTTGGGAACCTTTCGCCGCAGCCACCACAGGATCAGCATGGCCGCCAACCCCGGGACGGCCAGCAACAGGAACCCGGGTCCGTAACTGCCGGACAGGGCCAGGGCAGCACCCACCAACAGTGGCCCCAGCAGCGCCCCCACCTGGTCCAGTGCTTCGTGCAGCGCGAACGCTTTCCCCTGGCCCATCGCCGAACCGGCGTTGGCCAGCATGGTGTCCTTGGCGGGACTCCGCACAGCCTTGCCCAGCCGCTCGGCCAGGACCAGCAGGCAGGCCACCCAGAGCGCGTCGGTGATTCCCAGCAGCGGCACGGACAGGGCCGTCAGCGCATAGCCGCTGATGGCCAGTGGCCACCTGAGCCCGGGCCTGTCCGCCAGCCGCCCGAACACCAGGCGGAGCACCAAAGCCACGGCCTCCCCGGCACCGGTGACCACGCTGACCAGGAGCGCGGAGGCACCCAGCGCACCCAGATACGGGCCGGTGACGCTCCGGGCGCCCTCGTAGACCATGTCCATCAACGCGCTGACAATCCCGAAAACCAGGATGAACCGGATGGCAGTCATGGGCGCCGCGGGCCCCCTCCCGGCGGCGCTACCGCTGGTAGGCATGCTCCCGGGGCTGCGTCACAGCCGGGTCAACCATAGCTCCGCCAGGCCGGCCGCGGCCCAGCAGGCTGCGAGTCAGCAAACCGCGGCCCCGGCGGGTGCCGCCGCGCGAAGGGGGCACCGCCCCTTCGGGACGGGTCACCGCGAGGATCACCCCGATCCCGGCCAGGGAGGAAACCATGGCCGAGCCACCGTAGGAGATGAAGGGCAGCGGCACGCCGATCACAGGCAGCAGCCCGCTGACCATGGCGATATTGATGACGGCCTGGCCCAGGATCCAGGTGATCACGCTGCACGCGACGATCCGGGAGAACGTGTCCGTGGTGCGGGCAATGGTCTTGAACACGGCAATGGCCAGGATGGCGAACAATGCCAGGACCAGGAGCGAGCCGGCGAAGCCCAGCTCCTCGCCCAGGATGGAGAAGATGAAGTCGTTGTGGGCTTCCGGGATCCAGTTCCACTTCTGCCGGCTCTGGCCCAGCCCCACGCCGAACCAGCTGCCGGAGGCCAGGGCGTAGGCCCCGTGCTGCGCCTGGTAGCCCATGCCCTGCGCGTCCTCATCGGAACCCATGCCCAGCCAGGAGGAGATCCGGCCCATCCTGTTGCCGCTGGTGGCTGCGAGGATCAGGGCTGCGGCCACGCAGATCAGGCCGGCAACGGAGAACACCTTCATCCGCACGCCGCCGTAGAACATGGTGGCGGCCAGGATCATCATGATGATCATGGTGGTGCCCAGGTCATGCCCCAGGGCCACGATGAGCATGATCAGCCCGCCGGCGGGGCCCAGCGGAATGACCGCGTGCTTCCACTGCCCCAGCAGGGCCTGCTTCCGGTCCAGGATGCCGGCGGCCCAGACAATCAGCGCCAGTTTGGCGAACTCGGACGGCTGGGCCGTAAACCCGCCCACGCTCAGCCAGTTCCGGTTGCCGTTGACGGACATGCCCAGCGGCGTAAACACCAGCACCAGGGCGAACAGGGAGCCGATCAGCAGCGGCCAGCCCAGCCACCGGATCCGCCGCACGGACATGCGCGCCAGCACCAGCATGAGCACCACGCCGGCCACGGTCCACATGGCCTGCTTCAGGGGAAGATCGTACGGGTTGTTTCCTGCCGCCACGGATTCCACGGACGACGCCGACGCCACCTCCACGAGTCCGATCGCCGAGAGCGTGAGGACCACCGCCAGGATCAGGGGGCGGAGGCGTCCTGGGGAGTCGTCCTCAAGCCATACCGCCAGTTTCCCCAACCCGCGCCGGGCAGGGCGGTCCGTCCCGCGTTGCTGTTGTCCTGTATCCATCTGTCCGTTCCTCAGCCTTCACACCAGGGCTTCCCCCATGGCCGGGCCCATCTCCTGGGCGGGTACCGCCGAGAAGAAAGAGTACGCCCCCGCGGGCCGCCGACGGCGCCGGGACACCCGCCCGTCCACTGGTTCCGGGCGAATTGCCAGCTTGGGACGGTAGGGTAGCGGAAACCTGTCCCCTCCCGAAGGTCTTTTTGTCGTGTTCGGTTCCAGAAAATCCCCCGGCCCGGAACAGGAAAGCGGTCCCGTTGCCTACCCTGGCCAAGGCACGCTGTATGAAGCCAGTTCGCGCCGCCGTCGGCCGTTCCGCCGTGCCCCCCGATGGGTCAAAGCCGTCACCGCCGTGGTGTCCGTGTTGCTCCTGGGCGTCCTGGCGTTCGGCGGCTACTGGGCCTGGCGCCTGCAGTCCAACATCAGCACCTCGGAGCTGACCGCCGGTGGCCAGCGGACCGAAGGGGCGGTGAATGACAGCACGGACCGGCTGCAGATTCTGGTGCTGGGCACGGACACCCGGGACGGGAACAACAGCCAGTTCGGCACGGCGGACCAGTCCACCGGCTACGGGCAATCGGACGTGATGATGCTGCTGGACATCTCGGCGGACAACAAGCACGTTAACGTCGTCAGCTTCCCCCGCGACCTGCTGGTGGACGTTCCGGCCTGCACGGACTCCAAGACCAACCAGAAGTATCCCGAGCAGCAGGACGCCATGATCAACAGCGCCATGGCCCAGGCCGGGATCGGCTGCGCCGTGGACACGGTGAACAAGCTCACGGGACTCGAAGTAGACCACTTCATGATGGCGGACTTCAACGCCGTGAAGGAGCTCTCCAACGCCGTGGGCGGCGTGGAGGTCTGCGTCACCGATGCCGTCAACGATCCCGACTCGCACCTGAACCTGCCGGCCGGCAAATCCCAGGTGCAGGGCGACCAGGCGCTGGCGTTCCTGCGCACCCGGCACGCCTTCGCCAACGGCGGAGACCTGGGGCGGATCCAGGCCCAGCAGGGCTTCCTGGCATCGCTGAGCCGCAAGCTCAAGTCCGAGGGCACGCTGGGCAACCCGCAGAAGACGCTGACCATTGCGGACACCATCACCCGGAACCTCACGGTTGATTCGGGGCTGTCCTCCATCCCGTCGCTGCTCACCATCGCCAACCGGCTGAAGAACATCGATCCGGCCAACATCAACTTCATCACCACGCCCACGGTCCCGTCCCCGCAGGATCCCAACCGGCTGGCGCTCGATGAGCCTGCGGCGTCCAACTTCTTCGCAGCCCTCCGCAACAGCCCGGACCTGAGCCAGCCTGCCCCGGCAGCGCCCACTCAGACGCCTACCGCACCGGCCTACGACAAGTCGCTGCAGCCCGTTTCGGTCGCCAACGGCACGGGCGTCGCGGCGCGGAGCAACGCGATTGCCGCGCTGCTGTCCGACGCCGGATACACCAATCTGGCCAAGCTGCCGGCCCAGCCGCAAAGCCAGACCATGGTGTACTACTCTGCCGGGTTCGAGGACGTCGCAGCGGATGTAGCCGCACTGTTCGGCCTGCCCGCCACCCGTGTCCAGCAGGTGGCGAACATCCAGGGCGTGCAGCTGTACGCCGGATCCGACTTCGCCACGGGCACCAAACCCGCCGCGCCGCCGTCGTCCGCGGACTCCTCCGGCAGCATCGTGGCGCAGACCGGCAGCGACCAGACCTGCCAGTCCGCCAACCCGCTGGGCTGACACTCTCCCGCCCGGGGCGGGAGTCCAGCTTTGCCTGAATACAGCCACCGCTGTACTTTGGGAGCATGCAGACGCTCACCCATGCGCCGGTACTGGCGCGCTTTGGCTATGCCGTATCGGATCCCACCCGCGCCCGGGTGCTGCTGGCGCTGACGGAGTCGCCGTCCTACCCGTCGGACCTGGCGGACGAATTAGGCGTGTCCCGGCAAAGCATGTCCAACCACCTGACCTGCCTGCGCGGCTGCGGCCTGGTGGTGGCGGTGCCGGACGGGCGGCGGAGCCGGTACGAACTGGCGGACCACCGGGTTGGCCACGCCATCAAGGACCTGCTCAGCGTGGTGCTCGCCGTGGATCCGGCCTGCTGCGCGCCCGACGGGGAGTGCTTCGCGTGAGCACGGCACACGCTGGAGCCCGCAAGGACCGCCGGGACGTCCTGACCCGGCGGATCAGGCTCTTCGCAGCGGCCACCATCACGTACAACGTCATTGAAGCCGTCGTGGCCCTGTGGGCCGGCGGCGCGGCTGATTCCTCCGCCCTGATCGGCTTCGGACTGGATTCCGTGATCGAGGTGACCTCCGCCGTGGCATTGTCCTGGCAGTTCGCGGCCAAGGACCCGGAGCGGCGGGAACACCTGACGCTGCGGATCATCGCCGTTTCCTTCTTCGCCCTGGCCGCTTTTGTGGCCGCGGATTCCCTCCGCTCCCTGGCCGGCGGCGGCGAAGCGCAGCACTCGACGCCTGGCATCATCATTGCCGCCCTCAGCCTGGCCGTCATGCCGGTTCTGTCCTGGGCGCAGCGCCGCGCCGGACGGGAACTGGGGTCCAGGACCGCCGTGGCGGACTCCAAGCAAACGTTGCTGTGCACCTACCTTTCCGCCGTGCTGCTGGTGGGCCTGGTCCTGAACAGCACCCTGGGCTGGTGGTGGGCCGATGCCGGCGCAGCCCTGGCCATTGCCGCGATTGCCGTCCGTGAGGGCATCAACGCCTGGCAAGGGGACGCCTGCTGCGCTGTTCCGCACCGGACCGAGGCCGCCGATGCCCAGGAGGGCTGCTGCCCGGGCTGCGCCGGCTCCGGCACAGCGCCTGATGCCGTTCCGCATGCTGCCGGACCGCAGCTGCCGGGCCTGCCAACCAGCAGGAAGGGCTGACCCATGGGCAGCGGCCACGACCACAGCCATGATGTTGCCGATCCCCAGGGCCAGCGCGGCAAGCTCCTGCTGGTTTTCGCCATCACGTTCACGGTGATGGTTGCCGAGATCGTGGGAACCGTTCTGACGGGCAGCCTGGCGTTGCTGGCTGACGCGGGACACATGTTCACCGACTCCGCCGGCCTCCTCATTGCCGTGATTGCCGCATCGCTGGCCCTCAAACCACCCACGTACAAGCGGACGTGGGGCTACAAGCGTGCCGAGATCCTGGCCGCCGCCGGGCAGGCCGCCCTGCTGCTGGGCGTGGCCGGGTTCGTCATGGTCGAAGGCATCCGCCGCCTCCTCGAACCGCCGGAGGTGGGCGGGCCGCTGATGGTGTGGTTCGGCGTGATCGGCCTGGCCGGCAACGCCGTGGGACTGCTGGTGCTCGCGTCCGGCCGCCATCACAGCTTCAACATGAAGGCCGCTTTCCTTGAAGTCCTCAACGATGCCCTGGGCTCCATCGCCGTCATTGCGGCCGCGGTGGTCATTGCCCTGACCGGCTGGACCCGGGCCGACGCCATCGTATCCCTCCTGATCGGTGTACTGATCATTCCGCGCACCCTCACGCTCCTGCGGGACACCGTCAACGTCCTGATGGAAAACACTCCCCCGGGCCTGGACCTCGCGGAAGTGCGCCGCCACATCCTGGCGCTGCCGCACGTGATTGATGTCCACGACCTGCACGCTTCGCTGGTGGGGTCCGGCGTGCCCGTCCTGTCAGCGCATGTGACCGTGGAGGACGGATGCATGCGGGACGGCCACTCGGCCACCATCCTGGCGGACCTGCAGCGGTGCGTGGCGCGGGACTTCGATGTCAGCGTGGAGCACTCCACGTTCCAGATCGAACCCGCAGCCCACCGCGACCAGGAGCACATCCCGCACTGAGGGCCGCACCGGGCCGTCCCGGGGGTCAGCGTGACGCCGCCCCCACGGGTGCTGTGGCGGCGGCCGGGTTGGAAGGCACGACGACGGGCTCCAGCTTCCCGTTCGCCCAGAGACGCAGCGGCCGCTCAACGCAGCGGAAGGACGCGTACGCCAGCAGCACGGTGAAGACCGCGGTTAGGGCGATGCGGACCGGCAACGCCGGGATTAGCGGCATCAGCAGCAGGTAAACCGGCAGGTGCCAGAGGTACATGCCATAAGACAGGTCCCGGCCCGGACGCGCCAGCCAGGGATGGCTGAGGATGCGCGAGAGGAAACCGGCGGGCTGGAGGACCAGCGAGCCGATCAGCACGCCCGAGAGCAGCGCCAGCACGGTGGGGCCCACCGTCCAGAACGTGGTGAACCAGGCCCCGGGGGTGTCGGGCTCCTTCAGCAGGAACAGTGCCGCCACCAGGGTGGCACCGGCCACCGGGGCGCCCCAGCGGGCCGCCGATGCCATGGCGCGGTGCGCCCGGGAACCCTGCCGGACGGCGGTGAACAGCAGGGCCAGCGCGCAGCCAAGCAGCAGCTCATCGGCCCGGGTGTCCGGGCCGTTGTAGATGCGGTCCAGCGGCTGGCCCGCGGTGACCAGCAGGAACCGGTTCAGGACGAAGAGGGCGGCCAGGACCACGGTGGCAATGGCAGTGGTGCGCACCTTCCAGAACCGCAGCATCACCATCAGCAGCACGGGCCACACCAGGTAGAACTGTTCCTCCACGGCCAGCGTCCAGGTGGGGCCGAGCGTTTCGCCGGCAATCGAGTCGCCGAACAGGCCAAAGTGCGCCAGGTTCATCACGTAGGTGGCAGCAGGAAGGACGAATCCTGCCTGTCCGCCCCAGCCCGACTCGGGGAACAGCACGCCGGCGGTGACGATCACGGCACAGAGCGCCAGGAGCGCCGGCCAGAGGCGGGCCAGGCGCTTGGCGTAAAAGATGCCGAAGTTCAGCCGGCCGGTGGCGATCCGCTCCTTCATGATCAGCAGGGTGATCACGAACCCGCTGAGCGTGAAGAACACGTCCACGCCGATGGAGCCACCCGGCATTGAGTCGGTTGCCGTGTGGAAGAAGAAGACGCCGGCCACCGCGACGATCCGGAGCCCGTCCAGGGCATGCTTGCGCCCGTCCAGGAGCCCCGCTCCGGGTGCTGCCGCTCCTGTTGATGCTGGCAAATTTCCGCTGCTTGACGTTAAAACCACTAAGCAAGCATATATAACGTTTCCATAACTACGCTGGACGGAAGCTGGGCAGAGGCTGGCAGGAAGGGCCTGAAGCCGGTCTTGTGGAGGCCGGCCGACGCTCCTACATTAAGGGCATGGCGGACCACGAGCGGGCTGAAGATTTCGAAGAACTGGTGGACCTCATCGCCGGGATGGAGGACATCAAATCAGTCTTGGACGACCTCACCGGGCTTGCGGCGGCCACCATGACCAGCACCACCGGACAACCCGTTGAGTGTGCCGTCACCCTGCACCGGCGCAAGCGTACGGCCACCATCGGCGGCAGCAGCGGAACGGCCGTGGTGCTGGACCGGATCGAACAGTCGTTGGGGGACGGCCCGTGCATCGAGGCCCTCGAATCCGGGGTTCCGGTCCTGCTTGACGACGTGGCCACGGATCCGCGGTGGCCGGAGTACCGCACGGCGCTGTCCGCCGCCGGCGTCGCCAGTTCACTGGGCATACCCATGACCCTGGATGACGACGCCGGGGCGGTCCTCGATTTCTTCGCTCCGGCCAGCGGGCTCTTCAGCGAGCGGGCCATAGCCGAGGGGATGAAGTTCGGCCAGATGGCGGACAAGGCGCTGCGGCTTGCCGTGCGGATCGCCTCCGCGGAGCAGCGCGCCGACAACCTGAAGGCCGCGATGGACACCAGGACCGTCATCGACGTGGCCTGCGGGATCATCATGGCGCAGAACAACTGCAGCAAGGACCAGGCGTTTGAGCTCCTCCGCAGCGCCTCCAACAGCAGGAACCAGAAACTCAACGAACTCGCCGAAGGGCTGGTGGACAGGTTCTCCGGCGCAAAGGAGGCCAAGGCCTACTTTGACGACTGAGGAACCCGGCTGAGCATCCGTGGACGGCGGCAGGGCAGATGGCCCGGGGGCCAGCCACGCTGCTGGCCCCCGGAGTTCAAGACGGGATGTGGCCCACCCCCGAAAAATGGATCACCCTGGGCCACATCCGCGCCAGCTGTGCGGACCGTTGCACGCCCGGAAATGGATGGCCGAAGGCCGCGCCACAAGGCGCTGTGATGGTGGAAAAGGGTGTCCCAAGCGGCAACACACGGGCCGCCTGCCTGACCCGGGAATCAGCGTAGCAAAGGGCCGGTCCCTGGCAACAGGGGGCTCTTCCGCAGTTTTTGATCAATTTCCCCGGATTAATGCATCCGTGACGCGGTGAGCGCTGATCACTTTGTTCAGCCGCGCTGGCCGAACCACGTGCCCAAGGCGGTAGTGAGCCCGTCCGCCGAGGCCTCGCCCACCCAAGCGACGTAGCCGTCGGGCCGGACCAGGACTGCCGTGGGTTCAGGGACGGCGCCCAGCACCGGAAGCTGCCACCCGGCGTCGTACGTTGCCCTGACGTGGCGGACGTATCCTGCCCACGGGCCAGGCTCCAGCGCCGGGCCACCGAATTCCAGCAGCACCGGATTGGCGCCGTGCAGCAGCCCATACACCCTGGCCGGCCCGGCAGCTATGGCGATGTCCAGGTCCGGCATCCGGCGGCCCACTAGCGGATGGCCCGATGCCGGAGCGTAGGCGACGTCGAGTCCGGTGATGAGGGCCGCGATGGGCGCCCCGGCACCATCGACGCGGAGCACCTCGCCGAGCAGGTCCCGCAGCGCCTCCTGCCGGGGATCGGACTTCTGGAAGAGGGACTGCGCCATGGTGTATTTGAGCGCCCGCTCCCCCGCTGGATGTCGTTCAGCGTGGTAGGTATCCAGCAACCCGGCACCCGAAGTTCCGTGCAGCACCTGTCCCAGTTTCCACCCGAGGTTGACGGCGTCCTGCAGCCCCAGGCCGATGCCCAGCCCGCCGGTGGGTGAATGGACGTGGGCAGCGTCGCCGGCCAGCAGGACCCTGCCCTTGCGGTACTGCTCCGCCTGCCGGGTGGCGTCCGTGAAGCGGGACAGCCACGTGGGGCTGTGGACGCCGAAGTCGGTGCCAAAGACCTCCACCAAGGCCTGCCGGAGGTCCGCCAGGGTGGGCTCGGCGGCCGGCCCCAGGGAGGCTTCGGTCACCACCACCCGGACCAGGCCGTCCCCCATCGGGTACAGCCCGTGGATGCCTCGGCCATCCACTTTTCCCTGCTGGCCGGGCTCCCCCTCTACCTTCACCTCGGCAATAAGGCTGCTCCGTGTGGCATCCGGCCCCGCCATGGGGATGCCGGCGGAGCGCCGCACCACGCTGCGCCCGCCGTCGGCTCCCACCACATACCGGGCCCGCACGGGTCCGCCGGCTGCGCGCCGGACGTCCACGCCGTCGTCGTCCGCTGACACCCCGGTGACCTCCACGCCGCGCCGGATCTCCACGCCCAGCTCCTCAACCCACTCCAGCAGCAGCCGCTCAATGTAGTTCTGGAACAGCGCCAGCGTGTACGGGTGCCGCGTGGGCAGCCCGCCCAGGTCCAGCTGCGTGTTGCCGAAGGTGGCCGTCTGGACCGTCCTGCCGGCGCCAAGGAAGCGGTCCGCTATGCCGCGCTGGTCCAGCAGTTCGATGGTGCGCGAATGGATGCCGCCTCCGCGCGAGCCGGCCAGGTCCTGGGACGGGCGGCGATCCAGCACCACCGCGTCCACTCCCGCCAGCCGCAGCTCCCCCGCCAGCATCAACCCCGTGGGACCGCTTCCCACAATCACTGCATCATGCATTTTGTCCCCGTTCCCCGCCTGGATTCGACCGCCAGTATGCGGCCGGGTGGTGGTCTTGCGGCAAGGCCCCCGCGGCGCGGTACCTTGGAAATGTAACGACCTTGCGGCCTGGGTGGACACCGATAGCCAGGCATCCCTGCCCTGCTTAGGATGGCCCCATGAAGGACTGGATCCGGGCGCACCCTTACCAAGCCTTCGCCCTGGGCTACGTGGCTTTCTTCGTGCTGAGCACCGGGATCTGGATGGCCGTGGGACGAACTTTGGAAGACGCCGTGACCACAGCCGTGATCTGGACCCTGGGGTATGCGGCCTTCGCCTATATTGGACTGCGGCAGCGGCTCAAGGCGAAAGCACGGCTGGATGACCACGGCCAGCTCCGCGCCTACATCCGGTATCCGGAGACGCTCAGTGGTTCGCTGGGACGCATCTGGAACCAGGGCATTCTGACACCCGGCGACGGGACCCTCCTGTTCCAGCCTGCGGTGTATGACTCACTGGAGCCGTCCGGGCGGCCTGTCACGCTGAAGGTCCGTGGGGTGCTCCCGGAGCGGCGGAAGGTGACCGGCAAGGACCGCGGCTATATCCAGGAGTTCGATGTCCAGGCCCTGACGCTGCTGACGGACGGCGGCACAGTGGAGATTGCGGGCCGCCCCGAGACGCTGGAGCAGTTGGCGGAGCGTCTGGGCGTGGACGTTTCCGAAGGATGAAGGACGACGGCGGTTTGCCTGGGAAATTGTTGCCGCCTGCTGTCGATCCGCGCGTCCCGTGCGCGTCGTATGGGTAGGGGCACGGTGAAGGGCCCCGCACAACGGCAAAGGAGCATCACATGTCCAAATACCTGATCCTGATTTACCAGGACGAGGCGGTGGCGCGGCAGGCCGAGGGGGAATCCATCAGCGCCAGCTACCAGGAGTTCCAGCAGCGGCGCGGTTCTGCCCTCCTCGGCGGAGCAGCCCTGCACCCCTCTTCCACGGCCACGTCGGTGCGCCGAGACGGAGCCGGCGGGTTCCTGGTCACGGATGGCCCTTTCGCCGAGTCAAAGGAAACCCTGGGCGGCTATTACCTCGTAGAGGCAGCGGACCTCGATGAGGCGCTCGAGATCGCCAAGGAAGTCCCGGCCGGCGTCGGAGTAGAGGTGTGGCCCGTGCGGGTGGCCACCTGATGCCGGAGACCGCCGGCCCGGAGGTTGCCGCGGCGGTCGCGGACGCCCACCGCCGCGAGTGGGCCTTCGTGCTGGCGGCCACGGTCCGTGTTGCCGGCAGCATCGACGCCGCCGAGGAAGCCGTCCAGGACGCGTACGCCGCGGCTTTGGCCACCTGGGGCGACGGCGGCATTCCCCGGAACCCAGGTGCGTGGCTCACGGTGACGGCACGACGGCGGGCCCTGGAGATGCACCGGCGCGCAGCAACAGCGGAACGGGCGCTGCCCCGGCTGGTGGGGCGGGAGGAGTCCCCTGCGGAGGAGCCTGGTGGGATCCCGGATGACCGGCTCCGGCTCATTTTCACCTGCTGCCATCCAGCGCTTGCGCCTGAAGCCCAGGTGGCCCTGACGCTGCGGCTGCTGTGCGGGCTGTCCACGGCGGAGGTGGCGCGGGCATTCCTGGTCCCCGAGACCACCATGGCGGCCCGCATCACCCGGGCTAAGAAGAAGATCGCAGCAGCCAACATCCCGTACCGGGTGCCGCCGCCGGACGAGCTGCCCGAGCGGCTGGATGGCGTGCTGTCCGTGGTGTACCTGGTGTACACCACCGGGCACACCGCCCCATCCGGAGCCGACCTGATGCGCCGGGACCTCGCCGACCGCGGGCTGGAGCTGGCAAGGATGCTGCGCGTCCTGCTTCCCCTGGACCGCGATGTGGCCGGGCTCCTGGCGCTGATCCTGCTTACCGAGGCGCGCAGGGGTGCCCGGCTCGATGACCAGGACAACGTGGTCCTGCTGGAAGACCAGGACCGTTCACGGTGGGACCGGCAGGCCATCGGGGAAGGTGTGGCGCTCCTGCGCGGCGCTTTGGCTGCCCGGCCCCCGGGGCGTTTCGCCCTCATGGCGGCCATCGCAGCAGTCCATGACGGGAGCGGATCCTGGCAGGACACGGACTGGCAGGAAATCCTGGGCCTCTACGACCTGCTTCTGGGCCGGTGGCCATCCCCGGTGGTCCGGCTCAACCGGGCCATCGCCCTGGGCTTCGCGGCGGGTTTCGCGGAGGGCCTGGCGGAACTCGATCTGCTGGGAGCCGAACCGCAGCTGGCCCGCTACCCGTACTTGGCTTCCGCCCGCGGCGACTTTCTGGTCCGGCTTGGCCGCCCCGGAGAGGCACGGGTGGCGTTCGAAGAGGCGCTGATCCTCACGGACAACGAGGTTGAGCGGCGCTTTTTGCAGGGCCGGATCAAAGAACTGGGCGGTTAGCACCGGTTCCGTTGTGCCTGGTGCCTGGGGCCTGGGGCCTGGGCAAAAGGGAAGGCCCCTCTAGGAGGGGCCTTCAACGTAGTGGTCATTTGTCTTCTGGTATCGGTCAGCGGTGATGCGCAATCCCCCTTCCCAGACGCCTCTGGCGCCCATCCGGACTATGACGCGTCCCACTTTAGTAACCTGCTGCCAGTGCGTAAAGACCCTAATTGAAAGAATTTTTCAGGGCCCCGGCGACGACTTGTCGCAGGCGCTCATCCCTCAGACTGGCATCCGCCGGAGCGTGAGATAGGACCCGATTGCCAGCACCGTTGTGAGAGCCAGCCCCCATAGGGTAAGGCCCAATGATCCTGTCGCCATGAACCACTGAGCAACAGCCGGCCAGGCCTGCCGGAACGTCACAAGGGCAACAACTGCCACAAGCACCGCGCCCGTTCCCAGCAGGGAGCTTGCCAAACCAACGGCTCCGAACCGCTTGAAGATGGTGGCGAACCAGAACCCGACCACGAAGAAGAACATGGTCAGGGCAAAGTACGTCAGGAAGGCAGCCAGCGGGCCTGCCATCCACACCCATTCCAGGTATGAGAAGTACGCGTTGAAGCCATACCCGCCGGTCGCTTGTTCCAGCAGGCCCAGCAGGACAAACACCACCGACATGCCCAACCCGCTCACGGCGGCCGCAGCGAGTGAACCGAGGTAGAACTCTTTCCGTGTCAAACTCATCGCCTGGGAGAACGGGAAAGTCATGGTCATTGCCTGGATTCCCAGGGCGAGGAAGTACCACAGGGGCGCCTGGGCACCGCCTCCGGCTTTCACTCCGGTCTGGCCTGCACCGCCCACGATCCAAAAAATAAGCATCGACAGCGCCCAGGACCCACCGAGGATCAGGGCCGGAACCCAGAGGAAGGTTTGCCTGTTGAGGAACTGCAGGCGGACCACGTTGAGCATGCGGTTGCGCGGGGCCGTGTGGTGGGCAACGGGGTTGAGGGTGGTCATCGGAGGCTTCCTTCCGGGGCAGCCGGAGCGACGTGGGGTGCGCCGGCTGAACGCTGCTGGGTGAGGCGGACAATGAGCTGCTGCAGCGAGACGGGAGCCAGTTCCAGGCCCTCTGCAGCGAGCACGGAGCGTTCGGCATTGTCCAGGTGGCCGAGAAAAGTCACGGAGGCAACGCGGCCAAGGCTTTCACGGTGGATGACTTCGCGTCCGCCCACGGCCCGGTCGATCGCGGCGGCATCACCCACCACATTTGTGGCCATGGCGCGGGCATCTTCGGCCGATTGGTCCATGATGATGCGGCCGGCGTCGATAAGGAGCACGCGTTCGATGAGGTTTGAAACCTCATCGATGAGGTGGCTGGAGAGGAGGATGGTCCGGGGATGCTCCGCGTAATCCGCCAGCAGGCGGTCATAGAACGTCTGCCGCGCAACGGCGTCCAGCCCCAGGTACGGTTCGTCGAAGAAGGTGATTTCGGCACGGGAGGCCAGGCCGATGATGACCCCGACGGCGGAGAGTTGCCCGCGCGAGAGCTTCTTGATGGTCCGCTTCAGGGGAAGCTGGAAATCATCGATGAGTTCGTCCGCGAGGCCTTGATCCCAGTTGGGGAAGAAGAGGCGGGCAGCGGCAAAGGCGTGGCGGGCCGTGGCGTCGTCCGGGTACTTTTGGCTTTCGCGGACAAAACACATGCGGCTGAGGACCTTGGGGTTCTCGTAGGGATTCTCCCCAAACACCTTCACCTGTCCGCTGCTGGGCAGGTTCTGTGCGGTGAGGATCGACATCGCGGTGGTCTTGCCCGCGCCGTTGCGGCCGAGGAGGCCGTAAATGGCGTTCTGCTCGATGTCGAAACTGATTCCGTCCAGGGCGACGGCGTCCTTGTAGCTTTTGGTGAGGTCCCGGACCTCGATTACGGCGCTCATGGTGTCCTTCTGTCGGGCTGGTCTATTGGTGCTGCAGTTGCCGGTACCGCCGTGGCCTCGCCTGCGCGGACCAGGTCCGCCACGTCCTCAGGGCCAAGCCCGATCCGGCGCGCCTCGGCCAGCAGTGGTTGTACGTACCGCAGGGCGAAATCATTGCGGCGTTCCTTGAGCAGAAGCTCGCGGGCGCCGGGGGCGACGAACATGCCCACGCCGCGGCGCTTGTAAAGCACTCCCTTGCTGACGAGCATGTTGATCCCCTTCGCTGCCGTCGCCGGATTGATGCGATAGAACGTTGCAAGCTCGTTGGTTGACGGAGCCCGGGCCTCTTCGGCCACCGTTCCGTCCACAATCAAGTCTTCAACCTGTTCGGCGATCTGCACGAAGAGAGGCTTTCCGTCCTCAATCAACGCGACCTCCTGGTGCAGTGGCTTTTGGCTCTATGGTTAGTTACTCAACCAACTAACCACCTGACCAGGGTTTCCGTCAAGTGGTTGCCGTCGCCGCGAACGCCTGGGCGGGCCCATAGGTGACGCGCAAATTACCTTTCGACGCGGAAAGAGGCCGGCGCGGCCCAGATGTGGGCAGCGCCGGCCTCTTTGCGTGTCGGTGAAGGTTTTCCGTGTCGAAAACCGGCGGGGCTAGATGTCCGCCAGGAGCGACGTGGGGTTCTCGATGGCGTCGGCCACGAAGCGGAGGAAGCCGCCGGCCGTGCCGCCGTCGCAGACCCGGTGGTCAAAGGTCAGCGTGAGTTCGGTGACCTTGCGGACAGCCAGCTCGCCGTTGACCACCCACGGCTTGTCGATGATCCGGCCCACACCGAGGATGCCCACCTCCGGGTGGTTGATGATCGCCGCTGAGCCGTCGACGCCGAACACGCCATAGTTGTTCACCGTGAACGTTCCGCCGCCCAGCTCAGCCGGGGTCGCCTTGCCGTCGCGGGCCACCTGGGTGAGGCGGCGGATCTCCGCGTCCAGTTCCCTGGCGCTGAGCTTCTCGGCCCCGCGGACCGAGGGCACCACCAGGCCGCGGTCCGTCTGCGCCGCGAACCCCAGGTTGATCCCGTCGAAGGCCACGATCTCCTGCGAGCCGTCGTCGGCAGTCTCGATGCGGGTGTTCAGCTCCGGGAACTTCTTCAGCCCCGCGGTGACGAACCGGGCGATGAAAGCCAGCAGCCCGGGAACCTGCGCCCCGCCGGCCTTCATCCCCTCGCGCAGCTCCATCAGTGCGGTGGCGTCAACATCCACCCACACCGTCGCTTCCGGGATTTCCGAGCGGCTGCGGGCCATGTTGGCGGCCACGGCTTTGCGCACACCGCGGACCGGGGTGCGGGCGGAAATGGGCAGGCCCGTCCGCGCGTCGCGCCCCTGGGCTTCAACGGTTTCAACCGGACGTTCCAGCGCTTCCACCGGTTTGGCTTCCGGCGCAGGTACAGATGCGGGAGCAGGAGCAGGTGCCGGAGCCACGGTCCGCAGCGCCGCTTCAACATCACGGCGCATGATCAACCCGCTGTCGCCGGAACCGGAGATGTCCCCCAAGTCCACGCCATGCTCCCGCGCCATCCGCCGGACCAGCGGGGAAATCACGGCACCAAGCTTGCCGGGCACCCGGCTACGCAGGAGGGCAAGCTCATCCTCTTTGGAAAGCTCGGCGGGAGCAGATTCAGTCCGCTCGTCCACGGCCACGGAAGACTTCCGGGCCCGGGTACGGCGAGCCTGGCCATGCCCGCCAGGGGTGCCATAACCAATCAACACATTCCCGGAACCGGCCTTCTCCTCTTCCCGGTAGGTCTCGGCTGCCACCGAAGCAGCCGTCGCGGCAGCGCCAGACGAAAGCGGCGTCACCGAGATCAGCGGCTTCCCCACGTCGAGGGTCTCCCCCGGCTTGCCGTGCAGTTCGGCCACGATCCCGGCATAGGGAGAGGGCACCTCCACCGCTGACTTGGCGGTCTCCACCTCGGCGATCGGCTGGTCCACCTCGATGGAATCGCCCACGGAGACGTGCCAGGCCACCAGCTCGGCTTCGGTGAGCCCCTCGCCCAGGTCGGGCAGCAAGAATACGCGTGGTTCGCTCATGGTCAGTTCTCCCACTGAAGGTCGTCAACGGCGTCGAGGATGCGGTCCACGCCGGGAAGGTAATACTTTTCGAGTTTTGGCGCCGGGTAGGGGACGTCGAACCCGGTCACGCGGCGGATGGGGGCGGCCAGGTAGTGGAAGCAACGCTCCTGGACCCGGGCCACGATCTCGGATGACACCGACGCGAAGCCGTGCGCCTCGGCGATCACCACGGCCCGGCCGGTCTTCCGCACGGACTCGCACACGGTCTCGTCGTCGAACGGAACAATGGTCCGCACGTCAATGACTTCCAGCGAGCGGCCCTCCAACGCGGCAGCCTCTGCGGCGGCCAGCGCGGTGGGCACGGACGGACCGTAGGCGATCAGCGTGGCGTCCGTGCCGGGACGCGCGACGGCGGCCCGCCCCTCAGAGGTGCGTCCCGTCGTCGTGCCTTCCGTATGAAGGCGCCGCAGCTCGCCCAGGTCCACGGAGTCCTTGGTCCAGTACATCTTCTTGGGTTCCATGAAGACCACGGGATCGTCGGAGTCAATGGCTTCGCGGAGCATGCGGTAGCCGTCCGCCACGGTGGCCGGGGTGTAGACCTTCAGGCCGGCGGTGTGGGCGTAGTAGGACTCGGAGGAGTCGCAGTGGTGCTCCACTCCGCCGATGCCGCCGCCGTACGGGATGCGGATGACCATGGGCAGCTTGACCGTGCCCTTGGTGCGGTTGTGCATCTTGGCCACGTGGCTGACGATCTGCTCGAACGCGGGGTAGGCGAACGCGTCGAACTGCATTTCGATGACCGGGCGCATGCCGTTGATGGCCATGCCCACGGCCATGCCCACGATCCCGGATTCGGCCAGCGGCGTGTCGAAGCAGCGCTGTTCGCCGAACGTGGCGGTGAGGCCGTCGGTGATGCGGAAGACGCCGCCCAGGAGCCCTACGTCCTCGCCGAATACCAGGACGGAGGAGTCGGCGTGCATGGCGTCGGCGAGCGCGGTGTTGAGCGCCTTGGCCATGGTGACCGGCTGGGGCCCGGTGGCCTCCGCTGATGCCGCGGCGGAGGCGGCGGCCCGGGCGGTGGCGGCGGAAACGTTGCCGTTGGCCTCGGACGAGGTGGTGATGGTGGGGCTCACTTGCCGGCCTCCTTCGAATCGTTAGCTGCGGCGTCGCGGGCCAGCTCGTCGGCGAGCAGGGCGGACTGTTCCTTCAGCTGCGGGGTTTGCACCGCGAACACGTGGCGGAAAAGTTCCTGCGGGTCCACGGGGACGTCCTCGCCGAGGCCTTCGCGGAGCTGCGCGGCAACCGCTTCAGCGTGCTCGCGGATCCGGGCCTCGCCGTCGTCGTCCAGCAGGCCCCGGTCCGTCAGGTAGGTGCGCATCCTATTCACGGGATCCTTGGCCCGCCACTCGGCAACCTCGGCGCTTTCCCGGTAGCGGGTGTCGTCGTCGGCGTTGGTGTGGGCCTGCATGCGGTAGGTGTTGGCCTCCACCAGCAGGGGGCCGGAGCCTTCGCGGGCCAGCTTCACGGCGCGGTCCAGGACGGCAAGGAGCGCGACGACGTCGTTGCCGTCCACGCGCTCCCCCGCCATGCCGTAGCCCACGGCTTTGTGCGCCAGCGACGGCGCCACGGACTGGTGCGCCAGCGGCACCGAGATGGCGTACTTGTTGTTCTGCACGAAGAAGATGACGGGCAGGTGGAAGACGGCGGCGAAGTTCAGGGCCTCGTGGAAGTCGCCTTCGCTGGTGGCGCCGTCGCCGCACATGGCCAGGACCACGGTGTCCTCGCCGCGGAGCTTGGCGGCGTGGGCCACCCCGACGGCGTGCAGCAGCTGGGTGGTCAGCGGGGTGCACTGGATGCCCACCTTGTACTTGAGGGGGTCATACCCGCCGTGCCAGTCGCCGCGGAAGATGGTCATCACCTGGACGGGGTCCACGCCGCGGGTCATCACGGCGACGGCGTCGCGGTAGGTGGGGAACATCCAGTCGCCGTCGGAGAGGCACATCGCGGCGGCCACCTGGCAGGCTTCCTGGCCGTGGCTGGAGGGGTAGACGGCCATGCGGCCCTGCCGGACCAGGGCGGAGTTCTGGTCGTTGACGCGGCGGCCGACGACGAGCTGTTCGTATGCTTCGAGCAGTTCCTTGTCGCCGGGCACGGGGTATTCGTGGCCGGGCTGGGTGCCCTGCTCGCCCTTGGGTTTCAGGCTGCCGTCCGGGTCCACCATCTGGATCTGGTGCCGGGCGGGGAGCATGTAGTCCTCCACCGTGATGCCGAACTTCTGCACAGCTTCCGTCAGCGCGTTTTCGGGCGCTGCAGTGCTGGGGGTGTCCGTCGCGGTGTGGTCTGCGGAGATCGTCATTGGTCCGTCCTTCGGTAGCCACTATTCCCTCCCAGTATTGTCCTGAGGCTGGTTTCGTATCTACAGGATGGGCAAATCGTGGAGAAGCTGCTCCGAAGTGCCTACTATGGAAGACGATTTGTCACTGTGACGTGGATTACCGACGGGGGTCGTGGACAAAATGCCGGGCAAGGATGCTGCTGCCGAGGTTCCGCTGGACGGAATAGACCGCCGGATCATCGCCGAGCTCACCAGGGACGGCCGGATGTCGGTTACCCAGGTGGCCGAAAACGTGCACATTTCGCGGGCGCACGCCTACTCCCGGATCAACCGGCTCACGGCGGATGGGGTCCTGACCCGGTTCACGGCGCTGGTGGACCCCATCAAGGCAGGGCTCAAATCCTCGGCCTACGTCACGCTGAAGCTGAAGCAGGATTCCTGGCGCGAACTCCGCGACCAGCTCGGTGCCATCCCGGAGGTGCACCACATTGCGCTGGTGGGTGGCGACTTCGACGTGATCCTGCTGGTCCGCGCCGTGGACAACATCGACCTGCGCCGGGTCATCTTCGACCAGCTGCAGACCATGCCCGGCGTGCTGGACACGCAGACGTTCCTGGTGTTCGAGGACGTGGACACGCGGTAGGAGCCGGTTCCCGCTCCCGCGCCCGGGTCCGTTCCTCGACGCGCAAATCCGTCCGCGACGCGCAGGCTCATTTTCGCGGCCCACATTTGGGGTGCGCCCGGGAATCTGCGCAGCGAAAGATGCGGGGCGGGTCGGCGGCGGCGGGGCGCGTCGAGAATGACGCAACGCAGCGAGAACGGCGGGGCGCGTCGGACAAGGCCAGAAACGTACGACGGCTGCGCGCACCACACCCGGCTAACAGGGCGCCGTTCAAAGGGCGCCGTGGTTGAATATCGAGTGTGTCCCACGGCACAGTGAGGCCCCAACGAGCACCAGGAGGACAGTATGGCTGGAATCAACGCGAAGTTCGACAAGGAATACCTCGACAAGGGCATCGATGAGCTGGCTGCAGCGCCGGTGGAGGCACTCAAGGGCCTGTCCGAAAGCGATGCGCAGAAGCTCAAAGAGGCCCTGAACATCAAGACGGTCAAGGACCTGGGCACCAACAAGTTCTTCCTTTGGGCGCAGTCGGTGGCCAAGCTCGCGGAGTAGCGGGCAGCATCCCCAGCAGCACAGGAAAGCCCCCGGCCGGTGGTGGACAGTTCACGCAGGCCGGGGGCCTTCCCGCGCCGCGCCCCGAACCCTGAATTCACGGCCACCGGTCCACTGCCCCACGGATTACCTGCTGGGCCCCGCAGTTCCCTAAAGTAGAGGTGGCAACTGTAGAGGGAAGGGCGGCGAATAGCGTGAGTGCTCCGTTCCGCCTCCCCCGGGCCATGGCCTTCACCGCCGCCATGCTTGTCCTGGCCGCAGGTGCCCACGTACTGGCCGGCGGCGTCCTGCCGCAGCCGGTCATCGCCGCCGGAATCGTGGCACTGGTGCTGGCACCGGTCACCATTCTCTCGAAGGTCAAGATCACCGCCCCGGTAATGGTCGGGCTCCTGGCGTCCAGCCAACTGTTCCTCCACTGGGCTTTCGACGCCTTCTCTGTGTCCACATCCTTCACCCCGGCTGAAGGCGCCCACGTCCACGGCGCCCTGCCGGACTCCGCCACGGCCGCTGCCCTGATGCCTGAGCATGCCGCCGTGCCGGGAGCTTTGATGCTGGGCCTGCACGCCGCGGCAACCCTGGCCACGGCGCTGGTCCTGGCCAAGGGCGAGGCAGCCGCATGGGCGCTGGCCGCCTGGCTGCGCCCCCTCGTCCGGATCCTGGCCGCCATCGCCATCCCGGAGTGGCCGCACATCCCGGCGCCGGCCGCCGTCGTTATTCCTTTCCGCTGGCGCAACCTGCGGCTGCCTTCCCTCCGCGGGCCACCGGCCTTCCAGGCCGCACTCTAAGCGGCTGCCGACCCCTCCGCGCCGTCCCCACCTGCCCACACCCAGGCCAGGAAGGGCCGCCGCGCTGTCCAACTTTTTTCGCGCCGCCGCACACGCGGTCCCCTTGGCGCACCCTTTGGAAGGCTTGCCTTGAACACCTCATTCCGCCGTACCCTCAAGACCCTCACCGCCGCAGCTGCCGCCGCCGGAATCGTCGCCGCAGGCGCCACCGCCGCGTCCGCCCACGTCAGCGTGGACCCGGACGACACCGCCGCCAACGGCTACTCCCACCTGACGTTCAACGTCCCCAACGAATCCCCCACTGCGAAGACCAGCAAGCTCGAGGTCTCGCTGCCCACCGATACCCCGTTCACCTCCGTGTCTGTCAAGCCGGTGGAGGGCTGGACCGCGCAGGTGGTCACCGGTGACCTGCCCAAGCCCGTCACCGTCGCAGGTGCCACGGTCACCAAGGCCCCCGTCTCGGTGGTCTGGACCGCGGACGAGGCCCACCAGCTGGGCCAGAACCAGTACCAGGCGTTCTCACTCTCGGTGGGCCGGCTCCCCGCCGAAGGCACCACGGTGACCCTGAAGGCTGCGCAGACGTACACGGACGGCAGCGTGGTGAAGTGGGATGAAGAAAGCGCCGAAGGGCAGCCGGAGCCCAAGCACCCGGCTCCGTCGTTCGTGACAACGGCCGACGACGCTGCTGCCGCGTCCCATTCCACGGCGTCCCACAGTGACGGGGAAGTATCCCGGACCGCAGAGGTTTCCAGTGACGCCACGTCCGTCTGGGGCGTGGTCCTGGGCGCGGCAGGCCTGGTGCTCGGTGCAGCCGCCCTGGCGCTGGTTCTCGCCGGCCGCCGCACCCGCACCGCCGGAAAGTAGGGCCGGGCCGTGAAGCGAACGTCATTCCCGGCGGCCTGGCTGGCACGCGTCCTGCTGCCGCTGGCCACCGCCGCGTTCCTGCTGGTTTCGTCAGCGCCGGCCCAGGCGCACGACTCCCTGGACTCCAGCAATCCGGCCAACGGATCCACGGTCAGTGCCATGCCGGCGAAGATCGAGCTGACCTTCGACCACACCCCCATCGCGATCAACTCGATTGTCCGGGTGGAGGACGCCACCGGCACCGACCAGGCGGACGGGCCGGTGCAGATCGTGGACAACGTGGTCAGCCAGCCGGTCAAGCCGGGCACTCCGGAGGGTAAGTACACCGTGGTGTGGCGGGTGGTGTCCTCGGACGGCCACCCCATTGAAGGGACGTTCACTTTCACCGCCGGCGGCCCGAACTCCTCGCCCGCGGCGGCCCCCGCTTCCACCACCGCCACCGCGGACAACGCGGTTCCCGCGCAGCTGGTTGTGGTGGGGATCGTTGCCGCGGTCCTGGTCATCGGTCTGGTGGTGGCCGGGTTCCTGATCCGGCGCCGCCTGCGGACCCAGGAGGGTGAGGACTAACAACAACCGCTGAGGCCGGTACGCCGCGGATTCCGCTGGCGTACCGGCCTTTTTTGTGCCGCAATCCGGGCCCGGAACTCTTCAGGCTGCCGTTTCATCCCGGTCTGTCCCGCGTCCCGCGCGGGTTCGCCCCACCCCACGGCGGTACGTCCGCCGTCGGGCCGCCACGGTGCCCTGGGCGCGCCCCCGCCGTGGCCACCACGAAACGCTGGCCCGCCGCGGGCGCCCCACACCCGCCGCTCCGCGGCTTCTCCGCCCCGCCTCAGCAGGGAACACCACCAGTAAGCATGATGAGCACTTTTGCGTAGCTCTCCGGCAGGACCGGATTCGGCGCGGCTTAACACGGCTCCAATTTTCTTAAGGAAGCCTTATGAACCTTTGCTCAAATCATTGGATTTTTATTAACCGATTTAATGGTCCGTTCTTGATCTTGGCCTCATAGTGTCATCTGCGGGCCGCTCCTACGTGGAGCGGAACGCGTTTTTTACGCCCCCCGCAAGGTTCCGGGTTCCCCAGCAGGGGCTGCCCGGGTTTAGCCGGGGCCGGCGGCGGTGTGCGCCCTTCTGAGACGGGGCAGCACTCCCCCAGTCGCCGCCGGTCCCCATCTCCGGTCTCCCGTTTACACCCCTACTGCTTCACGACGCTGACGTCACCGCTGCCCTGGGCGCGGCTGACTGGTCGCGTGTGCCCTGGCAACCGGTTTCTCAGCTCCCGCCTGCCGCCCGAAGGAAGACATGACGTCACTGAAATATTTGCTGCAAGACACCTATGCCCGCCAAATGTTCGTGTTCGTCATCGTCGGCCTGGTGCTCTCCGGCATGGTGCCGTTCGGCAGCCGGTTCCTGACGGACGGCTCCCCCGTCCTGGTCCTGGCGGCAGCCATCCTGCCGTTGCTCCTGGCGGTGGCGCTCATCGCCACGCCCCGCATCTCCAAAGCGGACCAGCGGGCCGCCGGCGGTTCCCAGGAACGCCTGGGTGCGGCCCTGCTCCTCTATCTGTCCCCGGTGCTGCTGCTGAACGCGGTCTACCCGCTGGTCAGCCCCGCCATGGCCGGCATCGACGTCGCGGGCGTGCCGCTGACCTACGTGGTGCTCGCCTCCTCGGTTACGGTGCCGTGGCTGGCGCAGGCAGCCTGCCTTCCCATCTACCGCGTGCTCGGTGATCTCATGGCCGAACGCAACATCGGCGAGATCACGCGCCGGTTCTGCCAGTTCTGGCCCATGATGTTCATCCAGTCCCTGCCGCTGGTGGCCGTGTTCGCGGTTCCGCTGTGGCTGGCCACCGGCTGGGCCTGGGACGCCATGATGCATTACGTGGTGCTGTGCGTCCTGCACCTGCTGTTCGTCCAGTCCCTGGTGCTGGCCAACGTGGCCAACCGCCGCGGCCTCTGGGCTGCCGCCTGGTCCGGCTACGCCGCCGCACTGTTCCTGGCACCCACCCTGTGGTGGCTGCCGCCGCTGGTGGGAACCGCCACGCAACTGGTGGCCATGCGCTCCGGCCTGCGCCACATGAGTTTCACCCAGCACCTGGGCGCCCGCGTCTTCGGTACGGACCTGATCCGCGGCCTGCTCATGGGCGCCGTCCTCTGGGCTGACAAGTACGCCCTGTTCCTGGTGACCGGCGGCGCGTTCCAGGTGGTGGCCGTCTTCGCCGCCATGCTCCCGGCCGTCATCGCCTACAACTTTTACTTCGTCCACCTGGCCCCCGGCGTGGACCGGGCCCTCGGCAGGCTGCACAAGGACATCGCCACCGCCCCGGTCAGCGTCCTCAAGGGCAGCTCCAACCGGCTGGTCCGCGTCCTGGACCGCTCCGTGGTGCTCACCGGAGCCATCGCGGCGCTGCTGACCCTCACGGTCTCGCTGGCAGTATCCGGCCTGGATCCCGCCAACACGGTCCTGACGGTCGCCGCCGCCCTGGCCTCATGGACCTTCATGCTGCTCACGCTCCTGAACTACGAGCTGGACTTCATCGGGGAGCAGGTCACGCCCCAGATCCTGGGCGCCGTGCACCTTGCCGCGTGCATCGCAGCCTTCGCCGGCGGCGCCTCCCTGATCGGCTCGTCGCTGCACTCGGCCAGCTACCTGATCCTGGGCGCTGCGGACTTCGTCCTCATTGCCGTCGGCTGGACGCTCTACAAGCGGCACTGGAGCCAGCCCGAATACACGCTCTTTTGGCGGCACGCCACCACGTGGTGACCCGGCTCCCGCCGCCGCAGCACGTCCCTCCGTCAGTCCGAAACTCTTGAGCCTTCAGAACACCAGGTGAGGAAACAACCATGTACTCGACCCTAAAGAACCTTAAGACCCGCTGGAACAGCAACCCGGCCCCGCTGGCGCTCTCCGCGTCACCGGCAGCTGCGGCGGGCCCGGTTGCCGCGGCCCGGGAGCTCGAGTACCAGGACGTTGACGTGGCCATCGTGATGGAGTCCACCTACCCGTACCTCAAGGGCGGCGTCTCGGCCGTGGTGCACGACATCGTCACCCACAACCCGGACCTCAGCTACGGCATCATCCACATCACCTGGGACTCCAGCGCGCCGCTGACGGACCTCTACGGCATGCCCGCCAACGTGCTCTGGGTCCGGACCGTGTTCCTCAGCATGGAGGAGCACCGGCACGACTACATGGCGGCCACCGTCAAGGACCTGGGCATGGACTCCAGGCAGCGCGAGGAGCTGTCCCACCGCCTGTTCGACGCCATCTACGCCCTGTCTGAACGCGGCGAGGTGGAGCCGCTGTGGGACCTGATTGACCAGGGCCTGAACCGGCGCACCCGGCAGTTCCCCCTGTGGGCCCTGCTGGGGTCCCGGGAATTCATGCAGGCCCTGCAGGACCGGATGCCGCAGCTGAACCTGCCGCTGGCCGAATCCTTCTGGGTGCTGCGGAACTTCTTCTCCCTGGCCTACGCCATTACCGGGGAGACCATGCCCCGGGCCAAGGTCTACCACGCGCACACCACCGGCTACGCCTCCCTGCTGGGCGCGGCGGCCGCACGGGACCATGACACCGCGTTCCTGCTGACCGAGCACAACCTGTACGTCCGGGACACCGTGAACACCCTGCTGGACCGGAACATGGCCCTGTCCATCACGGCAGAGGATTACCGGACCTTCGACGTCACGGCAGAGCAGCGCGCCTGGATGGCCTGGTGGACGGAAATGGGCCGCTTCTGCTACCCCAGCGCCCGCCTGATCACCTACCTGTACCCCACCGCCATCACCGAGGCTGCCCGCCTGGGCACCGACATCGACAAGTCCGTGGTGGTGCCCAACGGCATGGTCATCGAGGAGTTCGACGAGAAGTTCCGGGCCCGCCGGCAGGCCCTGGAGACCATCGGGGAAAACGCCGCGGACCACGTGTGGCGGCTGGTCTACATTGCCCGCGTGGTGCCCATCAAGGGCCTGCTTGACCTGCTCTCCAGCATGGAGGTCCTGGTGGAGCGCGGGTACCCCAACCTGCACCTGGACGTGCTGGGCCCCACCGAGCACGTGCCCGAATACTACGAGGCCTGCCTGGCCAAGATCGAGGCCCTGGGCCTGCAGGACAAGGTAACCATCCACGGCACCGTCAACGTCCGCGAGATGCTGGACCAGTTCGACCTCCTGGTGCTCCCCAGCTACAACGAGGGCCAGCCGATCGTGATCCTGGAAGCCATGGCGGCCGGCATCCCCACGGTGGGCTCCGATGTTGGCGGCGTGGCCCAGCTGATCGCCGATGACCTGCTGACCACGGCCGGGAAGACCATCGGCGCGTGCGGCGAAACGGTCACCCCGGGCAACGTGGTGCAGATGGCGGACGCCGTCCAGGCCGTGATCGGCAACCTGGACGCCTACGGCACCTACGCGGCCAACGCCCGCACCCGCGTGCAGGAGTTCTTCCAGATGCACGAGGTCATGTCCTCCTACAACCAGATCTACCGCGCGCTGGGCGACCTCCCGGTAGCGGAACCGGCGGACCTGGACACGGCCAACCAGCTTCCCACCGAGGCCCTCACCGTGGTTCCGCTGTGACCGGTGTGGGTGCGTGGATCCGCTACGGGGATCCCATCTCCCGGGAGCAGATCGACTTCGCGGCGGAGCACTACCGTGCGGCCATCCTGCAGCCGTGGGAGCTGGATGCGGCGGCGGAGCTCAAGCGCCGCCGCCCGGACATGACGGTCCTCTGCTACAAGTGCCTGTCCTCCACCCGCGCCTACGAACCGGGGCCCATCTACAGTTCCGGCGTGACGTACCGGGAGGCAGAGGACGACGGCGGCGCCTGGTTCGCCACGCGGCTGAACGGCGGGCGCATCGAGTGGAACGGCTACGGCGGGCACTGGCAGATGAAGGTCTGGGACCCGGCCTACCGTGCCCGCTGGGTGCAGAACGTCACCACCGAACTGGACGGCTCCCCCTTTGACGGGGTCATGGCGGACAACGACGTCTTCGAGGACTACTACGGTATCCGGCCCCCGGTCCAGGAGGCAGCCTCCATGGCCGACTTCCGGGACGGCCTGGACACGCTGGTCCACGCGGCGGGCGCAGCATTGAACGGCGTTGGCAAGGTGCTGGTGCCCAACATTGCCGAATCCCGGCGCCTGCCGGGCCGCTGGGACTCCCACGCGGCGTACGGCGGCGGCTTCGAGGAAGTGTGGCTGGGCTACGGGCCGGCCCACCTGTTCGATCCCCGCACGGCCGAGGCGCAGCTGGCCCAGGCGGACGGGCCCGGCCTGTCCATCCTTCGCGTCCCCACCGACGGCGACGACGCCCACCCCAACTTCAGGTACGGCCTGGCGGCGTTCTGGATCTTCGGCGGCGGCGCGGGCTCCTACACGGCCACGGGCCACGACGACTACAGCCGCACCCAGCACATCGCGGAACTGGACTGGCCCCTGGGGGATCCGCAGGGGCAGCCCCAGGGCCGCCGGCACGTGTGGCAGCGGACGTTCAGCGGCGGCTGGGCGGCAGTGAACTTCAACAATGACGGCCGCAGCCGTCGCCGCGTCAAGGTCCCTTCCGGGCTGGTTGACGCCGCCGGGCAGCCGGCACCCCACCATGTTGTTCTGGCTCCGCAGAGCGGGGTTGTCTATCAGCGAGGGCAGAGACATTAAAGTTCTGGTTACCGGCGGTTCCGGGTACATCGGCTCCCACACCATCCTCCAGCTGCTCCAGGCCGGGCATGACGTCACGGCGGTGGACAACCTCAGCAACTCCCAGGAGGAATCGCTGCTGCGCGTCCAGCAGCTCGCCGGCCGCAGCCTGGCCTTCCACCATGCGGACATCACGGACCCGGCGGCCCTGGACCGGGTGTTCGCTGCCGCGCAGGTTGATGCGGTGATCCACTTCGCGGGCCTGAAGGCCGTGGGCGAATCGGTGTCCCAGCCGCTGCGCTACTACCGCAACAACGTCACCGGCACCCTGAACCTGCTGGAGGCCATGGACACCCACGGCGTGCGGACCCTGGTGTTCAGCTCCTCCGCCACGGTCTACGGCAGCAACCCGCAGATGCCACTGACGGAGGACAGCCGGCTGGGGGCCACCAACCCCTACGGCAGGACCAAGCAGCAGATCGAGGAAATCCTCACGGACGTGCAGGCCTCCGACTCGCGGTGGCGGCTGGCCCTCCTGCGCTACTTCAACCCGGTGGGCGCGCACCCGTCCGGCCTGATCGGTGAGGACCCGCAGGGCCCGCCGAACAACCTCTTCCCGTACGTCACGCAGGTGGCCGTAGGGCGCCGGGACAAGCTGAACGTCTTCGGCGGGGACTACCCCACGCCGGACGGCACCGGGGTCCGGGACTACATCCATGTGATGGACCTCGCCGCCGGACACCTGGCGGCCCTTGACTACCTGGCCGCCCACCGCGGTGTGCACACCTGGAACCTGGGCAGCGGCAGCGGCCATTCGGTCCTGGAGATCATCCGCGCCTTTGAACACGCGGCGCAGACGCCGGTCCCCTACAGCGTGGCGGAGCGGCGTCCGGGTGACGCCCCGGTCAGCCTGGCGGATCCGACGGCGGCCTTCCGCGACCTGGGGTGGAAGGCGTCCGAAACGCTGGAAAACATGTGTGCCGACGCCTGGCGGTGGCAGCAGAACAATCCCAACGGCTACCGCGAAGAGGCGGCAGCCGCCATCCCGCAGGCCGCCCCGGCACTGCTCTGACCCAAGAAGCCTAAACGGACGTGCGCCCCAGCGTCAGCCAGCCAGGCAGGGTCTGGTCCTGGCCGGCGTTGGCGAAGCGCAGCGGGACGCCGTTGGCCAACGGGTTCACCGGCCGCAGGACCAGCGTGTAGGGACCTGCCGGGAGCCCTCCGGTACTAAGCGGTGTTGCCAGGGTGGGTGCCATGCCGGGTTTGATGGCGGTCAGGCGCCAGGACGTGGTCCAGGTCCTGGCGATCTTCCCGTCGCCGCCCACCGCAGCCACCTGCACCGGCCAGTCGTAGTAGAACGGCGCCGCCCCGGTGTTCCGGATGGTGACGCTGAGGGTGCTTTGCCCAGCCACCGTTCCCGGCGCCAGGGAGAAGCCGGTGGCCTGGAACCGGTAGCCCAGGGACTGGGACGCCGCGGCGGCAGTTGCCTGCGCGGTCCCCACGTAGGCCGGGCTGAAGGCGTACTGGTTGAGCAGCCAGGAGGCATGCGTCGCCGCCACGCTCCCGGTGAAGTCCCGCTGCTCCGGAGCGGCCCAGGAGCACGGATTCGCGTCAAACAGGCACTGCTGAAGTTCGGGCCGGAGTTCCCCGCCCACCGGCTGGGTGAGCCATTTACCCGTTGCGCCGGCCTGCTGCAGTTTGTCCACGAAGCTCCAGCCGGATCCGGGCAGGGTTTCGGCGGCGAACGAATCGTCGTGGTACCCCACGTTCATATTGCTGTTGGCCGTGGAGGGGTACCGCACCTGCACCTTGGTCTTGGTGAAGGCGGCCGTGTAGGCCTGCAGGACCAGCTGTTGTCCCGTGGCCGAGGCGGACCAGTTTTCCGGCGTAGCCCACCCGTCGTGCGGGTAGGTGTGCCATTCGCCCCAGAAGCCCAGCAGGCCCGCCTGGATGAAGCCGATGCGCCGGTCGCCGTCGTACCGTGACCCAAAGGCAGCAATGAAGCTGTCCACCGCCTGGGCCAGGCGCGGATCGTTGTAGTCGGGGGAAACGCTGATGCCCTGGTTGCCGTAGTCGGTGTAGGCGTGGGTGGCCAGGCCGGCGTCCAGCAGGTAGGCGGGAACGCCGGTGGGCTTGCCGGGGTAGTCCAGGTAGAACCTGAAGACGGCCTGATGGCCGCGCGCGGCAATGGCGTTCAGCTGCGCTTCCAGGGCGGACCAGTCGTAGGTCCCCGGCCCGGTGGCCACTGCGTTCACCGGGAGGTAGAACCATTCCATGGAATACGGCAGGGAGTTGTACTGTCCGGCGTACGGGACGAATCCCTGCAGCGGGTTGGTGGCCGGGACCGGGCCGGAGGCCAGGGAAACCCACTCCCCCGGCTTGATGTCCGCGGCCGTGGCGCTCGGAACGGTGGCGGCGGACGTGAGGCTGAGGGAGAACAGGCCCGCCAGCAGGGTCAATGCCGCGGCAGCGTTGGTCATGACCCGTGCCCTGCCGCGCGGACGGGCCATTGTCCGGACGGCACCCAGCCAGTGCAACGCTTTCACTGAAGCTTCTTCCTAAAGGCGGTGCCAGGCACCTGCGAGACCAAGAACTGCACAAAATCGCCCAGTGCGACGGCGCTAATTCAAGCTGAAAACGCAGGGCTCCACAAGAGGCCACTGGGTTTCCGTCATCTCTCAACGCGCCCCGGTCCTCAATAAGATGAGCCTTCCGGCCTGCCGGTGGTCCTTCCTGGCCGGGCCATTGCCCATTTTTCAATCGGTTCGTGGTCCAGCAGCAGCACTGATGGAGGGACGCTGCCCGGACCTGTAGGCAGAGGCTATGACGGGTTCGAGTTCGTCCATCACCGTATGGTTCCCGGGGAGCACCACATGGGCCAGAAATTCGGATTCGAGTGTTGCAACACCGGCTGCCGCCGCTGCGAGTTTAGCGTCGGTCGACAGGGCGAAGGCGTGCCAGAACCTCCGGGCATCGAGTTCGAGCACTTTTGCGCTAACCTCCACGCCGGGGACATCGGACACTCCAC
The DNA here is from genome assembly GCF_013359725.1 of Pseudarthrobacter sp. C4D7. Taxonomy (GTDB): domain Bacteria; phylum Actinomycetota; class Actinomycetes; order Actinomycetales; family Micrococcaceae; genus Arthrobacter. Next base: position 18,767 of record NZ_JABFMW010000001.1, on the reverse strand, counting down.
CCGGAACAGCGGGGCTTCGCTCGGTCTGCGGCAAAGAGAGGACGATCCGAAATTGCCTTCCACTGGCTCTGAACGAGATGGCGTTGAGGTGGCCACGTTGGCTGAAGAGAACATCGGTTGCCCCGAAGTCAAGAAGCGAGCGTTCCACGTGTTCCCGCGAAGCTCCAACACTGAAGGAATCACCGCGCGTGTAAAAACTCCGGGAATCGTAGGTTGCCATACTCCAACTATGCCCCGCCCGGCTCCCTTTCGGTCACAGGGGCACCGCTTCGTCAGTTTCACCCGTCATCAGCACACACCGAATGGTTCCATCAGCGCCACGAGAGATCGGCAATGCTGAACCCGTTCACCTCCAGCAGCCTCCGCAAACCCCGTCGGAAAAGCTCTCCTGTTGCCACTCTGGCCCACCACGAGAAGAAGAACAGTCTCCTGCCGCACAGGTATTTGTTGGAAAGGCGAATGGACTTGCCGGCTCACTCACAGGCTAGCCCTATAGGCAGAGTCCCAGCAGCCCGTTGGGAACGTTATTTAGTTCTCCGGTTCCAGGGGTGCCGCGAGCCGGTAGCCGAACCCATGCACGGTCTCGATCCAGCGGGGTTTGGCGGCGCTGTCGCCGAGTTTCCGCCGGAGGTTGGCGATGTGCACCTGGATCACCTGTTCATCCGGTGCGCGGTCCAGGTCCTCCACGCCACCGCGCATGGACTGGGCCAGGTCCTCCTTGCTCTGGACAACCCGTCCGTTGACCAGGATGGTGTGCAGCAGCTCAAATTCGGAGGCTGTCAGTCCGCGGACTTCGGCCCCGTCAACGCTCACCGTCCGGGTGGAGACATTCAGGCGCAGGCCGTTGTGGGCCAGCGATTCCGGCGCGTCCGGGGTTTCGGCGGCCGGCGCCTGTTCCGGTGCTGCGGTCAGCATGAGGGACGACGCCGTGAGGTGGGGCGTGTCCGTCCGGAGCCGGGGGCGGCGCAGCAGTGCCTCCACCCGGTACCGCAGCTCGCGGGCGCGGAAAGGCTTGGTGAGGTAGTCATCGGCACCGGCCTCCAGCGCCAGAATGGTGTCCAGTTCCTGGCTGCTGGCCGTCAGGATCAGCACGTAGGCGTTGCTGAAGGTCCGGATGCGCCGGGTCACTTCGAACCCGTCAATATCCGGCAGCCCCAGGTCGACCACCACTACCTCGGGCATGTGCCTGTTGACGGCGTCAACACCGGCCTGCCCCTGGTCAAAGGCGTGGATGCCGAATCCTGCCTCCCGCAGGATCCCGGACACCACCACACTGATGTCCGGGTCATCCTCGACAACCACTACCGTCCCGCGCTCCAACACTGCCCCCGATCAAATCCTTGGCCAAACCCGGCTTTTACCGCAAACCACAAATTCCAAATCCAATGTGCCCGCGGCCAAGCGTTTTTGGCCTCTTTATACGGTAGTAGGTATTCGGAGCCGTTCCTGGGGTGGATCGGTATAAAGTTATGCAACTCACCCAATTCGTCATTCCGCAGCCATCGCAGTCCCTGTTCGGTGCACGCCAGGGATCTCCATCGAATTGCAGAATAAGGGCCGCTTGCCCGGAACGTCCCCGGTAGCGACTACCTGTTTTCCGAGAGGGCACTACCTGTCCGGGACCCGCCGCACCAGCAAACCAGCAGGTCAGGAAGCAGTTACCACAATGGTAAGCAGGGTTACTACTTGGGGGAAATATATGACGGGGCGGACGGGAAGCATGTCGGCCTGGCGTCCACGGCAGTCGGCGGCGCGGGCAACCGGGGTCCGCATTTCAGTTACTGGGAATTAGCTGGGAACTCCCCTCGAAAAGGAATTTTTTTTCACGCCTTCTGCGTTGATTAGTCGGATAAATTTTCGCCCTCTATTGAGAATGAAATACGTCCAGGAAGGAAGCCAACCCACCGGTCTGCGCGTTGGCCGCGGGCGTGGTGGGAACGGCGGCCATGGACCGGGACATATGATCGGGGAAAAGCCGCAGGCCAACAGGGGGTTTCCGCCTTGCCCGACCGAGTATCCTCAACGAACGTCGCCACGCGCCGCGACCTTGTTCTGGGCCGGCTGAAGGACTGGGCGCTGCCGGTGGGTGTTGCCGTGCTGGCGGCAGGACTGGGTGCTGCCAGCATCGCCGGTGGCCTGGCGGACCGGGACCGTAAAGCCCAGGAACAAGCGAACAGCCAAAGCCACGCCGCAACCCCGGCCTGCGAGGTGGTGGACCGGAGCAGCCTGGTCCCGCCGTCGGGCGCGTTGTTCGGGGTGAATCTCAATCTGGACGCCAAGCCGCTGGCCCAGTACGCGTCGGACCTTGGCCACAAACCGGCGGTCAGCGTGTCCTTCGCCGACTTCCCGTACACAGCCCAGGAACGGACGCACCTGATGCAGGCCGCCGCCCAGATCCGGGCTGACGGGCACATGATGCTCCTGACCCTGGAACCCAAGCAGGGCCTGGCCGCCGTCACCCCGGACGTCATCGACGCCCTGGTGAAGGATCTGGCGTCGATCAACGGCCAGGGTGTCCCGGTGATCGTCCGCCTGGCCCACGAGATGAACGGGTCCTGGTACCCCTGGTCCCAGCAGCCGGTCGAATACAAGGCCATGTTCAAGCAGGTCGCCGACGCTGTCCACACGGGTGCGCCGGGCTCGGCGATGATGTGGGCGCCCAACTACGCCGGCGGGTACCCGTTCGCCGGTGGACAGTTCGAGGCCAAGGCGGGCAGCGCCGGTTTCGCGGCCCTGGACACGGATCACGACGGCGCCCTCACCATGGCGGACGATCCGTACGCCCCGTATTACCCGGGGGACGCCGTGGTGGACTGGGTGGGCATGTCCCTGTACCACTGGGGCGCCACGTACCCGTGGGGCGAAAACGAGGTCCCCGAGGCCAACAAGTTCGCCGACCAACTCACCGGCAACTATGTCGGGGCCAACGGCGATGACAGCCTCCTGCCCGACTTCTATGGCGTGTACGGCACAGAGCACAACAAACCGGTCGCCATCCCCGAGACGGCCGCCCTCTACAACCCCACGGCCGGCGGCGCCGCGGAAGCGGACATTAAGCGGACGTGGTGGGAACAGGTGTTCGGCGCCCAGACCCACGCCCAGTTCCCCAACCTGAAAATGATCAACTGGTTCGAGTGGGACAAGAACGAGGTTGAGATCAACGGCCGGATCGACTGGACCACCACCAACACCCCCGCCATCCGCAACGCGTTCATTGCTGCGCTGCCTGACTGGCTGGAATATGGGAACGGGACCAGCTGCCGCCCTGCGGGATCCTAGGACTTACTCTCCAAGTCACAGCTGGTACGGACGTCCCGGAATTATTCGACGCCGGCGGATCCCTGCGCGCGCCGGATGCTGATGATCCGTGCGGCCACCCCTGCCATTACCACTGCGACGCCCACAGCCATGAGGGTCCACACCGGGACCGATTCGGAGTCAATGCTGCGGTAGCACGCGGCCGCCGCTCCGATGCCGGCCTGCTGCAGTTCCATCAGTTCCGCCGCATGGCTGTCCCGCAGCAAGGGGCTGCCGCAGAGGGGTCCTGACGGCTGCAGCCCAATGACAAAGCCGAGGATGTAGACGATGAATCCCGCTACAACAACCAGCAGCCAGGTCCGCCGCTGCCAGAGCCCCTGGTTCCGGGCGGTACCGGGCTTCACAGAATCTTGAATCGCCATGTTTCGAGCATAATCGCCGCTCCGGGTCAGCGCGCCATGGCCATCAGGACCACCGCAACGGTGGCAACGGCCAGTAGGACCAAACCAATGTAGGACAGCGTCCGCAGGCGGCGCCGCCGCAGTTCCCGGCGCGAATAGCGGACATCGTACGTTCCCCCATATTTACCCATGGCCATACATTAGGAAAGCAAGCTCAACGTTCGCTCAAGACATTCGCATTGTGAAGTGGCGGGCGCACCAACACTAGCGGTCCGGGCCGGCGGCGTTTTCCAGGTATTGGTAATGGTCATAGCAGTCACGGGAGCAAAACATCGCGTCGGGCGTCTGGGGCAGCACCTGGCCGCAGTACCTGCATTTCGGTGCAGGCCGAAAGATGCTGATCACACTTTTAAACATGGATGCAGGCTAAGCGCGCCATGGCCGCATGTGACCAGTAAGCGATACCTGAATTTCCCCGCACGGATACCTGCCGGCGGGGCGGCAGAGGCTGCCGAATAGTCCGTCCCCCAGACGCCGGAAACGCTACGCTATGGCCGCCTCCAGATGGTCCTTGGTCCGCTGCCCGGAATGCAGGATCCTGCGCAGATGCTGTGCGGCAAGGTGCGGCAGCACGCCGGCCGGATCGGGCCCGGCGGCGGCTTTGCGCACCGCACGTTCCAGCTCCAGGGCCAGGCCGGCCAGCAGCTCGGCGCCCACCATCTGCGCCGATGTCCGCAGGCTCAGGACGGCGGTCATCGCGCTCTTGGCGTCGCCGCTGGTCAGCGTGCTGCGCAGCTTCTCGATCCGGGGCGGCATCTGATCAATGAAGTTCCGCACGAAGAGACGCCAGATCCCGTCGTCGTCATCGGTTTCATCGCGCAGCCGTGCCAGCACGGAACTATCCAGCAGGGGCAACTCGTGGCCGTCCCCCTGGATCACAGATGCCTCCAGGACCGCCAACCGGCAATGTCTCCGCGGCCCAGCGGCGGGCAGCACGCGCCGCCGTCGTACTGTCCTTGATTCCGGGCACCTGGTGCCCACGGCTTTCCACCCATTTTTATGCTCCCCCTTGCATGTGTCAGTCCCTTAGTGAACCAACTCCGACGCTATGCCGCGGGCGCGGGAGGGCACACGAGTAGTGTGTACTCGAATTCAAATTGATGGGCTAAATCCCGGGTTCAGCCCTGGTGGCCGAACTTGTCCAGGCTCAGCGAGCGGGACCTGATGCCCTCGATGTGGCTGGTCATCGCGGCGGTGGCGGCGGCGCAGTCCCCAGCCTTGAAGGCGTCGATGATGGCCTGGTGCTCCTGCACGGTGTGGTCCCCGCTCATGTCGTTGTGCACCATCAGCCGGAACCGCTGGATGTGCCCTTCGATGGAGCCGTAGGCCCGGAGCAGGAACTCGTTGCCGGTGGCCTCCACGATGCGCCGGTGGAAGTTCTCGTCCGCCTGCCAGTAGGTGCGGTAGCCGGCGAAGGTGTCCCCGCCGTGGCGGGAGGCCTCAAGGTCGCGGTGGAAGCGTTCCAGGTCCGCCACCAGTTCTTCGCTGGAGTTGGTGCAGGCCAGGCTGGTGCACGCAGGTTCCAGGATCTGCCGCGAGGTCAGCAGGGCCGCGACGTCTTCCGCGGTGGGCTCCGGCGCCACCTTGTAGCCGCGCAGCGCTTCCCGCCGCACCATCCCGGTGGTCTCCAGCCGCGCCAGGGCCTCCCGGACCGGAGTGGAAGAGACCTTGAACCGCTTGGCCAGCCCGTCAATGCTCAGCGGGGAGCCGGTGGAGATCTTGTCATCCAGCAGCAGGGACAGGATGGCCTCGAACACCTGGTCCACCAGCATGGGCCGGCCGGGGATCAGGACTTCTTCTTCGGGCGAAGCGGCGTTCATTTCGGAATCCTATGTGAATTTTTGTCAGCGGAGGCGGCACCAGCACCTGCTCCGGAAGCGTCCCGTCACAAACGATTCAGGCCGGAAAGGGTGTTTGCAGAAAATCGTGCATGATGTACGGTACATGATACCGGACAGCAAAGTGATCTACACCACAACGGATGCTGTCCACCAGGTTGGAAGCCCCACCACCCCCCACTTTCGAAGGCGTATAGATGATTCAGTTTCGATCGATGTTGGTGACCGTCGCCGCAATGTCCATGGCAGGCGCACTTCTCTCCGGATGCTCCAATCCCGAGATGAGCTCCACCCCCCAGTCAGAAGCCCCCAAGCCCTCAACCTCCGCGGAAGCCGTCAAGGTCGACGAAGCCGCCGCGGCAGCCCTCCCCAAGGAGGTCAAGGACAAGGGAACGCTCACTGTGACCATGAGCCAGAGCTCCCCTCCCCTGCACTTCATGGCCCCGGACGGAACCACCACCATCGGCGTGGACCCGGAGATCGCCATGGCCCTGGGGCAGACCCTCGGCCTGAAGACGGAGGTCAAAAGCGGCCCGTTCGACGGCATCATCCCCGGCATTTCCGCTGGCAAGTTCGACATGGCCATCTCCCAGATGTCCCCCTCCACCGAACGCATGAAGGTGCTCGACTTCGTGGACTACTACCAGTCCGGCAGCGGCATCGGCGTGGCCCCCGGCAACCCGCAGAAGCTCACCATCGACACCCTCTGCGGGAAGCGCGTGGGCGTGCTGAAGGGCTCCTTCCAGGACCTCAAGCGGCTCCCGGCCCTTTCCAAGGCGTGCACGGACGCCGGCAATTCGGCCATTGAAGCCATGACCTATCCGGACATGCAGGCCCCCAACCTGGCCCTGACCGCCGGCCGCATTGACGCCGTCTACATCGACGGACCCACCCTGGGCTACGCCATCAAGCAGGGCGGCCAGATTGAACTGCTCGGCGAGAAGGACGTCTCCCCCGTCAGCATCGGCTTCAAGAAGGGCGCGGGCATGGAGAAAGCCATCGAGCTGGGCATGCAGTCCCTGGCCAAGAGCGGCAAGTACAAGGAAATCCTGGACAAGTGGGGTGTAGGCAGCGGTGCCATCTCTGACTTCGCCTTCAACAAAGCGCAGTAGCCCCATGGCCAACACCGCCACGGAACCAAACGCCAAAGCACCGGCCGGCGAAACACTGGACCGGCAGCTCCTGATGGGCCGTCCGCACCAGCGCCACGGCGGGCTGTGGCTCACTGCCGCGATCGTCCTGGCAGCGATCTTCCTGGTGGGCTACTCCCTGGTCACCAACCCGCGGTTCGAGTGGAACATCGTCTTCGGCTGGTTCACCTCGGAGCGGCTGTTCACGGGCCTCCTGCGCACGCTGGGACTGACGGCCATCTCCATGGCCGTGGGAATCGTCGTCGGCGTCCTGCTGGCGTTGGCCCGGCTGGCGCCGAACGCCATCGTGGCCGGGACCGCCGCGTTCCTGGTGTGGCTCTTCCGCGGGGTTCCGGTGTTCGTCCAGCTCCTGTTCTGGGGCTTCATCGCCGCCATCTACCCGCGGATTGCCGTGGGAGTGCCGTTCGGGCCGGAGTTCTTCTCGGTGGACGCCAACGTGCTGATTACCCCGTTCATGGCGGCAATCCTGGGCCTGGGCCTGAATGAAGGCGCCTACATGTCGGAGATCGTCAGGGCCGGGCTGCTGAGCGTTAACCGCGGGCAGACGGAGGCGGCCACGGCCCTGGGCATGCGGCGGTTCGCCATCCTGTCCCGGGTTGTGCTGCCGCAGGCGATGAAGATCATCATCCCGCCCACCGGCAACCAGACCATTTCCATGCTGAAGACCACCTCCCTGGTCAGCGTCCTGGCCTTCCCGGAACTGCTGTACTCAGCGCAGCTCGTGTACAGCGCCAACTTCAAGACCATCCCGCTGCTCATCGCCGCCAGCATGTGGTACCTGCTGGTCACCAGCATCCTGAGCCTGGGGCAGTACTTCATCGAACGGCACTTCAACCGCGGCGGGATCACGCCGGGCCGCGGCATCAGGCGCCCGCGCAAGGCCAAACCGGCAAGCCCCGGCATCACCCCAAAGGAGGTCCAGCCATGAGCAACGTGATGATCGAGGCCCAGGGCGTCACCAAGAGCTTCGGGGACCTTGAAGTCCTCAAAGGCATCGACCTCACCGTCCCCAAGGGCAGCGTCACCTGCATCATCGGGCCGTCCGGGTCCGGCAAGTCGACGTTCCTTCGCTGCATCAACCAGCTGGAAACGCTCGACGGCGGGTACATCCTTGTGGAGGGACAGCCGGTTGGCGTGAAGGTCAGGAAAGGCCGGCTGCACGCGCAGAACAACGCCGAGGCGGCGAGGATGCGCGAGAACATCGGCATGGTCTTCCAGAGCTTCAACCTGTTCCCGCACATGACGGTGCTGGAGAACATCTGCGAGGCGCCGGTCCGGGTGAAGAAGGAGAACCGGAAGGCTGTGCAGGACCGGGCACGGATCCTGCTGGAGCGGGTGGGGCTCTCCGAGAAGGTCCACGCGTACCCGGCGTCCCTGTCCGGCGGCCAGCAGCAGCGCGTGGCCATCGCCAGGGCACTGGCCATGGAGCCGCGGCTCATGCTCTTTGACGAGCCCACCTCCGCGCTGGATCCGGAGCTGGTGGGCGAGGTGCTGGACGTGATGCGCAAGCTGGCGGACGGCGGCATGACCATGATCGTGGTGACCCATGAGATCGGCTTCGCCCGGGAAGTGGGAGACCACCTGATCTTCATGGACGGCGGCGGCATCGTGGAGCAGGGAGACCCCCGGACGGTCCTGCGGGAACCGCGGCATGAACGCACCAAACAATTTCTGGCGAAAGTAATTTAGACCAACACGTGGGAGCAGGACCGTTGAGAAACAAATGGATTGTCAGCATTGATGACTACCGCCGGGCGTCCCGGAGGCAGCTGCCCAGGATGATTTCGGATTATCTGGAGGGCGGCGCGCTGGATGAGACCACCATGCGCGCCAACGAGGACCGGTTTGATGCCCTGATGCTCCGCCAGCGTTCCATGGTGGACCTCCGCGGCCTGACCACCTCCACCACCGTGCTGGGCCATTCCCTGGCCATGCCGCTGATGGTAGCGCCCATGGGCATGCTCACCATTTTCCACCCGGGGTCCGATCCGGCCGTGGCCCGCGCCGCGGTCCGGGCGGGGTCCATCTTCATCCACAGCGCCTGGGCGGGCTGTTCCCTGGAGGAGGTGGCCAAGGTGGCGCCGGACAACCTGTGGGCGCAGATCGCGTTCTGGAAGGACCCGGCGGAGACGGCCAGCTACATCAACCGGGCCCGCGCCGTGGGCGTGGAGACGCTGGTGGTGGCGGGCGACGTCGGGTCCTCCAGCAAGCGCGAACGGGACCTCCACCACGGGCTGTCCATGCCCCCGCGCCCGCCGGTGGCGGACTACTTCAACGCCGCCACCCGCCCGGCGTGGCTGTGGCGGTGGCTCACCGGCCGGAAGATGACGTACGGGAACTACCAGATCAACGGCCGGCCGCTGCGCATGGATGAGATGAACAACTGGATGGCCTCCAACAAGAACCCGGGCGCCAACTGGGAGGACTTCGCCAGGCTCCGTTCCGGGTGGAAGGGGAACCTGGTGATCAAGGGCATCATGGACGCCGAGGACGCGGCCCGGGCCGTGGACGAGGGCGCGGACGGCATCTTCGTCTCCAACCACGGCGGCAGGCAGTTCGACTCCCAGCCCGCCACCATCGACGTCCTGCCCTCCATCGTGGACGCCGTGGGCGGCCGGGCGGAGATCTACCTCGACGGCGGCATCCGCCGCGGGCACGACATCGTCAAGGCCGTGGCCCTCGGCGCCAAGGCGGCCCTCGCCGGCCGACCGTTCGCGTACGCCCTGGCCACCGGAGGCGAGCCTGCGGTGGACCGGGTGTTCGGGATCCTCCAAGAGGAGTTCAAGGGCGCCATGGGCTTCGTGGGCAAGTCGTCGGTGGCGGACCTGGACCCCAGCATCTTCGCTGGGCAGGCGCAGGGGGCACCGGCCGAGAGCGTGCTCGTCTAGTCCCCCGCTGTACCGAAGGTGCCCGCCCCCGTTCGTTTGGGGCGGGCACCTTGCGTGTGGTGCGAGTTTGACGGACGACGGCAGGTGGCAGCTCTTGGCGACGCGCACGGTCGCCATTGACGCGGGCAGTCCTTTTCGACACCCGCATTCGGGCCGCGTCAGGCGCTACGAGCAGCGGTAACAGGCTCGCGCATCGAAAGAGGACATACGCTGCGAGATCAGGCCGGCGCGCCGAGGGGTTACCTGGGCATCGATAAGCTGAGACATCAGCCGAACTCGCCGCCCTGGCAGCGCTAGTTGATGAGGTAGAAATCCTCCGGCGTAGCCGAAGCGGCGGGTGTCTTCACAAAGGGCAAGGCGTCCACCACGGCTTTGATACCAATCGCTGGCAGCAACACTGCCGCAGCGCTCACCGACAACGCAGTGAATCCAACAAGCTCCAGCGTTTCCCTCTTCGGCAAACGGCGACGGCGGCGTCCACCGTCCATTAGTTCCATCATGATGCGAGGGTAGGACCCGCCAGAGGTGTTTTCCCCGGTATCGGCTACCTGAATTTGGAACCCTGGGCTACTTGCGCGGCCGGGCTGGCTTAGTCCTACCGGTACCCGTCCACAATGGCCGCGGCGATCTCCTTGTAGGCCCGCCGCGTCTCCGGCTTCAGGACGTCCAGGGTCACCAGGTCACCGTCGGCAACGCCCCGGTCGTGCGGCACAGCGATGAGTTCGCGGCAGATCCCGGCCAGGTGCTCTTCGATGGCGTCCTTGTCCACGCGGGAGGAGACCTCGTCCTTGTCCGTGATCACCACGATGGCGTTGCGGGCCAGGTCCTCGTAGCCGTGGCTGGCCAGCCAGTGCAGGGTGCTGCGGGCGCGTTTGGCGCCGGACACGGCGTAGCCGGCGGCGATGACCAAGTTGTCCGCCGACTGCAGGATCCCGCTCATCGCATTGTGGGTTACACCCGTTCCGCAGTCCGTCAGCGCCACGGAGTAATAGCTGGAGATGAGCTTGCGGATCCGCAGGTACTCCTCTGCTGTCAGCGAGTCCGAGACTTCAGGGTCCTGCTCCCCTGCGATCAGGTGCAGCCGGCCGGCGTGGTGCATGTACCGGGCCAGGGCCGTGAGCGAGTCGATCGACTCGATGTTCTCCAGCAGGTCCGTGATGGTGCGCGGCGACGACTGCTGGTAGATGCCCTCACCCAGGGCCCGCTCCACCAGGTCACCGGAGTCCGGGTTGGCATCAATGGCGCAGGGCGCATCCCCGCGGTATTCGGCCAGGGTCAGGCCCACACCCACCGTGGTGGAGGTCTTGCCGATACCACCCTTGAGGCTGAGAATCGCCGTGTTGTAGCTGCCCTGGAGCTGGCGCGAGATGCGGCGGGCCAGCTCGTCCTCCTGGCGCTGCTTGGGGCCCGGCCCCAGGTTCCAGGCGCCGCCGGTCATGTTGTAAAGGGCGCCGCGGATGCCGCCCTTGGGCCGCGGCTTCTGCTCTTTGACGAACAGGCCGGGTGAGCTGATGAAGTCCGGCATGGGGCTGTCAGCGATGGTGTCAGCCACGGTGGGCCGGCTGCGGCGGAAGGCCGGGGTCCCGGCGGGAGCGTCCGACGCCGGGGCAACAGCTTGGGCGGCTGGCTCACCGGGGGCGGAGGCCGGCGGCGCGGGAGCGGGAGCGGGAACGGAAGAGATAGGGCCCGGCGCCGCCGGGGCTGGAGAAGCCGCACCTGCCGGAGCAGTGGGGGCTGCCGCCGACGGTGCGCGGGACGGCTTGTTGGCGTCGGCGGCGGCCGCCGCTTCCGCCCAGGAGGACCGGCGTGTCACCGGCTTGCCGGCGTCGCTGGAACTGGACATTTCGGGGGTTACTGCTGGCATGGTTCCTGTCCAGGCATCGTCCACTGAGCCGTCGGCACGACGAAGGTCGCGGCGTCGGCGCAGCTGCGGCTGCCCTGCATCCTCTGCTGGGGCGCCTGCATTCTGTTCCGCCGGATGTGGCATGTCTGTCCCCCCGGACGTTCTCGGCAAACGGTTATGCGGCACTTGTTCAATCAGTAAGTCTAGGGGGTCCGGAAGGTGGGCCTGCCAGGATCCGTCAGATCAGCAGTGCAGGTCAGTGGTGAATGAGCGCGGCGGAGACCACCGCTGCCGTAAGCACCAGGAGAACGGCAAGAATGATGTACCCCACCCACCGGGGACGGCCTTTATGGGGGTTGATGTCGACATACGGCATGGTCAGCGTTGATAACCTCTGGGTGCGGGAGCGGACCGGACGGGGATCCGGAGTGCGCGGCGCTTGAGCCGCAGCATGTGGTACAGGACGGTGAAGGGAACCAGCAGGGTGCCCAGCAAAGAGGTCAGTGCAAGGGCGTAGTCCGAAAAAGCCACAGAAACCTCCATTGGTAAGCAGTCTTTCCATCCCCGTCCCTATTCACCCAATCACGGGTAAATGCATTTGACAAATCCAGTCAACAGATTTGATTGCCTCGCGGCTCCCCGGTTCATGGATGCAGGACGCCGTTCACGACGGCGGTCCCGGCTTTCTGGACGGCGGCGACGGCGGGTGCCAGGTCCTGGAGCACCCCGTCCAGGGCGTTCCAGTCACCGGCACAGACCAGCGGTTCCAAGGCCTCGGCCACCGCTGCCAGCTGGAGCGCGCCCACCATGGTGGAGGTGACTTTGAGGCTCAGCGCCCGGTCCATGGCGGCTGCTTCGTCGCCGGCACGGACGGCGGCGGAAACGGAAGCCAGCCGGTCCGGCAGCAGCTCCAGGTAGCTGCCCAGGAAGGAAAGCGCCCCCGGGTGACTCTCCAGCTCCTCCCCCAGATCCGCAAGGCGTCGAGGGTCCAGCACCGGCAGCCTCTGCATGGGAAGGTATTCGTTCACGCGGACCACCGCCCATCGTCGTGGTATTCCTCGTCCAGGCCGTGGGGTGTCTTCTCCCATTTGTGGGGACTGCTGAGCATTTGCCAGGCTGCACGCCACGCGGCCACGGCGTGCAGCACCCAGTACGCCGGGTTGAGCAGCGCGAAGATGGCGATCCGCCAGCCATGCCGCCGCCAGGTGGCGATGCCGGACACCAGGATCATCATGGCGTTGCCGAACAGCATGGACACCACCCCGCCCAGCAGCAGCCACTCGGGCAGCACCAGGCCCACGAAGTTGTAGCCCACATAGGTGACGATGGTGAAGCCGAGCACCAGCGGGTAGGCCAGGAACGCCAGCGGGGTGCCCAGGATCAGGCCCAGGAAGCCGACGGCGCCGGCCACCCCGGTGCGCTTGACGTACCGGACGGTGTTGCGGGTGTTCACGGCCGCGGTGACCATGTATCCCTTGATCCAGCGGGTGCGCTGCTTGATCCAGGCCGGCACCTGCGAGCAGGCTTCCTCCCAGGTGGTGGAGTTGATGACGCCCACCCGGTAGCCTTCGACGGCGGCGCGGAGCCCCAGGTCCGCGTCTTCGGTGACGTTCCACGGGTCCCAGGCGCCCACGAGCCGCAGCAGCCGGGTGTCGAAGTGGTTGGAGGTGCCGCCCAGCGGCAGCGGGATGCCGGAGCGGTCCAGGCCCGGGAGCATGGAGTCGAACCAGTGCGTGTATTCGATGGCGAAGAGCCGGGTGAGCACGTTCTGGTCCGCGTTGAAGTAGTTCAGGGCGGCCTGCACGCAGATCAGCGGGCGCCGGCCCGGGGCCAGGTAACGGCGTTCGAAGGCGTCCTGCCGGAACGCGTCAATGGCCGCGCGGAGCTGTCCCGGGTCGGGCCGGTCCTCGGCGTCGTAAATCACCACGTACTCGCCGCGCGCGAAGGTGAGGCCGTAGTTGCAGGCCCGGGGCTTGGTCTGCGGCTCGCCGCGGGGCACCACCAGGATCCGCACGTATTCGGGCGGCCGGGAGCGCTTGGCGGCCTCGATGGTTTCGGTGTCGTCCTCTTCCAGCAGCACCAGCACGTCCAGCTTGGAGCGCGGATAGTCCAGCTGCCCCAGGTTGGCCAGCAGCTTGTTGATGATGTTGGCCTCGCGGAACACCGGGATCAGGATGGTGTACACGGGCAGTTCGCCGTCCGGGATCCGCCCCGCCAGCCCGGACGGGTCCCCCAAAGCCCCGGTGCCCACGCCGCGCCGTTCCAGTTCCCGGGCTTGTGCCCTGGCGGCGGCCCTGTCATGCAGCGCGTCGAACGGCTGGCGGAGGCTGGCCAGGGTCTTGAAGCCGATGCTCACCAGGAACACCACGTTCACGGCGGTGAGCAGCACGATCACGGTCAGCTGCGCATCGAGGAGCAGCCCGCCCAGCAGGCAGCTGAGCAGGACGGCGGGCAGGAGCCGCTGCCACAGGTTCAGGGCGGTGCGGGCGGAGCCATCCGGTTGTTCCTCGGCCAGGCGTTCGGCGGATTCGTAGAGCAGGTGGTTGCGGAAGGCACGCTGGATGGAGTGGTTGATGTCCCAGTCGGTGGTGGTGCGGAACACCACCTGTTCGGCCCCGGGAATGCGGAGCGCGGCGCGGCGGATCTCGTCGCTGGGTTTGACGGCAGTGGCCACGGTGAGGACGCCGTCCTCCAGGTGCCACGGCAGCCAGCCGGGCTCGGACACCTCGGTGAAGCTCAGCTGCTCCAGCAGGGCGTCGTCCGAGGGGTGATGCACCAGGTCCACCAGGGGCGCATCCCATTGTTCGGCCAGCACCTGGTAGACGTGCCGGCGGTTCAGGCCGGTTTCCAGGATGATGTGCCGGCCCAGCAGGCCGCCTTCGGTGTTGGCGCGGTCCAGGGCGCGGTCCAGCTGCTCCGGGGTGATCAGCCCGGCCAGGAGCAGGGACTGGCCCAGCGCCACGGACTGCACGCCCACGCCGTCGTCGTAGGAACCGGCGGGACCACCGGCGCGGGCGGTGGAGAGGACCGGGGCGTGCTCTGCCATCAGTTGACGGTCCTTTCGTAGATCCGGTGCGTGGGGCTGGAGAACACCACGGCGTAGCGGGCGTTGAACGTGGGGCTGGCGCTGATGGCCTGGTGCACCAGGTCCGTGAACCCGGAGTCCAGGGGCGCGTCCTCGCCTTCGACGTTCACCAGCACCCATTTGGCGTACTTGGCCGGGTCCTGCAGGGCGGGGCCAAAGTGGTCGCCGGCGGCCCGGTTGAAGATGTTGGCGAGCGGGATGCCCATCATGGGGAGCACGGCGTTCCCGCGGGCGCTTTCGTCCAGGAGGATCCCGCCGCCGTCGTAATGCTGTTTCAGCCAGCGGGCCGCGGCGAAGGAGTAGGTGTTGGAGTCGTGGGACATGCGGCCCTCGGCCAGGATGGCCATCCTGCCGGCGGGGTCCTGCAGCCACCACGCGTTTTGCCCCGCCAGGGCGAGCAGGAGGAACGCCACAACCCAGGAACGGGTCCGACGGCGGCGGGTCACCTGGTGCACGAACGCTGCCACCAGCACCGCGGCCAGGGGCAGCGCGGTCAGGGCGAAGCGGTTGTTCCACCAGGTGCTGGGGAGCGAATGGTCGTTGTTGATGGCGGTCTGGCCCAAGTAGAGGCTGACCAGGGCGAAGGCGTAGGCGCTGCCTGTGACGGCCACCAGCAGGGTGCTGGTGGCCAGCCCGCGCCGGTACACCACCACCAGGGCACCGCACGCCGCGGCGGCGAGCACCACCACGCCCAGGGTTTCGAGCAGGGACCAGTGGAACGTCCAGAGGGTCAGGCCCAGGTTGCCCTTGGTGGGGAGCAGGCCGCCGTCGGTGATGTTCTTCTGCTGGGCGTAGGCGGAGTACTGGCCGAACATGAATTCCAGCGGGTTGCCGTAGATGGCCCAGTTGTAGGAGAGCCACCAGAGGACGGCGGCGGCGGGGACCATGGCGTAGGCGGCGGCCATCTTGGTAGCCTCCCGCCATTGGCGGGAGCGGCGGAGCTCGGTGACCAGGACGAACAAGGTGCCGGTGAGGACCAGCGCCCAGCCTTCGTAGCGGGAGAGCACGGCGGCGCCGGAGGGGATCCCGGCGAACACGGCCAGCTCGCCGGCGCTCATGCGGCGGCGGCTGGTGGCCCAGTGCGCCAGCCCTGCCATGCCGGCCACCAGGCACATGAGCAGCACGGGTTCGGTGAGGGCGGTGGTGTAGGTGTAGAGGATGGCGGGGTTGGCCAGGAGGACCAGGACGGCGGCCAGCCGGCCGGTGCGCCCGTAGCCCAGGCGGGCGCAGATCCGGTACAGCCCGGAGGCGGTGGCGGCGAGGGCGATGATGCCCAGCACGCAGGCGCCCCAGCCGCTGCTGAACATCCAGAGATTGATGATGAACGGCATGAGCAGCAGGTGCGGCATGGGCAGCCACACGGTGCCGAGCTGTTCGAACCCGGGCGCTTTACTGTCGAACACGCGCCTTGCGATGGTGAGGTGGCTTTGCGCGTCCGAATAATCCAGGTTGCTGCCCTGCCCGGTGGTGTAGAGGCAGGCCAGGAAGCCGACGGCGGCCGCCACCACGGCGATGGCGGCCGTCCCGGGGACGCGGCGCCCGGCAGCAGGTGCCCCGAGGGCGGTCCAGGTGCGGCGCAGCCATGGGGTCCGCTCCCCCGCCGGTGCGGCCGGTCCGGCCGGGGCAACCGTCAGGGGTGCGGGCGCCGCCTGCAGGTCACTGACCATGGGCGGTGTCCGCGGCGGCCTGTTCCAGGGCGTCGGCGTGGGCCCGGGCGGTGCGGCGGTGCTTGCGGCGGAGCAGCACCCGGGTGCCTGCGGCCAGGATGAGCGCGGCGGCTGCGGCGGCGAGCCAGAGTGCCAGCGGCCGGAAGCCGTCGGTGACTTCGGCCTGCGGGGTGATGGCGTTGGTCTCCAGCAGCACGGGGGTGCCGGTGGTCTGGGTGACCAGGAGGTTGCGGGACAGGGAGCTCCAGCCGCCGGGCTGCTGCTGGATGTAGCTGGCCAGGCTGGCCTGCAGGGTTCCGGGGGTGGCTGCTGCCTTCGCCGTGGCGTCGGCGGTGTCCGGGGCCCAGCCGCCCAGGAGCAGGAGGTTGCGGCCGTTGTGTTCGTAGGCTTCCAGGGCGCCGTAGGGGGCGGTGGTGCCTACGCCGTATTCGATGTCCTTGCTGGAGACGGTGCGGAACCCGGCGAGCCGGAGCGGGGCGCCGGCCTGGTCGGCGGTGGAGGGGGTGGCGCCCACCAGGAGCCCGGAGTCGCTGGAGTCCAGCAGGGCGGCGGGGGTGGTGAGGCGGACGTCCAGGAGGGCGTCGTTGTCGCGTTGGAGGGAGAACGCCAGCGTGGCGGCGTTGATGGTGTTTTGCTGGGCGGTAGCGCCGGCGTCGAACGCGATGGGGAGGGTGGTGCCCAGGACCTGGGGGAAGCGGGCGAAGCCGGGCTTGATGGAGTCTCCGCGCTGGGCGGTGAGTTTGCTGCCGGTGGTGTCCACGGTCAGTTCCATGGGGAGCAGGCCCGCGGGGCCGGAGCAGTCGCCGCCGGCGGGGAGGGCGGTGAGGCGCAGGCGGAGTCCGTTGCGGGACTGGATGTGGCCGGCGGGGACGTCGGCGGTGAGGTCGAAGGTGTCGCCGTCCAGGGTTTGGGAACTGAGCAGGTAGTCGTTCCAGTAGACGGAGAGTGCGGCCTGCCCGCCGGTGGGGATGGCGGTGTGGGTGCCGCGGAGCTGGAGGCTGATGGCGGAGACGGGGCCGCCGAATTGGGACTGGTTGACGCCCAGGTACGTTTCCTGGGTTCCGTAGCCGGCCAGCCGGATGGACTGGGCGCCCAGGTCCGTGAAGGTTTGTTCGGGTCCGGCGGCGGCGGGGACGGTGGCGGTCATGCCGGTGACGGTGGCGCTGTCCGCCAGGGCGGATTTGGTGTCTGCCAGGGCGCGGGCAGCGGTGCGGAGGCCCTCGCCGGTGCCGGTGATGGTGAGGGCGGGGCGGCCGGCCTGGGTGCCGAGCGTGGTGCTGGCGGGGCCGTCCGTGCTGCTGAGGGTGATGATGCGGGAGCCGGCGGGGAGGGCAGCGGCCTGGGCGTCCACGTCCTGCGGCGGCACGAGCTTGAGTGCGGCGTCAGGGTAACGGTGGGCCATGGCGGCGGACGCGGCGAGGACGGCGGCGGAGACGTCCGTGGCGGGTTCGGCCGGGACGGGGATGAGGATGGCCGGTACGGAGGGGGCCAGGAATTCGGCCACGGTGGTGGGCGCGGTTTCGGTGCCCTGGGTGGTGAGGCTGAGGCTGCTGAGGGTGGCGGTGGACTGGGTGGCGGTGCAGACGTCCCGGACGGCGGGGTTGTATTCGAGGGCCAGGACCAGCTGGTGGTCGGTGAGGTCCGCCGCGCTGACGGGGGCGTCCAGTGCGATGGTTCCCTTGGCGGGTGCTTCGAGGAGGGTCCTGCCCTGAGCGCTGACGCGGATGGTGCCGGTGGTGGGCTGGCCGGTGACGGCGATGCTGCCGGTGATGCGGGCGGGCTGCAGGCCGGGGGCCACCGGGACCGCGAGCTCCTGCCCGGACTGGCCGGGCATGGCCGAGACGGAGCCCAGGCTGGCGTTGGCGGTGGTCGGGTTGGTGTGGGTGGCGGCGACGCGTTCCGCGGGTGCTGCGGCGGGAGCGGCGGCTGCGGCGGTGGCGGGCTGGAATGGGACGGCGGCAAGCAGGGCGCAGGTGAGAACAACGCTCCCTGCCCGGAGACGTGAGAGCATGCCTCCACCTTGGCGGGGCGAACTCAATTTACCCTGCGGTCTACCCTCAAGGTTGACTCAAGAATGGGTGTTAGCGCAGGTCAGGGGTACTTTCTTGGCTCTGCGTGCCGGTGGCGCGCTTAGCGCTCCACCGCCATCAGGACCACCCCGATAGTGGCAACGGCCAAGGCAGCCAGTGCCACGTAGGAGATAAACCGCAGCCTGCGCTGCCGTACATCCCGCTTCGAATAGCGAACGTCGTAACTTCCCCCGTGCCGGCTCATGCGCTGACCATAGGGAGCAAACCTCAAGATTGGCTGTGAACGGCGGTTTGTTACGAAGCGTCGTGGCTGCTGCGCCAACTCTCCTGGAGCCGTTTGATGAACCACGGGACTGTTCGGGTCCGTATGGCAGCACGGGAATGGCTTTGGTGGCGCCGTTTGGGGTGTCGCGGATGGACTGGCGGACCTGGTGGACGCAAGTCGGCAGCTCTTAAAGAGCTTTGTGGGTCTGACAGGTTCAATAAGGAGAGAGGGTGTTTCATAGAGTGTGTAAGGGTCTGGTCTCTAACTAGGGTTTGACCTGC